>NZ_JBQHDF010000002.1:0-681030 GCF_052068495.1 Micromonospora sp. SD12 | reverse complement strand
AAGACCATGCGCGAGACCGGCGCGGACATGAAGGTCAAGTACAAGGAGACGGCGCGCGGCGGACTGGCCGTCAACGTGATCGAGTGCTGAGGGGGCGTTCGTTCATCGACTGCTAGCCTGTCGTCCGTCCGGTGAGGCGGGAGGCGGCGGTGACCTCTGGCGTCGCGGCGTTGTGGTCGCACCGCACCTCGCTGCGCATCCTCGTCAGGCGCGACCTCGCCGTGAAGTACCAGCAGTCCGTGCTCGGGTACCTCTGGTCGCTGATCGAGCCCCTCGGCCTGGGAGCGATCTACTGGTTCGTCTTCGGCGTCCTCTACTCGCGGGACACCAACCGCCACCTCGGCGACGCGGCCGACTCGTACCCGCTGTTCCTGCTCACCGGGATCTTCGCCTGGATGTGGACCAGCTCGGCGCTGAGCGAGGCCACCAACGCGCTGACCGGTCAGGCCCGGCTGATCACGACGATGAACCTGCCCCGGCAGGTCTTCCCCATCGGCCGGGTCGCCGGCCGTTTCGCCGAGTACGCCGCCGGCCTGCCGATCCTCGTCGCCGTCGCCGTCGGGTACGCCGCGTCCGGGCGGGTCGAGCCGGGCTGGTCGCTGCTGGCCCTGCCGCTGGCGGTGGCGGTGCAGGGCGTCCTGCTGGTCGGGCTGGCCCTGCTGCTCTCGGCGGTCAACGTGCTGATGCGCGACGTCGAGCGCTTCATGCGGCTGGTCGTCCGGGTGCTCTTCTACGCCACCCCGATCATCTATCCGCTGAGCCTCGTACGCGACGCCGACCTGCCCGGCTGGCTGAAGGCCGCGTACGAGTTGAACCCGCTGGTCGGCATCTTCCAGCTGCACCACGCGGTCTGGTACCCCGACGAGTTCCCGGACGCCCGGCTGCTCGCGACCGCCGTCGGCGTCAGCCTGCTGGTGCTGGTCGCCGGCTGGTGGTCGTTCCGTCGGCTCGAACCCGCCCTGCTCAAGGAACTGTAGGGATGGCCGAGGCGATCATCGAGGCGGACCGGCTCGGCATCCGGTTCGTCCGCAACCGGCGGCGGCAGTTGCGGCTGCGGGAGCTGTTCATCCACCGGGGGCGGCACGGTGCCGACGACGGCCGGTTCTGGCCGCTGCGGGACGTGTCGTTCTCGGTGGGCGCCGGGGAGACCGTCGGGGTGGTCGGGCGCAACGGCACGGGCAAGAGCACGCTGCTGCGGCTGATCGCCGGCGTACTCATCCCCGACGAGGGCCGGATCCGGGTACGCGGGGACGTCGCGCCGCTGCTGGAGCTCTCCGCCGGGTTCTCCAGTGACCTGACCGGGCGGGAGAACCTCTACCTGGTCGGCGGCCTGCACGGGCTGCCGTCGGGCTACCTGCGCCGGCACTTCGACGACATCGTCTCGTTCGCCGGTGAGCAGGTGGAGCGGGCCGTCGACACGTCGGTGCGGCACTACTCGTCCGGCATGAAGGTCCGCCTCGGCTTCGCCATCATCTCGCACCTGCCGCACCCGATCCTGCTCATGGACGAGGTGACCGCGGTCGGGGACGAGGAGTTCCGCAAGAAGTGTTATGCGACGATCGACCGTCTGCTCGGGGAGGGGCGCACTCTGGTGCTGGTGTCACACAACGAAAAGGACCTGACCCGGTTCTGCCGTCGGGGGTTGTACCTCGACGGGGGCCGGCTGAGCGTCGACGGCACGATCGCCGAGGCGCTGCACGCGTACCACGCCGCGGTTCCGCGGTGACGCTCGCGATCGTGCTCGCCGCCGACGCCCCGGCCGCGAGCCTGCCGACCCGCTCGGGCGAGCCCCTCGCCGACCGGCTGGCCGACCAGCTCCGGCGCGCCGGGGCGGACGAGGTGCGCCACGTCGCCGACCTGGACGAGTTGGCCGCCCTGGCCGACGCGGCCACCGGACCGGTGCTCGTGACCGGCGCCGACCTGGTCGCGCACACCGCCGTCCTGCGGCACCTGGCCACCAGCCCCGTCGGGCCGACGGTGGCGCTGGTGCTCACCGACCCGCCCGGCGAGGGCGGCACGGCCGTGCGCGAGGAGCGCGGCCAGGTGGTCGGCGCCGGGCCGCCGGAGGCGTTGGACGGCGAGGCCACCGGCGTCTTCGGCGGCGCGCTGCGGGTCGGCGTCGACGACCTGCCGTCGCTCGCCGCCGCCGCGCGCGCGGTCGCCGCCGGGGTGGTCCCCGCCGGCGCACCGTCGGCCGCCGCGCCGGCCGGGCCCGCCGTGGACCGGCTCTTCGCGGGTCTTACCGGGCTCGGCACGCTGACCTTCGCCCAACGCGTACGCCTGCTCGTCGCGCACCGGGTGGCCGACCCGTCGGGGCTGGCCGCCGCGGAGGCGGCCGTGGCCGCCGTCGACGAGGACCGGGCCGAGCTGAAGCTCTCGGTGAAGGAGCGCGACGACTTCTTCACCACGTTCTTCGTCAGCACCTGGTCGCCGTATGTGACGAAGGCGTCGGCGAAGCTCGGGCTCGGCCCCACCGCCGTCACGATGATCTCGGTGGCCTTCGCGGTGGCCGCCGCCGTGCTCTTCGGCACGGGCGGCCGGCTGGCGCTCGTCGCCGGTGCGGTGCTGCTCTACCTCGGCTTCGTGCTCGACTGCGTGGACGGCCAGCTCGCCCGCTACACGCGGCACTTCAGCGCCTGGGGCGGCTGGCTGGACACCATGGCCGACCGGGCCAAGGAGTACGTGGTCTACGCCGGCCTCGGCTACGGGGCCACCCAGGCCGGTTTCCGGTACGGCTGGGCGCTGGCGATCGCCGCGATCACCCTCCAGACCGTCCGGCACATGACCGACACCTGGTACGGCGTGCTGCACGACGAGGCGGCCCGCCGGCCGAAGGCGGTCGGCACCTCCGGCGGTGGCATCGGCGACAAGCTGAACGCCGCCTCCAACCGGGTGCAGGCCGACACGGGCTCGGTGTCGTACTGGCTGAAGCGGACGGTGGTCTTCCCGATCGGGGAGCGGTGGGCGCTGATCGCGATCACCGTGGCGCTGTTCGGCCCGCTGGTCAGCCTGTACGCGGTGCTGGCCTGGGGGGTGCTGGCGTTCGCGTACACCGGGGCGCTGCGCACGCTGCGGGCCCGCTGGATGTGGGTGCCGGTGCTGGACACGGTCGACGCCACCCTGCACCGCGACGACGGGCCGCTGGCCCGGGTCCTGCCGGTGCTCCGCCCGGTGGGCCCGCTGACGCTGGCGGTCGGCGCGGCGCTGGGCCCGGCGGCGCTGCTGGTGGCGGCGCTGCTGGCTCGCGACGGCGCGGGGGCGGAGGGCCTGCGGTGGGCGGTGCCGGCCGCGCTGGTGGTGCTGCTGGCCGCCGGTCTCGGCGCCGGCGCGGCGCACAACGGGCCGCTGGACTGGCTGGTGCCGGCCGCGCTGCGGGCGGGCGAGTACCTGTTCGCCATCGCGGTCGGGGTGGTCGGCGGCGTGCCACCGTGGTTGATCTTCGGGTACGTCTTCGTGCTGACCCTGCACCACTACGACCTGACCGCGCGGCTGGAGAAGCGGCAGTCGGCCCCGCCGCTGCATGGCGTCACGCTGGGCTGGGAGGGCCGTTCGGTGCTGCTGGCCCTGGCGGCGATCGTCGGTTTTGCGGGTATCGGGATGGCTACACTCGGTACGTACCTTCTCGTGGTTTTTGTGGGGAGTGTCGCCCTCGCCTGGGTGGTCCTGCCCGCCCGCGCCGCGCGGGCGTCGGTGGGCCTGGTCGGCGCGGGAGGTCGCTCGCCGGGCTGACGGAGGGGGCCGGCCGATGACACTGATCAGCTTCGTCGTGCCGGCCTACCGGGTGCAGGGCTACCTGCGCGAGTGCCTGGACTCCATCCTCGACCAGCCGGTCGCCGACATCGAGGTGATCGGCGTCGACGACTGCTCACCGGACGACAGCGGCGAACTCCTCGCCGAGTACGCGGCCCGCGACCCGCGGGTGCACGCCGTCCGGCTGACGGAGAACGTCGGGCTCGGTCCGGCCCGCAACGTCGGGCTGGACCGGGCCACCGGCGAGTACGTCTGGTTCGTCGACGGCGACGACTGGCTCGCGCCGGACTGCCTGACCGAGGTGGCCGGGCGCCTGCGCGCGACCCGCCCGGACGTGCTCCTGGTCGACCACGTCCGGACCCACTGGAACAACGCCACCAGCCGCAGCGCGATGGCGGAGGTCTTCCCGGAGCCGCCCGGCGAGCAGACCTTCCGGCTGCGGGACCGGCCCGAGACGCTGCGGCTGCTGCACACCGCCTGGAACCGGCTGGTCCGCCGGCGGTTCCTGCTGGAGCAGGGCCTGCGCTTCGCCCCCGGCTGGTACGAGGACGTCTCGTTCAGCTACCCGGTGCTGCTGGCCGCCGAGCGGATCGGCGTGCTGGACCGGGTCTGCGTGAACTACCGGCAGCGCCGCACCGGGGCGATCACCCGGACCAGGGGCGAGCGGCACTTCGAGGTCTTCGACCAGTGGCACCGGGTGTTCCGGCTGTTGGACGCCGGCGGAGCGGACGTCGACGACCTGCGCCCCGCGCTGTTCGAGCGGATGATCTGGCACTACCTGACCGTGCTCGGCAACGGGGAGCGGATCGCCCCCGCGCTGCGCCCGGCCTTCTTCGCCCAGATCACCGCCGACCACGCGCGCTGGCTGCCGCCGGGCGGCTACCCGACGCCGGCCGGTGCCGAGGGGCTCAAGCACCGGCTGGTGGCCGCCGGCCGCTGGCGTACGTTCAGCGCGCTGCGCGCCGCCTACCGGGCGCGCGACG
Organism: Micromonospora sp. SD12; assembly: GCF_052068495.1. Lineage (NCBI taxonomy): Bacteria > Bacillati > Actinomycetota > Actinomycetes > Micromonosporales > Micromonosporaceae > Micromonospora > Micromonospora sp. SD12. Next base: position 676,297 of record NZ_JBQHDF010000002.1, on the reverse strand, counting down.
CCGCCCGGCGTACCGCGCGGGGCACGAAGCGGCGGGTGGCGCCTCCGGCCCGGCGCGCGGCCCGGGTGGCCCGGGACACCCTGCTGCGCGAGTACTACCGGGCCGAGCTGCGTCGGCCGGTCGACCCGACGCTGGCCGTCTACGCGGCCTACTGGTACCGGGGGTACGCGGACAACCCGGCCGCGATCTTCGAGGCGGCCCGCCGGCTGGCGCCGCAGGTGCGCGGGGTGTGGATCGTCCGGCGCGACCGCGTACACACCGTGCCGGAGGGCGTCGCGTACGTGGTCGCCGGGACGCGCGCGTACTACCGGGCGCTGGCGCGGGCGCGCTGGCTCGTCAACAACGTCAACTTCCCGGACTTCGTCCGCAAGCGGCCGGGCACCGTGCACGTGCAGACCCACCACGGCACGCCGGTGAAGGTGATGGGGCTCGACCAGCAGCGGTACCCCGTCGGCGCGGTCGGGATGGACTTCGCCGGGCTGCTGCGCCGGGTGGACCGCTGGGACTACAGCATCAGCGCGAACAGCTTCTCCAGCCAGATGTGGGAGCGCGCGTACCCGGCCGCGTACACCACGCTGGAGGTCGGCTATCCGCGCAACGACCGGCTGGTCACCGCGACCGCCGAGGAGGTGCTGCGGCTGCGGGCCGGGTTCGGCCTCGGGCCCGGCGAGCAGGTCGTCCTGTACGCCCCGACGCACCGGGAGCACCTGCCCGGCTACCGGCCGCCGTTCGACCCCGAGCGGCTGCTCGACGTGCTCGGCCCGGCCGGCCGGCTGCTGATGCGCAGCCACTACTTCCACGACCGGGACCGCCCCACCCGCCGCCCGGCGGAGCGCGACCGGGTACGCGACGTCAGCGGCCATCCGCACGTGGAGGACCTCTACCTCGTGGCGGACGTGCTGATCACGGACTACTCCTCGGCGATGTTCGACTACGCCGTGCTGGACCGGCCGATCGTGGTCTACGCCCCCGACTGGGAGGCGTACCGGCTGGCCCGGGGCGTCTACTTCGACGTGACCGCGGAGCCACCGGGCGCGGTGGTCGCCAGCTTCGACGACCTGCTCGACCTGTTCCGCGCCGGCGGGGTCGACGCGGAGGCGGCGCGCAAGGCCCGGCAGCGGTTCCGGGCCCGGTTCTGCGCGCTCGACGACGGCCACGCCGCCGAGCGGGTCGTCCGCCGGGTCTTCCTCGGCGAGCGGTGAGCGCGGGGCGTCGTCCCGGCGGGTGGGCGTCACGGGGCCGTCACAAGCCGAACATGGCACGTTTACCCGATGGGCGAAACGGATGATCCTCGTCACAGTCAATCGGGGTTCGCCCGACGAGCTGGGGGGAGGGAACGGTGACAACCGTCGCGCTCAAGGACGTCACGAAGGTGTTCAGGGACGGCACGCTGGCTGTCGACAAGGTCAATCTCGACGTCGAGGACGGCGAGTTCATGGTGCTGCTCGGTCCGTCGGGCTGCGGCAAGTCCACCGTGCTGAGGATGGTGGCCGGGCTGGAGGACCCGACGTCGGGCGCGGTCATGCTCGACGGCGAGCTGGCCAACGACCTGCCGCCGCGCGACCGGAAGATCGCGATGGTCTTCCAGGACTTCGCGCTCTACCCGCACATGACCGTCGGCGACAACATCGCCTTCCCGCTCAAGCTGGCCGGGTTGGAGCCCGAGCCGCGCGACGAGCGGGTCACCGACGTGGCCAGCGCGCTCGGCATCGGCGACGTGCTCGGCCGCAAGCCCAGCCAGCTCTCCGGCGGGCAGCGCCAGCGGGTCGCGATGGGCCGGGCGATCGTGCGCCGCCCGGGCCTGTTCCTGATGGACGAGCCGCTGTCCAACCTCGACAGCGGGCTGCGCGCCGAGCTGCGGGCGGAGATCTCGGGCCTGACCCGGGAGCTGGGCGTCACCACCATCTACGTCACCCACGACCAGGCCGAGGCGCTGACCATGGCCGACCGGGTCGCCATCATGCGCAAGGGCGTCCTGCAGGACGTCGGCACCCCCACCCAGGTGTACGGGCGCCCGGCCACCCTCTACGTGGCCGCGTTCCTGGGCAGCCCGCGGATGAACCTGCTGGAGGCCTCGGTCTACGTCCATCTCGACCGTTACGTCACCCTCACCCTCGGCGAGCAGGCGCTGCACCTGCCGTGGGACGACATCCGCAGCCGGGCCGTCGCGCACTACCACGGGGAACGGATCGTCGTCGGGATGCGGGCCGAGGCGCTCACCCCGGTGGCGCCGGACGCCCAGGGCGCCGTGCTGCACGGCCGGATCCGCTACCTGGAGCACCACGGGCACGAGTCGCTCGCCTTCCTCGACGTCGGGGCCACCGCCATCGTGGTGGACGAGATGGGCGCCAGGGCCGACGCGCCCGCCACCCAGCGCGGCCGGCGCCGCTTCGGGCAGGCCTTGCAGCGGCTGGCCGGGCGCGCGGCGGAGGAGGCGGCCGCGCCGACCGGTGTGACCCGCACCAGCGTGCTCAACGATCCGGGCCGGCACCACCGGCGCCCGGCCGAGCTGGCGGTCCGGCTCGCGCCGTACCCGGGGGTCTCCGCCGGCCACCCGCTGGCCGTCTCCGTACGCATGGACGCGCTGCACTTCTTCGACGAGCGCGGCGACCGGATCGACGTGGGCTGGCGCTGACGGGGGCGGTCCTTGCCGGGAAAAGTTACCGACTAGTAACGTCGGTTCATGACCATCGACTCGCGCCAGGTGGCCGCCGGCTTGCTCGACGCGGTGCCCTTCGCCCGTACGCTCGGTTTCGAATTCGTCGAGGTGGCCCCCGAGGCCGACGGTGGGGTTCGGGCCGTTGTCCGGCTCCCCGATTCGCCGGCCACCCACAACCACGTCGGCGGGCCGCACGCCGGGGCCATGTTCACCCTGGGTGAGACGGCCTCCGGCGCGGTGGTGCTCGTCGCGTTCGGGCACCTGCTCGACCGGGCCACGCCCCTGGCGGTGCGCGCCGACATCGCGTACCGCAAGCTCGCCAAGGGTCCGGTCCGCGCGACCGCCCGGCTGGGGCGCGCGGTGGCCGAGGTGGTTGCGGAGCTGGAGGCCGGGCGGCGGCCGGAATTTCCGGTACGCGTCGAGATCGCCACCGAGGAGGGCAAGCCGACCGGCGAGATGACCGTGGTCTGGACGCTGCGCCCCACCTGAGCCGGGCGGCAAAGGGGAGCGAAAGCGGTTTGCGGGCCCGGAGGTCTGGATAGATTCGTACCGTGTTGGGCCTGCCTGCTCACGTGACCGCCTGTCTCTTCGATCTGGACGGTGTGCTGACGCAGACCGCCCGGGTGCACAACGCCGCCTGGACCGAGACGTTCGACGGCTTCCTGCGCCGCCGCGCCGCCGTCACCGGCGAGGAGTTCCGCCCCTTCGATCCGGGGCCGGACTACAACCGCTACGTCGACGGCCGGCCGCGCGCCGACGGGGTGCGCACCTTCCTCGCCTCCCGGGGCATCGTGCTGCCGGAGGGTTCGCCCGACGACCCGCCGGACGCCGACACCGTCAACGGCGTCGGCAACAGCAAGAACGTGCTGCTGCTGGAGCGGCTGCGTACGCACGGCGTGGACGTCTACCCCGGCTCCGTGACCTACCTGGAGGCGGCGGTCGCCGCCGGCCTGCGCCGGGCGGTCGTCACGGCCAGCGCCAACGGCCGGGAGGTGGTGGCCGCCGCCGGGCTGGAACCGCTGCTGGAGGCCCGGGTCGACGGGCTCGTCGCCCGCGCCGAGGGGCTACGCGGCAAACCGGCCCCGGACACCTTCCTGGCCGGCGCGCGGCTGCTCGGGGTCGACCCGCGTGACGCCGCCGTCTTCGAGGACGCCCTCGCCGGGGTGGCCGCCGGGCGGGCCGGCGGATTCGGGTACGTGGTGGGCGTCGACCGGGTCGGCCAGGCCGCCGAACTGCTGGCCCACGGCGCCGACGTGGTGGTCACCGACCTGGCCGACCTGCTCGACATCGGGCGGCCCGCGTGATCCGGGAACGCGCCTATCCGGTCGAGCCGTGGCACGTCCGGGAGACGCGGCTGGACATGGACGTCCTGGCCCAGTCGGAGTCGGTCTTCGCCCTCTCCAACGGGCACGTCGGGCTGCGCGGCAACCTGGACGAGGGGGAGCCGCACGGCCTGCCCGGCACCTACCTCAACTCCTTCTACGAGCTGCGCCCGCTGCCGTACGCGGAGGCCGGCTTCGGGTTCCCCGAGTCCGGCCAGACGATCGTCAACGTGACCAACGGCAAGCTGATCCGGCTGCTGGTCGACGACGAGCCGCTCGACGTCCGCTACGGCGAACTCCTCGCCCACGAACGGGTCCTCGACCTGCGCGCCGGCACCCTGCACCGGGAACTGCACTGGCGCTCCCCGGCCGGCCGCGAGGTCAAGGTCCGCAGCACCCGGCTGGTCTCGTTCACCCAGCGCGCCGTCGCCGCGATCAACTACGAGGTGGAGGCGGTGGACGGCCCGCTGCGGCTGATCCTCCAGTCGGAACTCGTGGCGAACGAGACGCTGCCCCCGCAGAGCAAGGACCCGCGGGTCGCGGCCGTGCTGGAGTCGCCGTTGCAGGCCGAGGAGGAGCTCACCACCGCCGACGGTGGGCTGCTGATCCACCGGACCAAGGTCTCCGGGCTGCGGGTGGCCGCCGCGATGGAACACGAGGTGTACGCCCCGGCGCGCAAGACCATCCAGTCCGAGGGGTACGAGGACTGGGTGCGTACCACCATCGGGTGCGTGCTCCAGCCCGGCGAGACGCTGCGCGTGGTCAAGTACCTCGCGTACGGCTGGTCGAGCCGGCGGTCGCTGCCGGCGATGCGCGACCAGGTCGAGGCCGCCCTGACCGGGGCGCGGCTCGACGGCTGGGACGGGCTGCGCCGCGAGCAGCGCGAATACCTCGAGGAGTTCTGGGACGCCGCCGACGTGGTGGTGGAGGGCGACCCGGAGATCCAGCAGGCCGTCCGCTTCGGCATGTTCCACGTCCTCCAGGCGGGCTCCCGGGCGGAGCGGCGGCCCATCGCCGCGAAGGGCCTGACCGGCCCGGGGTACGACGGGCACGCGTTCTGGGACACGGAGATGTTCGTCCTGCCGGTGCTCACGTACACCCACCCGGCCGCCGTGCGGGACGCGCTGCACTGGCGGCACGCCACCCTGGCCGCCGCCCACGAGCGGGCCCGGACGCTCAACCTGGAGGGGGCGGCGTTCCCCTGGCGCACCATCGAGGGGCCGGAGTCGTCGGGGTACTGGCCGGCGGGCACCGCCGCCTTCCACATCGCGGCCGGCATCGCCGACGCGCTGCGCCGCTACGTGCAGGTCACCCAGGACACCGAGCTGGAACGCGAGATCGGGCTCGAACTGCTGGTGGAGACCGCCCGGTTGTGGCGCTCCCTGGGCCACCACGACCGGCACGGCCAGTTCCACATCGACGGGGTCACCGGCCCCGACGAGTACACGGCCGTCAAGAACGACAACATCTACACCAACCTGATGGCGCAGCGGAACCTGATCGCCGCCGCCGACGCCGTGACGCGCTACCGGGACGAGGCGTTCCACCTCGGCGTCACCGACGAGGAGGCGGCGGCCTGGCGGGACGCGGCGGCCGCCATGCACATCCCGTACGACGAGGAGATCGACGTCCACGAGCAGGTGGAGGGCTTCACCCGGCTCCAGGAGTGGGACTTCGGGCACACCCCGCCGGAGAAGTACCCGCTGCTGCTGCACTACCCGTACTTCGACCTGTACCGCAAGCAGGTCGTCAAGCAGGCGGACCTGGTCCTGGCCATGCACTGGCGGGGCGACGCGTTCACGCCCGAGCAGAAGCTGCGCAACTTCCTCTACTACGAGCGGCGTACGGTGCGCGACTCCTCGCTGTCGGCGTGCACCCAGGCGGTGCTGGCGGCCGAGGTGGGCCATCCGGAGCTGGCGCACATCTACCTGCGCGAGGCCGCGCTGATGGACCTGCACGACCTCAACGAGAACACCCGCGACGGCGTGCACATGGCCTCGCTCGCCGGCGCCTGGATCGCCCTGGTGGCCGGGTTCGGCGGGCTGCGCGACCACGACGGCAACCTCTCCTTCGCGCCCCGGCTGTCCAGCCGGCTGGAGCGGCTGGAGTTCTCACTCCAGTGGCGCGGGATGCGGCTGCGGGTCGACGTCCGGCCGCACGAGACCACGTACGCGCTGCGGCGCGGCGACCCGGGGGACGTGCTGGAGCTGCGGCACCACGGCGAGCCGGTGCGGGTCACCTGCGGGGAGCCGGTGACGATGCCGATTCCCGCGGCGGAGGTGTCCGGCCCGGTCCCGGAGCAGGCCCCGGGGCGTGCGCCCCTGCTCCGCCTGCCCGAGAACGAGCCGTGACCGGCCGCCGCCGGCCCGCGTACGTCACGGCGGGCCGGCGGCGCCGGTCTGCGTGCCCTCCGACGGCGGCGGGGGTCAGACGGGCCTGCCCTGTGACGGGCGGCCGGCGGCGTCTCGGGGCGCCGTCGCCCGCGGGTCGTCGGCCGTGCGCGCCTGGGCCGCGTCGTCCGCCCAGTCCCGGCCGCGTTCGGTGTCCTGTTCCCGCCGGTCCCGGTCCGTGTCCTGCTGCCGGGTCTCCCGCTGCTGCGCCATGGCGATCCTCGCGATCCGTCGGGGCGCGGTTGCGCCGGTACGGCCTGCGGTCATCCGCCGCCTACCCGGGCCCCCGGGCGACAAACGCGGGCCGCGCCGGGCGGCTTGCCGGCCCGGGGGACGGGTATGCGACCGGAGACCGAGGACGTACGGAGGCGAGATGGACGTGCGCAGCAGTGCGGTGACGATCCCGGCGGGGAACGCCGAACTCCCGGCCGATCTGCTGATCCCGGCGGAGCCGGCCGGCGCGGTGCTCTTCGCGCACGGCAGCGGCAGCTCCCGGCACAGCCCGCGCAACACCGCCGTGGCGCACGTGCTCAACCGCGCCGCCCTCGGCACCGTGCTGGTCGACCTGCTGACCCCGGCCGAGGACCAGGTGGACGCCCGGACCGCCGAGCTGCGCTTCGACATCACCCTGCTCGCGGACCGGCTCGCCGCGATCGTGGACTGGCTGGCGGCCGAGCGACCCCTCGGCGCGGTGCCGATCGGCCTCTTCGGGGCCAGCACCGGGGCGGCCGCCGCCCTGGTTGCGGCGGCCGCCCGACCGGACCTCGTCGGCGCGGTGGTCTCCCGGGGCGGCCGCCCCGACCTGGCCGGCCCGGCCCTCGGCCAGGTACGCGCGCCCACGCTGCTGCTGGTCGGCGGCCTCGACGAGCAGGTGATCACGCTCAACGAGCAGGCGCAGGACGCGCTGCCGGAGACGGCCGAGCTGACGGTGATCCCGGGGGCCACCCACCTCTTCGAGGAGCCCGGCGCCCTGGAGCAGGTCGCCCACTGCGCCGCCGACTGGTTCACCACCCACCTGCCCGCCTCCCGCTGAGCGCCGTCCCGGGTCAGGCGGAGGTCGGGGGTACCGGGTGTCGGCGGTGCTGCTGGACGGTGTCGACGATCCGCCAGACGACGGCGGTGATCGGCACCGAGACGAAGGCCCCGGCGATGCCGGCGATCAGGGTGCCGGCGGTCACCGCCACCAGGATCACCGCCGGGTGCAGGCGTACCTGGCGCTTCATGATCAGCGGTTCGAGCAGGTTGCCCTCGATCTGCTGCACGGCGATCACGGCGGCCAGGACGAGCAGCGCGGTCACCGGCCCCTTCGCCGCGAGGGCGACCAGCACCGCCACCGCGCCGGCCACGGTCGCCCCGATGATCGGGATGAAGCCGCCGAAGAAGGTGATGAGCGCGAGCGGAAAGGCCAGCGGTACCCGGAGCACCACCAGCGCCAGACCGATGCCGATGGCGTCGATCGCGGCGATCATCATCGTGCCCCGGCTGTACGCGCCGAGCGTCCGCCAACCCACCCGGCCCGCCTCGGCGGTCACCGTCCGGTTCGGCCCGGTCGCCCGGGACAGCGTCCAGTGCCACATGGAGCGGCCGTCCTTGAGCAGGAAGAACAGCAGGACGAGCGCGAGCAGCGCCGAGCCGAGCACCTCCGCGGCCGTCCTGGCGCTGGAGACCGGATCGACCGAGTCCTGCCCCAGGCCCTCGCGGGCCTGGCCGAGCAGCCGGTCGATCTGCTGGTCGGTGACCGGCAGCGTCGAGGTCACGAAGTCCCGGGTGCGTTGCAGGCCCTGCCCCAACTCCTGGCTCAACTCGCTGAACTGGCCCGCGGTGAGGCTCCACACCAGCGCGCCGACGCCGAACAGCAGGCTGAGCAGCAGCAGCACGGTGAGCAGGGCGGCGAGGGCGGCGGGCAGCCGGAGCCGGCGCAGGGCGAGCTGCACCGGGTCGAGCAGGGCGGTGAGGAAGATGGTGGCGGCCAGCGCGATGGCCAGCGGCGCGAGCAGCACCGCGATCTTTCCGAGCAGGTACAGCCCGGCGACGACCACCACCAGGCAGGCGCTCCACACCACGGCCGAGCGGACCAGCCAGGGAAGCGCGGCCCAGGTCTGTCGGGGGCCCGCGCCCCGGTCCGTCGTCCCCTCGGGCGTACGCCCGGCATCGTCTGCGACCACGTCGGCCCTCCTCGATCTCCGGCGAGTCGGTACCCGGCCGGCGTCCTTCCGACACCCGCGTCCCCTTTCACGCTAGATGGGCGGCCGGGGCGTCGGGGACGACCGGCCGTTTCCCGATCGCCCTCCGGCCGCTTCTCCGTCGCGTTTGCGCCCCTGGGCCCAGGGAAGGCAGAGATCGGACCCGCATTCGAGGAGGACCCCGATGAGCGACTTCATGGACAAGGCCAAGGACTTCGCCGACAAGCACGACAAGCAGGTCGACCAGGGCCTGGAGAAGGGCGGCGACATGGCCGACAAGCGCACGGGCGGCAAGTACGACGAGCAGATCGACAAGGGCGTCGACCAGGCCCAGGCGCGCACCGGCGAGGGCGACGAGGTCCGCTGAACCCTTCGTGGCGTCCCGGGTCGCCCCGCACGGCTGGCCCGGGACTGTCGCTTCCTGACGGATCGACGCGTACCGCTAGCCAAGGATCGACCACTCTCGCTACTATCCGCAGTCGGAACATGACTCAACGTGGAGTCGTCCCCGACCGGACCGGTGCCCACCCCTTGGGGCGCCGTGACGAGAGGAAGTCATCCGGTGACCGAGGCCCCCGAGACGACCGTCCCCCACCGCTATCCGTTCAGCGATCCCGACCGGCTCGACCTCGACCCGCGCTACGCCCGGCTGCGCCGGTGACGAACCGCTCACCCGCATCCGCATGCCGTACGGCGAGCCGGCCTGGCTCGCCACCCGTCACGCCGACGTCCGCACCGTGCTCGGCGACGCCCGGTTCAGCCGGGCCGCCTCGGTGGGCCGGGACGAGCCCCGCAACTCGCCGGGGCAGCAGGAGGGCGGGATCCTGTCGATGGATCCGCCGGAGCACACCCGGCTGCGCCGACTGGTGGCGAAGGCGTTCACCGCCCGGCGGGTGGAGGAGCTGCGGCCGCGTACCCGGCAGGTGGCCCACGAACTGGTCGACGGCATGCTCACCGCCGGTCCGCCGGCCGATCTCGTGGCGCACCTGGCCACCCCGCTGCCGATCCGGGTCATCTGCGACCTGCTCGGCGTCCCGGTGGCCGACCAGGACCGCTTCCACACCTGGTCGGAGGCGATCGTGTCGACCACCTCGCTGAGCCCGGAGCGGGCCCAGGAGTACATCGACAGCCTCTTCGCGTACATGGGCGAGCTGATCGCCCTGCGGCGCGAGCAGCCCACCGACGACCTGCTCGGCGCGATGGTCCGGGCCCGGGACGCCGACGACCGGCTCGCCGAGGAAGAGGTCGTACGCCTGGCCGCCGGGCTGCTCGCCGCCGGGCACGAGACGACCGTCACCCAGATCCCCAACTTCGTGTACGCGCTGCTCAACCACCCCGACGAGTGGGCCCGGCTGCGGGCCCGGCCGGAGCTGGTGCCGGGTGCCGTCGAGGAGCTGATGCGGTTCGTGCCGCTCGGCGCGTCCTCGGCCTTCGCCCGCTACGCCCTGGAGGACGTCGAGCTGGGCGGCGTGCTGGTGCGCGCCGGCGAGCCCGTGGTGGTGTCGATCTCGTCGGCCAACCGGGACGAGACGGTCTTCGCCGAGGCGGACCGGCTCGACCTGACCCGGGAGGTGAACCCTCATCTCGGCTTCGGCCACGGGGTGCACCACTGCGTCGGCGCCCAGCTGGCCCGGATGGAGCTCCAGGTCGTCCTGGAGACCCTGATCGACCGCACGCCCGACCTGAGGCTGGCCGTGCCGGAATCCGAACTGACCTGGAAGAGCGGCCTGCTGGTGCGGGGCCTCGTCGCCATGCCGGTGAGGTGGTGAACCGGTGAGTGCGCCGAACGAGCAGTGGCGGGTGCATGTGGACTCGACCCGGTGCATCGGGTCGGGGATCTGCGCGGGCACCGCGCCGAAGCACTTCGTGCTGGTGGACGGGCTGGCCCGTCCGCTGACCGAGCGGGTGGCGCCGGACGACGCGCTGGTCGACGCCGCGGACTCCTGCCCGATGGAGGCGGTCATCGTCTCCGAAGCGGACGGTCTGCGCCGGATCGCGCCGGAGCCCTGACCCGACCGGCTCCGCGTGACCTCGCGGGGCGGACCCGGCCGACGCCGCCGGTGCGTACGCCGGTGGCCACGCCCCGGGCCGGGCGTGGCCACCGTGGCGCGGGTCCGTCAGCGCTGCTTCTCGCCCAGCTCCGCCACCGACGTGGCGCGGCCGCTCAACGCGTCGCGCATCCGGTCCACCAGGCCGGCACCCGGGTTGAGCAGCCGGTTCGCCGGCGGCCGGTCGGGCGCGGCCGGGTGCGGCCGGGTCGGGGCGGTCTTCTTGGTCGCCTCCACCTTCTCGGCCAGTTCGACCATCTCCTCGCCGGCCACGGCGGCGCGCAGGCGGGGGAAGAGGTCCGACTCCTCGTCCTTGACGTGGTGCCGGATCGTGCTGGTCAGCTGCGCCAGCAGTTCGTCGAAGCGCGGGTCGGACGGGTCGACCGACTCCAGCTCCTTCATGGTCCGCTCGGCGTCGGCGTGCTCGGAGATCTCGTGCTCGGCGATCTGGTCGCCGTCCGGCAGTGCCTTGCGAGCGGTCGGATAGACGTGCATCTCCTCGGCGACGGCGTGGCGGACCAGCTCGGCGATCATCACGTCGGCCAGCTGCCGGCGGTGCTCGGGGGTGCCCTGCCGGCTCTCCAACTGCACGAAGAGTGCTTCGACCTCACGGTGGTCGGCGGTGAGGACGTCCACCACGTCCTGACCGCTGGTTGCCTGTTGGTTGGTCATGTCTGCCCCTTACCGGTTGCGGAACGGTCGGCTGTGAGCCCTGGTACCCGCGAACCGTCGACCGAACCCACGGCGAGCGATCGACGTCCCTCACCGAGGACGGCCGCCCGGCCGCCCCGGTCGCGAGCGGCCGACGAGGGCCGGCCCCCGCGTGGGGACCGGCCCTCGTGGAGGTACGGGTCAGGACGAGTAGCCGCGCTCGGCGATCCAGTTGGCGACCTTCTCCAGCGTCATCCAGTACTCGCCCTCGGGGGCGGCCGGGTCGGCGATGCGGATCAGGTCCCCGCCGTCGCGGTAGCCCACCAGGGTCAGGTAGTGCCCACCCTCGTACGAGTGCGGGTTGCCGACCGTGTCGACGGCGGTGCCCTTGATGTTGGCCACCACCGGCCGGCCCCCGTCGAGGGCCGCGACCACGTCGGAGCGCAGCCGGTCGACCTGCTCCGGCCTGGCCACCGAGTCCCGGATCTCGGTGGTCCGGTATCCCCGGCCGGTCAGCTCGTTGAGCACGCGGGTGGTGTCCAGGGCGGAGTCGGTGCCGGCCTCGGTGGTGCCGAGCCGCTTGGCGACCTCGTCCTGGGAGAGCGCCTTGCCCAGCGCCGACAGGGCGATCCGGGTCGCGGCCGGGCCGCAGTAGTAGAAGTTGGGCTGGGCCTGGTACTCGATGCCCACCGAGCGCTCGGCACGCCGGTCGGCGCGGCCGTTCCTGTCGGTGTGGCCGTCGGTGCGCACCGAACCGACCGGCGCGGTCGCCGCCGGTGCGGCCTGGGCGGTGGCCGCCGGGCCCGCGAGGCAGCCGCCGGCCACCAGCAGACCGGCGACGGAGAGGCCGCTCCTCTGCACGATCGAATTCATGGTCGGGCTCCAATCGGGGGTCGACGCCTCCGGGGGGAGGCGTGCAGCACCGGGAAAGGCGCTCGGCTCTGTGGGGATTCGACGACCCGCAGCGGTCGGCCCACGGGCGTACTCGGGACGCAACGGTCCTGCTGAGGAGGACATTCCTGGCCCGCGCGGCCGGGCGTACGGCCGCACGTCGGGTTCAACCGGCCGGCGGGCAGCAGGATTCCGGCGTACGGATGCCGCACGTCACACCCCCGGCGCCGGGCGGGCGGCGTCCCCGGATCGCGCGGATCCGACGGGAATGGGGCGGCGATACCGGACAGACCGGTCAGGTGGTCACAGGCTGCCCAGCAGGTTGGTCACCGTGATTTCGATGACCACCCGGTCGGGATTCGGGCGGGGGGTCCGGTAACGCTCGGCGTACCGGCGCTCGGCCTCGGCCACGGCCGGCCGGTCGGCACGCACGACGGCCCGGCCCTCGATGGTCAGCCAACGTCGACCGTCGACGTGGCAGACGGCCACCGGGGCACCCCCGGGGCCGGCGGCGGCCACGTGCCGCGCCTTGCGGGACGCGCCGCCGGTGATCACCCGGGCCAGGCCGGCCGCCGCGTCGAAGGTGACCCCCACCGGTACGACGTGCGGGGTGCCGTCCGGGCGCAGGGTGGTCAACGTGGCCAGGTGCCGTTCCCGGCAGAACGCCACGACCCGCTCGTCGTGGGGCGCCAACCGATGGTCGCCGGGCATGTCGGTCCCCTGTCTCGGTGCGGCAGCGATCATGGCACGTGGCGTCGGCCCCGGGCGGGGTCGGCCGGCACGTCGGGTGCGCCGGTCAGCGGTCGGTCCGCGGCGCGCCGCTGCCGGACCAGCCGGCCGAGGTAGAGCAGCGCGCCGGTCAGCACCGCCATGTCGTCCAGGTAGATGGGGTCGGGAAGCAGGTCGATCGGCAGGACGGTGTAGAGCAGCGCGCCGTAGAAGGCGACCTTGCCGCTCACCCCGAGCGTGCCGAGCAGCCGGCGGGTGCGGATCACGCGGACGGCCAGCACCACCGCGCCGACCAACGTGACGACCGCCACGACGCCGACGACGACCCACGCTTCCCTGGACACACCGTCACGCTAGCCCAGCGGGACCGGTTGCGCCCCGTCGCCGGTCAGTACGCGGGGACCGCCGCCCGGCCCCGGGCGACCGACGGCACGTCGCGGCCGGTCAGCACCGGGAACTCCCGGGTCTGCTCCGCCGTACCGGCGCCCTCGATCAGTGGCAGCAGCGACGGCGACTCCTCGGTGTGGGGGCTGACCGCCGCGAACGCCTCGTCCCGCAGGCTGCGCGCCGCCTCGGCGGCGGTCTCGGCGGCCCGCCACGCGGCCTGCTCCCGCTCCCGGGCCGCCCGCTGCCGGGCGAGCAGGTTGTCCCGTACCGCCCGGCGCAGGACGAGTTCCTGCTCGACCGGGTGCAGCCGCGGGTCCCAGCCGTCGCGGTGCGCGAAGACGTCGCTGAGCTGCTCCACCGACAGTTCCTTGCGCCAGTACGCGTCGAGGGCGGCCCGGTGCAGGAAGCGCTCGCGCTCCGCGTACTCGGCGGGCGTCCGGACGGTACGCGGCAGGGGCATCGCCTCGGCGACCGCCAGCCGACGGACGTCCGCCTCGGCGGCCTCGTACGCCTGCCAGGCCGCCTCGACCTCCTCCTGCGCGGCCAGCCACTCGGCCCGCAACCGGGCGGCGGTGGTGGCGGCCCGTTCCGCGGCGACCGAGACCTCCCCGGCGTACCGGGAGCGCTCGCGCTCCTCCTCGGCCCGTTCCAACTCGCTCGGCATCGCGGCGCGCCGGATCCGGGAACCGGCGTCGAACGTGAGCCGGCCGGGACGCAGCAGCAGGCCGGCCACGGTGACGGCGACGACGCCGAGCAGGCTCAGCCAGATCACGGCGGCCCGGGGCACGTCGAGCAGGACGGAGGAGAACACGTTTTGCATGGTCAGCACCTCGCGGTCGATCGAGGGGAATCGACAGGGTCTGTGCCCGGCGTACGGGCGGGTGGGTATCGGGCGCGCGTGCGGGGCGTACCGCGGCGGTGGCCGATCCGGCGGCGGACCGTGACGGGGCGGCGGGCGACCGGGCCGGTGACGTGGCGACCGGAGCAGGGGAGCGGGTCGGAGGGACCCGTTGTCGCGCGGCGACGGTCCGTCGCGGGCGGCGCCCCTGGCTGTTCAGCCGGTGGCCGACGGTCAGGCGGCGGGCGGACCGCGCCGGGCGGGGTCGCCCCGGCCGGGGTCGCGGGCGGGGCCGTCCGGGCGGGCCACCGGGGCGGCGGAGGTGTCGGACGAGCCGGCGACGCTCCGCGGCGCCGGTGCGGCGGCGGCACCGCTGACCTGCTCCGCCAAAGGCTCCCGGCGCGGCAGCGCGAGCCGGGAGTCGGCGGCCGGAACGGCGGCGGTAACAGCGGCCGGGCCGGTGGCGAACGGTGCCGGGGCCGGTGCGGCGGCGGCACCGAGGCCCACGGCGAGCACGAGCGCGGCGACCGCCAGTCGGGTCAGCTCGCGCAGGGAGCGCAGCGTGACCGACCAGAACGGGTCGACGGACGCTGCGGACGGCACGTGTCCAACCTATCGCCCGCGCCCGGCGCGTGCATCACGGCGACGGCCCGGGAGCGGGTGACCGCCGCCACGATGTCCGAAATGGATCGTCCGGCCGGGACAGCCCCGGACGTGCGACGGCCCACCCGGTGGTACGCCCGCCGGGTGGGCCGTCGTCGTGCGGTGGTGGGTCAGCCGTCGGTGCCGAGCACGGGCGGAGCGGCGGCTGCGCCGTCGCCCCAGACCATGTCGTCCTCCGTCAACCAGGTCAGCCGGCCGTCGGTGTCGTCGTCGTGCGCTCCCTGGCTGCCGCCCAGGACGCCGGGGCGCCCCGCGGTGCCGCGTGCGCGTCCCGCCGCGTTGGCCGCCCGGTCGCCCTGCCGTGAACCGTCCCGCGCGCTGTCGAAGCGCCGGCCCATTCCGGTGGCGGACCGGTTGTCGGCCACCGGGCTGCCGCCGGCGGCGCGGACCGCGGAGGTCGGCGCGTTGCCGCTCGCGGCGAGGGCACCGGTGCCGAGCACCCCTCCGGCCGGGCCGCCCTGCGGGCCGAACTGCATGCCGGGCCCGCCGGCCGAGGCCGTCGAGGTGCCGCCCAGCCCGGCGGGACCCGTGGTGGCGGTCGCGCCGGTCAGCAGCGTGGCACCGGCGAGGGAGGTGCCGACCGCGACGCCGCCCGGAGCGCCGGGGACGGCGCTGCCGGAGCCGCCGCCCGGGTGCCCGCCGCCGACGGTGCCCGGCGTGGCCGTCCCGGCGCCGCCGCCACCCGGCCCCGAACTCGGCCCGGCAGGGGCCGCGACGGTGACGCCGCCCGGCTGCCCGGCGAGGCCGGAGGCGGTCGGCGCGGCCGTCGGCGTGGTGGCGCCCGGGCCGCTGCGCGGGGTCGTCGAGGAGTCGCGGCTGGTCAGGCCGGGGGTGTCCGGGTGCGGCGGCGGCGGCGCGACGAGCCGGCCGTAGGCGGAGAGGTCGTAGCCGGCGGCCAACTCGGCCACCACGTTGACCATCCGCTGGTGCGCCTTCTCCTGCTCGGCCTTGTCCTGCTGGTGACCCAGCAGCCCGCCGACCACGATGCCCGGCACGCCGAACACGGCACCCTTGGCCGCGCCGGAGAGCGCCTGGTCGTGGTCGTCGGTCTCGGCCGGGCTCTCCGCCTGCGCGCGGGCGGTGCGCAGCTCGCCGGCCATCAGGGTCAGGCCCCGGCTCACGTCCGCCATGCCCTCGCCGAGCTTGTCGGCGTAGTCGGTGACGAGCGTCAACCGCCGCTGGAACTCCTGCGAGGCCGAACCCGTCCAGGTGTTGGCGAGCTTGTCGAGGTCGCCGCTGAGCTCGCGGGACAGCCCGTCGAGCATGCCCTTGAGCGCCGTCCACTGCGCGGCGACGCCGTCGATCTGGCCCGGCTGACCGGCCATGACGCCGTCGTAGAGCTGCTGGTGGCTGACGTGCTGGTAGCGCTGGGTGTATTCAGACACGCGGTTCCTCCTTCCGCTTCAACGCGTCGTCCACCCCGTTCAGCGCGGCGGCGATGTCGGCGGAGTTGGCCGCGTTGCGCTCCTCGGCGGTGCGGTAGTTGGCCAGGATCGTCGCGGTGGCGCTCTGCGCCGCCTTCACCGCGGCACGCAACCGGTCGACCTGGTCCACGTAGGACTGGTGGATCTCGGAGTAGCGGCGGGAGTTCTCGGTGGCGTCGGCGAACGAGCCCAGCGCCGGGGGCCGGCACTGCATCTCGGTGCTCAGCTTCCGCAACGCCTTCTCCGCCTCGGTCAGCCGGTTGGCCAACTTCTGGTGGAAGTCTTCCAGGGACAGCAGGTCGACTGTCGTGCGCCCGGTCATGGCAGCATCCCCGTACGTCATTCGTCGATAACCGTTGGCGAGGCTCAGGTTAGTCGACCGGCGCGACGCGGGCGACCCGCTACCGGTGTCGATCCGTCACGTGCGGAACCCGGCCCCCCGGTCGCGGCCGGGGCCGACCTCAGCCGTCCGCTCCCGGGCTGGCGGACGACGCGTCCGGCGAGGCCGGCGCCTCCGACTCCGGATTCCCGGAGGGCGTCACCGGCGCGCCGGACCGCTCCGGCGCGGGGCTGTCCGTCGGCTTCGCCGTGCCGCCCGTCGGCTTCGCCGGGGCCGACGGCGCGGGGCCGGGCGCGAAGTGGGAGAGCGCGGCGTCCCGCGAGAGGGTGGGCCCCGTGGGCACGAGGGCCAGCAGCGACGCGGGTACGGCCAACGGGGTGACCCCCTCGTAGCCCAGCGCCGACATCGCGCCGACGCCGAGCGGGTAGCGGACGCCCTGGGCGCTGATCAGATAAACGGTGGCGCCCGGGGCGGCCGTACCGCTCTCGCCGGCGCCGGGGGTGGCCTGCACGAGCACGCCCTTGCCGCCGGGCAGCAGCACACCCTCGGCGGTCCGTACGCCGTCGCGCGCGCTCTGCCGCACCGGAACGCCGCCGGGCTCGGCCAGTTCCGCCGGCACGCGGTCGAAGACCTCCAGGGTGGTGGTGGGCGGCCCACCGTCGGCGCCCGCCCGGTAGGTCGCGCAGACCGCCGTCCGGCCGGCGGTGACCGGGTGCAGCGCGGGCAGGGCCTGCGGCATCCCGGCCTCCTCCGCCCGCTGGTCGGTCAGCAGCTTGCCGGCCTGCGCCGGGGTGATGTCGGTGACCTGGCCGCCGTCGCGCAGCAGCAGCAGCGCGCTGATCTCGCCGATCGCGGAGAGGCCCTCCCGGGTGAGCACGTAGTGCTGGCCCGCCGCCCGGAAGACCTGACCGACCTTGGCCGGGCGCTCGGTCAGGGTGCTGGCATCGTCCTCGCCCGCGATCGCCGGCTTGCGCAGGACGGGCCCGGCCGGCACGGCGTTGAGCAACTGCTGTCCCACGGGCAGGCGGGGCGCGTTGGCCATCCGTAGCGCGGCCAGCGCGGAGTCGCCGCCGGTCACCTGCAACCGGGTGTCGCCGGTGAGCAGGTGCCGCTGGCCGTCGGCCTCCACCAGCACGGCCCGGTCGCCGAGCGGCGCGCCGCCGGGCAGCGGGCGGTCGATCACCACCCGGGTGCCGGAGCGGCGGGGATCGGCCGGGTCCGGGACGTCGCAGACCGACCAGGGCAGGCCCGTCAGGGACTTGCGGTCCGGCAGCGCGTCGGGGGCGCCGACGATGCCGACCGTACGGCCCCGGGGCCGGTCCCGGATCGACGCCTGGGACATCGTGCGCACCTGCGGGGCCGGCTCGTTGATGATCAGCCGGGCCGAGGCGTAGTTGAGGGTCGGATGCAGCTTGCCGTCGACGAAGACGTACGTCGCCCCGGTCTCCCGCTCGATCACCAGGGTGTTCGGCTCCAGCGGGGCCTTGTTGCCGGTGAACTGCCCGTACGCGCCCACGCCGCCGAGCACCACGGCCGCGGCGATCACGCTGCCGAAGACCGCCATGCCGAGCCGCCGCATCGGCAGGTTGCTGGTCTCGGGGTCGCCCGACAGCAGCGCCGAGACGATCCGGCGGGTGACGAAGCGGTACGCCTGCACCTGGTCGCGGCGGGTCCGCATGACTTACCTCCGGCGGGGGTGGGTCCGCGACGAGCAGGTCCGAGTCGGTGTCGCGGGCTTCCCTACGATAAGGGGCCGTCGACGGGTCACCGGGACCAGCGCCCGACCCGATCCGGCGGACGCTCCGCCGTCCAGAAAGGACTGTCAGCGATGACGCAGGTTCAGGCGCCACCCGGTCGTCCGGCACCGCAGCCGTCCGGCGTCGCCGGGCGGCCGGTCGTTGCGGCCGACCGGCGCGACCGTGGTCGGATCGGCCCCGTCGCCGTGGGGCAGCTCGTCGTGCTGGAGCTCTGCGCCCTGGCCGTCTGGGCGGCGCTGGGCGGCCCCGTCTGGCTCGCCGCCACCGTCGGAGTGCTGTCGCTGGCGGTGGCGGTCGCCGTCTTCGCCCGTCGCGGTGGCCGCTGGTGGTACGAGGACCTGCTGCTGCGCCGCCGGCTGCGGCGGCGTCGGGAGGCGGCCAGGAGCACCGTCGCGGCGGGCGGCGGGGCCGACCCGAGGCTGGCCGCCCTTGCCCCCGAGCTGACCGTGACGGAGCTCACCGACCGCGGCACCCGGCTCGGCATCGGGCAGGACGCGCAGGGCTGGTTCGCGGCGGTGGCGTTGCAGGGCCGCGCCGGGGCGCCCGCCGGATCGGTCGAGGCGGCGGTGCTGGACCGGGCGCTGCGCGTACTCGCCGACTTCACCGGCCCGGTCACCCGCGCCCAGGTGGTGTCGCACACCCTGGTCTGGTATCCGGCGCCGGGCGCGCCCCCGGCGGCCCACCGGACGGTCTGGCTGGCGCTGCGGCTCTCCGTACGCGACGCCCGCGTCGAGACCGTCAGCCGGGGCGGCGGCATGCCCGGCGTGCACCGCACGCTGGCCGCCGGGATCGGCCGGCTGGGCAAGGCGCTGACCGCGGCCGGGCTCGACCACCGGCCGCTCAGCCGTGACGAGCTGCGCGCGGCGGTGGTCTCGGCGGCCGGGCTGGACCTGGCGCCGACGCCCCCGGCGGAGACCTGGACCGGGCTGCGCGGCGGCGGCTGGACCCAGCGCTGCCTGGTGCTGCGGCCCCGGGCCGACGCGCCCTTCGGCCCGCTGGTGGACGCGGTGACGGCGACGTCCGCCCCGTCGCACACCCTGGCCGTCGTGGTGCTGCCCGGTGGGCGCGTCGCCCCGCCGATGCTGCGGGTGGCGGCGCTCGACGACCACGTGGAGGCGCTGGTCAAGGCGGTGCGGGAGGTGGCGCGCCGGTCGGGCGCCCCGGCCCGCCCCGTGGACGGCCAGCACGGCCCCGGCGTCTACGCCACCGCCCCGGCGGCCACCACCGTGACGACCCTGCACCCGACCGGCTGAGCGCGCGGGCGGGTCAGGGGCGGAGGTTGACGATCCAGCCGTAGAGGCCGACGACCCAGACGGCCAGCGGGACCAGCGCGATGATCAGCATGATCTCCACGATGTCGAGCAGCCGGCCCCAGACCGGGGAGATCCGCTTGCCGGCCACGGTGAGCCCGTAGATCAGGCTCACCACGGCCGCGAGCACCAGGCCGCCCAGGATCAGGCCGAGGCGTACGGCCGTCGAGCCGTTGCCGAACGTGGCGGCGGCGGTCAGGCCGAGCCCCGCGGTGCCGGCGAACAGGACCGGGGTGCGCTGGGCGCGGCCCAGGAACGGCCGGGCCCGCAGCAGCGACAGCAGGGCCAGCACGAGGCAGAGCAGCACCGCCGGCAGGCTGCCGTGCAGCGCGAGCACCACCTGGGCGCCGAGTACCAGCAGCGACACCGTCCAGAGCAGGCCGGTCAGGAACTCGTCGGCGCGCTCGCTGAGCTGGAGCACCTGCCGGCCGTCCACCGACTCGGTGTCGGTCTTCAGATCGTCGGGCCCGGTCGGGATGGACGGCACCGGCAGCCGGGCCAGCCGGTACGCCGCCATCGGCAACGCCGGCACCGCGCCGAACGCGATCGCGGCGACCACCGCGGCGGCGGCCGGCGCGTCGGTGTCGAAGGCCAGGCTGACCAGCGCGCCGAGGCCGGTGGCGGCGCCGACCGCGACCGCGCCGAAGAAGAGCGGAAGCCGGTCGCCGACGGCCAGCGCGGCCACCGCCGCGCAGACCACCACCGCCGTGGCGGCGAGGAGCACGTGCGGCGCCGCCAGCTCCGTCAGCGGGCGGTCGCCGGCGAGCAGCAGCAGGCCGCCGACCCCCGCGTACGCCAGGCCGACGACGCCCAGCACCGACCCGGTCGCGCTGTCGGCGGCGGCCCGGGACAACACGGCGGCGGTGACCACCAGGGCGACCGCGACCACCAGCGCGGCCAGCGCGCCCGGCAGGTGCGGCGGACCGGTGAACAGCGCCGCCAGCGCGCCGGCGCCGAGCGCCGCGGCGGCGAAGAGCACCGCGAAGGAGCGGGTGGTGCCGACCTGCCAGGCGCCCGGGCGCTGGTTGGTGGCGGTGGCCACGGCGTCGACCACGTCGTCGAAGACGATCTCCGGCGCGGTGGCCGAGCGGGGGTTGAAGTAGAGCACCTCACCGTCGCGGATGCCGAGCTGCGTGGCGGTACGGCCGCCGTCCAGCGGCTGGCCGCCGAGCCGGGCCAGGCTCCAGCCGCCGTGCCGCACCCCCTCGTCGGCCAGGTCCTCACCCGCGTAACGGAGCAGGGTCGGCAGCAGGTCGGCGAGCGGTACGTCCGACGGCAGCGCGAGGTCCATCCGGGTGCGGGGCGCCACGATGGTGATCCGGCTCAGGCCGCCGGTCGCCGTCTTCGTCGCCACAGTGGCCTCCTCGCGCTCTCTACGATCACCCCTGGCCGGCGGCGCCGACGCACGGGTTCCTGACGCCCACGGGAGATTACCTACGATGGCGGGCACGTACGATGCCCACCCGACGACTCCGGTCGCTCGCCGAACTTCATCAGGGCCGCTTCTGGGAGGAGACAGCCGTGAGCACGGTGGTGTTCCGCCGGCTCCCGCGTCAGCCGGGGCCAGCGCTGCCGCGAGGCGAGGTGCTGCTGGAGTCGCCTCCGGAGCTGCCCGAGCCGACCCCGCGCGGGATGGGGCAGCTGCTGATGATCCTGCCGATGGTCTGCGGCGTGGGCGCCATGGCGTTCCTCTACGCCGGCCGGGGCGGCGGCACGATGACCTACATCGCCGGCGGCCTCTTCGGCGTCTCGATGCTGGGCATGGCGATCGGATCGCTCAGCCACGGCAACAACGACAAGGCCGAGCTGAACGCCGACCGGCGCGACTACATGCGCTACCTGGCCCAGATGCGCAAGCGCACCCGGCGCGCCGCCGAGCAGCAGCGGGCGGCCATGGCCTGGCGGCACCCGGAGCCGGACGCGCTCTGGTCGATCGCCGCCTCCCGGCGGCTGTGGGAGCGGCGGATCACCGAGGACGACTTCGGCGAGACCCGGATCGCCACCGGCCCGCAGCGCCTCGCCGTGGAGATCGTCCCGCCGGAGACCAAGCCGGTCGAGGACCTGGAGCCGATGAGCGCCATCGCGCTGCGTCGCTTCGTACGCGCCCACTCGAGCGTGCCGGACCTGCCGACCGCGCTCTCCGTGCGGGCGTTCAGCCGGGTGGTGCTGCGCGGCGACCGGGAGCCGGTGCTCGACCTGACCCGGGCCGCGCTCGGTCAGCTCGCCACCTTCCACGCCCCGGACGACATGGTCGTCGCGATCGTCGCCGCACCGGACCGGCAGCCGTCCTGGGACTGGGTGAAGTGGCTGCCGCACAACCACCACAGCGCCCGGACCGACGCGGCGGGCGCCCGCCGGATGGTCTTCGCGAGCCTCGCCGAGGCGGAGGAGGCGCTCGCCGGTGAGCTGGCCGGCCGGCCCCGCTTCGCCCCCGAGGCGAAGCCGCTGACCACCGCTCCGCACCTGGTCGTGGTTGTCGACGGCGGCGAGGTCTCGGCGGCGTGCCAGCTCATGGGGCCGGGGCTGCTCGGCGCGACCGTGATCGACCTGTCCGGCACCGTGCCCCGCGACGCCGGCCGTTGGCTGCTCTGCCTCGACGTCGGCGACGGCAGCGCCCTCGAACTCGTCCGGGGCACCTCCTCGTCGCGGCTCGGCCGGCCGGACCGGCTCACCGAGGCCGCCGCCGAGGGACTGGCCCGGCAGATCGCCCCCTTCCGGCTGTCACAGCAGCAGACCACGTCGGAGGAGCCGCTGGCCAAGAGCATGGAGCTGCCGGACCTGCTCGGCGTCGGCGACGCCGCCGCCGTCGACGTGCAGCAGACCTGGCGCCCGCGCAGCCACCGCGACCGGCTGCGAATCCCGCTCGGCGTCGGGCCGGACGGCAACGTGGTCGAGCTGGACTTCAAGGAGTCCGCGCACGAGGGCATGGGCCCGCACGGCCTGATCATCGGCGCGACCGGTTCCGGCAAGAGCGAGCTGCTGCGTACGATCGTCGGCGCGCTGGCCGTGACGCACTCCTCCGAGGAACTCAACTTCGTCTTGGTCGACTTCAAGGGCGGCGCCACCTTCGCCTCGCTGGACGCGCTGCCGCACACCAGCGCGGTGATCACCAACCTGGCGGACGAGCTGCCGCTGGTCGACCGCATGAAGGACGCGCTGGCCGGCGAGATGACCCGCCGCCAGGAGGTGCTGCGGGCCGCCGGCAACTACGTCTCGCGCTACGACTACGAGAAGGCCCGGGCCGCCGGCGAGCCGCTGGACCCGATGCCCAGCCTGCTCATCATCTGCGACGAGTTCAGCGAGCTGCTCGCCGCGAAGCCCGACTTCATCGACCTCTTCGTGATGATCGGCCGGCTGGGGCGGTCGCTCGGCGTGCACCTGCTGCTGGCCAGCCAGCGGCTGGAGGAGGGCAAGCTGCGCGGCCTGGACACCCACCTGTCGTACCGGATCGGTCTGCGCACCTTCTCGGCGGTGGAGAGCCGGATCGTGCTCGGCGTGCCGGACGCGTACGAGCTGCCCAACGCCCCCGGCCACGGCTACCTGAAGACCGACACCAGCACCATGCTGCGGTTCCGGGCCGCGTACGTGTCCGGGCCGTACCGCGCCCCGGGGCAGGCCGCCGCCTCGTCGCGGGCGCTGGTGCAGCGCCGGATCGTGCGGTACGGGGTGGACTTCGTACCCGTGCAGAACCCGACCCTGCCGGTGCCGGACGCGCCCGAGCCGGAGCAGCCCGCCGACGGCAAGGTCGTGGCGATGCTGGACGTGCTCATCGACCGGCTCAAGGGGCGGGGCCGCCCGGCGCACCAGGTCTGGCTGCCGCCGCTGGCGGAGCCGCCGGGCCTCGGCGAGCTGCTGCCGCCGCTGAGCGTCGATGCGAGGTTCGGCCTCTGCACCGCCTCCTGGGGTGGTCGCGGGCGGCTGGCCGCCCCGGTGGGCATCGTGGACCGGCCGTACGAGCAGCGCCGTGACCCGATGCTCGTGGACCTGGCCGGCGCCGGCGGCAACGTGGTGATCGTCGGTGCCTCGCTCAGCGGCAAGAGCACGATGCTGCGCTCCATGCTCGCGTCGCTGGCGCTCACCCACACCCCGCGCGAGGTGCAGTTCTTCTGCCTCGACTTCGGCGGCGGCGCGCTGCGCAGCCTGGACGGGCTGCCGCACACGGCCGGCGTGGCCGGGCGGCGGGACACCGAGGCCGTACGCCGCACGGTGGCCGAGGTGGTGGCCGTCCTGGACGAGCGGGAGAACCGGTTCGCCCAGCACGGCATCGACTCGGTGGCCAGCTACCGCCGGCGCCGGGCGGCCGGGGAGTTCGCCGACGACCCGTTCGGCGACGTCTTCCTCGTCGTCGACGGCTGGAACACCCTGCGCCAGGAGTACGAGGAGCTGGAGCAGACCATCACCACCCTGGCCAACCGTGGCCTGGGCTTCGGCGTGCACGTGGTGCTGACCGCCGTACGGTGGGCGGAGATCCGCATCAACATGCGGGACCTGCTCGGCACGAAGCTGGAGCTGCGTCTCGGCGACCCCAACGAGTCGGAGATCGACCGGCGGGCGGCGGCGAACGTGCCGACCGGCTCGCCCGGGCGCGGCCTGACCCGCGACAAGCTGCACTTCCTGACCGCCATCTCCCGGATCGACGGCCGGCGCGACATCGACGACCTGACCGAGGCGTCGATCGCCCTGTCCCGGCACGTCGCCGAGGCGTGGAAGGGCCAGCCGGCGCCTAAGGTGCGGCTGCTGCCGCGCCGGCTGCCCCTCGGCGAGCTGGCCCGGGTCGTCGACCGGTCGGCGCCGGGCCTGCCGATCGGCGTCAACGAGTCGGCGTTGGCGCCGGTCTACCTCGACCTCGTCAACGAGCCGCACCTGACGGTCTTCGGCGACGCCGAATGCGGCAAGACCAACCTGCTGCGGCTGATCGCGCGGGGCATCACGGAGCGGTACAGCCCCGCGCAGGCCCGGCTGGTCATCGCCGACTACCGGCGTGGCCTGCTCGGCGCGGTCGAGGGGGACCACCTGCTCGACTACGCGCCGTCGAACCAGGTGTTCGCGCAGGGGCTCGCCTCGATCCGCAGCGCCCTGTCCAACCGGCTGCCCGGCCCGGACGTGACCACCGCGCAGCTGCGCGACCGCAGCTGGTGGAAGGGGCCGGACCTCTACATCCTGGTCGACGACTACGACCTGGTCGCCTCGGGCGGCAGCAACCCGCTCAGCGCCCTGCACGAGCTGCTGCCCCAGGCCCGCGACATCGGCCTGCACCTGATCATCACCCGGCGGGTGGGTGGCGTGGCCCGGGCGCTCTACGAGCCGGTCCTGCAACGCCTGCGGGAACTGGACCAGCCCGGCCTGCTGATGTCCGGCAACCGGGAGGAGGGCGCGGTCTTCGGCACGTTGCGGCCGAGCCCGCAGCCGCCGGGCCGGGGCACGCTGGTGCGCCGACGCGACGGCCAGCAGCTCATCCAGACCGCCTGGGCGGAGCCGTCCTGACGCCCGACCGCCGGGACGGCGCCGTCGGTGGGGCGGTCCGGTGTGACGGCATCCGGTAACCTGCGGCACGAGCGTCGCAGCCGACGAGAGGACCGTTTTGAGCACATCGTGGACGCCCGGCGGCATGGGCGGGGCCGGCCTCGAGGGCATCCTGCGTCAGGCGCAGGAGCAGCAGCGCCGGCTCGCGGACTTCCAGCGGCAGCGCGCCGAGCTGCGGGTCGTCGGGGAGAGCCCCGACGGCATGGTCCAGGTGACCGTCGACGGTGACATGAAGGTCGGCGACATCGAGATCAACGCCCGGGCGATGCGCCTGGACAGCTTCAGCCTGGCCGAGTCGCTCCAGGCCGCCATCGACGCCGCCTACGAGGCGCACGCCGAACGGCAGCGCGAGCTGCTGGAGGAGATGCTCGGCGGCGCCGACCTGGTCCGACGGGCCGAGGCGGGCAAGGTCACCCCGGAGGAGTGGTTCCAGCAGTTCGGGGTGGACCTCAACGACCCGCTGCGCCGGCTGCGCGGCTGACGAGAGGAGAGGGCCCAGTGGCCAACACCGTCGACGTCGACGCCATCCGCAAGGCCGGGCAGAAGCTCGCGGCCGCCGACGGCCCGATGGCCTACCTGCGCAACGCGCAGCGGGCGCTGGAGGGCGTCAAGCTGTCGGGCATGTCCATGACGCTGCTCGGCCTGTCCGCCGTCAGCGCGCACAACGATGCCGTCGACGGCCACCTCGACAATCTGCGCACCGGCGTCGAGCACCTGGAGCGGGCCGCCGCCAACCTCGAACAGAGCGCGCTCAACTGGGAGAAGTCGGACCAGCCCTGGGTGGTCAAGTGACCTCGCGGGCGCGGGACGCAGGGAGGGCTCGATGCCGGAGATCCTGATCGCGAATTCCTCGGGCTCGGTGGTGGGGACGCACAGCGTCGCCGCGCAGACCGCGCCCGTGCGCTCGCTGGCCGGCGCGGCCCGGGCCAACTGGGTGTGGCTCGTCGGCGCCGCGTTCCTGACGGCCGCCATCATCCACCTCGAGACGTTCGACAACGACGAGGTCAACCAGTCCATCAAGGAGTGGGGCGACGCCGCCCGCTTCCTCGGCGGCGACCAGTTCGGCGCGGCGCTGGAGAGCGTGATCCCCTCCAGCGAGGAGTGGAACTTCGAGGACCGGGACGCGTTCGACGCCTTCGTGCAGAAGCTGAACGCCGAGATCGGGGCGCTCGCGGAGGCGCTCAACGCCAACAAGGACGCGTTGACCGCCGTACGCGACCACTTCAACGCCTCGATCGACGCACTGGTCGGCGCGTTGGTGCCGATCCTCATCGCGGTCATCGCGGCCGTCGCCCTCCAGGCGTTCCCGGCGACCGCGCCACTGGCGCAGGCGATCGGGGTCGCCGGCCTCACCGCCACCGCGGCGATCCTCGGGCTCATCTTCACGGACATCGGGGCGCTGTTCTCCACGGTGGCGTCGGCGTTCCGCGGTAACAGCCAGTACAACTTCGTCTCGGACTCGCGGCCGGGCTGGGCGACCGGGAACGCGGACCCCGACATCCAGGACATCCAGATCGACTGGGTGCAGGACCCGGCCTTCTACCGGGCCTGAGCTTCCGACCGGGAGGTGGGCGGCACCGTGTGGCAGAGCATGTTGTTCGTGTACGCGCTGGCGACCATCCCGGCCTTCATCGTCCTGGGTCTGGTCGCGCAGCTCTCCCGCTCGCGGCTGGCCCGCCGGGCGATGGAGATCGTCCTGCTCAGTGGGGTGGCGGCGTTCGGGCTGGCCCTCGGCACCCTCGCCGACGACGCGGTGCAGTGGGTGCTCGTATCGATCCTCGCCTTCCTCTTCGTGGTCGGATTGGTGCTGCACGTCCGCTCGTACTCCCGTTCCGCATAGGCGGGACGGGCCGCTCCGGCATCAGTTGGGCAACCGCTCAGGGCAGGGCTGCGGGGTATGGACACCGTCCGCTACGGTCTTGACTGAGTGTCCGTCGGTGGGGTGATTGCCTTGCGGCGGGGGAGGGACGCGGCGACTGCGCCGCCACAAGATGACGGAAGGGTGTGAAGCATGGCGTTCGAGGTCGAAGCAGCGACTCTGCATACCGCCGCGGGTGACGTGCGCTCCACGCGCAGCGATGTCGACGGCGAGCTGAAGAAGCTGTGGAACGTGGTCGACGACCTGGCCATCGCCTGGAAGGGGCAGGCGTCCACCGGCTTCCAGTCGCTGATGCAGCGCTGGAACGAGGACACGGCCAAGCTGCTGACGGCGATGGACAACATCGCCGACCTGCTCGACAAGTCGGGTACGACGCACCAGGTCAACGACGAAGAGCAGCAGCAGATGCTGGACAAGTTCCACTCTGCACTCAACCCGTGATCCGCCGACACGAGCAGGGGAGGAACAGATGAGCATCAAGGTCGACTACGCGGTCCTCGAGAGCAGCAACCAGCAGATGATGGCCATCTCGAAGACCATCGACGAGAAGCTGGACACGCTGCGTTCGATGCTGTCCAAGCTCCAGTGGGACGGTGAGGACCGTGCCGCGTACGAGCAGCACCAGGCGCAGTGGGACGCCGCCGTCCGGGACATCAACAAGATCCTGAACGACATCGGTGGCGCCGTGGGCATCGCTCGCGAGAACTACGTCAGCACCGAGATGAGCAACGCCAAGGCGTGGAACTGACACAATCGCCGACGCGGCTCCGGTCCGGTTCGACCGGGCCGGAGCCGCGTCGCGTTGTGCGTCGATAGGTCCTGGGAGAATCATGCGTGCGGGCAAGCCTTCGCGATCCAAGCTCCGGCTGGCCGTCGCGGCGTTGACGGTGGTCGTCGGCGCCGGCACCGGTCCACTGGCCGCACCGGCCCCGGCGCGCGCCGACACGGTACGCGGCCTCCAGTGGTACCTCGACGAGCTGAAGATCCCGCAGGCCCACAAGCTCACCAAGGGCAAGGGCGTCACCGTCGCGGTCATCGACACCGGGGTCAACCCCGACCTGCCGGACCTGCGCGGCCAGGTCCTGCCGGGCAAGGGCGTCACGTCCGGCACGGCGGCCGACGGTCGCCGCGACGACGACACCAGGAAGGCCCACGGCTCGGCGATGGCCGGGATCATCGCGTCCCGGGGCGGTGGCGTGATGCGGCACCTGGGCATCGCCCCGGAGGCGAAGATCCTGCCCGTCGCGATGGGCAACTCCTTCGACTCGGCAGACCTCTCGGCGGGTATCCGTTGGGCGGCCGACGCCGGTGCCGACGTCATCAACATGTCCGTCGGGACGGGCACGACCGCGACCCCCGACGAGATCGCCGCCGTCCGCTACGCCCTGGACAAGAACGTGGTGCTGATCGCGTCGGCCGGCAACCGGCTGCAGAACGACCGCGTCGTCACCAGCCCCGCGAACATCCCCGGTGTCGTCGCCGTGACCGGGCTGGCGAAGAACGGCGAGTTCTTCGCGCAGAGCGCCACCGGTCGGGAGGCCGTGCTCGCCGCGCCGATGCAGGAGATCATCTCGCCCCGGTCCACGTCGGTCTCGTCCAACGGTTACGGCATCGGCAGCGGCACGAGCGACGCCGCCGCCATCACGTCCGGCGTGGCGGCGCTGGTCCGCGCGAAGTACCCGGACCTCGACGCGGCCAACGTGGTCAACCGGCTCATCCGCACCGCCCGGGACAAGGGCCCGGACGGCCGCGACAGCCAGTACGGCTTCGGCGCGATCGATCCGCTCGCCGCGCTGACCCGCACCGTGCCGGCGGTGGACGCGCACCCGCTGCTCGCCGGCGCCCCGGACGCCGCGGCCCCGTCCGCCGGCGCGGCCACGCCGCAGCAGGACGACGGGCCGGCGGTGTCGATCAGCATGAAGAAGGACACGGGCGCGCTGGTCCAGGGGGCCCTCTGCCTGCTCGTGCCCGTCGCGCTGCTGGTCCTCGTGATCGTGCTGGTACGCCGGTCCCGTCGAAAGGCAGCCGTCGCCCGGCCCGGCGCGCCCGGCTATCCGCCGCCCGGCGGCGTGCCCGGCTACCCGCCTGCCGGCGGCGCGCCCGGCTACCCGCCGCCCGGCGGAGCGCCCGGCTACCCGCCGCCTGCCGGGCCGCCCGGCTATCCGCCGCCCGGGGCACCGCAGGCCGGTCCGCCCGGCTACCCGCCGCCGCCCGGTCACCCGCAGTCCGGCGGCGCGCCGGGGGGCCCGCACGGCAACCCGCAGTTCGGCACGCCCGGTCATCCGCCGCCCGGCGGCGTACCCACGGGCATGCCCGCACCACCCCAGGCGGGGCCCCCGCCCGGGTACGGCCCGACGCCCACCGGCGGACACCCGTACGGTGCGCCGCCGGCATCCCAGGCCGGTGCCTGGCCGCCGCCCGGCACCGCGCCGACGGCACCCCCACCCCCGCCGGCTCCCGGCGGGCAGCAGCAGTAAGCCACATTGTCAGTCGGCGACGGGGAGGAACCGATGACGGACGACCGGACGAGCCCACAGGTGGACAGGACGGAGCAGCCGGACGAGATCCGGGTGGACACTCCGTACATGCCCATCACCCCGCTGGCACCCACCGTGCACATCAGCGGCATCACGATGGACAACGTCAACCGGGCGCAGACGCCCTCCGGCCTGGTGCCGGGGGCGAGCGAGAGCGGCGACAACACCGAGTGGGACGCGTCCAGCCTGGACAAGGCCATCGAGTGGTTGGAGTCGCACGCCTCGTTTCTCAACAAGCAGTCGTACACGATGGTCGAGATCCAGGACCGGATGGGCGGCGCGGCGGCGTCGGGCGGCATGAACGGCGTCGGCGGCGGGGCGACGAGCCCGCTCGGCGCCTTCGACCGGGCGGGCGACCTGGCCCGCAAGCACGGCAGCCTCTTCACCACCACTCAGCAGAGCGTCCGCAAGCTCGCCGAGGACCTCTACCAGGCCGCCAACGCGCTGCGCGAGGTCAAGGAGAACTACGAGACGGCGGAGAAGGCGAACGCCATGTCCGCCGCCGAGATGGAGCGCGCCTTCAGCCAAGCCGCCACCAACGGATCCAACGGCTGAACGGGAGGGTGACAGGATGCCGAGCTGGGAAGAGATGTGCCAGCAGATCGTCGTCGCGGGCAGGCCGGGCGACGTCACCAGCGCCGCGCTGGGCTGGGAGCAGCTGCTGAAGAACCTGAACTCCGTCAAGGAGAGCCTGGAGACGAACGTCGCCGATCTCGGTGAGGTGTGGAAGGGCCCGGCGTACGAGTCCTTCAAGACCCACATCAAGCAGATCGCCACGGACACGGGCCGGGTCGTCGACGACGCCGAGAAGCACAACGGCATCGTCCAGTCGCTGAAGACCGCCGCCGATAAGCTGAGCGCCGCGCAGGCCGAGTTCCCCATCCCCGCGAGCTGCGTCAACGACGTGCTGGAGGCGCGCAACGGCCGGCTCGTGATCGACACGGGCCTCTTCGAGATGAAGGTCAAGCCCGACTTCCTGGGCCTGCTCGACCCGCTCACCTCGCTCGCGGACTGGATCAACGACAAGTCCGAGGAAGCCGCCAAGGTCTACAACCAGGTCAGCGGCGACTACGTGACCATCGACTCGGGCACGCCCGGGCAGACCACGCCGGGCACCACCCAGTCGCCGGACGTGCAGACCCCGGACCTCGGCGCCGGCCCCGGCGCCGGCAGCACCGGCGGCGTACCCGGCATGGGCGGGATGCCCTCGACCGGTGGCGTGCCGGGCGGCGGCATGCCGTCACTCAGCGGTGCCGGTGTGCCCGAAACCGGGACCACCGGGATCGGCTCCACCGCCCACCCCGGCCTGACCGGCGGCGGCTACACGCCGGGCACCGGCTACACCCCGAGCACCGGGGGCTACCCGCCGAACACCGGCAGCCTCGGCGAGAACTACGGCAGTGGGCTGGCCGGCGCGGGCACCCCGGCCGTCTCGGGCCTCGGCGGGGCCGGTGGCGGCGGCCTGCCCGGCACCTCCGGGCTCGGCGCCGGTGGCGGGCTTGGTTCCGGTGGCGGCGGCCTGGGCGGCGGGGGCGTGATCCCGGGCGGCGGCTCGCTCGGCCGGCCGGTGAGCCCCAACATGGGTCCGATGATGGGCGGCGGCGCGGCCGGCGCCGGACGCAACGGCGGTCGGGGCGGCGGCAAGCTCGGTGCCGGCGGCAAGCTGGGCGCGGGCGGCATGGCGCCGATGATGGGCGGCGGTGCGGCCGGTGGGGCCGGCCGTGGCGGCGGGCGCGCGGGTGCCGCCGGTGCCGGCGTCAAGGGCGCCGGCGCGGGGGCCCGGGGCGTCGGTGGCATGGCCGGTATGGGCGGCGCCGGCTACGGCGACGAGGAGACCGCACGCAACACCTGGCTGGAGGAGGACGAGGACGTCTGGGGCGCCGACGGCGGCGGTACGCCGGGCATCCTGCGCTGACGCTGACGCTGACGCTGACGCTGACGCTGACGCTGACGCTGACGCTGACGCTGACGCGCGGAGCGCCGTCCACCGCACGGTGGGCGGCGCTCCGCTCTGTCCGGGTGCCCGTGCGGCGCCCGCCGACAACCGAGGTGCGCCGGAACCTGGGGCGTGGCAGGCGTACGAGTCACGGTATTCATGCGAGGGGACTACACCGCCGGCCGTCGAGGTCCGGCGCGGCCAGTCACGGTTCATGGAACAGACCCGTAGTCCGGGCCCACCCTCGCAGCGGGGTGGGGAAGGGACGTCAGCCGGTCGTGGCGTCCACTCCGGAGGGGCGACGGCCCGGGCGCCAGCCCCGGCGCCGCCCGCGGATCAGGATCGGCTTGACGGACAGCAGCAACCCGGCGACGAGCGCGCCCACGGCGGCGACCCAGACCGCGACGGTGCCCTGCCAGGCGAGCGGATCCTCGGTGGAGGGCGGCGGCGGCATCGCGCCGGCGGGCGGGTCGGTGCGGCTGCCGAGCAGGCTCGCCACCGCCCGGTACGGATTCACCACCCCGTGGCCGACCTCGGCGTTCTTCCCCTCGGGCGGGCTGTCGGCCGTCCGGACCAGCCGGTCGGCGACCTGCTCCGGGCCGAGGTCGGGATGGGCGGCCCGGACCAGCGCGGCCACCCCGGAGACGTACGCGGCGGCGAAGCTGGTGCCGCCCTGCGGCTCGGCCAGGTAGCCCTCGCCCCCGGGGGCCGGACCGAGGATGTTCAGCCCGGGCGCCGCGAGGTCGACGTAGTCCCCGCTCACCGAGCTGCCGACGTGGCCACCCTCCTCGTCCACGCCGGCGACCGCGATCACGCCCGGGTAGGCGGCCGGGTACGCGGGCATGTCCTGCTGGTTCTCCTGGCGGTTGCCAGCGGCGGCGACCACGACCACCCCCTCGTCGAGGGCGTAGCGGACGGCGTCGGCGAGTTCCTTCCGGTCCAGGGTCACCAGCGACAGGTTGATGACGTCGGCGCCGTTCTGCACGGACCACCGGATCGCCGTGGCGATCTGCCCCGGCAGACCTTCGTCGACGGTGGTCCGGGTGTCGGGTAGGACGCGTACCGGAAGGATCCTGGCCTGCGGCGCGATGCCGCTGAACGACGTGCCGGCGGCCTCCTTCCCGGCGATGATGCCGGCGACGATGGTGCCGTGCCCGGCCAGGTCGCAGCGGCCCTGCTGCTGCGGCAGCCCGTTGAAGTCCCGGCCCACCCTGACCTGGCCCTTGAGCGCGGGATGGGTGGCGGAGACGCCGGAGTCGATGACCGCCACCGTGACGCCGGCGCCCCGGGAGATCCGCCAGGCCGACGAGGGTTCGAGTCGCTTCAGCGGCCACGGCGTCTCGGCGGGGGCGGCGACGCCGGGGGGCCCGCAGCGGGGGAGGGCCGCGGAGGCGGGCGACGGAACGACCACGGCGGTGCCGAGCAGGACCGCGGCCGCTCCACGCAGGACCGCGCGGGCACCGCGCCCGGGTCGGCGGGCCCGCTCGGTCCCGCCCGGTCGGAAACTCTCGCGCACGCGGTGAGATTACCGCCGGGGGCCGCAGGCGCGCGCTGCCGCCTCCGGGCACGGCACTGACGTCGGCCTTGCCGGACCGGAGCGTCCCGCATGGGCGGGGGCGGCGCGGGTCGGGAGGGTGGGCGGTCGGGACGGTCGGTGGCGGTCGGGGTGGGCGCCGCCGTCAGGGGCCCTCGGCGGGCTCGACCGGCTCCTGCTCGTCGGTGAAGAGGGCGAGCAGGGCGCCGACCTGCCGGTCCGCTTCGGCGGGGTGCCGGAACCGGCCGGCGGGGTTGAGCGTGTACTCGTTGCGCCGGCCGACCCGGGTGCGGTTGAGGTAACCGCCGGCCTCCAGGTCGGCGACGATCGCCTGGGCGGCCCGTTCGGTGACGCCCACCTCGTCGGCGACATCGCGGAGCCGGGCGGTGGGGTTGCGGGCGATGGCGAGCAGCACGTGCCCGTGGTTGGTGAGGAACGTCCAGTTACGGGTGCTCCCGTTCTCCCCAGTCGTCGCCATGCCCGCCATCGTATGGCCCCTCCCGCGTGCCCGCCGCGCGCCCTCGCGCGCTGGCCGACGCGCGAGCGCGTGAACCGCCGGCCGGCTGGCGTAATGAGCGCGCCGACGAACATATGAAATGGATATCACGCATACCTTGACGTACCTTGCAGTGCGTGTGACCGTGGTGGCAGCCCGCGTCCAGCGTCGGCCCGGGTGACCAGGCCGTTCACGTCAGGGAGCGAGGTGTGGGATGAGTCGTCCCGGATCGCCAGGCAGTCAACCGGGCCCGGAGCGGACGCTTTCGGTGTCGACCACGGGCACCGCCCCGGCCGACGCCGGCACCGCCCCGGTCGTCCCCGGGAGTCCCGAGCAGGCGCTCGCCGAGCTGCACGCGGGCAACCGGCGGTTCGTGACCGGCGCGCCGCGCCACCCCAACCAGGACGCCGGGCACCGCGCCGCGGTCGCCGACGGGCAGCACCCCTTCGCGGTGATCGTCGGCTGCTCCGACTCCCGCCTCGCGGCCGAGATCATCTTCGACCGTGGCCTGGGTGACCTCTTCGTGGTCCGCACCGCCGGGCACACCATCGGCCCCGAGGTGCTGGGCAGCGTCGAGTACGCCGTCACCGTCCTGGGCACGCCCCTGGTGGTGGTGCTCGGGCACGACTCCTGCGGGGCCGTCCAGGCGGCGCGCGCGGCGGACGCCACCGGCACCTCGCCGGTCGGACATCTCTGCGCCGTGGTGGACGCCGTGGTGCCCAGTCTGCGGCGGGCCGCCGCCGAGGGCGTGGAGGACATCGACGGGATCGTCGACATCCACATCGCGCACACCGTCGAGGCGATGCTGGACCGTTCCGCCGTCCTTGCCGCGGAGGTGGCCGCCGGCCGCTGCGGGGTGGTCGGCATGTCGTACCGGCTGACCGCCGGCGAGGTGCGGACGGTGGCCGCCGTGCCCGCCCGTACGGTCGACGCGCCGGAGCCGGCCGCCAGCGCCGCCTGATCCTCCCGCCGACCCGTCCCGACCGGTCGTCGTCGGGCCGCACGACGACACAGGGCCGCTCCCGCGTCCGGCGGGGGCGGCCCTGTGTCGGTCCCGGCTTCGCCGGCCCGTGGGCGGGCGGCTAGAGCAGTGACACGTGCACGTGGTCGGTGTGGTTCGACGGGCCGCTGTAGGAACTCCAGCCCGTCGCCGGGAACCAGATCTGCCGGTTCCAGATCACGTAGTAGATGCCGAGCCGGTCGGCGTTGCGGACCAGGAACGCGGTCAGGTTGTTGCCGTACATGTAGGTGTCGTCGTTGTGCCAGGGAGAGAAGCCGCTCCTCTGCAACGACCAGTCGCAGGCCCGGCCCTTCGGATGCTCGTACGGCCCGCCGGAGCGGTAACAGCCGACGAACCGGTTGAAGCCGACCCGCTTGACCTCCTTGTACATGTGCAGCGTGCGCGCGGTGATGCAGCCGGAGGTGGTGGGGTCGTCCTCGGTGCACCCCAGGGGCTTCCAGTCGCCGTCGGCCGTACGTCCCGGCGCGATCTTCGCCACCGGCGAGGTGGCGACCACCTTGCCACTGGTCAGACCCCTGCCGCCGACCAGCGCGAGTGCCTTCTCCGCCTCCCGCTTGCCGCGCGCCATCTCGTTCGTCAGCTTCTGCTGCTCGCGGACCTCGGCGTCGAGCGCCAGCTTCGCCTGCTCGGCGCGGTTCTTGACCGCGTTCACCTCGGCGAGCTTCTTGGAGTTGACCAGGTTCAGCTCGTCGAGGGCGGCGGCACGCTTGACGAACGAGTCGGGGCTGGCGGTGTCCAGCAGCATCGACACCGCGCCGATCCGTCCCGTCCGGTAGGACTGGGCGGCGATCTGACTGACCTGCGGCGCCAGCGCGTTCAGCTCGGCCTGTGCCCGGTTGACCTCCAGAGCCAGTTCGAGCTGGCGCTTCTTCGACTTCTCCAGCTTCGCCTTGGCCTGCACATAGGACCGGTTGCGGGCCTCGATCAGGTCGTCGAGCAGCTTGGGCTCGTCGTCGCCGTGGCCGGAGGGCTTGGGTGGGGTGGGCGCGGCCACCGCCGGGAGAGGCCCGGCGAAGACCGCCAGGGCGGCGAGTACGGCCACCACGGGCGTCAACCAGCGGCGTAGGGGTGCCGTCACAGTTTTCCCTTCCGTCGACCGCCGACCGGGTTAGCTGACGGGTTCGGGGCGGAAGTGGCCCCTACCGCTGTCGCGGATTCACCCCACGTGCCTGGGTCCCCGGCTCGCCTGGCGGCGATTGGGCGGCGGCACCGCAGGCGCCGCTGCGCGCCTTCGGCGGTGACCGGCAGCGAGGTTACCCGAGAGCACTCCCGGGGATCTACGTCCCTAAGCCGACTAAATGCGTTATTTCGTAATGGCTGACGGTGACCAGTGACGCGTCTATCAGGGCGGGAACCATGATCCGTCACGCAGAGGAGTGTCACCATGCGGTGTCCGTTCTCCTGTTCTGGTCGGGCCATCCGGCGGGGGCGGCGGACGGCGTGTCTCCGCGCGGTCCGCTGAGCGCCTCCAGCGCCTCGGACCGGTCGGCCGCCGGCCGGGGCGTCGGCGCGGGCGCGGCGGCCTCGCGGTCGGTGGGCTCCCCGGCCCGCCGGCCCGCCGTGGTCACCAGGGCCGCCAGGCCGGTGGTCAGCGGCACGGCGGCGATCAGCCCCAGGGTGGCGACCGCGCTGCGGACGATCTCCTGGGCGAGGAACTCGCTGGTGAGAAGCTGGGTCACCGCCCGCGAGTCGGCGGTGAGCAGGAGCAGCACCGGCAGCGAGGCGCCGGCGTACGCCAGCACGATCGTGTTCACCGTCGAGGCGATGTGCGCCCGCCCGACCCGGGTCGCCGCCCGGTAGAGCTGCCTGCGGGACAGTCCCGGGTTGGCGTGCGCCAGTTCGGTGACGGTGGCGGCCTGGGTGACCGTGACGTCGTCGAGCACCCCGAGGGAGCCGATGATGATGCCGGCCAGCAGCAGCCCGTGCAGGTCGACGTCGGCCTGGTACATCGACAGCGTGGTGGCGTCCTCGGAGCCGAAGCCGGTCAGGTGGGCCGCGGCGGTGGCGATGGTGCCGAGGACGCCGGTCAGCACCAGGCTGCCCAACGTGCCGAGTACGGCGACCGAGGTCTGCGCGGTCACGCCGTGGGTCAGGTAGAGCACCACGAACATGATCAGGGCGGCGCCGACGACCGCGACCAGGAGCGGTGGGCTCCCGGCGCTGATGCCGGGCAGCACGAAGGTCAGCAGGATGGCGAAGCTCGCCGCCAGGCCGGCCAGCGCGGCCAGCCCCCGCCACCGCCCGAAGGCGACGATCGCGGCCGCGAAGAGCGCCACCAGCCAGACCAGCGGCTTGCCGCGCTGGTGCTCCGCGATGTTGTAGGAGCTGGCCGTGGGATCGGCGGGGTCGATGAGCTCGACCAGGATGATCTCGTCGTCCACGGCGACGGTCGGCGCACCGGGGCCGGCCGGGACCGGCGTCTGGACCTGCTGGCCGGCGTCGGGGCCGTCCTCGACCCGTACGGTGACGGTGCCGCAGGGGCCCCGCGGGGCGTCGGGGCTGCCCTCCGGCACCTCCGGGGCCGGCGGGCACGGCTCCGTCACCACCCGGGTCACGGTGCCGTGGTAGCGGGGCGGCTCGGTGCCGGCCGCGGGGTCGGGCGCGTCCCACGGCCACAGCACCAGGGCGGCGATCAGCGTGGCGACGAAGAGGGGCACCACCGTCGCGACGAGGATCCGCCGCACCCTGGGCGGGGCGGACGGAGCGGGACGGGTGTGATCGGCGCCCAACGTGTGTCTCCCAACGAGTCCAGGGCGGGGTACGGGCCGGCGGGCCGGTCGGTTCAGCGTCGCCACGGGGGTGGGGCGGGGAACCGCCTCCACGTGGCGGTGTGGTCACGTGCCGTGGTCGTCGGCTCCCGTCCGGCGACGGGTGGTCGGCGCCGTCGCCCGGTGGGGGGCGCGGGGCGGGTGGTGCGGAGTCCGGAGGGCCACCGGCCGAATGGTAGCCACCCCGGCATCGGGGGCGCAGGTCGTGTGGGTGGTGTCGCGACGCGACCTTCGCCGCACAGGTCCGGCCCGCCCACACGCGTGACCTACGCGCGCCCGGCCCGCACACGTGCGGAGGCCCGCCGCGGGTGCTACCCGTGCGGAACGGGTCGACGCGCTAGCGTGACGGATGTGTGGACGACGGTGACGGCGGCGCGGGGCGCGCGGCTCCTGCTGCTCGTCGGCACGCTGCTCGGGTTGGCCGCGATGCACACGATCGGCCACGACTCGCACCAGACCGGTCATTCCGCGAACCCGTCGGCGCACATCGCCGTCGCGCCCGTCCCGCACGCCGTCCTCGCGCCGGTCCGGCACGCAGCCGTCCCGCCCGTCCCGCATGCCGCTGTCGCGCTCGTCGCGTACGTGCCGCACGCCGCCCTCGCGTCCATCGCCTCCGCCGCGCCCGCCGCGCCCGCGCTCGTGCCGCCTTCGCGGGACGTCGCCGCTCCGCACGCCGTCGGGGCGGCCCTCCAGGCCGTGGTGGGCTGTCCCGGGGGCTGCGCCTCCGAGGAACTGCTGCCTGCGGGCGGCGGCACGGGGGGAGGGCTGCCCGGGTGGGGCGTGTGCCTGGCCGTGCTGGGCGCGTTCGCGGCCACGCTGCTGCTGGCGGCGCTGCTGTCGGTCCGCGTACGCGCCGTCGGCCCGACCGGGGGCGGTTCGGTCGGCGCCTTCCCGCCGCCCCGGGCCCCGCCGCCCCGGCCGGTCGGTCTGCGGCTCGCCACGGTCTCGGTGCTGCGCAGGTAGGACGCGTTCGACGCGGGTGCGGCTGCACGCCGTTCCGCGTCCTCGTCGTGCCGCGTACGTTCCGACACCGAAAGGGTCCACCATGACCACTCGTACCCTCGCGCGCCGTGCCGCCCTGGCCGGCGTCGCCGTCACCACCGCCCTCGCCCTCGCCGCCTGCGGCGGCGACGACCACTCGTCGCCGGGCGCGGGGCACGGCACCCCCGGCACCGGCGGGCCGGCGGCCACCGCCACCGGTGCGGCCGCGTTCGGCGACGCCGACGCGATGTTCGCCCAGATGATGATTCCGCACCACCGGCAGGCGGTGGAGATGGCCGACCTGGCGCCGACGCGGGCGGCGGACCCGGAGGTCAAGCGGCTCGCCGTGGAGATCAAGGCCGCCCAGGCACCCGAGATCGCCACCATGAGCGGTTGGTTGGCGGCCTGGGGGCGGCCGGTGCCGTCGCCGGGCGGGATGCCGCACATGGACCACGGCATGCCCGGCATGATGTCCGACGCCGACATGACGAAGCTGGCGGCCGCCACCGGCCGGGAGTTCGACCGGCAGTTCCTGACCATGATGATCGCCCACCACGAGGGCGCGATCACCATGGCCCGCGACGAGCTGGCCCGGGGCGTGAACGCGGAGGCCAAGGCCCTGGCCCAGCAGATCGTCAGCACCCAGCAGGCGGAGATCGACACGATGCGCAAGATCCTCGGCCGGTTCTGACCCCGCACGTCCCGGCGTCCCCGACCCGGGGGCGCCGGGGCACCGCGACCGTCGCCGCGCCGGGGCACCCCCGGCCGGACCTTGCCGGGAGGAGCCCCGGCGCACGGACCCGGTGCGCCGCCGGATGAAGGACCTGCCGGCGGTCAGCCGCGCTTCATCAGGCGGCCGACGGCGGCCATCATCTCGGTGGCCATCTCGTCGGCCCGGCCCTCGGCCGCGCCCTCGTGCATGCAGTGCCGCGCGTGGCCGTCGAGCAGGCCGAGCGCGACCTTGTCCAGGGCGGCCTGGATCGCGGAGATCTGGGTGAGCACGTCGATGCAGTAGCGGTCGTCGTCGACCATCTTCTCGATGCCACGGACCTGCCCCTCGACGCGGCGCAGCCGCGCGAGCAGCTGGTCCTTGGTGGCGGTGTAGCCCCTGGTCGGGGTGGGCGTCGGTGTGGTCATGAGGTCGAGAATAACGTACCCCTCGGGGGTATGGTACGGTCCTCCGTGTCCGGGATACCCCCACCGGGTACCGGTACGCCGCACGGGCAGCCGAATGCCTCCGGATTACCCCTGGGGGGTATAGGCTGGGGGCGTCGAGAGGAGAGAGTTCCATGATCACCACCACGTACCAGGTGCAGGGCATGACCTGTGGGCACTGCGCCACCGCGGTCAGCAACGAGGTCGGCGCGATCCAGGGCGTCAGCGACGTCCAGGTCGACGTCGCCGCAGGTCGGGTCACCGTCACCAGCGAGGGCCCGTTGGACACCGACACCGTGCGCTCCGCCGTCGACGAGGCCGGCTACGACCTCGTCGGCGCCTGAGAGCGGGCACGGGGAAGACGAGGCACACCATGAACACGGCGACGAAGCTGAGCGGTTTCGCCCTCGGCCTCGCGGTGGTGTTCGGCGCGACGTACGGGGTCGGTCGGGTGGCCGACCCCGTGTCGCCGCCCGCCGAGGCCGCGCACGACGCCGGCGGGGGGCACGGCGACGACGGTGGAGCCGGACATGAGGGCGACAACGGCGCGGCGGCCCACCTGCCCGGCGGGCTGCTGGTCTCCGACCGCGGGTACACCCTGCGTCCGGTGGACGCCCCTGCGGGGCAGTTCGCCTTCCAGGTCACCGGCCCCGACGGCCGGGCGGTGACCGCGTACGACGTGGCGCACGACAAGCGCATGCACCTGATCGTGGCCCGCCGCGACCTCTCCGGCTTCCGGCACGTGCACCCCGAGATGGCGCCGGACGGCACCTGGCGGGTCGACTCGCCGCTCGCCGGGCCGGGCGTCTGGCGGGCGTTCGCCGACTTCACCCCGACCGGGGGCGAGGCGCTGACCCTGGGCGTCGACGTGACCGTTCCCGGCGCGCTGACCGGGCGGCCCCTGCCCGCGCCGGCGACCAGCACCACGGTCGACGGCTACACCGTCACCCTCGCCGGCGCCCCGCAGCCCGGGCGCACCGCCGAGCTGACCCTGAGCGTGAGCCGAGGCGGCGCGCCGGTCACCGACCTGGAGCCCTACCTGGGCGCGTACGGCCACCTGGTGGCGCTGCGCCAGGGCGACCTGGCGTACCTGCACGTGCACCCGCACGGCGAACCGGGCGACGGGCGGACGCGGCCCGGCCCCGAGGTGAGCTTCTCGGCGGAGATGCCGTCGGCCGGGGCCTACCGCCTCTACCTGGACTTCAAGCACGGCGGCGTGGTGCGTACCGCCGAGTTCACCGTCGTCGCCGGCAGTCCGACCGCGCCGGGTGTCCCGGCTGCGACGGGCACCCCGACGGCGGGCACCCCCGCCGCCACGAGCTCCCCGACCGCCGACGCCGGCCACGGCGTCCCCGGTCACGGGCACGACTGACGGGACCGTGATGACCACCAAGCCCTTGCTGACCGCGCCGAACCAGATCGAGCTGGCGATCGGCGGGATGACCTGCGCCTCCTGCGCCGCCCGGATCGAGAAGAAGCTCAACCGGATGGACGGGGTGACCGCCACCGTCAACTACGCCACGGAGAAGGCCACCGTCCGGTACGCCGACGAGGTCACCCCGGACGACCTGATCGCCACGGTGGAGAAGACCGGCTACACCGCGGCCCTGCCGCCCCCGCCCCGGCCCGCCGGAGACGCACCGGCCGCCGAGCCGGTGGACGAGTTGCGCGTCCTGCGTACCCGGCTGTGGGTCTCGGCCGCGCTCACCGTGCCGGTGATCGCGCTGGCGATGGTGCCCGCCTGGCAGTTCGACTTCTGGCAGTGGTTGTCGCTGACCCTGGCCGCCCCGGTCGTGGTCTACGGCGGGCTGCCCTTCCACCGGGCGGCCTGGATCAACCTGCGGCACGGCGCGGCGACCATGGACACCCTGGTCTCGCTCGGCACCCTGGCCGCGTTCGGCTGGTCGGTCTGGGCGCTCTTCCTCGGCACCGCCGGGACGCCGGGGATGACCCACCCGTTCAGCTTCGCCATCAACCGCTCCGACGGCGCCGGCAACATCTACCTGGAGGCGGCGGCCGGGGTGACCGTGTTCATCCTCGCCGGCCGCTACTTCGAGGCGCGGGCGAAGCGGACCGCCGGCGCGGCCCTGCGCGCCCTGCTCGAACTGGGCGCCAAGGACGTCGCGGTGCTGCGCGGCGGCACGGAGACCCGGATCCCGGTGGACCAGCTCGTGGTGGGGGACCGGTTCGTGGTCCGGCCCGGCGAGAAGATCGCCACGGACGGCGTGGTCGACGAGGGCACCTCGGCGGTCGACGCCAGCATGCTCACCGGCGAGTCGGTCCCGGTCGAGGTCGGTCCGGGCGACTCGGTGGTCGGCGCCACCGTCAACGCGGGCGGCCGGCTGGTGGTCACCGCCACCCGGATCGGCGGCGACACCCAACTGGCCCAGATGGCCCGGCTCGTCGAGCAGGCGCAGACCGGCAAGGCGGCGGTGCAGCGGCTGGCCGACCGGATCTCCGGCGTCTTCGTGCCGATCGTGATCGCCCTCGCGGTGGGCACCCTCGGCTGGTGGCTCGGCAGCGGGTCGGGCGCCACCGCCGCGTTCACCGCCGCCGTGGCGGTGCTGATCATCGCCTGCCCGTGCGCCCTCGGGCTGGCCACGCCGACCGCCCTGCTGGTCGGCACCGGCCGGGGCGCGCAGCTCGGCGTCCTGATCAAGGGACCGGAGGTGCTGGAGTCCACGAAGCAGGTGGACACGGTCGTGCTGGACAAGACCGGCACCGTCACCACCGGTCGGATGACCCTGGTGGACGTGGTCCCGGCGACCGGCGAGGACCGCGCGGAGCTGCTGCGGCTCGCCGGGGCGCTGGAGTCCGCCTCCGAGCACCCCATCGCCCGGGCCATCGCCGCCGGCGCGGCCGAGGCGGGCACGCTGCCGCCGGTGGCCGGTTTCGTCAACGCCGAGGGGCTCGGGGTGAGCGGGACCGTCGAGGACCGGGAGGTGCTGATCGGCCGACCCCGGCTGCTGCGCGAGCACGGTCTTGACGTACCGGAGGAGGTCGCGCGGGCGGCGGCCACGGCGGAGGCCGAGGGACGTACGGCGGTGCTGGCCGGCTGGGACGGTCGGGCCCGGGGCGTCCTCGCGGTGGCCGACGTGGTCCGCCCGACGAGCCGGGCGGCGATCGCACAGCTGCGCGCGCTCGGCCTGACGCCGGTGCTGCTGACCGGCGACAACACGACGGTCGCCCGGGCGGTGGCCGCCGAGCTGGGCATCGACGAGGTGGTCGCCGAGGTGCTGCCCGCCGACAAGGTCGACGTCGTACGGCGGCTCCAGGACGAGGGGCGGACGGTGGCGATGGTCGGTGACGGGGTCAACGACGCCGCGGCGCTGGCCCAGGCCGACCTCGGCCTGGCCATGGGCTCCGGCACGGACGTGGCGATCGAGGCGTCCGACCTGACCCTGGTCCGGGGCGACCTGATGGCCGCCGTGGACGCCATCCGGCTCGCCCGCCGCACCCTCGGCATCATCAAGGGCAACCTGTTCTGGGCGTTCGCCTACAACGTGGCCGCCCTGCCGCTGGCCGCCGCCGGCCTGCTGAACCCGATGATCGCCGGCGCCGCGATGGCCTTCTCCTCGGTCTTCGTGGTCGCCAACAGCCTCCGGCTGCGGGGCTTCCGCCCGGTCGCCTGACCCTCCGTCCCGTGCCGCCGGCCCTCGTCGCAGGGCCGGCGGCACGGCGCGTGACGGGAGCCGCCGGCGTGCCGGCACGTGCCCCGGGACGACGGTGGGTGACCGGGACGGTTGGAGGGCGGTGGGACGGGGTACATCAGGGGCGTACCGGCACCGCCATATCGGGAGGTTGACATGGGTTTCGACGATAAGATCAACAACACGACCGAGGATGCGGCCGGCAAGCTGAAGGAAGGCGCCGGCCGGGCCACCGACAACGAGCGGCTCGAGGCCGAGGGGCGCAACGAGCAGGCCGGCGCCAAGCTCAAGCAGGCTGGCGAGAAGATCAAGGACGCCTTCAAGAGCTGACACGCGTACGCGCCCTCCGCCGGATCGGCCTTCGGGCCGACCCGGCGGAGGGCGTACTGGCGCGTCCGGCGGTCGTGTCCCGCGGGCCGTGCCCCTCGTTGCCAGATTGACGCCCCGCCGCCCGACGTCTGCCGAACCCGTGCCGTCACCCGCAGGACGGCCCGAGAGCCCGAACGGGAGGTCCCGTGTCCCGATCCGTCGTCTACGCGCGCCGGGCCGCCGCCACGGTGGCGCTCGGGGTGCTGGCCATGGGATGCCAGGACAGCGCCCGGGAGGAGGCCGCCCGGAGCGGCGCCACCCCGCCGAGCCCGACGGCCACGGCGAGCGCCACCGCTCCCAGCCCGTCCCCGGTCGCCATGACCGCAGCCAACACCGCCGAGGTCTGCCGCGAGGTCGACCGGGTCATCGTCGCCGGCAGCCGGAGGATCGCCACCGACTCGGCGGCCTCCGTCAGCCGTGACCTGACCGGGGCGCAGGTCGCCGACCAGCTCCGGCGCAACCTGGCGGAGCTGGCCGACGACGTACGCGCGCAGGCCCGCCGGGCCGCCGATCCGCAGATCCGCGCCCTGATCGAGGACACCGCCGAGCGCATCGACGCCGGTTCCCGGGCGTCCCGGCCGGCCGCCTGGATGGACGCCACCTTCACCGGCATCCCGCCGAAGCTGACCCGCGAGTGCCGCGCCTGAGCCGGTGCGCACCGGCGTCGCCGACCCCGACGGCGGACGCCGACCAGCCTGCACCCCGTGCCGCACGCCGGCCGGCGTCCGTCGATGTGACTCCCCGCTGACGCCGGGACCCGTCGGCCCCACGCCGGGGCCCGCCCACGGCGGCGCGCCTCCAGACAGGGGTCGGAACGGACCCGCCGGTTTCGACATCCGGCGGTGAGGAATCTCAGCGCCGCCCGCGTACCTGCCGTTTCGGGGCGGGGCCGGAACCGAGCGAGGCCCGGTCGGCGGCGGAGGTGCCCGACGACCAGCCCTCGGCGTCACGGACGGTGAGCCGCCCCCGTACGACGCCGGGGAAGAGCGTGTCGAGGCGTTCGCGTACCGCCTCCGCGCGGGTGGCGAGCACCGGCAGC
This sequence comes from Micromonospora sp. SD12, assembly GCF_052068495.1. Taxonomy (NCBI): domain Bacteria; kingdom Bacillati; phylum Actinomycetota; class Actinomycetes; order Micromonosporales; family Micromonosporaceae; genus Micromonospora; species Micromonospora sp. SD12. The sequence continues at coordinate 631,817 of NZ_JBQHDF010000002.1, read as the reverse complement.
AGCCGCTCCGGCCCGGCCTGCGCCGTCGCCTCCCGGTCGGCCGCGTCGGTGGCGGCCCGCAGCCGCTCGCCGATCCGCAGCGCGAACGCGTTGAGGAAGGACTCGTCGTAGTCCCGGGTGCGCCGGCCGGCACCCCGCGCCCGCCGTTCACCCCGGCCGCGCAGCATCGCGGTGGTGGCCTGCACCAGCAGCGAGGTGTAGAGCAGCTCGACCGCCTCCAGGTCGGCGGGCCAGCCCAGCACAGTGGTGAACCCGAGGTCGTCGGACCAGACCGCCTCGCAGCGGTTCGCCGCCGCCACCTCCTGCGCCAGCAGCGCCTTCGCGCCCGCGTACGGGGGCTCGGTGCCGAGGCGCACCCCGCCGGGACGGTCGGCGGGCTCGGCGACGCCGGCCAGCAGCGCCTGGTCGATGCTGTGCCGGGCGATCAACTCCTGGGCCTTGCCGGTCAGCGCCTCCGCCTCGGCCGGGTAGGTGGTCGACTCCGCCTTCGCCAGCAGCGCCCGTACCCGGTCGAGCATCCGGGATCCGCCGCCCGATCCGCCGTTCGTGACGCCCGTCGACGGCGCCCCGGGCGGCGGGCGCAGCACGGCGACCGGCGGGAGCCCCTCGACCATGGCCAGCGCGTCGACCGCCGCCCGCAGCGCGGTGAACCGGTCGCACCCGACACGGGTCGCCCAGGCGGTCAGGTGGCCCTCGTCGGCGTCCCACCACACCCCGGCGCCGAGGTCGCGCAGCTGGTCGTCCCACCACGACGGCACCGGCCCGGCCAGGTCGCGGCGGTGCGCGGCGAGCGCGTCGGTGACCAGTCCCGCTGCCCGGGGGTCGAGGCGGCGGGCGGCGAGCCGGCCGAGATCCACCGGTTGCCAGCCGTGCCGCGCCAGTCGCCCCACGCCGAGGGCGAGGCGGCGCAGCAGGGCGGCGTCCACCGCGCCCGCGCCGTCCGCGGCGCCCGTGCCGATCATCAGCCGGTCCAGCTGCCGCTCCGCGAGGCGTACGTCGGTGCCGCGTACCGCCGCGAGCGCGTCGCTGACCAGTTCCTCGGCGTCCGGCACGGCCGTGTCCTCCCGGAGTCTGCTGTTCCCGCCCCGGGAGACGATCGTCGCCCGCCCGCCGAAGGTACCCGCGGGCCCGCCCGCCGTCCGCCGGTCGTGACCGGAGCCACCGGAACCGTACGGCACGACCGTCCCGTCGCGGGGACTTCCGCATGCTTCGGCCGCCCCCGGGTAGTTCGACACCGACCCGAGCGATGCGAGGTGATGAGATGGCGGGAGTGCCGGTAAGCGGCGCCGCCGCGCCCGATCTCCGCCGATCGGTCCTCGCCGCCGCGGTCATCGGCGCGGCCGTGATGGCGGCCGTCGACGAGATCGTCTTCCACCAGATCCTCGGCTGGCACCACTTCTACGACCGGTCCACCCTCTCCGTCGGGCTGCTCTCCGACGGGCTGCTGCACTCGGCCGAGCTGATCGCCCTGGTCGGCGGCTTCTTCTGGTACGCCGACCTGCGCCGCCGGGGCGCCCTGCTGCCCCGGGCCGCCTGGGGCGGGTTCCTGCTCGGCGCGGGGGCGTTCCAGCTCTTCGACGGCATCGTCGACCACAAGGTGCTGCGGCTGCACCAGATCCGTTACGGGGTGCACCTGCTCCCGTACGACGTGGTGTGGAACGTGGCGGCGGTGGTGCTGTTGCTGCTCGGCGCGTGGGTGACCTGGCGGGTGCGCTCCCGCCACGGCCGCGACGTGCCGTGACGGCGCTCGCGCACACCGGTGCCGCCGCCGGGCCGGACCCGCTGCCGCTCGCGGCCGTCGCGGTGCTCGCCGCCGGCTACCTGCTCGCCGTGTCCCGCGACCGGCGCGGCTGGCGTCGCCGGCGTACGGTCGCCTGGCTGGCCGGCTGCGCGGTGCTCGCGGTCGCCCTCGGCCCGCTGGCGGCCGGCCCCGGCGACCCACGCGTGCACATGGCGCAGCACCTGCTGCTCGGCATGGTCGCGCCGCTCGCGCTGGCCCTCGGCGCGCCGGTGACCCTGCTGCTGCGGGTCGTGCCGCCGCCGGTCGGCCGCCGGGTGGGCCGGCTCCTGCGCGCCAGGCCGGTGCACGTGCTCGCCCATCCGGTGACGGCGGCGCTGCTCAGCACCGGTGGGCTCGCGCTGGTGCTGCTCACGCCGCTCTACGCGGCGGCCGAGCGGAACCCCGTGCTGCACCACGCCCTGCACGTGCACTACGTCGCCGCCGGCTACCTCCTCGCCTGGTCGGTGGCCGGCCCGGACCCGGCGCCGCGCCGGCCGCGCCCGGCGGTGCGGGCCGGCGCGCTGCTCGCCGCGGGGGCAGGGCACGCCGTGCTGGCCAAGTACCTCTACGCGCACGCCGCGACCCTGCCGCCCGGGCTGCCCGACCGGGACGTCGGGGCGCTGCGCGAAGCGGCCCGGTTGATGTACTACGGCGGCGACGTCGCCGAACTGCTGCTCGCCACCGCCCTGTTCGCCGCCTGGTACCACCGGCGCCGGCCGCGCCGGCCGTCGCGCTCCGCCGCAACCCCACCGTCCGGTCCGGCACCGGGTCGCGAGCCCGCCGCGCTCAGCCGGTGTACGCGTTCCCGGCCGTCAACCGCAGCGTGAACCCGTCGTCGTCGCGCTGCCAGGTCACGTGGTTGCAGGACTGGTAGGTGATCCAGAGCCCGAGCCCGCCCGGTGCGCCGTTGGACGCGGGGAGCAGCCCGCAGAACGGGTCGCCCGGCCCGTCGCCGGCATCGCTGACCGTCGCCACGATGCGGTCGTCGCCGGCCCAGACGCGCAGCCGGACCGGCGGCCTGCCGTGGCGCAGCGCGTTGGTGACGATCTCGCTGATTGCGACGACCAGATCCTCCACGTCGTCGACCGGCACCTGACCCTGGTCGACCTTGTGCACGGCGGCCCGCGCCTCGGCCGCCGTCGGGTCGGTCAGCTCGACGGCCGGCGGCCGCGCCTGGAGGGGGTCGGGCACGACCGGGAGGTCCTGCCGTAGGTAGTCCTGCGGCGGCATCCAGGTCGGGCTCGGCACGTGCCGCCCGTCGGCGGTGGCGAAGCGGGGGTGCGTCCGGGCCACGTCGGCCAGCACCGCCGGCGGCGTGGTCCGGGTGTCGTACGCGCACATGCTCCACAGTGGGAAGTCGTCGTACGCGTGGTTGATCGCCGACTCGTAGCGGGCCCACCAGTCCCAGGTCGCGCCGAACGAGTCGGGCGGCATCTCGCCGATTATCCGGATCTGCCCGGCGCCGGCGGCCACCTGCTCGGCGAGGAGCTCGCGGTAGGAGCGGATGGCGGCGGCGGGCCGGGAGTAGAGGTCGCCACCGGGCAGGAACTCGACCTTGCACCCGGCCGGCAGCGCCGAGCGGACCAGCCCGCCGGTGCGCTCGCCCAGCGCGACGAAGGTCGGCTCGCCCGCGTCGGCGCCGCCGAGCAGGAACGGCACCACCACCGCGAGCAACTCGTCGTCGGAGCCGTAGCGGACGGCCTCGTGGTAGTAGCCGTGGTGCTGGGCGGCCGCGCCTGTCCTCACGGCGTGACCTCCACCCGGATCGCGGGCAGTTGCAGCAGGCCGACCAGGCGGGCGGTGGCCGGGCGGGGCGTACGCAGCACGGCGGTCGCGCCGCGGCGGTGCGCGTACTCGGCCAGGAGGCTCAGGGCGCGGTGGTCCAGGAAGCGCAGGTTGGTCGCCGACAGCACCAGCTCACCGCCGACGGGGCGCAGGTCGGCGCGGTCCAGGGCGGTGCGGAACAGCTCGTGGTTCGACATGTCCAGCTCGCCGGCCAGCGCTGCCTGCCCGTCCTCGGGCGCCACCGCGTACAACCGGAACAACAGGTCGTCGACGTTGCTCTGCGGATGCATGCAGGCCAGCTCGGTGACCGTCCGGTCGCCCAGCTTCGGCCGGTGGTAGGCGCACACGGCCTTGAACGGCCCGGTGCGCATGTAGCGGTCGATGAGGTGCTCGTAGCGGGTGAAGACGTCGAGCTGGGCCGGGGTGCGGACCAGCTCGGTGGCCTCCGCGACGACCCGCAGCCCGGTGTGCCCGGCGGCCAGCGCCTCGTCCGTCGCGGTCGCGTAGGCCGCGACCTGCGCCACCGGGTCGACGACGTGGTCGGGCGAGTAGGTCGACATCAGGGGGACCACCGCGGCGGCGCCCCGGCGCTCGGCGTCGGTGAAGCCCGGCAGGGCGCGCAGCCGCTCGGCCGCCAGGTCCGAGGGGCGCGGTGTCACATACCAGAAGCGCTCGCCGGCGGCGAGGCTCGCGGCGAAATGCCGCTCCGTCTGGTCGGCGAGGGCCTCCGGATCGTCGTACGACCAGCAGAGATGGCCGCCCGGCGCCCCGCGCGGCGCCCTACTGCTCATGCCCGTTCCCTCACGCACCCAGTGTAGGCCGCCCGGTGACCCACCCCGTCCCCGCGAACGCCCTGACCGCCGATCACGCAGTCGTGGTGGGGTGCAGAACACCCGGAAGGGCCCCGAACGGGCACCACGACTGCGTGCTCGCCCGGGGGTGGGTGGGGGTCAGGTGGGGGCCAGGTGTTCGGAGCGGGGGAAGGACGCCCAGATGTTCTTGGTGGTGCTGGTGGCGTACCAGCCGACGTCCAGGGAGAGGGCGCGGGCCAGCTCCAGGCCGCGCCCGCCGTCGCCGGTGGGTCGCGCCTCGGCGAGCTGCGGCAGGGAACCCAGGTCGTGGTCGGCGACGTCGAGGATGAGGTAGTCGTCGGTGGCGAGCAGCCGGACGATGGTCGGCGGGATCCCGTGGCGCAGGGCGTTCGTGGCGAGCTCCGTCGCGATCAACGCCACCAGTTCGGGGACCTCCGCCAGGGCTTCGCCCTCACCGAGCACGTCGCCGGTCAGTTCCTCGTGCAGGGACGCCCGGAGGGCACGCAGGTCCGCCGCCTCCGACAGGGTCCACCGGCGCAGCTCAACGGCCTGCGGTGGGGGTGGGGAACTGCTCAGCTGGCCCATGGTCTGGTTCTACCCGATCTCCGGCCGGCTCACGCCAGGGCGCGTCGGCATGCCGCGCGACGGGGCGCGTCGGCATGCCGCGCGACGGTCGCGGGTAGTGCACAGGCAACGACCGAGAGGAGAACGCCGTGCCCAGCACCACGATGCCGATGCTCGAGACGTACCCGAAGTCGATCAACCTGGACCGGGCGAAGCTGGCCGCCGTCATCGACGCGCTGAACACCTGCGCCCAGGCCTGCACGGCCTGCGCCGACGCCTGTCTCAGCGAGGACATGGTCGCCGAGCTGACGAAGTGCGTACGGACGAACCTGGACTGTGCGGACATCTGCACGACGACCGCCCGGGTGCTGTCCCGGCACACCGGTTACGACGCCAACATCAGCCGCAGCCTGCTGGAGGCCTGCGCCACGGCCTGCAAGTCCTGCGGCGACGAGTGTGCCGGCCACGCGGGCATGCACGAGCACTGCCGGGTCTGCGCCGACGCCTGCCGGGCGTGCGAGCGGGCCTGCCGCGAGCTGCTGGCCACCATGAGCTGACCCGCCCCGGGTCGGCCGACGTGGGCCGGCCGCGCATCGGTGCCGGCGTCCCGCCTGGGACGCCGGCACCGCCGCGCCGCCGCCCCACCGGCGGGGGTACGCGCACGATCATGAAGTCGTTGCACTGGAAAACGCTTACCCAGGGCGACAGCTTCATGATCACAGTGCTGCGATGGAGTCGGTGGGCCGAGGTGGGGCGTCCTCGGAGGACGTGGCCCGGCTTTTCTTGGGTCTCCGGGATTGGCGATCGGATACCCGAGGGGGGTATATGGTGGTCGGGAGGAGGCGACCATGTCCCACGACCCGCGCCACGCGCACCATGACCCTCGGCCGCTTGATCCGGCACCGGGCGGGCCACCCGTCGCGAGGCACACGGACGGGCCCCCCGGCCATGGGGAGCGCGCCGCCGACGCGGACGGGTCCGCCGGGCGCGCCCAGGGCTCCGTCGGGCGCGACGAGCAGGTCGGGCGTGGCCAGGGCTCCGTCGGGCACGGCGAGCACGGTTCCGGCGGGCACGACAAGCACGCCGGGCACGACCCGGAGATGTTCCGCCGCAAGTTCTGGTTGAGCCTGGCGCTCACCGTGCCGATCGTGCTGACCAGCGAGATGGTGATGGACTGGTTCGGCTACCGGCTGGAGTTCCCGGGCGTGGCCTGGGTCGGCCCGGTTCTCGGCACGGTCGTCTTCCTCTACGGCGGCTGGCCGTTCCTCCTCGGCGCGGTACGGGAGGTGCGCGACCGGGCGCCCGGCATGATGCTGCTCATCGCGATGGCCATCACGGTGGCGTACGTGGCTTCGGCGGCGACCGCGCTGGGCGTCTTCGACCTGGACTTCTGGTGGGAGCTCGCGGCCCTGGTCACGATCATGCTCCTGGGGCACTGGCAGGAGATGAAGGCGATCGGGCAGGCGCAGGGCGCGCTGTCCGCCCTGGCGGCGCTGCTGCCGGACGACGCGGAGCGGGTGACGGCGGACGGCGGCGTCGATCGGGTGTCCGTCGCGGACCTGCGGGTCGACGACCTGGTGCTGGTCCGCCCCGGCGCGCGGGTGCCGGCCGACGGGCGGATCACCGAGGGCGGCGCCGAGCTGGACGAGTCCATGGTCACCGGCGAGTCGCGGCCGGTCTCGCGGGACGTCGGGGACCGGGTCGTCGCCGGCACGGTGGCCACCGACGCGGCGATCCGGGTCCGCGTCGAGGCGGTCGGCGAGGACACCGCGCTGGCCGGCATCCAGCGCCTGGTCTCCCAGGCCCAGCAGTCCAGCGGTCGCGCGCAGGTGCTCGCCGACCGCTTCGCCGCCTGGCTGTTCTACGTGGCGACCGTGGTGGCCCTGGCGACCCTGGTGACCTGGGCCGTGCTCGGCGACCCCGGCGACGCCGTGGTGCGTACCGTCACCGTGCTCGTGATCGCCTGCCCGCACGCGCTCGGCCTGGCCATCCCGCTGGTGATCGCGCTGTCGACCGCCGTGGCGGCCAAGGGCGGGATCCTGGTCAAGGACCGGCTGGCGTTGGAGCGGATGCGCACGGTCGACGCGGTGCTGTTCGACAAGACGGGCACCCTGACCCGGGGCGAGCACGTGGTGTCGGGAGTGGCGGCCACGGGGGGCGGCGACGAGGACGAGGTGCTCGCCCTGGCCGCGGCCGTGGAGGCGGACAGCGAGCATCCGCTGGCCCGGGCCATCGTGGCCGCCGGGGCCGAGCGCGGCGGGGCGCGGCGGGCGACGGGGTTCCGCTCGCTCACCGGGCGCGGCGTCCGCGCCGAGGTCGATGGCGTGGCGTACGCGGTGGGCGGGCCCGCCCTGCTCCGCGAGCTGCGCGCGCAGGTGCCCGACGACCTGGCCGGGCGGCAGGCCGACTGGTCGCGGCGGGGCGCGGCGGTGCTGCACCTGCTGCGCCTCGACGGCGACGCGGCCAGCGTGCTCGGCGCCCTCGCGCTGGAGGACCAGGTCCGCCCCGAGGCCCGGGCGGCGATCGCCGAGCTGCGGCAGCAGGGCGTCGGCAAGATCGTGATGATCACGGGGGACGCCCGGCCGGTCGCCGAGGCGGTGGCCGCCGACCTCGGCTTCCGACCCGGCGTGGACGAGGTCTTCGCCGAGGTGCTGCCCGCCGACAAGGACGACGCCGTCGCCGACCTGCAACGGCGGGGGCTGCGGGTGGCGATGGTCGGCGACGGGGTGAACGACGCCCCCGCCCTGGCCAGGGCCGACGTGGGCATCGCCATCGGCGCCGGCACCGACGTGGCGATCGAGTCCGCCGGGGTGGTGCTCGCCTCCTCCGACCCGCGCGGCGTCACCGGCGTGATCCGGCTGTCCCGGGCCTCGTACCGGAAGATGATCCAGAACCTGGCCTGGGCGGCCGGCTACAACGTCGTCGCCCTCCCGCTGGCGGCTGGCGTGCTGGCGTGGGCCGGGGTGACGCTCAGCCCGGCGGTCGGGGCGATCCTGATGTCCGCCTCGACGATCGTGGTGGCGCTCAACGCCCAGCTCCTGCGCGGCGTACGCCTGCGTCCCGTGGACGAGTGAGGGAGCGCGCCGAACAACTGGATTGTCTTGACAAGAAAACCTGTCGGTGCGACGCTGTGGTCATGTTCGACATCGCAGTGATCGAGGACCCGGCGGCGGCCGAGGCGTCGCTGGACCCGATGCGGGCCCGACTGCTGGCCGCGCTCGCCGAGCCGGCCTCGGCGACGATGCTCGCCGCCCGCGTCGGCCTGCCCCGGCAGAAGGTCAACTACCACCTCCGGGCGCTGGAGCAGCACGGCCTGGTCGAGCTGGTGGAGGAGCGCCGGAAGGGCAACGTGACCGAGCGGGTCATGCGGGCGACGGCGGCGTCGTACGTGATCTCCCCCGCGGCCCTCGCGGCCGTGCGGCCCGACCCGGCGCAGTCGCCGGACCGGCTGTCGGCGCGGTGGCTGCTCGCGCTGGCCGCCCGCCTGGTGCAGGACGTCGGCGCGCTCATCACCGGCGCCGAGCGGGCGAAGCAGCGGGTGGCCACGTTCGCCGTCGACGGCACCGTCCGGTTCGCCTCCGCGCGCGACCGGGCAGCGTTCGCCGAGGAACTGGCGGCCACCGTCACCGCCCTGGTCAGCAGGTACCACGACGAGAACGCCCCCGGCGGCCGCGAGCACCGGGTGGTGGTCGCCCTGCACCCCAGCGCCGACTCCGAAGACACGACCGCGAACGAGGAGCACTGACATGGGACACCACTTCGAGCTGCGCAAGGACGTCGAGTTGGCCGCCACGCCCGAGCAGGTGTGGGAGGCCATCGCCACCGGGCCGGGCATCGACTCCTGGTTCATGGGCCGCAGCGAGGTCGAGCCGGGCGAGGGTGGCCGTACCCGCCTGACGCTGGCCGGGCACACCGAGGAGGCGACGATCACCGCGTGGGAGCCCGGCAAGCGGCTCGCCGACCGCACCGAGCCGGCCCCGGACGGCACGTTCATGGCCTCGGAATACCTCATCGAGGGCCGCGAGCGGGGCAGTACGACCCTGCGGCTCGTGCAGAGCGGCGTCCTCGGGGACAACTGGGAGACCGAGTACGAGGCGATGGCGGTCGGCTGGGACATGTACCTCGGGACGCTGGCCGCGTACCTCGCCCACTTCTCCGGCCGGACCGCGACCCCGGTCTCGGCGTTCCGTCCGGGCGTCGGCGGCGCGGACCGGGCGTGGGCGGCCGTGGCCGACGCCTTCGGCGTCGCCGGTCCGCCGGCCGAGGGCGACCGCGTCCGGTTCACCGTCGCGGGCCTGCCGCCGATCGAGGGCGTCGTCGACCTGGCCGGCCTCCCCACCTACGTCGGTGTCCGCACCCCCGACGCGCTCTACCGCTTCCTCCACTCCGGTGCCGAGCGGGGCGACGCCCTGGTCCTCGGCCACCACGTCTTCGCCGTCGGGCAGGACCCGGTTCAGGCCGAGCGGGCCTGGCAGGACTGGCTGAACGCCCTGCCCCTCGGCTGACCCGCCGACGGGCGGTCCGGCGACCCGTCGCGCCACCGGAAGCGGCCCCGCATGCCGAAGACGTGCGGGGCCGCTTCCGGCGTGGGGCCCGCCCGGGGCGTCCCGCGGCGTCGGGGCCGGGCCGGACCGCGTCGCCGCGCGGCCGGTACGGTCGGCCGCGCGGCGTCGGCGTACCCTGCTTCCGGTCGCCCGCGGCGCCTGGTGCCCGGCGCGGAGCCGTCCGGCAGGCGATCGAAGAGCGGGGCCGGGACCGCGGTTTCTAGGACGCCGGCCGCCCCCTTCGACGCGCACGGGTGTGGCCTGGGCGACATGCCCGGTCGTCGCTTGTTGCATGACTTTGGCAATTGCGGGATGCTGGCGATAGTGGCCGGCTGCCCCCGGCACGCGATGATCCTGACCATCGCCGGGGCGTCCGTCTGCTCGTGACCGTGGACCGCTGCGGGCACGGTCGGTCAGACCAGGACGCCGGCCCGGCACCACACCGGGCGGTCGTGCGACGAACAGACCCGGGAGCATGTCATGCGTACGCGTGTGTCCAGGCGCGTGACGGCGGTGGCCGTCGCCGGCGTCCTCGCCCTGACCGCCTGCTCGTCGCCGACGACCACGTCGACGGGCGCGGGAGGCGGCACCCTCGTCGTGGCGACGGCGGGTGAGCCGGACGCGCTGAACCCGGTGCTGAACTTCGGGGTCGACGGCGGCTCCCTGATCTTCGACGGGCTGGTCGCCCGCGACGCCCGCAACGAGCTGGTGCCGGCCCTGGCCCGCGAGCTGCCGACCGTGTCGGCGGACGGCAGGACGGTCACCGCGAAGCTGCGCGAGGGCGTGCTGTTCCACGACGGCAGCCCGTTCACCGCGCAGGACGTGGTCTTCACCTACCAGGCGGTGCTGGACCCGAAGGTCGACTCCACGCTCCGCTCCGACCTGGACATGCTCGCCTCGGTCGCCGCGCCCGACCCGTCGACCGTGGTCTTCACCCTCAAGTACGCCTACGCGCCGTTCGCACAGCGGCTGGCCCTCGGGATCGTGCCGGCCAAGGCGCTGACCGGGCAGGACATCAACAAGGCCGAGTTCAACCGCAAGCCGGTGGGCACCGGCCCGTACCGGGTGACGTCCTGGACGCCGGGCGACCGCCTCGTGCTCGCCGCCAACGAGAGCTACTGGGGCGGCAGGCCCGCCAACAGCGGCGTGGTGGTGGCGTTCGTCGCCGACGACAACGTACGCGCGCAGCGGATGCGGGCGGGGGAGTTCGACGTTGCGGAGCTGGCGCCGAAGCTGGCCACCGGCTTCGACGGGCAGGCCGGCTACCGGGTGCAGCGGGTGCCCACCGCCGACTACCGGGGCGTGATGCTGCCGATGGGCAACCCGGTCACCGCCGACCTCGCCGTGCGGCGGGCGCTGAACGCCGCGGTGGACCGGGCGGCGATGGTCACCGGCCTGCTCGGCGGGGCGGGCGAGCCCGCCTTCGGGCCGGTCCCGCCGACGTCGGAGTTCGCCGAGCCCTCGATCGTCGGCAAGCCCGCCGCCGACCCGGCCGCCGCGAGCGCCGCCCTCGACGCCGCCGGCTGGAAGCCGGGCCCGGACGGCATCCGCGTCCGCGACGGCCGGCAGGCCGCGTTCTCGCTGATGTACCCGGCCACGGACAGCCTCCGCAAGGAACTCGCGCTCGCGGTGACCGCCGACGCGAAGAAGGTGGGCATCAAGATCACCCCCGAGGGGTTGACCTGGGACGCGATCACCCCCCGGATGAAGAGCGACGCGCTGGTCATGGGCTACGGCACCCCGTACGACCCGGACTTCGTCTCCTACAAGCTGTTCGGTTCCGCCTTCGCCGGCCAGGGCTTCTTCAACCCCGGCTCCTACCGCTCGCCGGTGGTGGACAGGGCGTTGCAGGACGGCCGCGCCAACGCCGACCCGGCCGCCCGCAAGGCCGCGTACGCCACGTTCCAGAAGCAGCTCGCCACCGACATGCCGTGGGTGTTCCTGACCTACCTCCAGCACACCTACGTGGTGAAGGACGGGCTCGCCGGGGTGACCCCACGGGTGGAGCCGCACGAGCACGACGTCGCCAACAGCCTCTGGTGGAACATCCACACCTGGACGAGGAAGTCGTGACGACCTCCGCCCCGACAGCCGCGCCGGCGAAGGCCACCGCCCGACGCCGGACGCGGCGGTTGGCGGGAGCCGGCGCGGTGGTCCGCCGGCGGCTGCTGGTGGCCGTACCCATCCTCGCCGCCACCAGCGTCGGCATGTTCGCCCTCGGCGCGGCCTCGCCGATCGACCCCGCCCAGCAGTACGCGGGCGCGGCGGCGTTCACCACCAGCGAGGAGAACCTGGCGCAGATCCGCGCCAACTGGGGCGTCGACGACCCCCTGCCCGTGCAGTACCTGCGCTGGGTGGGCAACCTGCTCCAGGGCGACCTGGGCTGGTCGACCAGCCGCCACGAACCGGTCACCTCCGTGCTCGCCGCCCGCGCCGGCTGGACCCTGCTGCTCGTCGGCGCCGCGCTCGCCCTCGTCCTCGTGGCGAGCCTGCTGCTGGGCACGCTGGCCGCGTACCGGCGCGGCGGCTGGTTCGACCGGGCGCTGCGCGCCACCGCGTACGCCGTGCAGTCGATGCCCGTGTTCTGGATCGGGCTGGCCGCGATCGCCCTGTTCGCCCTCACCCTCGGGTGGCTGCCGGCGGGCGGGCTCACCGACATCACCGCCACCGGCACCGACCCCGCCGACGTGGCGCGGCACCTGATCCTGCCGGTGGGCGTGCTGGCCGTCGCCCAGACGCCGTGGTTCGTGCTGTTCATCCGGGACGCCGTCGCCGACAGCCTCCGCGACGACCACGTCCTCGCCGCCCGGGCGCGCGGGCTGCCGGGCCGTACGGTCCTGTTCGGCCACGCCCTGCGTACCGCGCTGCTGCCCTTCCTCACCCTCGTCGGCACCCACCTGCCCGAGCTGATCGGCGGGGCCGTCCTGGTGGAGACCGTGTTCTCCCTGCCCGGCCTCGGCGCGGTCACCGTCCAGGGCGCGCTGGGCAGCGACTTCCCGCTGCTGGCCGCCACGACCCTGGCCACCACCGTCGTGGTGCTGGCCGCGAACCTCGGCACCGACCTCGCCTACGCCGCCGCCGATCCACGGGTACGCCTCGATGACTGACCTCGCCCTGCCCGCCCGGACCCGGCGGCCGAAGCTCCGTACGGGCCGTGCCGGTGCCGCCGTCGCCTGGGCCGTGCTCGTCGGCGCGGGCCTGGCCTGCCTCCTCGCCCCCGTCCTCTGGCCGCTCGACGAGAGCGCGGTGGACCTGGCCCGGACCCGGCTCGCGCCCTCCTGGACGCAACCGGCCGGCACCGACGACCTGGGCCGCGACGTGGCCCACCGCAGCCTCTACGGCCTGCGGGTCTCGCTGCTCGTCGGCGCGGTCGCCGCGCTCGTCGCCACCGTGATCGGCGGCCTCGTCGGCGCGGTGGCCGGCACCCTGGGCGGCTGGGTCGACCGGGTGCTGATGCGGGTGGTCGACACCATCGCGGCGCTGCCGCACCTGCTGCTGGGCATCTTCATCGTCGCGATGCTGCGCCCGAGCCTGGGCGCGGTGATCCTGTCGATCGGGCTGACGCACTGGCTCTCCACCGCCCGCATCGTCCGCTCGGAGCTGCTCAGCCTGCGCACCCGGCCGTTCATCGACGCCGCGATCTCCGGCGGCGCCAGCCGCACCCGGGTGATCACCCGACATCTGCTCCCGCACGTGCTGCCCCGGCTGGCGCTGGCCACCACGCTGATGGTGCCGCACGCCGTCTGGCACGAGACCGCGCTGTCCTTCCTCGGTCTCGGCCTGCCCCCGCACCTGGCCTCGATCGGCAACATGATCAATGACGGGCAGCGGTCCCTGCTCACCGGCGCCTGGTGGGCCAGCATCGTGCCCGGCCTGCTCCTCGTCGTCGTCACGCTGGCCCTGGCCGCCCTCACCGGCCGCTGGCGTGACCGCCTCGACCCGCGCGTACGAGCGGAGCTGAACCTGTGACCACCACCCGCGAACCCGCGCCCACCACCCGCGAACCCGCGCCCACCACCCCCGGCACCGTCGACCCGGCTGGCACCGTCACCCCCGGCGGCACCGGCGACCCGGCCGACTCCGGCGGCGCGGGTGGTGTCGGCGCCGGCGGTCGGCCCGGCCTGCTGGAGGTCGACGGGCTGACCGTCCGCTTCCAGCTCCGCGACGCCGTGGTGCAGGCCGTCACCGACCTGCACCTGACCGTCCACCCGGGCGAACTGCTGGCGGTGGTCGGCGAGTCGGGCTGCGGCAAGTCGGTGCTCGCGCACGCCCTGCTCGGCCTGCTCCCCGGCAACGCCACCGTGACCGGCCAGGCCCGCCTGCACCGGCCCACCGGGGAGCGGGTCGACCTCACCGGCGCCTCCGAGCGCCAGCTCGCCCGCGTCGTACGCGGACGCGCCGTCGGGCTGGTGCCGCAGAGCCCCGCCACCGCGCTGACGCCCGTACGGACGGGCCGGCGGCTGCTGGAGGAGACCCTGCGCGCCCACGGGCACACCCGGCGCGAGGCACCCGCAGCGGCCGAGCGGGTCGCCGCCGAGGTGGGTCTCGACCCCGCCGACCTCGACCGCTATCCCCACGAACTCTCCGGCGGCATGGCCCAGCGCCTGGCCACCGCCCTCGCCCTCGCCCCCGACCCGCCGCTGCTGCTCGCCGACGAGCCCACCACGGGACTCGACCGGCCCCTGGTCGACCACACCCTCGACCTGCTGCGCCGCCGCTGCGACGCCGGCGGGGCCGTCCTGCTCATCACCCACGACCTGGCCGCCGCCCGCCGGGTCGCGGACACGGTCGCCGTCATGTACGCCAGCCGCATCGTGGAACGGCGGCCGACGGCCGAGTTGTTCGCGGCAACCGCCCACCCGTACACCGCAGGTCTGCTCGACGCCCTGCCCGAACGGGCCTTCCGGCCCGTCCCCGGCCACCCGCCGATGCTCACCGACCTGCCGCCCGGCTGCGCCTTCGCCCCGCGCTGCGGGCGCGCCACCGACGTCTGCCGCACCCCGCCCGCGCCCCCGGCGGGCGGACCGGGCAGAGTCGCCTGCCACCACCCGCTGACCCTCGGAGCGCCGGCATGACCAGCACCGCGCTCGCGGCCCACGGGGTCGCCGTCTCCTACGGCGGCCGGCGCGTCCTCGACGGCGTCGACCTGCGCGTCGCCCCCGGTGAGACGGTCGGGTTACGCGGGCCCTCGGGCAGCGGCAAGTCCACCCTCGCCCGGGTGCTCGCCCTGCTGCACGCCCCCGAGGCCGGGCACGTCACCCTCGACGGCCACCGGGTGGCGGGGGCCCGGCACCGGCTGCCCGCCGCCGTCCGTACGCGCGTCGCGATCCTGTTCCAGAGCCCCCGCGCGGCCACCGACCCCCGGCTGGGCCTCGCCGACATCATCGCCGAGCCGCTGCGGGCCACCGGCACCCCCGACGAGCAGGCGCGGGCCCGGGCGGCGGAGCTGGCCGACCTCGTCGGCCTCACGCCCGACCTGCTCGCCCGCCGCCCGCACGCGGTCAGCGACGGGCAGCTGCAACGCGCCTGCCTCGCCCGCGCGCTCGTGCACCGGCCCGACTACCTGCTCTGCGACGAGGCCACCGCCATGCTCGACGCCTCCACCCAGGCGCACCTCGCGGCCGTCATCACCGACTACCAGCGGCAGCACGCCGCCGGGGTCCTGCTCATCACCCACGACCCGGCGCTGATGGCCCGCTGGGCGACCCGCGTGGTCGACCTGCCGGCCGCTGCGTAGCCCCGTCCGCCCCGCCGACCGCCTTCGGCGCGACCGTCCCTGATGGTGTTCGTCACCGTGACTTCCGGGGCGGCCGGCGGCTAGGGTGACGCTGCCGTGGTGTTCGGGAAGCCGGTGGAAGACCGGTGCGGCCCTCGCCACTGTGATCGGGAAGTTCGCGGCCCTCGTCGTAAGAGGTCACTGGGCGTCACACGCCTGGGAAGGCCGGCCACGGACGCATTTCCCGTCAGCCAGGAGACCGGCCACGGCACTGCGATGACCCGTCCACGAGGTGTTGGAAGGCGGTCCCGATGCGCGTGCGCGCAGTGCGGTCCACCCTGTCCCGGCGCGTTGCCGCGCCCCTGTCCGTCCTCGTCGTCCTGCTCGGCGCCTGCGCCACCGACGACCCGGCCACGGCGCCCCCGCCGGCCGCCGCCCCGGTCACGCTGACCAACTGCGGTACGCCGGTCACCGTCGCCGCCCCGCCCGAGCGGACGGTCACCCTGAACCAGCCCGCCACCGAGATCATGCTGGCCCTCGGCCTCGCCGACCGCATGGCCGGCACGGCGTACCTGGACGACGCGATCCTGCCCGAGCACGCCGCCGCGTACGCCGCCGTGCCGGTGCTGTCGGACAAATACCCGGCGAAGGAGAAGCTGCTGGAGGCGGCGCCCGACTTCGTCTACGCCTCGTTCCACAGTGCCTTCGGCGACGAGGGCGTCGGCGACCGCGCCGCGCTGGCGGGGCTCGGCATCGGCACGTACCTCTCGCCGGCCGGATGCCCGAAGCAGCACCGGCCGGCGAGGCTGACCGTCGAGGACGTGTTCGCCGAGATCCGGGACGTGGCGGCCGTCTTCGGGGTGCCGGAGCGGGCCGAGAAGCTCATCGCCGACCAGCGCTCCCGGATCGCCACGGCCGCCGCCCGGATCGGCGGCGCGCGGGACGTCTCCGTGCTCTGGTGGGACGCCGGCACCGACGCCCCGAGCGTCGGGGCCTGCTGCGGCGGCCCCAACATGATCATGTCGGCGGTCGGGGTGCGCAACGCGTTCGGCGACCTCACCGGCGGCTGGGCCGACACCAGTTGGGAGGCGGTCGTGGACCGCGATCCCCACGCGATCGTGCTGGTCGACGCGGGCTGGGACACGGCCGCCGCGAAGCGGACCTTCCTGGCCCGGCACCCCACCCTGAAGGACCTGCCCGCCGTGGCCGGGCGACGCTTCGTCGTCATCCCGTTCTCGTCCACCTCCGCCGGTGTACGCGTCGTGCTCGGCGTCGAGGCGCTCGCCGCGGGTGTGGCGCAGCTCCCCGCCGGGGCGGACCGCTGACCGCCGTGGCCCGCCACGCCGCCGACCCGAACAGCCGCACCGACGCCGCCGACCCGACCCGACCCACCGGTCCCGGAACTGCCCGCCGCGCCAGTCCCGCCGGGTTCCGCGCGGCGCACCCGGTCGGCCTGGCGGCGCTGCTGGTGGCCCTGCTGGCGGGCCTGGTCGTGTCGATCGGCGTGGCCGTCACCATCGGGCCGGCCGACATCCCCGTGTCGACCGTCTGGTCGGTCGTGGCCGACCGCCTGGGGCTTCCGCACGCCGAGGTGCCCCTGCTGCGCGAGCACATCGTCTGGCGGCTGCGCCTGCCCCGGGTGCTCGGGGCCGCGGCGGTGGGGGGCGGACTGGCGGCCGTCGGCGCGGTCATGCAGACCGTCACCCGCAACCCGCTGGCCGACCCGTACCTGCTCGGGGTCTCCTCCGGGGCGTCGCTCGGCGCGGTCGCGGTGCTCGTCCTGGGCTTCGGCGGCGGGGCCGTAGCGCTCACCGGGGGCGCCTTCGCCGGGGCGCTGGCCGCGTTCGCGGTGGTGGCCGCGGTGGCCGGCCGCCGGGCCGCGCTGGCCCCCACCCGGGTGGTGCTGGCCGGCGTGGCCGTCGCGCAGCTCTGCGGGGCGGCGACCTCGTTCGTCATCATCTGGGTCGCCGACCCGCACGCCACCCAGAGCATCACCTTCTGGCTCTCCGGCTCGCTGGCCCGCGTCGACTGGGCCGCCCTGGCCTGGGCCGCGCCGGTCCTGGTCGCCGTGCTCGCCCTGATGGCGGCGTACGCGCGCACGCTCAACGCGTTCGCCTTCGGCGAGGACGCCGCGGCGACCCTCGGCGTCCCCGTCGCCCGGGTGCGGTGGCTGCTGCTGGTCGCGACCGCGCTGCTCACCGCGGCGCTGGTCGCCGTCAGCGGCGCGGTGGGCTTCGTCGGGCTGATCCTGCCGCACGCCGCCCGGTTCCTGACCGGGGCGGACCACCGGCGCCTGCTGCCCGTCGCCGTCCTCGCCGGGGCGATCTTCCTGGTCTGGGTGGACACCGCCGCGCGGACCCTGTTCGCGCCCCGGGAACTGCCGGTCGGCGTGCTGACGGCGCTGCTCGGGGTGCCCGCCTTCGTGGTGTTGCTGCACCGCCGGAAGGTGCGTGGCTGATGCTCGCCGTCACCGGCGTGTCCTGGTCCGCCGCGGCCCGGCGGATCCTCGACGACGTCACCTGCGTGGTGCCGGCGGGCAGTCTCGTCGGGCTGCTCGGCCCCAACGGCTGCGGCAAGACCACCCTGCTGCGCATCGTCGCCCGGCTCGCCGCGCCGGACGCCGGGCTGGTCACGGTCGCCGGCGACGACGTCGCCACCCTGCCCCGGGTCACGCTGGCCCGCCGTGCCGCGCTGCTCGCCCAGCACGCCGACACGGACCTGGACCTCACCGTCGGCGAGGTGGTGCTGCTCGGTCGTACGCCCCACCGTGGCTCGCGCTGGTCCGACAGCGCCGCCGACCGCGCCGCCGCGGCGGACGCGCTGGCCCGGGTGGACCTGGCCGGGTACGCCGACCGCCGCTGGCACACCCTCTCCGGCGGGGAGCGGCAGCGGGTGCAGTTGGCCCGTGCCCTGGCCCAGCAACCGCTGCTGCTGTTGCTCGACGAGCCCACCAACCACCTCGACATCGGCCACCAGTTGCACCTGCTGCACCTGGTCCGCCGCTCGGGGGTCACCACGCTGGCGGCACTGCACGACCTGAACCTGGCCGCCATGTTCTGCGACGCGGTGGTCGTCCTGGCCGCCGGGCGGGTCGTCGCCGCCGGTACGCCCGCCGAGGTCCTCACCCCCGGGCTGCTCGCCGACGTCTACGGGGTACGGGCCGACGTCGCGGCGCACCCGGCCACCGGACGGCCCGCCATCACCTTCCACCCGCCCGCGCCCTGACCGGCGCCCGGCTGAGGCGCCCTCAGTCGGGCCCCCGCGCGCCAGCCCGACCGTCGCCGGGGGCGGCGGAACCAGCGGGACCGGCGGGACCGGCGGAACCGGCAGGGGTGGCGGAACCGGCGGAACCGGCAGGGGTGGCGGAACCACCAGGGGCGGCGGAATCGGCTCGGCCGGCGGCGGCGAGGAAGGCGTTGTAGCGGGCCAGGTCGTCCGGCTCGCCGCTGGCGTCGGCCCGGTCGGCGGCCCGGTCCAGGCGGTCCTGTTCCCGCCGGTCGGCGCGGACCCACTGGCGGACCAGCACCACCAGCACGACCGCGGCGGGGATCTCCCCGAACGCCCAGGCGATGCCCGCGCCCAGCCGCTGGTCCTCCATGAGCGACGACGCCCAGTCGGGGTGGACGGCGACGTACCAGTCCGGGGCGATGAGGGTGGTGGTCTGCATCAGTACGAGGCCGAAGAAGCCGTGCGCCATCATCGACGCGAGGTGGATGATCACCAGGAGCGGGTGGGCGAGCCTCGGCCGGCCCGGATCGACCCCGATGAGCACCCAGAACAGCAGGTACCCGGCGAGCACGAAATGCGTGAGCATGGCCAGGTGCCCGAGGTGGGAGCGCATCAGCGTGCCGAGCAGGTCGCTGAGGTAGAGGCCGAAGAGGCTGCCCGCGTAGATGCCCAGCGCGACCAGGGGATGGGTGAGCAGCTTCGCGGGCCGGCTGTGCAGCGCCAGCAGCAGCCACTCCCGGGCGCCGCGGACCTGCGGGTCGGTGGGGCGACGCAGGGCGCGCAGCGCGAGGGTGACCGGGGCGCCGCCGACGAGCAGGATCGGCACCAGCATCGACAGCACCATGTGCTGCACCATGTGGGCGCTGAACAGCACGTACGCGTAGCGGGCCACGCCCAGGTTGGTGACGGCGGCCAGCAGCAGCACCCCGGCCAGCCAACTCGCCGTACGGGCGGGCGGCCAGCGGTGCCCGGCCCGGTGCAGCCGCCACACCCCGGCCAGGTAGCCGCCGACGCCGAGCACGGCGAGGGTCAGGAAGAACAGGTCCGGCAGCGGCTGACCCAGCAGGCGCTCCGGGGTCGGTGCGGCGGGCATCGGGAAGCCCAGCAGCTCGGTGATCGGGTCGGCGTCGAGGGGGTCCTGCGTCACCGGGGTGGGGCTGCGGGACAGCGCCACGGCCAGTCCGACGGTGGCGGCGAACACGACCACCTCGCCGGCGGCCAGCCGGGCGAACGCGCCCCGCCGACCCGCGTGCAGGGCCGGCAGGGTCCGCGACCGGTGCCACGCGCCGAGGGCGCCCAGGACCGCCAGGGCGGCGAGCTTGCCGAGGACCAGCCAGCCGTACCGGGACTGCCAGAGCTGGTCCACGTCGCCGAGGCGTACGGCGGCGTTGGCCGACCCGCTCACCGCGACGGCCACGAAGCAGCCCAGGGCGAGGCGGCCGTACCGGTCGGCGGCGTCGGCGAGCTGCCGGCTGCGCCGCACCATCAGCAGCGCCACCAGCCCGCCGACCCAGAGGGCGGCGGCGAGCACGTGCAGGGCGAGGCTGGAGACCGCGATCTGGTGGTTGCCCGCCCCGGCGGCGTGCCCGGTGAACGCGGGCGGCAGCACCCCGACCAGCGCGATCAACGCCGCCCCGGCGGCGAGCCCGCGCGAGACGCCCGCCCGGGCCAGCACCGCCACCGCCAGCGCCAGCCCCGCCTGGAGCAGCAGCGCCTGCCCCTGCGAGATCGAGGTGGCGAAGCTGACCACGGTGGCGACGCCGAGGCGGTCCACGGGGACGCCGAGCAGGTCCGAGACCGTCAGCACGATCAGCGCCGCCGAGGCCACCGCCCAGCCCGCGGCCGCCGCGCCCGCGCGGCGCAGCAGCAGCCAGCCGTACGCCGAGACGCTCCGCCCGTCGCCCGGCAGCAGGAAGGCCGCCGTCACCAGCATCCCGACCGTCAGGGTGGCGAGGGCGTCGGCGAGCAGCCGGACCACGGGCAGCGCCCACGCCGTGACGGGCCCCGGATCCGGCAGTCCGGGGATCGCGACCGCGAGCGCGTCGCCGGCCCGCAGCCCGAGCAGGAGTACGGCCACCGCCGCCGCCACGGCCGCGACGGGCACGAGGATCCCGCCACGGCCCCGGACGCGGGTGCCAGGCGGGCGGGCGAGCGCCCCGGCGTCGCCCGCTACGGTTTCGGTGCCCCGGACCCGGGCGGGCCGGGCGGGGCGGGAGGTGGTGTCTGGCACGTCGGTGTCCCTTTGGTGTGCGGAAGGAGGCGGCGTCCGGCGTCACGCGGCGCTGCCCCGGAGCGTCGGGGGCGGGGGAGTGCCGCCGGGTCAGCGGGTCCGGCGGCGCCGCAGCAGCAGCGCGACCCCGCCGAGGACGGCGACCAGGCCACCGGCGGCCACCAGCGCGACGACGCCCGTACCGGAACCGCCGGAGCCGGTCGCGGCAGCGGCGGATTCGGTGGCAGGTGGCGCGGCGGACGGTGTGGCGGTCGCGCCGGTCGGGCCGCCGGAGGTGTCGCCGCCACCGGCGACGGTGAAGGTGTACGACCCCTGCACGGGATGTCCGTCGGCGGAGACGATCCGGTAGGCGACGGTGTAGGTGCCCTCGCCCAGCGTCTCGTCCACCGTCACCGTGCCCTTCGTCCCGTCGACGGCCGGCGCCCCGGTGGGGATCTTCCGCCGGGCGGCGTCGGACAGCGCGATGGTGGTGAAGGTGGGGTCGAGCCGCTGCGCGAACTCCAGCGTGACCCGCGTCGGCGGCGTCGTCAGGCGGTCGCCGTCGGCGGGGCTGGCTGCCCGCAGCGTGTTGTGCGCGGCGGCCGGGGCGGCCGGTACGAGCAGCAGCGCGGCGGCGACCAGCGCGGCGGTGACGAGGGCCGCGAGGGTCGGGCGGCGGGGCCGGGTGTACATGTCTGGTGCTTCTCCTCGTGGGTGGTCAGCCGAGCAGTTGTTGGCCGATCCAGCCGCCCTCGGGGCAGCCGGGCGGTACGGCGAAGACGGCGGAGCCGATCGGGGTGGTCCACTCGTTGAGCAGGTCCCGCTCGGCGAGACGCCGCTGGATGGGAAGGAACTGGCGGGCGACGTCGGCCTGGTACGAGGCGAAGATCAGGCCGCTGTCGGCGTGCCCCTCGGCGGTGGGTACCCCGTCGTAGTTGTAGGGGCGGCGCAGGATCTTCAGCCGGTCGTCGCCGACGTGGGCGCGGGTGAGGTGGGAGAAGTCGGGGATGACGGTCAGGCCGTCGGGGCCGGTGGCGGCGAAGTCGGGCACGTCGTGCTCGGCGGCGCCGGTGAGCGGGGCGCCGGTGTCGAGGCGGCGGCCGACGGCCAGTTCCCGGTCGGTGCGGCCGAGCAGGTCCCAGGTCTCCAGGTTCATGCTGATCCGGCGGACGACCAGGGTGGTGCCGTCGCGCAGCCACGCCGGCCCGTCGGGCACCCACACGGCGGTCTCCAGCGGGCCGCCCGGCCTCGGGTTGGCGGTGCCGTCGAGCTGACCGAACAGGTTGCGCTGGGTACGCCCGCCCGGTTCGACACCGGCGCCGCGCCGGAAGCCCTGCTGCACCCACCGCACGGTCGCGAAGGGCCGGCTGTCCTTGACCAGGACCCGCTGGGCGTGGGCGACGGTGAGCGGGTCGTCGGCGCAGATCTGGAGCAGCAGGTCGCCGCCGGACCAGCGGGGCTGGAGCCGGTCGACGCGGAACGACGGCAGGGCGGCCACGGACGCCGGCCGGCGCTCGTCGAGCCCGGCGGCGGCGTACAGGCCGGGACCGAAGCCGAACGTGACGGTCAGCCGGGCGGGCAGCAAACCGAGTTCGGGCTCGGTGTCGGCGAGGGCGGGGCGGCCCCGGGTGAGGCGGGCGGCGTCGTCGGTGAGCAGGCGCAGCATCCGCCCCAGCGCCGAGCGGTCGGTGCCCGGCCGCAGGGTGAACGCGACGAACGCCGCGTACGCCTGCGGCTCGGTGGCGACGCCGGCCTGCCGGGGACCGTGGAACGGCTCGACCGCGTCGCCGATCCGGGCCGCCGCGACCGGCTCCGCCGTCCGTACCCCCGGCCCGCCGGAACGGGCGGCGGTGAGCGCGGCGGCGACGGCGAGGGACCCGCCGGCGGCCAGGGCCCCGCCGGTGAGCAGGCCGCGTCTGCTCACCGGCCGCGCGGTCGACGGACCCGTCACGACGCCGGGCCCGCGCTCGCCCCCGGGGCGCCGTGACCGGGGGCGTAGCTCTCCTGCGCGCCGGTGAACGGCTTGGCCACCGCCGTGAACGTCTGGGTGCGGCCGTCGGCGAACGTCAGCGTGAAGCTCACCTGGTCGCCGGCGCGCACCGGCTGCCGCAGGTCCATCAGCATCAGGTGGTCGCCGCCGGGCTCCAGCGCGTGCGAGCTCCTCGCCCTGACCACGATGCCGCCCTGCTTGGCCCGCATCACCATCCGCCCGTCCCGCATGGCCATCTCGTGCAGCTCCATCGGCGACACGTCGGTGCTGGCGCCCGTGACGGTCACGTCGGTGTCGCCGTCGTTGACCAGCGTGCCGAACGCGGCGGTCATCCCCGCGTCGGCGGCCTTGACCCACGGGTCCCGGACGCCGAGCACCCCCGCCGGGGCGCTCGCCGACGCCCCGCCGTCGAGCGACACCGACGGGCTCGGCGCGGCGGACGGGGAGCCGTCCGACGACCCGCAGCCGGCCGCCCCGCCGGCCAGCAGGGCGGCGGTGGCGAGGAGCGCGGTCGCGCGGCGGCGCGGGCCAATGGACAGGGTCGGGCGCATCGGGCAGGTCCCTTCGCTTGGTCGTACGACGTCCGGTTGGTCGGCCGGCGGGGCGGGGAAGTTCCGACCCGGACGGGTGCTCCCGTTCCGCGGACCGGTTCAGGCGGCGCGGCGATCGGAGACGCGCGCGGAGCCGGGATGCGGCGACGGGAGCAGCCGCAGCCCCGGCGACTCCGTGAGTTCGTCGGCGGGCAGGCTCCAGCGGGGTTCGTCCGGACGGCCGCGCCGGACCGGGCCGTCGGGGCGCAGCCCAGGGCGGGACAGGGCCACGACGATGAGGTAGCCCGCGAGCACGAAGCCGTGGCTGACCAGCCGGGTGGTGTCCACCCACCCGGCCAGCAGGTCGTTGACCGACAGCAACGCCAGTACGCCGACGAAGGCGCTCAGCATCGGCACCAGCCCCGTCGGCGGGGTGCGCCGGGCCGCGACGAACAGGAAGCCGGCGCCCACGGCGACGTTCCACGCCGCCGACTCGTGCCACAGGTGCCCCGACATCAACCCGCCGGCCGTCGCGTGCGCGTGCGCGTGCGCCGTGCCGCGCCCGATCTGCGCCAGGCCCAGCACGAGCTGCAGCGCCCCGACCAGACCCAGGACCGCCCGCAGGGTGAACACGAACCGCACCCGCCGCCGGCGCGGGGGCGGCGGGGGCAGCGCGGCGAGGATGGCGTCGGTGAGGTCGTCACCGGCGACGGCGACCGAGAGCCGCGCCCGGCGGCTCACCGCCGTGGCCTGGTCGTACCAGCGCCGGCAACCGTCGCAGCCGGCCAGGTGGTCCGCCACCGCCGTCCGCTCGGCGGCGGTCTCCTCCCCGTCCAACTGCGCCGACAGCACCTCACGCCACTGCTCACACCCCATGTACCGGTAGTCGGCCCGCGGGCGCGGTTGGTTCCCGCGCAGTTTCGTGGACCATGCTCTTCCCGCAGGTCAGCGCGGGGAACGCGGCTCAGCCGGTGGCGTCGCCGCCACGGCGCGCGTCCGGCTCGGACCAGCTGCGCACGGCGGCGACCAGATCCTCGCGGGCCCGGGCCACCCGGGAGCGGATGGTGCCCACCGGGCAGCCGCACACCTCCGCCGCCTCGGCGTACGACAGGCCGAGCACCTGGGTCGCGACGAACGCCTCCCGCCGGTCCCTGGGCAGCGCCGCGACGAGGCGTTCGAGCACGACCTGCCGGTCGAAGCCGCTGTGCGCCGGGTCGGGGGCGTCGTAGCCGTCCGGCATCGGCACCGTGCGCGGCCGGGAGGTCAGGGTGCGGACGTGGTCCGCCGCGACCCGGCGGGCGATGGCGAGCAGCCACGTCCGCGTCGAGGAGCGTCCGGCGTACGACGGCAACGACCGCACCGCCCGCAGGAAGGTCTCCTGGGTCAGGTCGTCGGCCTCGCGGGGCGAGACCAGCGCGGCGAGGAAGCGCCGGACCTGCTGCTGCGTCGCCTGGACGAGGCAGGTGGCGGCGCTGCGGTCACCCCGGCCGGCGGCCAGCGCCCACGCGGTCAGTTCCGCGTCGTCAGCCATCCGGCACCTCCGTGTCGGGCCGCCGGAGGGGATGCCCGACGACAACCACGACAGGTCGTAGTAGTGACTGCCCGGCAGCGTACCGCAAGCGGCCCCCGGCGGGCCCGTTCCGGCCACCGCGCGCCCCGGGTGCCCCTGGGCCCGGGGCCGGAGGCTGTCTAGCATGGACGGCCCCGCCCGACCGTCGAAGCAGGCAGCCCATGACCGGTACGGTTTTCGAGAACGCCCGGATCCACACGCTCGACCCCGCCCGTCCGCACGCCGAGGCGATGCTGGTACGCGGTGAGCGCATCGTCGCCGTCGGGGACCTCGACGAGTGCCGCGACCGCGCCGGCGCCGGCGCACGCCGGGTCGACCTCGCCGGCATGACCGTGCTGCCCGGGCTGATCGACAGCCACCTGCACTCGGCGCTCTACGTGCGCGGCCTGGAGCAGGTCGACCTGCGCGGCACGACCAGCCTCGACGAGGCGCTGACGCGCATCGCCCGGCACGCCGCCACCCTGGCGCCCGACGCCTGGCTGCTCGGCGGGCGCTGGGACAGCCACAAGTGGGACCGGCCGGTGCAGCCGACCCGGGCCGACCTCGACCGCGTCTGCCCGGACCGGCCCGCCGTGCTGCCCAGCATCGACGGGCACACCACCTGGGTCAACACCGCCGCCCTCCGGCGGCTCGGCATCGACGCCGACACCCCCGATCCCATCGGCGGGCAGATCGTCCGCGACGACCGCGGCGAGCCGACCGGCATCCTGCGGGAGGCGGCCGGGGACGCGGCGTACGACGTCATGCGCACCTCGCTCGCCGGTGACCTGGTGGCGCAGCTGCGTACCCACCTGCCCCGGCTGCTCGCCGCCGGCCTCACGAGCATCCACGACCTCGACGGGCAGGACTGCCGGGCCGCCTACGAGACCCTGTACGCCCGGGGCGAGCTGCCGCTGCGGGTGCACAAGACGATCCCGTCGACCGCCCTGGACGAGGTGATCGACCGGGGCTGGGCCACCGGCGACGGGGACCGGTGGCTGAGCACCGGCCCGGTCAAGATCTTCACCGACGGGGCGCTCGGCTCGCACACCTGCCTGATGACCGAGCCGTACGAGGGTGAGCCGCACAACCACGGCATCGCGGTCACCCCGGCCGAGGAGTTCGAGCGGCTGGTGGCGAAGGCGGCCGGCGCGGGCATCGCCGTCGCGGCGCACGCCATCGGCGACGCTGCGAACGAGATGGTGCTGCGGGCGTACGCCAACTGGCAGGAGTCGGCGGGCGCCAACCCGGGCGTCGCCGGGGCGGTACGGCGGCTGCGGCACCGGATCGAACACACCCAGCACCTGCGCCCGGCGGACGTGTCGCTGCTCGCCCGGCTGGGCGTGATCGCCTCGATGCAACCCACCCACTGCACCAGCGACATCCCCCTGACCAGCCGGATGCTCGCCGGCCGGGACCTCGCCTCGTACGCCTGGCGCAGCCTGCTGGACGCCGGCGCGACGGTGGCGTTCGGCTCGGACGCCCCGGTGGAGGACCCGGATCCGTTCTTCGGCATCCACGCCGCGGTGACCCGGCAGCAGCCCGACGGCACCCCGCCCGGCGGCGTGGACCCGCACGAGCGGGTGGATCTCGACACGGCGCTGCGCTGCTTCACCGAGGCGGGCGCGTACGCCTCCTACGAGGAGCACCTGAAGGGGCGGCTCACCCCGGGGATGCTCGCGGACTTCATCGCGCTGCCCACCGACCCGTACCAGGTGGAGCCGGCGGAGCTGCGCGACCTGACGGTGGCGCTCACCGTGGTCGGCGGCGTGGTGCGCTGGCAGCGCTGATTGGCGGCACCGCCGTAACCGGCCGGGGCGGCCAACCGTCGCCCGCTGCCGGCGTCGCCGCCCGGCGGCCTGGGCCGGCGGCCATGGTCAGGCAGTCAGTCGGGCCGCTCGGGCGGCAGGTCGAGCACCCGCGCCGGGCCGGTGCGGCGACCGCCGCCGGGGCGGCCGGTCAGCGCGGCCACCCGGGGACGGGCGGAGACGCCGAGCAGCCCGGGGAGGAGCACCCAGCCCAGCGGCGTACTCACCCCGGCGACGCCCATCACGACGGCGTTGCCCGTCGCCCCGGCGATGGCCGTCCGGGTCGACACCAGCGCCTGACTCCGCATCGCCCCACATCCATCCGTCGTCTTCGATCGACCGCACCGTGCGATGTGCCGTCCGCCCTGCTCACCAGGCCGCCAAGGGTATCCGCAGGGTGGGTGATCGCCTCCCGATCATGATAGGCAGGAGGTGCGTGGGCGACAGGGGGCGCGGCCATGCGGTCCGCGCGGGCCGTGGGCGTGGGCCCGGGACCGCCACGACTTCTTCGCCGGGAGTCGACGACCCGCCGTCGTGCCCTCCGCGCGGCGCCCCCAGGCGGCCGGGCCGGTATCGGCAGTAGGCAGTAACGCCCCTTACCGGTTAGGGTTGGCTAACCGGTTGTCGAGTCCTGGGAGGATATGTGCTGGTTCTGGTGGCGGTCCACGCACTCGCAGCCGTGATCGCCCCGGGACTGATACGTATCTGGGGGCGACGAGCCCTCTACCTGGTGGCCCTGGCCCCCGCAGCGACCCTGGTCTGGGCGCTCACCCGGACCGCGACGGTCCGCTCCGGCACCCCGGTCGTCGAGACGGTCACCTGGGTTCCCCAGCTCGGCCTGGAGGTCGCCCTGCGGATGGGCACCCTGGCGTGGCTGATGGTGGTGCTCGTCGGCGGCGTCGGGGCGCTGGTGCTCGCCTACAGCGCCCGTTACTTCCGCTCCGACGACCCCGGCCTGGGCCGCTTCGCGGCGGTCTTCGTCGCCTTCGCCGGCGCGATGCTCGGCCTGGTGGTCTCCGACGACCTGCTGCTGCTGTACGTGTTCTGGGAACTGACGACCGTCCTGTCCTACCTGCTGATCGGCAGCGACCCGACCAAGCGGGCCAGCCGGCGCGCCGCCATGCAGGCGCTGCTGGTGACCACCCTGGGCGGCCTGGCGATGCTCGCCGGGTTCGTCATGCTCGGCCAGCACGCCGGCACGTACCGCTGGTCCGAGATCGCCACCGACCTGCCCGGCGGCGGCTACCTGGCCGTGGCCCTGGTGCTGATCCTGCTCGGCGCGCTGAGCAAGTCGGCGATCTTCCCCTTCAGCTTCTGGCTGCCCGGCGCGATGGCCGCGCCCACCCCGGTCAGCGCGTACCTGCACGCGGCGGCGATGGTCAAGGCCGGCGTGTTCCTCGTCGCGCTGATGGGGCCGGCCGTGGCGGGGGTCTCGCCCTGGCGGCCGGTGTTGCTCGCCGGCGGCCTGATCACCATGTTCCTCGGCGGCTGGGCGGCGCTGCGGCAGGCCGACCTCAAGCTGCTGCTGGCCTACGGCACGGTCAGCCAGCTCGGCCTGCTGATGGTGATCCTCGGCGCGGGCACCCGCGACACCGCGCTGGCCGGCGTGGCGATGGTGCTGGCCCACGCGCTGTTCAAGTCCACCCTGTTCCTCGTCGTGGGGATCGTCGACCACGTCGCCGGCACCCGCGACCTGCGCGAACTCAGCGGCCTGGGGCGGCGGGCGCCGGCCCTCGCGGTGGTCGCCGGCCTCGCGGCGGCCTCCATGGCGGGCCTCCCGCCGCTGGCCGGGTTCGTCGCGAAGGAGGCGGCAGTCGAGGCGTTCCTGCACGGCGGCACCGCCGACCTGGTGGTGCTCGCCGGCGTGGTGCTCGGCTCGGCGCTGACCGTGGCGTACACCCTGCGCTTCGTGTGGGGCGCGTTCGCCACCAAAGGCGACGTGCCCGTCACCCGGGCGCGGCCCGTCCGGTGGCCCTTCCTCGCGCCCGCCGTCGTGCTCGCCGCCGCCGGCCTGGCGGTGGGGCTCCTCGCGCCCGCCGTCGACAAGGTCCTCGCCCCGTACGCGGACCAGTACCCGAGCGCCGAGCCCGGCTACCACCTCGCGCTGTGGCACGGGCCGACCCTGGCGCTGGGCCTGTCGGCGCTGGCGGTCGCCGGCGGCGTGGGGCTGTTCGCCCTGCGGCACCGGGGGCGGCTGGGTGCGGCGGTCCAGCTTCCCTTCGACGGGGCGGCGGTCTACCACCGGCTCATCGGCGGCGTGGACCGGCTGGCGGTGGAGCTGACCGGCGCCACCCAGCGCGGCTCCCTGCCGTTCTACCTCGGCGTCATCCTGCTGGTGATGATCACCTTGCCGGGTGGGGCGCTGCTGGCCGGGATGCCCTGGCCGCAGCGGTTCGAGCTGTGGGACACCCCGTTGCAGGCCGTCGCCGCCGCGGTGGTGATCGTGGCCGCCGTGGCCGCCGCCCGCGCCCGGCGCCGACTTACCGCGATGATCCTCGTCGGCGTCGCCGGCTACGGCACCGCGCTGATGTTCATCCTGCACGGCGCGCCGGACCTGGCCCTGACCCAGTTCCTGGTGGAGACCGTCACGATCGTCATGTTCGTGCTGGTCCTGCGCCACCTCCCCGCCAAGTTCTCCGAGCGGCCCATCCGGTCCAGCCGGCGCGGTCGCATCGCGCTCGGCGTCGCCGTGGGCGTGGTCACCGCCGGCATGGCGTACGTGGCGGCGGGAGCGCGGATCGCCACCCCGATCTCCGTCGGCTTCCCCGACGAGGCGGTCTCCTATGGCGGCGGCAAGAACATCGTCAACGTGACCCTGGTGGACATCCGGGCGTGGGACACCATGGGCGAGATCGCCGTGCTCGTGGTGGCCGCCACCGGCGTGGCCAGCCTCATCTTCCGCCACTCCCGCGACCTCGACCTGCGCAGGGGCATCCCCGGCGTCGGCCGCACCGAGTCGTCGCGGCCCCGCTGGCTGACCACCGGCGCCACCACCCGTCAGCAGTCGGTCATCCTCCAGGTCGTCACCCGGCTGCTGTTCCACGCCATCGTGCTCTTCTCGATATACCTGCTCTTCTCCGGGCACAACGCCCCCGGCGGCGGCTTCGCCGCCGGACTGGTCGCCGGGCTCGCGCTGGCCGTGCGCTACCTGGCGGGCGGGCGTACGGAACTCAACGGGGCCGCCCCGGTGGACGCCGGCGCGGTGCTCGGCGCCGGGCTGTTCGTCGCGGTCGGCACGGGCGTCGCCGCGATGCTGCTGGGCGGGGAGTTCCTCCAGAGCGCCCTGCTGGACCTGCACGTGCCGGTCCTCGGCCACGTCCACTTCGTCACGTCGGTCTTCTTCGACGTCGGCGTCTACCTCATCGTGGTCGGCCTGGTCCTGGACATCCTGCGCAGCCTGGGCGCGGAGATGGACCGCCAGCAGGAGACCGACCAACGCGAGACCGAACAGACCGACGACCGGGCGAAGGAGCTGGTGTGAGTCCGAACCTGACCTACGTCCTCGTGGTCGGCGTCCTCTTCGCCGCCGGGGTGACGCTGCTGCTGGAACGCAGCCTCACCCGGGTGCTGATGGGCGTCATCCTGCTCGGCAACGGCGCCAACCTCCTGCTGCTCACCGGCGGCAAGGCCGGCGGGCCGCCGATCGTCGGCACCACCGCCGAGGAGGACATGAGCGACCCACTGCCGCAGGCCATGGTGCTGACCGCGATCGTCATCACCCTCGGCATGACCGCCTTCCTGCTCGCCCTGGCGTACCGGAGCTGGCACCTCAACGGTCACGACGAGGTGCAGGACGACGTCGAGGACCGCCGCATCATGGAGCTGGCTGACCGGGACGAGGGGCCGGGCACCGCCGACACCGACGGCGCGGACGGCGACTCCGACGGCGACCCGGCCCTGGCCACCGTGCCCGCCGCCGACGCCACGGTCAGCCCGGCCGGGGACGCGGGGAGGGGCCGATGACCTGGCTCGTACCCCTGCCGGTGGTGATGCCGCTGCTCGGCGCGGCCCTGACGCTGCTGCTCGTCGGCCGGCCCCGCGCCCAGCGCTGGGTCAGCCTCACCGTGCTCACCGCCACCGTCGCCGTGGCGGCGACGCTGCTGGTCCGTTCCTCCGTCGACGGGCCGCTGGTCGTCGAGGTCGGTGGCTGGGTCGCGCCGCTGGGCATCGTCCTGGTCGCCGACCAGCTCGCCGCGCTGATGCTCGTCGTCTCCGCCGCCGTCACCCTCTGCGTGCTGGTCTACTCGATCGGGCAGGGCACGGCCGACGGCAACGAGGAGACCCCGCTGTCGGTCTACCACCCGACCTACCTCGTGCTGACCGCCGGCGTGTGCAACGCGTTCCTCTCCGGCGACCTGTTCAACCTCTACGTCGGCTTCGAGATCCTGCTGGTGGCCAGCTACGTGCTGCTGACCCTGGGCAGCACGGAGACCCGGATCCGGGCCGGCACCACGTACGTCGTGGTCAGCCTGCTGTCGTCGCTGATCTTCCTGGTCGCGATCGGCCTGGTCTACGCCGCGACCGGCACGCTCAACCTGGCCCAGCTCGTCGACCGGCTGGACGCGCTGCCGGACGACCTGCGGCTGGTGTTGCAGGGGATGCTGCTGCTCGCCTTCGGCATCAAGGCGGCCGTGTTCCCGCTGTCGGCCTGGTTGCCGGACAGCTACCCGACCGCCCCGGCCCCGGTCACGGCGGTCTTCGCCGGCCTGCTCACCAAGGTCGGCGTGTACGCGATCATCCGCACCGAGACGCTGCTGTTCCCCGGCGGCCGCACCGCCGACCTGCTGCTGGTGGTGGCGGCGCTGACGATGGTGGTGGGCATCCTCGGCGCGGTCGCCCAGTCCGACGTCAAACGGCTGCTGTCGTTCACCCTCATCAGCCACATCGGCTACATGCTCTTCGGCGTCGGCCTGAGCACCTCCCTCGGGCTGTCCGCGGCGATCTTCTACGTGGTGCACCACATCACCATCCAGACCACGCTGTTCCTCGCCGCCGGCCTGGTCGAACGGCGGGGCGGGAGCACCGCCCTGGACCGGCTCGGCGGGCTGGCCCGGCTGTCACCGCTGCTGGCCGTGTTGTTCTTCGTGCCCGCGCTCAACCTCGCCGGCATCCCGCCGTTCTCCGGCTTCCTCGGCAAACTCGGCCTCGTGCAGGCCGGCGTGGACGACGGCGGCGCGCTGGCGTGGACGCTCGTCGCCGGCGGGCTGCTCACCAGCCTGCTGACCCTCTACGCCATCGCCCGCGTGTGGAACCTCGCCTTCTGGCGGGCCCCGCACCCGGACATGCCGGACGCCGGCGACGCCGTCCGGGCCGCCCGTACCGACGGCGCCGAGCAGCCGCGCCGGGCACCCGGGCCCGAGGCGTCGGGCGTCGTGCTGCCCCGGCTGATGATCGGGTCGACCGCCGCCCTGGTGGTGCTGGGCCTGGCGCTTACCGCGGTGGCCGGGCCGCTGTTCGACATCAGCACCGACGCCGCCGACGACCTGCTGCGCAGGACCCCGTACGTCGAGGCCGTGTTCCCGGACGGTGCCCCGTGACCAGTGACCGGACGACTCCGACCACTCCGACCACCCCCACCCCACCGGCGAACCCGCCGCTGACCCGCAAGGCCCGCCGGCGCAACCGGATCGTCGCCGTGACGGGGCTGACCAGCGTCTGGGTGCTGCTGTGGGGCACCCTCTCCTGGGCCAACGTGATCAGCGGGCTGGTGCTCTCCGTCGTGCTGCTGGCGGTGTTCCCGCTGCCGCCGGTGACCTTCGCCGGGCGGATCCGCCCCCTTCCGCTCGCGCGGTTCTGGGTGCGTTTCCTGCGGGACCTCGTGGTCGCCTCCGCCCAGATCGCCTGGCTCGCGGTGCGGTTCGGGCAGCCCCCGCTCAGCGCGATCATCGCCGTGCCGCTGCGGGTCAACACCGACCTCAACCTCACGCTGACCGCCGAGGCGCTGTCGCTGGTGCCGGGCAGCCTCATCATCGAGGCCGACCGGGCGACCGGCACCCTCTACGTGCACGTCATCGGCGTACGCAGCCGCGAGGAGGTGGAGCGGTTCCGGCAGGGCGTACTGGACCTCGAAGGACGGATCGTCGCCGCCATCGGCTCGCCCGAGGAGCTGAGCCGCGTCACGCAACCCCACCCCGCCGGCCCGCCGGAGCCGGCCCACCTGGAAGGGGCACCCAGAT
Organism: Micromonospora sp. SD12; assembly: GCF_052068495.1. NCBI lineage: Bacteria > Bacillati > Actinomycetota > Actinomycetes > Micromonosporales > Micromonosporaceae > Micromonospora > Micromonospora sp. SD12. Next base: position 599,126 of record NZ_JBQHDF010000002.1, on the reverse strand, counting down.
GACCGTCGTCGCCGTGACCGTCGCCGCGCTGCTCGCCGTGGCCGTCGGCCTGACCCTCGTCCGCATCATCCGCGGACCGTCCATCCTCGACCGCGCCGTCGCCACCGACGTCCTGCTCGCCGTCGTCGTCGCCGCCATCGCCACCGAGGCCGCCTACAGCCGCGACGCCACCGCGCTGCCCGTACTGGTCGTGCTCGCCATCCTCGGGTTCGTCGGCTCGGTCAGCGTCGCCCGCTTCGCCGCCCGGAGGAACGACAAGTGACGCTCGACGCCGTCCTCGACGTCACCGCCTCGGTCTGCCTGATCGCCGGCGCGCTGCTCTGCGTCGCCGCCGGGGCGGCGCTGCTGCGCTTCCCCGACCTGCTGGCCCGGATGCACGCGGCGGCCAAGCCGCAGGTGCTCGGCCTGCTGCTCGTCCTGCTCGGCTGCGCGCTGCGGCTGCGTACCGGCGTGGACATCACCACCCTCGTCCTCGTCGGCGCCTTTCAGCTCGCCACCGCGCCCGTCGCGGCGCACATGGTGGGCCGGGCCGGCTACCCGCACGACGAGATCCGCCGCGACCTGCTGATCACCGACGAGCTCGCGCCCCACCTCGACCGGATCAGCTCCGGCCGGTCCTGACCGGCGGCGGCGTTCCTCCGCCGGGTCCGCCCGTCGTGGGCGGAGGCGTCGTCCCGCCATGTCCAGCATCGTGGGAAGCCATCGACATATTTACATGTCTGCTCCTCCTCGTGTATGAAGACGGGAAGCACGTCCAGTGCTGGTCTCTCGGAGGGAGCGACGATGAAACTTGCCCTACGCCGCCTGCGAACGGCGGCGGTCGCACTCGGCGCCTGCACGCTCGGGCTGAGCGTCATGTCGGTACCCGCCGCGGAGGCGTACGCGGTTCAGCCCGTCGCGCCGCAGTCCCAGCGGGCGCCCGAGTCGGAGCAGTTCCAGGCGGAGGGCGTCACCACGGTCGGTGAGCTCCGTACCGTCGACGGCGCGCTCTCCTCCGCCAGCGACGGGCGAACCCAGGTCATCCGGCACCCCGGCGCGTCGTACGTCAAGGTGCACTTCAGCGCGCTGCGGCTCGCCCACGGCGACTACGTCACGGTGTCGAGCCCCGACGGCCGCGAGAGCTACCGGTACGACCGGTACCTGAACCGGGCGACCGGCTCGGACTACACGACGGACGGGCAGCCGGGCTTCTGGGCGATGTCGGTCGACGGCGACACGGCGGTGGTGACGCTGCACAGCAGCCGCGCCTCCCGCGGCAACGTCGCGACCATCGACCGGTTCTGGCGCGGCTACGACCGCACCGAGATCGCGCAGCACAACTTCTCCACGCAGTCGGTGTGCAGCACCGACGCCCGCCGCGACGTGGTCTGCTACCAGAACAGCCACCCCACGGAGTACGCCCGCGGCAGGGCCGTGGCGCGGCTGCTGATCAGCGGCGGCGGCATGTGCACCACCTGGCGGGTCGGCAACACCAACCGCATGCTGACCAACAAGCACTGCTTCTCCACGCAGTCCGCCGTCAGCGGCAGCGAGATGCAGTTCAACTACCAGTGCGCCACCTGCGGCGGCAACAACCCCGGCGCCGGCACCAAGGTGAGCGGGGCGACGCTCTACAAGGTGAGCAGCGGCGGGTCCAGCGAGCTGGACTACACCCTGTACTCGGTGAACAACTTCACCAGCATCCAGAGCTTCGGCACGCTGTACCTGGCGACGACCGCCACCACCACCGGCACCCGGATGTACATCCCGGGCCACGGCGACGGCAGCCCGAAGCGTCTCTCGATCTTCGAGGACACCCAGAACGGCGCGACGTGCACCGTCAAGAACGCGAACTACAACAGCTGGAACATCAGCTACAGCTGCGACACCTCCGGCGGCAACTCGGGCTCGCCCGTGCTGAACTCCAGCCACCGGGTCATCGCCCTGCACCACCTCGGCGGCTGCCCGTCGAACCAGGGCGCAAAGGCCCACCTGATCTACAACCAGATCGCCAGCCTCATCGACAACAACGGCTGACGATCCGCTGACAAGACAGGCCGCCGGGGCGCTCGTCGCGCCCCGGCGGCCCATCGTCGTCCCGCGCCGCTGCGCCAGCCGGGTCGTCACGCCGGCCGTACCGCACGGCGGCCGCGCCGCCTTGCCCGTATCCTTGCGGCCTCACCGTTGGCGAACCACCACTCGTTCGACGTGATGCACGGGTGAGGGGAAGGCACACATGACGGCGGTACCACGGCACCGGGCCATCGCTGCGGATCCGGCGGTTGCCGGGCAAGCGGCTCAGGAGGATGTGCGAGCCCTGTTCGGGCAGTCCATCGCTGTCTTCGCGGCGCTCGCCGGGCCGGCGCACCTGGTGGAGACGGCGAACCCGGCGTTCTTCGCCGCGATCGGTCAAGAACGGGCGCGTACCGGGGTCGCGATCGCCGAGCTGATGCCCGAACTCGCCGGTCAGGGGTTCATCGCTCTCCTGGACGAGGTCTACCGCACGGGCGAGCCCTACACCGGCCGGGACGCCCGGGTCGTGCTTGGCGTCGGTCCGCACGCGCGAGAGGCGTTCTTCGACTTCACCTACGAGCCGCGCCGGGACGCCGACGGCACCGTGACCGGGATACGCGTGATCGGCGTGGAGACCACGCAGGTCATGCACGCCCAGCGGCTGATGGCCGAACACCGTGCCCTGCTGGAGCAGATCGCCCGCCAGGCGCCCCTGACCGAGGTGCTCGACGGAATGGCCCGCTGCATCGAGAACCTCGCGCCCCGGGAGGTGCTCGTCTCCGTCCTGCTCGCCGATCCTGACGGCCGACACCTACGCCACGGCGCCGCGCCCAGCCTGCCCGACTTCTACAACCAGGCCATCGACGGGATCGCCACCGGCGAAGGCGTCGGGTCCTGCGGCACCGCCGCCCACCGGCGGGAACCGGTCATCGTCACCGACATCGCCACCGACCCGTTCTGGGTGGAGTTCCGCAGCCTGGCCGAGCGGGCAGGGCTGGCTGCCTGCTGGTCCACGCCGATCCTGGCCCGCGACGGCAGCCTGCTGGGCACCTTCGCCATGTACCACCGCACCGCGCGCGTCCCGCAGGACACCGACCTCGCCCTCACCCGGGTCTTCGCCGGCACCGCCGCCCTGGCCATCGAACGCCACCACATCGAAGAGGCGAAGACGGCCGCCGAGGCGCGCGCCAAGGCCGCCCATGACGAGCTGACCAAAGCGGTACGCGCGGAGCGGGAACTTCGCGCCGAGGCCGAGCAGCGCGCCGCCGCTGCCGCGGAACTCGCCGCCCGGATGCGTGCCGCCGCTGCCGCCCAGGTCACCACGCCGCACCCCGAACGCTGCCAGCTCGGCGGCGCGCAGGGGTGCGCGGAGGTGGCCGAGATCAAGATTGCTGATTCGTGGGGCGACTCGGCGTGGGGCTGTCCCGCCCACGTCGAGGAGGCGATCCTCCACGTACGGTCGGTATTCATCGCCAGTGAGGAGCTCGGCGGCCTGGCCGCCTACCTCAACCGCTAGGCAGTGCCCCGCAGTGCGTGTGGTCACTTCGTCGATGGCGGTGCCCCCGCGCGCCGACAACTGGTCCCGCAGCCCGTGCGGTTCACCGCAGCCGGTCGCTGGGCTGGGAGAAGAGGGGGCCGGGTGACGTGGGTGAACGTGGGCCACTCCCTGCCACCCCAGGCGAACCTCAGGTCGCTAGACTAGGCGCTCGCGCCCTCGTAGCTCAGGGGATAGAGCAACGGTTTCCTAAACCGTGTGTCGCAGGTTCGAATCCTGCCGGGGGCACCTCGAAGATCAGGCAGTAAGTCACCTGAGCAGCGTCCCGCCTCGTTCCGCACGCCGTCCGGCTGCGGTCCGCCGCGCCCGCCCGACCGGCCTGCTGGCGGCCTCCGGCCGGACGGGCCGGCTTCGATCCGCCTGGGTGATCCGACCGCGGCTTCTGCGATCATCTGTTGGTGGAGGTCTGGTTCCACGGCACCGAGCTGTACGAGGTGAGCTCGTACTACAGCCTGCCCGACGACGCCTGGCAGTACGAGCTGACCGGCATGTCGGAGGCAGACGGGCATGTCGCGGTCGTCATCCCTGACGCGACTCCGGATGACGGCCCGTTCACGCCGCAGCCGGCACATCGTGTGCTGGTGCAGGTCGGGGGCGGGCAGATTCCGTGGCCGATCTTTCGACGCTTCATCGATCTGGTCGAGTCGTCCGGTGACCTCGTTGGAGCTGGCGAAGACCAGCCGCACAACGGCGGCCGAGGCGATCGTGGGATCGGCTGAGCGACGGTGAACTTGGAAGGATCAACTCCTGTGCACGCCGTCGGACGTCACGCACCCGCCCGCGATCGACATGATCACCGACCGGTTACCGCCCGGCCGAATCGCTCGGCGACGTCCAGGATCAGGAGGTTCGACGGAGCGCGGAAGTCGTCGAAACGGCCGTCGATCGAATGGTCGAGCAGCGGCTTGTGCCGTGCGGGCGGTACGCCCGTCAGGCCGAGAAACCAGCCGAGCACCTGCCGGCAGTGCCATTTCCAGTGGCCGTCGGCGCAGGTCCGGTCGACCACCACGGTAACGAGGTGCAGCACCGCACGTTCCCAGGCGTCGGGGTCGGCCGGGTCGGCGGCGAGTGGCGGCAGGAACCGGTCGAAGCGTTCGGACAGTTCCTCCAGCCACCCCCGCCACTCCACCAGAGACTCGGTGACCACGCCGAGCGTCTGCTCCGGGCTACCCATGCTGTGGGTCGGGCAGCACCAGGCATGGACGGGGCCGCCGCTGAAGTCCGCCTCGCCGACGCCCCACCGCCAGCCCGACGCCCAGCGTCCGTAGTGACCGACGATCGCGAAGCTCATCTGATCGGCCCACCGGGTGCCCTGCTGCTGTCCCCAGTCGTACACCTCCGGTCTGCCGGAGCGGCCAGGTGGCCGGGTGGGGACCGTTGCGGCGGCCGGCAGCGACCGGATGATGGCCGGGGCGGCGTCCGGGTCGAACGGATTCCGGGCCGGATCCACCTCTGGCCAGGTCAGGTGATCGGGCATGATCATCGGGTCGTAGCTGCGGAGATAGAGTCCGGCGTCCGGTGTTTCGGACAACAAGCGTCCTCCGGTGGGTCGGCGATCCGACCGCCCACCCTAGTGAAGTGGGCCGTACTGCATCAACGCCTGCACCGTCGGTCGCAGCCCGGTCCGTGGATGGCCCGGACCGCCACGGACCATCCACGGAACGATTGCCGACGAGTGGCCTTGGAACTGGCCTCAGCGGCCTTGGCGTCGGCCGGTGGTCACCGGCGTGCGGCGAGGTGTCCGCTGAACCGGAGCTGGTGCTGCGCGAGTTCGGCCTCGATCCTCGGCGGCGCACCGGCCTCGTCCTGTTCGGTGAGTTCGCAGTGCACGAACGTGGGGGTCGCGCACGTGCTCAGCTCGCTGTGCAGCAACTCCTTGAACTTGCTCAGGTCGTCGACGTGCCAGACGCCGGTGTATCCGGCGGCTTCGGCGAGTGCGGTGAAGTTGATGCGTCGCGACGGGACGCTCTGGCCTCCGGTGGACTCGTACCGGCCGTCGTCGAGGACGAGGTGGAAGAGCGGAAGGTGGGCGAGCGCGCCGGCGGTGATGAGGCAGCCGGGGTTCATGGTCAGTGCGCCGTCACCGTCGACGACGACCACGAGCTTGCCCGTCGACATGGCGATGCCGGTTCCGATGGAGGCCGCCAGGCCCATGCTGCCGGTCATGTAGAAGTGGTTCGGCCGGTCGGCCACGTTCCTGGCGATGCGGCAGGAGTACCCGGTGGTGAAGATGATCGGGTCGGCGGACGTCGCCTCGATGAGCGCGCGGATGGCGGCCGTCTTGTTCATGCCCGCCACCCGAACAGGGACGGGGGAACGAGCAGCGCCGCCGGTTGGCGGCGCTCGACGACGAGGGTGCTGGCCCAGTCGGTGCGTGCCGACAGGTTCTCCTCGTCGAGCTGGGCGGTCGGTATCCCCGCCTCGCGGAGCATTGGTTCGGTCAGACGACCCATGACGATGTTCTCCGTGGTGAAGTCCGGGGGGACGCCGCGCAGGCTGACGATGAGGAGCATCGGGATCCGGTACGGCACGACGAGTGACGCGATGGCGTTCACCGACTGGCCGAGGCCGGAGTTCTGCATCAGGACGACGGGGCTCCTCCCCGCCATCGCGGCCCCGGCGGCGACACCGACCGCGTTGTCCTCGCGCGAGACGGTGCACAGGTTCGCGGCGGCCTCGAGCCGGCTGTAGAGAGGCGCCAGGATGCCGCAGGGGGTGCCGAAGAACGGTGCGAACTTCCGCTCCAGCAGTGCGTCGGACAGGGCCGATGCGCAGTCGAGAACCGCCATGAGCCCCTCCTAGCTGAGGTAGTCCTCGGCGCCGCCGGTACGGACGGTGTCGAGGGTGAAGCAGTGGAAGCCGCCGCCGAACAGCCGGCGGTGCCGGTGCCGTGCCGGTACCACCGTGAACCGGTGGTCCTCCAGCGTGCGGATCAGCGTCTTGCAGGCGTCGTTGACCAGCACGGTGTTCTCGTCGATCGACAGCAGGTTGAGGTCGATGTACGGGCTGGCGGGGATCGGATCGTCGTTGTCGTACTGCGGGTAGTCGCCGACGTCCGGAACCGGCGAGACGATCGTGTCCCACCTGCGCAGCCGTTCCGGCAGGAAGTCGAGCACCCGCTCGGACCTGATGAGCAGGGTGCCCGGCCGCAGCGGGATCACCACGCTGTCGATGTGGCTCTGGGTCAGCTTGTGCATGCGGTGGACGCGGAAGCGCCCCGCCAGGTGCCGTTCCAGCCAGTCGCACGCCAGCGCGTGGTTGGCGTTGGAGATGTTGACGATCAGGTCGCGCCCGAGCCGCAGGCAGTTCGCGCCGTCGATCATGATCTCCGGGCCGACGTCGTACGGCGACGGCTGCGGGTGCACCGGCACCTCGATGTTGGGCGCCGCGTTCGCGACGTTCTCCGGGTCGAACGAGGCGTCGGTCATCATCGGCCGGGGCATCGTCGTCCAGCGCGCGCCCTGCGCGAAGTACCGCATGAAGATCGGCTTGAGGAACTGCGTCTCGAAGTACCTCGCCCGCAGGGTCGGCGGCGTCTCGATGATCTCGTCGCCGAGGATCAGCGTGTTGTCCCGTACGTTCAGCGGGGGAGTGACCGGCGCCGACCAGGCGGGGGTCGCCACGTCCTTCGGCTGCGGGTCGAGCGGCATCGGCCGCAGGACCCGCACCCCCAGGGATTCGAGGATGGTCGAGATGCCCTCGACGTCCTCGATGAGTTCGCCGAGGAAGCGCTTCTTCGTCGCGAGCCGGTGCGGTTCGTTGCGGCTGGCGCGGGACGCGGCGTCGTACCAGTCCGTGATGCTCGGGTAGTACCCCTTGGCGCCGGTGAGGTTGTCGCTGACGAACATGTCGAACGACAGGTCGTGGATGCGTTCGAGGTAGTTCGCCGCGGAGCCGAGGACGACCTCCTTGAGCGGTGAGAAGTCGTCGTAGCTGTTCAGGCGCATCGAGAGGTTCCCTTCCTCGTGGAGCGGCGGGGGGCGGTCACAGCGCGGTGGCTTCGAGCACCACGTTCCTGAGCGAGTCGTCGTCGGTGCCGACCTCGTGCATGTCGCGGAGGGTCACCTCGTCGAAGTCGCCGACGGAGTAGCAGCCGGAACCGTGCACGACGATGTCGTCCTCCGGCACCAGGTCCCGGTCGATGGCGTTCAGGATCCCGGTCACGGCCATGACCAGCGACCACTCGCGCAGGGCGGTCGGGTTCGCGGCGATCGGCACACCGGCCGCGCCCAGCAGGGAGCGCACCTGGCCGAACCGCTCGAGGCACTCGGCGAGCGAGACGACCACTCCGCCGCCGCCCTGGTTGTGGATCAGCGAGTTCATCCGGGGTGAGGTCACCGGGGTCCTGGTGTAGAAGGTCGGGTCCAGCGTCTCCCGCGGGTCGAAGGTGACCGCCGGGAAGTGCGGGCTCTCCCGCTGGACGTAGTGGCCGGACTCCGCCTCGTAGGAGTAGGCGGGCAGGTGTGCGGTGTCGAATTCGCCGTCGTGGTGGAGGCTGATCACCATGTCCGGCGCGCCGAGGTGCTGCACGAGGAAGTACCGCGAGGGCAGGCCGGGCCCGCCGAACCGTTCCCGGCCGTACGCGTGCCCGAGCAGGCCGTACGCGCTGGACACGGCGTGCACGTGCAGCCGCGGCTCATCCGTGGCCGGCGGGAAGAACTCGGCCTCGGCCAGCGCCCGCACCACGTCGGCGGCCAGGTAGTTCTCCAACTGGAGGGTGTACCAGAGGTTGGTCTTGGCGCTCTTCTCCAGCGCCTCCCCGTGCTTGTCGATCATGTTCCGCGCGATCGTCTTCACGGTTCCCGCCACCTCGCCGCGGTACACCGCGATGGGATTGCGGGCGCGTAGGTGCGGGTCGGTGAGCAGTTCCGACGCGCGGATCTTGTGCACGGAGCCGGCCGGCACGACGACCGCGACGTTGAGCTGGTCGGGCGTGACCAACCCGGCGGTGATCGCCCGCAGCACCGCGTCGCGCATGGCGACGGCCTTGTTGGCGGAGGACGGCGTGACGATCGTGACGCGCTCGCCGGTGCTCTGGATGTGCCGGACCGCGCGGGCGACGATGACCAGCGAGGCGAACGTCTTGGTCGTCATCGTCCCGGGATTGCGGGTCAGGTCCAGCAGCGAGAGGTCCTTGCCGCGGTACTGCCCCATCCGGGTGTGCCTCAGTTCGGAGGCCGAAAGGTACTCACGCACCGCGGGCGTCAGTTCGGGCAGGTCGACACCGGGCGTGAACTCGCTCGACCCTGAATTGCCCAGCAGCGTTCGCAGTGCCTCTTGAACCTGCGGGTAATAGTGTGCGAGGGCGTTCTCGAGAAGCATGTGGACAGCCTTCCGGTTCCGCGCTTGTTTCGGTCGTCGATGCTATTTGGTGCCCATGCTGAGGCCGTGTTCGAAAGGAAGGCCGCGGACCGTCGTCACATCCTGGAAACCCACCTGACGCAACCAGCGCTCATAGTCCGCCGCCGGGTAGGCCATTCCCTGCCCGCTCGCGAGCACGTTGAAGTAGAGGCCGAGTCGCGCCGAGAAGATGCCGCTGGTCTCGTCGTCGGAGACGTTGTAACCGTAGAGGAATACCCGTCCGCCGGCCGGCAGCACGTCGTACGCCTTCTTCAGCATCGCCAGGATCTGCTCGCCGGAGAAGATCTCCAGCACGTGGCTGAAGAGGACGGCGTCCGGGCCGAGGGGGAAGTCGTCGGTGAACATGTTGCCGGGCAGCAGGTCGACCCGGTCGGCCAGCGAGGTCGTCTTGCCGTCGGCGAGTCTGGACACGCTGGGGATGTCGAAGATCGTCGACTTGAGCTGACCGTGGCGGGCGGCGAGGCGGATGGACGTCGTGCCGTCACCGCCGCCGACGTCGAGCAGGTGCCGCACCTCGGCGAACTCCGGCCGTTCGACCAGCGCGTCGACGGAGCGCAGCGTGAAGGCGCTCATCGCGCGGTGGAACACCGCCTCGAGTTCGGGATTGCGGGAAAGCCGCTGGTAGAGCGTGGGTTCGTCGCCGGGATAGGCGTCGAGCGCGGTGTTGGTGCCCGCTCGCAGCGCCTTCGTCATCTGCGCGAAGGCGGGGTAGTAGACCTCCTTCCAGCCGACGATGATGTGCGCCCAACTGTCCTCGTCGTCGGAGGCGAGGAGGTCCTGGGCGACCGCCGAGTTCGCGTACCGACCGTCGCGACGGGTCAGCAGCCCGGTCGAACAGACCGCCTGAAGGAGGACGCGGAGCTGGTGCTGCGGCAGATCCGTGAACTCGCGGATCTGGTCGAACGTCGACTCCGGCCGGTCGGCGAGGAAGTGGAAGATCCTCAGCTCGACCGAGGTGGCCACCGCGTTGAACAACGCGGGAGCGTTCATCAAGAACTGGAAACGGTCGTAGACCGGATCGCCTTCGTGTACGGCGCGCATAAATCCCATCGCTCCTGTGTGGATTGGCGAGAATTCCGGGCAGGAATTGTTTCGGCGCCATCTCGCGATTAATCGCCAGCGCGGATGGCCGCCGCGTTTGAACTCGGAATTTGTGTCGCAGAGACCCCCGTCCGTCTCTTTTGATCACCCACGACTCGATCGAGCAGACTGAATGGGTGGACCGCGTTGGCGAGACTACCGGAAGGCTCAAAGGCGGGACGACCCAAATAGTGTGACGTGGATCACATGTACCGAGGTGATTCTCTGTGATTAGGTGATTACGAACGCCTCAGGCGCCCGGATCAGCGAATGAAAGCGCTTGTCGGTCAGAGTCTTGCGCACCCCTTGACACCTCCCGGCGGAGCCGAACCACTGGCACCGCGGGGTGTCCGGCGCAGACTAATCGGATGCAGCCCCGGGGGAGTGCATGCAGCTCAACAGCTTTGATGAGTGGTCGCCGCTCAAGGAAGTAATTGTCGGGTCGGCCGAGAACTACGTGTCGCACGAGCGCGAGCTGTCATTCGATCTTTTCTTCCACGACAACATCAGGGAGAACCGGTCGTTCCGCACCGAGTGGTACTACCCGCGGCTGGCGGCGCGGGGCGCCGGCGGGTCGACGCCGGAGCCCGGCCGGGTGCCGATCAAGCAGCGGTACGTCGCTGAACTGTGCGAGGACCTCGACGGGATCGCGAAGACCCTCGAGTCCCTGTCGGTCACCGTCCACCGGCCGCTCGACGTGGACGCGTCCACCGTGGAGGTGGCCACGCCGGCGTGGTCGGCCGCCGTCGTCCCGCCGCTCAACGTGCGGGACAACACCCTGATCCTCGGCGACGAGATCATCGAGACGCCACCGATGATCCGCTCGCGGTACTTCGAGACGCAGTTGCTCAAGCCGATCTTCGCCGAGTACTTCCGACGGGGTGCGCGATGGACGGTCATGCCGCGGCCGTTGATGACCGACGCGTCGTTCGACCTGTCCTACGTCCGGACCGGCACAGCGGGCGGGCCCACCGAGGCGATCGAGGATCCGCGTCCCTCACCGTACGACGTGGGGTTCGAGATGATGTTCGACGGCGCCCAGTGCCTGCGACTGGGCCGGGACGTCGTCGCCAACGTCTCGACGGCCAACCACGCACTGGCGTGCGACTGGCTCGAACGCCACCTGGAAGGGCGCTTCCGCATCCACCGGGTGCACCAGCTCAGCGACAGCCACATCGACAGCATGGTGCTGGCGTTGCGGCCGGGCACCCTGCTGGTGCGCTCCGCCCAGGTGGTGGAGAAGCTCCCCGAGCCGCTGCGCAGGTGGGACCACATCGTCGCGCCCGAGCCGGAGGGCGACAACTTCCCCCGCTACGACGACGACGACCTGATCCTCACCAGCCCGTTCATCGACCTCAACGTGCTCTCGGTCGACCCGGGGACGGTCCTGGTCAACGAGGCATGTCCGGAGCTGGTGCGCACGCTGGAGCGCAACGGCTTCACCGTCGTACCGGTCCGGCACCGGCATCGCCGGCTGTTCGGCGGGGGCTTCCACTGCTTCACCCTGGACACCGTCCGCGAGGGCGGCGCGGAAGATTATCTCGGCTGATGGGCGGGTCAGCGGCCCCGCCACCGCGGTTCGCGCTTCTCGACGAACGCGAGCGGCCCCTCGACGGCATCCGTGCTGTGCATCCGCCGTTCCTCCCAGACGAACCGGGTCGAGAACGCGGTCTCCAGCGGCATGGTGACCGACTTCGTCGCCGCCTCCTTGATCGCCCGCACGGACAGCGGCGCGCACCGCAGGATGTCGGCCACCCAACCGTCGACGCACGCGTCGAGCTCGTCGGCGGGCACCACCTCGTTGACGAGGCCCAGCTCGAAGGCGCGTCGGGCGGTCATCGGCCGGCCGGTCAGCAGGTGCCCCATCGCGCTGCGCCACGGCACCTGCCTGGTCAACCGGAACACGCCACCCGCGCCCGCCATGAGGCCGAGCCGCGCCTCGGGCAGCGCGAACGTCGCATCGGCCGACGCGACCACGATGTCGCAGGCCAGCGCGAGCTCGAAGCCGCCGCCCATGGCGTACCCGCGCACCTTGGCGACGACCGGCTTGGTCAGGTCGAACCGCTCGGTCAGCCGGGGCCAGCCGGGCTTGCCGCGACTGCCGAAGGTCGCCGTGCCCGCGCTGCCCGCCCGCACCCGTTCGGCCAGCTCCTTCAGGTCCTGGCCGACGGAGAAGGCTCTGGTTCCCGCGCCGGTGAGCACGGCCACCCACATGTCGTCGTCGGCCTCGAAATCGTCCCAGACCCGGGCGAGTTCCTGGTGCATGCGCAGGTCCATCGCATTGAGCACCTCGGGCCGGTCGAGGGTCACGACGGCGACATGGCCGCTCTTCTCGTAACGCACTCCATTGGACACGACGGCGAGTCTAGCCGGCTCGACTTCATGGGGAGGAATAGGTCGATGAGGCTCGGGGTGAAGGAGCGGGTCGATTCCCCGCGCATTGTGGGGGTCGGCACCGCGGTGCCGACGACGTCGTACAGCCAGCGTGAACTGCTCGACGAATTCCATATCACCGACCCGCGGATCAGGTCGGTCTTCCTCAACAGCGCGATCGATCGCCGGGGCCTCACGCTGCCGCCACTCGGGCCCGACGGTTCGAGGTGTACGGAGAGCCAGGGCGAACTGCTGCGCAAACACGTCACCAACGGTCTGGCCATGGGCAGGGAGGCCGTCGAGGCCTGCCTCAAGGCCGCCGGCGCGACGCTGTCCGACGTGCGTTACCTGTGCTGCGTCTCGTCGACCGGGTTCATCACGCCCGGGTTCTCCGCGCTGTTGATCAAAGAACTGGGCATCAGCGTGCACTGCTCGCGCCTCGACGTGGTGGGCATGGGGTGCAACGCGGGGCTGAACGGCCTGACCGCGGTCGCGGGCTGGGCCGGGGCACGCCCCGGCGAACTGGCGCTCATGGTCTGCATCGAGGCGTGCTCCGCGGCGTACGTCTTCGACGGCACGATGCGCTCGTCGGTCGTCAACAGCCTGTTCGGCGACGGCGCCGCGGCGGTGGCGGTGTGCAGGCCGGACGGCGACGCTCCCACCGGTCCGGCGCTCCTGCGCTTCTCCAGCTGCATCATTCCCGACGCCGTCGACGCGATGCGTTACGACTGGGACGACGACCACGGCAAGTTCAGCTTCCATCTCGACCAGGACGTGCCGTACGTGGTCGGCGCGCACGCCGAGCTCGCGCTCGGAAAGCTGCTCGACGGGCTGGATCTGCGCCGCTCCGACATTTCGCACTGGATCATCCACTCCGGTGGCAAGAAGGTGATCGACTCCGTGCGCGCGAATCTCGGGCTGTCCCGACACGACGTGCGACACACGACAGGTGTCCTCCGGGAGCACGGAAATCTGTCGAGCGGGTCCTTTCTCTTCTCCTACGAGCGTTTGCTCGCCGAGCGGAACGCGGCGCCCGGCGAATTCGGCGTCCTCATGACGATGGGACCCGGATCAACTATCGAAATGGCCCTGGTGGCCTGGTGACGGAAGGGGAGGCCGCCACGATGAGCAGGCACCTCGAATTGACAGGCGTGTCCGACGGGCTCGGACTCGCGCTGACGGTCGACGTCACGCGACCGCTCGCGGAGCTGACCGCCTCCGTGAACGCGATGTGTGACGAGGTGGAGAGACGCGCCGGGCGGACGGTGGTCGTGCTGCGGCTCGACGGCACGGCGGCGGAGAGCCGGGTGTGGCCGGGCGAGGTCGGCATCCGCGACGTCAACCGGTGGGAACGGGCGGTCCGCAGGCTCGAGCGGCTGCCGGCCGCGAACGTCGCGGTGGCCAGCGGCCCCTGTGGCGGCCCCGCGCTCGACCTGCTGCTGGCCGTCGACTTCCGCATCGGCGCGCCGGACCTGGTGCTCGTGCTGCCGGTCAACGACGGGCACTTCTGGCCGGGCATGTCGGTCTACCGGCTGGTGCAGAACCTCGGGGTCGCCAGGGCCCGCCAGATCGTGATCTGGGGGATGGACATCTCCGTGGCGAAGGCCTCCGAACTCGGCCTGGTCGACCAGGTCAGCGAGGACCTCGACGACGCGGTGCACACGGCGACCGTACTGATGGGCCGCGTGTCCGACCAGGAACTCGCGGTGCGCCGGCAACTGCTGCTCGAAGCGTCCGCCGCCGAGTACGACGACGCGCTCGGCGTGCACCTGGCCGCGTGCGACCGCGAACTGCGTCGGCTGGCCGTGGGAGCCGCCACGTGATCGCCACCGGTGCGCCGGCGTGGGAGGCGACGGCCCCGAGCCTCGTCGGCGTGCTCGACGACGACGCGCGGGAACTGGCCGCGTACGTCGCCGTGGGCGAGGGGATGCTGGCCGCCCTGCCCACGAAGGCCGCGCGCGACGACTCGCAGCGGCAGGCCGCCGACCGGATCCACGCCGCCTGCCGGGCGGCGCGCCGCGCGTTCCTCGCCCGGCACGTGGACGCCGTCTACGACCTGCTCACCGACGGCCGCACCAGCCATCCGCGACTGCCCGCCCTCGTCTCGGCCGCCGCCGAGCGGTTTCCCGGGCTCGTGCCGTCGGCCGCCCAGATGGGCGCCGAACTGCGGCACACGCAGGCGGACAAGGAGGGCCGGGAGATCGACCAGGGCATCTTCTGCGCGGCGGTGCTGCGTTCGGCCACGGCCGGGCGGCACCTGATCGACGCGATGCTGATGCCCACCCCGCGGGCCCTCGGGCTGCTCGCCGACTTCCGGCGTACGGGCGTGGTGGAGCTGGACGCCGTGCTGGTCGAACGCCGGGGGCACGCCGCGGAGGTCACCTTCCGCAACGCCCACTGCCTCAACGCAGAGGACGCCGGCCTGATCGCCGACCTGGAGACGGCCGTCGACCTGGTGCTGCTGGACGAGCAGGTGCGCGTCGGTGTGCTGCGCGGCGGGGAGGTGCACCACCCCCGCTACCAGGGTCGGCGGGTGTTCAGCGCGGGCATCAACCTCAAGGACCTGCGCAACGGCGCGATCCCGTTGCTGGAGTTCCTGCTGGGCCGGGAACTCGGCTACATCAACAAGATGTGCCGCGGCCTGCTCGTCGACGCGGCGGCCGGCCCCTGGTCGGAGCGTACGGTCGCGAAGCCGTGGATCGGCGCCGTCGACTCCTTCGCCATCGGTGGTGGCATGCAGCTGCTGCTCGTACTCGATCGCGTGATCGCCGAACCCGACGCCTACTTCAGCCTGCCGGCGGCCGAGGAGGGCATCGTGCCGGGGCTCGGCAACCTCCGGCTCACCAGGCTCGCCGGGGCGCGGCTCGCCCGCCAGGTGATCCTGGGCGGGCGGAGCATCCCCGCGGCGAGCGCGGAGGGCCGGCTGATCTGCGACGAGGTCGTCGCGCCGCAGGACATGCCGGACGCGATCGAGCGCGCCGTACGGGAACTCGGCGCACCGGCCGTGGCCGCCAACCGGCGGATGCTGACGATCGCGGAGGAGCCGCTGGACGTGTTCCGGGAGTACCTGGCCGAGTTCGCGTACGCCCAGGCGCTCCGGGCCTACAGCGACGACGTCCTGGCCAAGGTCGAACGGCGTTGGCAGCGCTCGGGAGCGCGCCGGTGAGCGGCGACTGGCTCGACCAGGAGTCCCTGCACCCGTCGCTGCGGGACCCGCTGCTCGGGTCGATCGGCTTCCTCAACGAGGTGATGGGCAGGTACCCGGACGCGATCTCCTTCGCGCCCGGCGCGCCGCACCCGGACTTCCTCACCGAGATCGACGTCCAGCGGTACACCGGCCGCTTCCTGGCACACCTGCGCGACGAGGGCCGCACGCCCGGCCAGGCGCAACGGCTGCTCTACGAGTACGGGCCCGGCCGGGGGCTGATCAACGGCATCGTCCGCGACGCCCTGGCCCGCGACCACGGCATCGACGTCGACCCGGACGCCATCGTGATCACCGTGGGCGCGCAGGAGGCGATGCTGCTGGTGCTGCGCGCGCTGTTCCGCTCCGGCAGCGACGTGCTCGCCGTGGCCGATCCCTGCTTCGTCGGGATGACCGGGGCGGCCCGGCTGCTGGACGTCGAGCGCCGCGCGATCGGCGAGACCCCGGCGGGAATCGACCTTGACGCACTCGCGACCGCCTGCCGGCAGGCCCGGCAGGCGGGCGGGCGGGTCCGCGCGTGCTACGTCGCGCCGGACTTCTCCAACCCCGGCGGCAGCCGGATGACCCTGGCCGCGCGGCGGGAACTGCTGGCGCTCGCCGAGCGCGAGGACTTCTTCGTGCTGGAGGACGACGCGTACGCCTTCACCGCGCCGCCCGGCGAGCAACTGCCACCGCTCAAGGCGCTCGACGAGGCCGGACGCGTCATCCACATCGGCACGTTCGCCAAGGTGTGCTTCCCCGGCGCCAGGGTCGGCTACGTGGTCGCCGACCAGCGCGTGGGTCACGGCGGGAGGCTGCTCGCCGACGAACTCGCCACGCTCAAGACCATGGTCACGGTGAACACGTCGCCGCTGTGCCAGGCGGTGATCGCGGGCATGTTGCTGGAGCACGGCCGTTCCCTGATGGAGCTGTCCAGGCGCAAGTCCGAGCTCTACCGGCGCAACCTCCAGCACCTGATCGGGGCCCTCGACGCGCACCTCGGCGACGCGCGCTCCGGCCGGCTGGAGTGGAACCGGCCCGACGGGGGGTTCTTCGTGCGCATGCGCCTGCCGGTCGAGGCGGACGTCGACCTGCTGGAGCGGTCGGCGGGCAAGTACGGCGTGCTCTGGACCCCGATGGCCCAGTTCTATCTCGGCGGTGGCGGCGAGCGGCAGCTGCGGCTGTCGTGCAGCTACCTCGACGTCGACCAGATCGACACCGGGGTGCGGCGGCTGGCCGAGTTCCTGAAGGAAGAGGTGAGGATATGAAGCCGGTTCCGTTGCCGACAGCGCGGGTCGCCCCGTTCGACCCGCCAGCCGAGCTGGCGGAGTACCGGGAGGAGGCGCCCATCCGGCGGATGGTCTACCCGGACGGGCACGTCGGCTGGTTGGTGACCAGCCACGGCCTGGCCAGGAGGCTGCTGTCCGATCAGCGGTTCAGCGCGCGGTCGGAGTTCAAGCGGGCGCCGGTGGCGCGGCCGAGCGCGGACCCGTTCTTCGGCGCGCCCGCGTTGCCCGGCTGGCTGGTGGACATGGACGCGCCGGAGCACACCCGGCTGCGGCTGCAACTGGCCGGGAAGTTCACCGCCAGGCGGATGAAGGACATGCGGCCGCTGCTGGAGCGGATCGTCGACGACCAGCTCACCGCCATGGAGAAGCACGGGCCGCCGGCCGACCTGGTGTCGCTGTTCGCGCTGCCGGTGCCGTCGCTGGCGATCTGCGAGCTGCTGGGGGTGCCGTACCGCGACCGGGCGGAGTTCCAGCGCAACAGCGCGACGCTGTTCAGCCTGGAGGCCAGCGCGGAGGACGCCTCGCGGGCGATGGACGAGCTGTACGGGTTGCTGCGGCAACTGGTCGTGGACCGCTACACCGACACCGGCGGGCTGCTGAGCATGCTGGCGGCGGAGGGCACGCTCGCCACCGAGGAGATCGTCGGGATCGGGGTGCTGCTGCTGACCGCGGGGCACGAGTCCACGGCGGGCTCGCTGGGCCTGAGCACCTTCACCCTGCTGTCGCACCCGGAGCACCTGGCCCGGCTTCAGGCGGAGCCCGCGCTGATCGACAACGCGGTGGAGGAGCTGCTCAGATACCTGACGATCTTCCACTTCGGGGTGCCCCGCACGCCGCTGGAGGACGTGGAGTTCGAGGGGCACCTGCTGCGCGCCGGCGAGTCGATCACGATCTCGCTGCCCGCCGTGAACCGGGACCCGAGCTGGTTCCCCGAGCCGGACCGGCTGGAGTTCGGCCGCCGGACGGCCGGGCACATGGCGTTCGGCTACGGCATCCACCAGTGCCTCGGCCAGAACCTGGTGCGCATGGAGATGCGCGTCGCGCTGCCGGCGATCTTCCGGCGCTTCCCCCGGCTGGCGCTGGCCGTCGCACCGCACGAGGTGCCGCTGAAGACGAACGTCAGCGTCTACGGCGTGCACGAGCTGCCGGTCACCTGGTGAACGAAGGAGAGAACACGTGCGAATCCAGGTCGACAGCGACTTCTGCGTCGGCTCCGGGCAGTGCGCGCTCGCGCTGCCGGAACTCTTCGACCAGGACGACGCCGACGGCACGGTCGTGCTGCTGAACGACCGGCCGCCCGCCGAGTTGCACGACGCGGTGCGCGAGGCGGCGAGCCGTTGCCCTGTCCAGGCGATCACGGCGCAGTGACGAGGAACCGATCCAGTGTCTGAAACGATCGCGCCGGCCCGCGTCCCCCTTCTTCGACGGCTGCGCCTGCACGCCGGCTACCACTGGCGCAACAGCGGGCATCCGCTGCTGACCAGGGCCCGGGTCGCCTGGGACACCAGGGACTGGGCCCGGTTCCCCGCCGTGCGCTCGGATCTCGGCGGCCTGTCGATCTCGTACTCCGGGCTGCCGGAGGGCCTGGCCTACACGCTCGACTTCACCGAACAGCGCCGCGGCGCGGACGGGGAGCGGACGGCGGTGCGCCGGACCACCGCCCTGCGGGGTCGCGACCTCAGGTCGGCCGACCGGCTGCCGGACGCCGACATCACGATCCTCGGCACGAGTGCGGCGCAGGCCCGGCGCATGCCCGCCGACGCGTCGCTGGTCCTGCCGATGCGCGTGCACTTCGTGGTGGACTTCGACGACGACGCGGAGGCGGTGCTCGGCCGGATCTCGAAGAACCAGCGACGCAACTTCCGCAAGAACTCGCGTAGGCACCGGTGGAGTGGCGAGATCGTGCGGGATGCCGAGTGGTTCGACCACTTCTACGACCACTACTACAGCGCCACCATGCGCAACCGGCACGGCGCCCGGCAGCGCACGGAATCCAGGGAGTCGGCGTACGAATGCCTGTTCCGCACCGGCCGGCTGTTTGTGCTGACCGAGGACGGCGAGCGCATCGCCGGGCGGATGTGCCACTGGAACCCGGCCACCGGCGTGCTGACGTCGCGGCTGGTGGGAGTGCGCGACGGCGCCGACGTGCACTACTCGAACGGCGCGATCAAGGCGATGAACGTCCTGCTCATCGAGTGGGCGGCGGCCAACGGGGTGCGTCAGCTCGACTTCCAGGGGACGGAGCCCTTCCTCAGCAAGGGCACGTACCAGTCGAAGCGCCTCATCGGTACGCGCGTGATCCTGCCGCCCAACCACTTCGGCGGCAAGCGGTTGTGGCTGCGGGTCCGCCGGGACACCCCGGCGGTGCGCGACTTCCTGGTGGCGAACCCGTTCGTGGCGGAGACGGCGCAGGGCTTCCTCGAGGCCGTCTACTTCCACGACGCCCAACGGCCCCCACGGCTCGACTACCCCGCGAACTCTCCCGGCGTACGGCGCGCCCGCCACGTCGACCTCGACGAGTTTCTCGCACCCGTACCCGAAGGATCGTCGACGAGGAGCCTCATCGCATGACATTCAGCGGACTGCCGTCGGCGCGGGTGGCCGAGATCCTCGCCGACCACATGCGGGACATTCCCATGGGTGGCTTTCCGATCGCGGCCGAGCCCGTCGTCATGCCGCTCGACGCGTACCGGGAGCTGCTGGCGGCCACCCGGCGCCTGGTCGAGCTGTCGCACCAGACGGTGCTGCGCCTGGCGCCGGACCTGGCGGGCCGGATGGCCGCGCTGCGGGTCGACCCGGCCGAATACCAGCGGGCGAACCCGGACGAGGCGTTCGAGCTGCGGCACACCGGTGACGTGGTCCGCGCCGACGTCGTCATCGGCGAGGACGGCCCCCGGTTCGTCGAGATCAACGTGGGCGCCGGCATCGGCGGCATGGTGCAGTTCGAGCAGCAGCGTCGCGCCTGGCACCGCGTCCGCTCGGCGGCGGGGCTGCCGCCGCTCGCGGGCGAGGACATCTTCGCGCTCTTCGCCGAGCTGCTCAGGAGAACCTGCGCCGAGCTGAGCCTCCCGGCCGGCGCCCTGTTGATCGGGACGCTGGAGGACCCCGGCAAACGTGGCCGGGTCAACGACATGCAGGTCCAGCTGCTGGGCGAACACGGCCTGCCCGCCCGCTTCGCGCGGCTGCCGCACCTGCTCGACGAGATCCGGCCGACCGACCTGCTCGGCGTCGTCCAGTTCTGCGAGGACGAGGCGGGGCAGCTCGGCTGGGACATGACGCCGCTGCTGACCGCCATCAAGGGCGGGATGCACGCGGTGCCGTCGCAGACCTCCCGGCTCGTCGACTCGAAGAAGGTCCTGGCCTGGCTGTCCGAGGGCCTGCCGTGGATGTCCGAGCAGGACCGGGAGCTGGTACGGCGCTTCGTGCCGTGGAGCAGGGTGCTGGGGGAGCGCCGGGTGCACTGGCGGGGGCGCGCGTACGAGCTGCCCCGGCTGCTCGTCGAGCGGCAGGAGCACTTCGTGCTCAAGGGTGCGGCCGGACTGTCGTCGCTGGAGGTGTTCTTCGGCGCGAACACCGGGCCGGAGCGTTGGGCCGAGCTGGTGCGTACCGGCACGGAATCCGAGTACTACGTGGCGCAGGAGCTCGTCACGCCGGTCCGGCGTCCGGTGCGGGTGATGCTGGACGAGTCCGGTCGCACCGACGAGGTGCTCGCCAACCCGGTGATCAGCCCGTTCTGCGTCGGGGGCGTGCCCACCGGCTGTCTCATGCGGTTCGACACGGCCACCGGGCCGGGCGCGGTCACCGTGAAGAGCGGCGCGATGCTCGGCTGTCTGCTGGGAGCGGCCGACCGATGACCGTGGCGCGGTGTCGACCGGGAGGTGCCCGGTCATGAGTGTCGGCGTACGGGGACGCGAGGACGCGAAGCAGGGCTGGCGCGACTTCCGGTGGCTGTGGGGCGGCCAGAGCGTCAGCCTGGTCGGCGACCAGATCCTGATGCTCGCGCTGCCGTTGGCGGCGACGCAGGCGCTGGGTGCCAGCGCGTTCGACGTCGGCCTGCTGGCGGCGGCGGTGAAGCTGCCGTACCTGTTGATCGGGCTGCCCGCCGGCGTCTGGGTGGCGCGGGTGGGTCTGCGCCGGTCGATGATCGGTGCGGACGGGATCCGCGCGCTGGCCGTGCTGTCGGTGCCGCTCGCCGGCTTCGCCGGGGTGCTGAGCTTCGCGCACCTGGTGGTGGCCGCGCTGGTGACCGGCGTGTGCAGCGTCTTCTTCCAGATCGCCTACCAGTCGTACGCGCCGTTGCTGATCGCCGACAGCGACCGGCTGCACGCGGCCAACACGCGGCTGACCCTCTCCGAGTCGATGGCGTTGCTGCTGGGGCCGGGTCTGGCGGGCCTCGTGGTGGGCCTGACCGGAGCGGTGCGGGCGATGCTCGCCGACTCCGTGACGTTCCTCGTCAGCATGGTCACGTTGCTGCTGATCCGCCACCGTGCGGCGCCGGTGCCCGTCGTGGACCGCAAACCGGTCTGGCAGGAGGTCGGCGCCGGGATCCGGTTCGTGCTCCAGCAGCCGCTGCTGCGCCTGATCATGGCGTCCGGCCTGGTCTACAACCTCGGCATCGCGATGTACATGGCCATGGTGGCGATCTTCGCGGTCAACCACCTGCACCTGTCCCCGGCCGTCTTCGGCCTCGCGGTCGGCCTCGGCGGAGCCGGCTTCCCGGTGGGCACGCTGCTGGCCCGGTGGCTGACCCGGCGCTTCGGCATCGGGCCGACCCTCGGGATCGTGAGCGTGCCGATCGTGGCGGGACTGGTCACCACGGTCTGCGCGTTCGGCGAGTACGCCGCCGTGATGATCAGCGTCGGCACGTTCGTCTACGGGGCGGGCTCGGGGGCCTTCAAGACCAACGCGTTGACCATCCGCCACCTCGTGACCCCCGACCACATGTCGACCCGCGCCACCGCGGTGCACCGGTTCGTCACCTGGGGCGTCATGCCGGTGGGGGCGGTCGTCGCCGGCATCGTCGGCGACCGGTTCGGGCTGCGGGTCGCGATGGTGACGTCGGTGGCCGTCGTCGCGACGTGTCTCGTTCCATCGCTGAGCAAACCGATGCGCCGAGCGAAGAGTCTGACTCGGACCGCGGCCGCGTGACTTCTGGGGAGAGGGAAAATGTGCGGAATCGTCGGCTGGCTCGACTTCACCCGTGACCTCGGGGAGGACGTCGAGCTGATCCGGGAGATGACCGGGACGATGCGGCAGCGCGGCCCCGACGACCACGGCGTGTGGGTCGACCGGCACGTCGCGCTGGGGCACCGCCGGTTGGCCATCATCGACCTCGTCGGTGGCCGCCAGCCGATGGTCGCGCCCGACGCCGCGACCGTCCTCACCTACAGCGGTGAGGTCTACAACTTCAGGGAGCTACGCGCCGAACTGCAACGACGCGGGCACGTCTTCGTCGAGCGCTCCGACACCGAGGTCGTGCTGCACGCATACCGGGAGTGGGGGCCGGCCTGCGCCGAACGCCTCGTCGGCATGTTCGCCTTCGCGGTGTGGGACGCACCGAGGCAGCAACTCGTGCTGATCCGCGACCGGCTCGGCATCAAGCCCCTCTTCTACGCGCCGCTGCCGCACGGCGTGCTCTTCGCGTCCGAGCCGAAGGCCATCTTCGCCAACCCGGTGTTCCGCCCGTCGGTGGACGAGGCGATGCTGCCGGTCCTGTTGAACCGGCGGCTCGCGCTGCCGGGCCAGACCCCGTTGCGGGGACTGCATGAGGTCGAGCCGGGACACGTGGTGACGGTGGACCGCGCGGGCGTACGGCAGGAGTGCTACTGGCGGCTCACCACCGATCCGCACACCGACGACCTGCCCACGACGGTGGGGAACGTGCGGGACCTGCTCCACGAGGTGGTGCACCAGCAGTTGGTCGCCGACGTGCCGATCGCCACGCTGCTCTCCGGCGGGCTGGACTCCACGGCCACCACCGCGATCGCCGCGCGCGCCTTCGCTGCGCGCGGTGAGGGCAGGCTGGCCACCTTCTCGGTGGACTTCCCCGAGGACGAGGCGTCGTTCCGCCCGACCGTCCTGCGGCCCGAACGCGACGCGCCCTACGTGGGCATCGCGAGCGAGCGGATCGGTACGGACCACACGGTGGTCGCGCTGTCGTCCGCGGCGGTCGCGGACGCGCGCCCGTTGGCCATGCGCGCCATGGACCGGCCGATCAGCGGCCAGTTCGACGCCTCGATGTACCTGCTCTTCGCGGGGGTGCGGGAGCGCACCGACGCCCGCGTCCTGCTCTCCGGCGAGGCGGCCGACGAGGTCTTCGGCGGGTACCCGTGGTTCCACGATCCCGCCACCCTCAGCGCGGACACGTTCCCGTGGCTGGGCGACGCACCACGGCTGTGGGAGTGCCTGGCACCCGACGTGCTCAGGCGGATCCGGCCCGACGAGCTGGAGCGCGACCACTACAGGCGGCTCTGCGCCGCCGTACCGCGGTTGCCGGGCGAGGACCCGGCGGAGGCGCGTGTACGGGAGGCGCTCTACCTCAGCCTCCAGGGGCCGCTGTCCGTGCTGCTGGAGCGCAAGGACCGGCTGAGCATGGCCTCGGGCCTGGAGGTCCGGGTCCCGTTCTGCGACCACCGGCTGTTGCAGTACGTGTGGAACACGCCCTGGTCGATGAAGAAGGCCGACGGCAGGGAGAAGAGCCTGTTGCGGATGGCCGTCGCCGACCTGGTGCCGGAGGAGGTGCTGCGGCGCCGGAAGAGCGCCTACCCGGCGATGCACGACCCCGGGTACGACGCCGCGGTGCTGGGCGCGGTCAACAAGCTCGTCGTCGACGAGACCTCGCCGCTGCACGGCCTGTTCGACCCCGACCGCGTCCGCGCGCTGATCGAGTCGGGGAACCGGACGATGACGCACGTCAACGCGGCCCACCTGGTGCTGCCGCTGCTGGAGATCGACACCTGGATGCGCGCGTACGGCATCGGGGTGAGCCGGTGACGACGTGACCGGCCGACGCCACCGGGTGGGGGCGGTTGCGGGCCGTCGCCTGATGTAACGAGATTCGTCGGCAAGACGCTGTGCCCCGCGATCCGCGCGGAATCCCAGCGGCCGCAATAGGCTTCCCGTATCGACGGCCGGCACAGCGGCGGCCCTCGCGTACCGGGGGGTCGGACGCGGATCGAGGGGGCGCGTCCGGCGCCGGTGTGACCTGACGCTGCCGGGGCCTCTCCCGTCGCGGCCCGGGCCCGTCAGTTCGCCGGGAGCTGCTCGGCCTTCGTGACCACCCGGTCGATCAGGCCGTACTCGCGGGCCTCCTCGGCGGTGAACCACCGGTCGCGGTCCCAGTCCCGCTGGATCTCCTCCAGGCTGCGCCCGCTGTGCCGGGCGATCAGCTCCTGCATGGTGCGCTTCACGTGCAGCATGTTCTCCGCCTGGATGGTGATGTCGGCGGCGGTGCCGCCCATCCCGCCGGAGGGCTGGTGCATCATGATCCGCGAGTGGGGCAGTGCGTAACGCTTGCCGGCCGTGCCCGCGCAGAGCAGGAACTGCCCCATCGAGCCGGCGAAGCCCAGCGCGACCGTGGCCACGTCGTTGCGGACGAACCGCATCGTGTCGTAGACGGCCATCCCCGCGCTCACCGAGCCGCCCGGCGAGTTGACGTAGAGCACGATGTCCCGCTCCGGGTCCTCGGCGGCGAGCAGCAGCATCTGCGCGCAGATCTGGTTCGCCGAGGCGTCGGTCACCTCGGTGCCGAGGAAGATGATCCGCTCCTTCAGCAGCCGATCGAACACCTGGTCACCGAAGGACGGCTGTCCACCGTCCAGCATCCGCACGTCGAGACCGATCATCGCGTCCGTCCTTCCGACAGCGCCGGCGGGCGACCGGAGGACGCCCGGGGGACCGGCCCCTCCAGCCTGCGCGGAGCCGCCCGCGCGGAGCCAACGATTCTGCCGGCGGCAGATCAGCCTGCGGCAGAACCGGCCGGCCTAGGCGAGGGTCGATGCCCACGCGCCCGCCCGCGTCCGCGCGCAGCCGAGCGCGACACGGGTACGCGGACCACGGCGACCGCCGACGGTGGAGGCGGGCCGCCCGACCCGGAGGGTCGGACCGCCCGTGCGTGGGGCCAGGTGCAGCAGCGGGCCGCCGGTACGGGGGCCGACCCACGCGACGGGGGTGGCGGCGTCGGGCCGGCCGCCCTCCGCCCGCTCCAGCCGGGACAGGCCCGCCCGGGGCGCGGCCGGAATGCGCGGCTCGACGCGGCGCAGGTCGTCGCGCGCCTCCTCCAGCAGGTCGGACAGGTGGATGCCGAGCGCCCGGCAGATCGCCGCCAGCACCTCCGAGGAGGCCTCCTTGCGGCCGCGTTCGACCTCCGACAGGTAGGGCACGGAGACCCCGGCCGCCTCGGCCACCTCGCGCAGCGTGCGGCCCTGCCTCAGCCGCAGCCGACGCAGCACCCCGCCGATCACTCGTCGCAGCAACGACATGCGGGCCTCGCTCTCGGGCTCGTCGTCCAGGGACGATTTCATCATGCCCCCTGTCGGGTGCGCGGGTCGTCCCGTCCTGCCGCGCGTCGTGCCCGCAGCCGGGTGTCGCGGGCCCGGACCTGCCCTTCGTCGGGTCGACCCGAGGGGCGTCACCCCCCGGTGGGCGACCTCGCCGTGCGAGATCCGCGCGGGCGGCTATGTTGTGGTCGTGCAGGCGATGACAGGGCCGGGGCGGGCCCCCACGTGATCCACTTTCCCGCGCAGCGACGTGGCCCCCTGAGCGCGCTGAGTCTCCGGCTTGCCGCCGCCATCGGTCTGGTCTTCGCCACCGTCGCCGTGGTCTACCTCGACCGCGACGGCTACCGCGACGTCAACGAGGACGGGATGACCCTCCTCGACTGCTTCTACTACACGGTGGTCACCCTCTCGACCACGGGCTACGGGGACATCGCCCCGGTCAGCCAGAGCGCCCGGCTGATCAACGTCGTCTACATCACGCCGGCCCGGGTGATCTTCCTGATCATCCTGGTCGGCACCACCCTCGAAGTGCTGACCGAGCAGTACCGCACCGGGCGTCGCCTGTCGCGGTGGAGGAGAGCCGTGAAGGACCACGTCATCATCTGCGGCTACGGCACGAAGGGCCGCAGCGCGGTCTCCGCCCTGCTGGAGAACGGGCTCGACAAGTCCCGGATCGTCGTGGTGGAGCGCAGCGGTCCCGCGCTGCGGCAGGCCACCTCGGCCGGCCTGGTGGCGATCGAGGGCTCGGCGACCCGCTCGTCGGTGCTCAACGAGGCGCACGTACGCAACGCCAAGGCGGTGATCATCGCGACGGACAGCGACGACGCCTCGGTCCTGGTGGCCCTGACCGTACGGCAGCTCACCGCCGGGCAGGTACGGATCATCGCCGCCGCCCGCGAGGCGGAGAACGCCCCGCTGCTCAAGCAGAGCGGCGCCCACCACGTGATCGTCTCCTCGGCCACCGCCGGCCGGCTGCTGGGCCTGTCCACCTCGGCGCCGCCGCTGATCGACGTGGTGGAGGACCTGCTCACCCCCGGCCAGGGCATGGCGCTGGCGATGCGCTCCGCCGAGCGCTCCGAGGTCGGCCGCTCCCCCCGCGAGCTGGACTCGCTGGTCATCGCGCTGGTCCGGCGGGGCAAGGTGGTCACCCTGGCGGACAAGGCCGGCGCGGTCATCGAGACCGGCGACATGCTGGTGCACGTACGCGACGACCGCCCCCAGGCGGCGGCAGCCCCCTGACCGGCGGCCCGCCCTGACCCGGACGGTCCGGGCGGGGCCGTCCTGGCTGCCGCCCGACCGGGTTGGTGTCGTTGCGATGCCTCCCCGGCGCAGGTGTCGGCTGCGGGTACCTCGCGCGTCGGGCCCGGCGCCCGCCCGGTGCGGCACAACGGGGCGCGGAGCAACATGCGCAGCATGCTCGTCGGGCTGGCGCGCCGTTACGCTCAGTGTTCGGTCTGTGGTCGACGCCCATCGCCCTCCGGACGCTTTGCTCTGCATCCTCATGCGCACCAGTAACCCTGAGTGCCTGTTGCGTATGAGGATGCAGAGCAAAGGGCGCGCGGGGTTTGGTCGTGCCTGAGAGCGACCTTCGCTGAAGGTGCTGGTCACGGGCTTTCTACCTCGAAGATGACGGGTGCCCGCCCTCGCCGCGCCGAGGGGAATCGTCACTCACCGTAGCAAGTGGCGGAAAGGTGGGTCCCGTTGCTTACCGTGACCAGGCCGGGGCGTCGGAGGAGCGCGCCGGGGGTCGTCGGCGGTTTGCAGATCGACCGGCTCACGTCCCGAGGAGACCGGCCCCGGTGGAAGAGGCCCACACGTGAGCGAGGAGGGCCCGCAACCCGGGTTCGGGTTGCGGGCCCTCCTGTCGTTCCGGCAAACCGGCGGTGCGCCTGCCCGGCTCGCGCTCAGGGGCGGTCGGCCGCGTCGGTCAGAGGATGGTCCAGGTGTCCCCGCTGGCGAGGAGGCCGGCGAGCTGCTGCTCGGGCGTCTCGGTGACCTTCGCCTTCGCCTCGGCGAGCTGCTCCTGCACCACGCTGTCGTACGACGGACGGTCCACCGAGCGGAACACGCCGATCGGGGTGTTCCGCAGGTCCAGGCCGGGCAGTCGGGACAGCGCGAAGGCGTACGCCGGGTCGGTGACCGTCGCGTCGTGCACGACGATCTCGCCCGGGCTGACCGACGCGGTCTCCCGGACCTCCAGGCCGAACCCGCCGGGCGGGTGTACGACGCAGAACTGCCCGTCCTTGCCGAACGTGATGGGCTGCCCGTGCTCCAGCCGGATCAGGAAGTCGTCGCGGGTGGCCGGCTCCTTGAGCTGGTCGAACGCGCCGTCGTTGAAGATGTTGCAGTTCTGGTAGATCTCCACGAACGCCGAGCCCTGGTGCTCCGCGGCGGCCCGCAGCACCGACTGGAGGTGCTTGCGGTCGGAGTCGATGGTGCGCCCCACGAAGGTGGCCTCGGCCCCGAGGGCGAGCGACAGCGGGTTGAACGGCGCGTCGGCCGAGCCGGCCGGCGTCGACTTCGTGACCTTGCCGACCTCGGAGGTCGGCGAGTACTGCCCCTTGGTCAGGCCGTAGATCCGGTTGTTGAACAGCAGGATCTTCAGGTTGACGTTGCGGCGCAGCGCGTGGATCAGGTGGTTGCCGCCGATGGAGAGCGCGTCGCCGTCACCGGTGACCACCCAGACCGACAGGTCGGGCCGGCTGGCCGACAGGCCGGTGGCGATCGCCGGGGCGCGGCCGTGGATCGAGTGCATCCCGTAGGTGTTCATGTAGTACGGGAAGCGGGACGAGCAGCCGATGCCGGAGACGAAGACGATCCGCTCGCGCGGGATGTTCAGCTCCGGCATGAACTGCTGGATCGCGGCGAGGATCGCGTAGTCGCCGCAGCCGGGGCACCAGCGCACCTCCTGGTCGGACTTGAAGTCCTTGGCGGTGAGCTTGAGGGCGACGGGCTCAGACATTCTTCAGGACCTCTTCCAGCATCGTCTCCAGCTCGGCGGCGGTGAACGGCAGGCCGCGGACCTGGTTGTAGCCGATCGCGTCGACCAGGTACTTCGCCCGGATCACGTGGGCGAGCTGGCCGAGGTTCATCTCGGGGATGACCACGCGGTCGTAGGAGCGCAGCACCTCGCCGAGGTTGGCCGGCATCGGGGCGAGGTGCCGCAGGTGCGCCTGCGCGATGGCGTGGCCGCGCTGGCGCAGGCCCCGGCACGCCGCGCCGATCGGCCCGTACGTGGAGCCCCAGCCGAGCACCAGCACCCGGGCGTCGCCGTCCGGGTCCTCGACCTCGATGTCCGGCACCGGGATCGTCTCGATCCGGGCCGCCCGGGTACGCACCATGAAGTCGTGGTTCGCCGGGTCGTACGAGATGTCGCCGGTCTTGTCGGCCTTCTCCAGCCCACCGATGCGGTGCTCGAGCCCGGCGGTGCCCGGCACGGCCCACGGCCGGGCCAGGGTCTGCGGATCGCGCAGGTAGGGCAGGAACGTGGTGCCGTCGTCGCCGTTGGGCTTCGTGGCGAACTCGACCCGCAGGTCGGGCAGCGACTCGACGTCGGGCAGCAGCCACGGCTCGGAGCCGTTGGCGACGTAGTTGTCGGACAGCAGGATGACCGGCGTGCGGTAGGTCAGCGCGATCCGGGCCGCCTCGAGGGCCGCGTGGAAGCAGTCCGCCGGCGACTTCGGCGCGATCACCGCGACCGGGGCCTCGCCGTGGCGGCCGTAGAGCGCCATGTTGAGGTCGGCCTGCTCGGTCTTGGTGGGCATGCCGGTCGAGGGGCCGGCCCGCTGCACGTCGACGATGACCAGCGGCAGTTCCAGCGCCACCGCGAGGGAGATCGTCTCGCTCTTGAGCGCCACGCCCGGGCCGCTGGTGGTGGTGACGCCCAGGGAACCGCCGTACGACGCGCCCAGCGCCGCGCCGACGGCGGCGATCTCGTCCTCGGCCTGCATGGTGAGCACGCCGAAGCGCTTGTGCTTGCTCAGCTCGTGCAGGATGTCCGACGCCGGGGTGATCGGGTAGGCGCCCAGGAAGACCGGCAGCCCCGAGCGGACGCCGGCGGCCACCAGGCCGAGCGACAGGGCCGCGTTGCCGGTGATGTTGCGGTAGGTGCCCGGCCGCATCTTCGCCGGCTTGACCTCGTAGCGGACCGCGAAGTCCTCGGTGGTCTCGCCGAAGTTCCAGCCGGCCCGGAACGCCGCGACGTTCGCCGCGACCAGTTCGGGGCGGGCGGCGAACTTGCGCTCCAGGAAGCGCAGCGTCGACTCGTAGGGCCGGTTGTACATCCAGGAGAGCAGGCCGAGGGCGAACATGTTCTTGGCCCGCTCGGCGTCCTTCTTCGACACCGCCTGGTCGGCGAGCGCGCCGACCGTCATCGAGGTCAGCGCCACCGGGTGCACCACGTAACCCGCGAGGGAGTCGTCCTCGAGCGGGCTCGACTGGTAGCCGACCTTGGCCAGGTTGCGCTTGGTGAACTCGTCGGTGTTGACGATGATGTCCGCGCCCCGCGGCAGGTCGGCCAGGTTCGCCTTGAGCGCCGCCGGGTTCATCGCCACCAGCACGTTGGGCGAGTCGCCGGGGGTCAGGATGTCGTAGTCGGCGAAGTGCACCTGGAAGCTCGACACGCCCGGCAGGGTGCCGGCGGGGGCCCGGATCTCGGCCGGGAAGTTCGGCAACGTGGAGATGTCGTTGCCCAGCTGCGCGGTCTCCGAGGTGAACCGGTCGCCGGTGAGCTGCATGCCGTCGCCGGAGTCACCGGCGAAGCGGATGACCACCCGGTCCAGTTGACGGATCTGCTTGGTCACGCCTGCACCTCGCTTCGCTGGGCGCGGTCGCGCGGGCGGCTGAACATGATGGTGACCTCGCCTTGCCCGGCCACGTGACCTCCTTGACGCACCGCTGCACCGAACCCGCGGAGGCGGGCCCGGTCCGCTGTAGTTACCTCACCTGAGAGCCTACGTCGAATCGCCGCCCCAACCTTCTCGGAGGCCGCCCTGTGGGATGCGATCCAGCGAGATTCCACCCCGATTTGAGGTGTTTCCATCCGCCCGCCGTAATCCAGATCACCGGTGGCGCAGCGGTGGGGACGCCGAGCCGGCGTCGTCGGGGCCGTCCGGGTCACTCCGTCGGCGCCGTGGACGGTCCGGCGGCCGGGGCGGCCATCCGCCGCCGCAGCGACGTGGTCGCCAACGCGAGGGCGAACACCACCAGCAGCGTGGAGATCACGATCAGCAGGATCGCCGTACGCCGCACCGAGCCGTCTCCGCCGTCGCCGACGGCCGGGACGTCGGCGGCCAGCACGCCCTGCGACCCGGTCGGCGCGGGCGGCGAGGCCACCGGGGTCGCCAGCGCGGCGGCGGCGGTGATCCGGAAGCTCATCTGCACCTTCTTCGCCCGACCGCTGCGCGGGTCGAGCTGCCCGAGCACCGCGCCGGCCAGCGGGGCCTGCCGCTGGGCCTCGGGGGTCGCCGAGACCGGCAGCCGCAGTTGCGCGGTCCGGCCGGCGGCGAGGGTGCCCAGCTCGCAGCGCGTACGGGTGGGGTCGACCGGGGTGCAGCCGGCCGGGGGAGTTGGCACGGTCACCCCGGCCGGCAGGACCACCTCGACGCGGCCCTCGGCGTCCACCCGGCCGGTGTTGCCCAGGCGTACGTCGAGCCCGCTCGACCCGCCGCTGATGTCGAAGGAGACCGCCTCGGCGTCCAGCCTGATCCCCGGCACCGGCGGGCCGGGCGGGAAGAGCACCGCGAAGCCCTCGTCGTCGCCCACGGTGCCGGGCACGCCGGGCGCGGTCGCGGTGACCCGTACGGAGCCGCTGAGCGGCATCCGCTGCCACGCGTCGCCGTCGACCCGTACGCGGAGCAGGGTGCTGAACCGGGCGCCGGGCGCGCTCGCCCACTCGCCGCAGCGGTGCTCCCCGCCGCCGACCGGGGCGCAGCCCCCCGTGCCGGCGTCGGTCAGCCCCGCCGGGAGCGTGTAGGCGAGCCGGATCCGGGCCGGGGTGGCGCCCGTGTTCGTGATGGTCACCCGCAGCGTGGTCACCGTGCTCGGCGCGTTCCAGTAGCCGGCGGTGAGGGTGATGTCGTCGGTCGTGACGCTGACCCCCGCCGCCGCCGCCGGCGCCGGCTGGGTGGGGGCGGGCGCGGAGGGCCGCACCGGCGGCACGGACGGCGCCGGGGGCGGCGCCCCGGTGGTGGTGGGCGCCGCGGTGGTCGGCAGGGGTGGTTCCGGGGCCGCCGTGGTCGGGGCGGGCTCGGTCGTGGCGGGCGGGGACGGGCTCTCGGGCGGCGGCGCCGTGGTGGAGGGCGCCTCGGTGGGCACCGGTCCGGGTTCGGTCGGATCCGCCGTGGGCGGGTCCCCGCCCGGCTCCTCGGCCGGCTCGGTCGTGGGCGAGGCGACCCGCGCGACGGCGGGCGCGGCGGTCGCCCAGCCTGGCGTCGCCGTGACGGTCAGCCCGACCGCGAGGCCGATCACCAGCAGGGGTACGGCGCGTCGGTCACGCGCCCGCCGGCCGGGCCGTACGTCCACGCGCGCCATCTGTCCTCCGGTGACGATGAGTGAGATCCCAATATTCGACAATTGTTGCCAAGCGGCACTAGTCCCCGCGGGAAACAAATCCGTAACGGGTTCGACCCGGGCGGCGTCGAGGACCGGTAGGCTCGGCGACCGTGACCGGTTACCTGGGCTCGTACGCGACGCTCGGGCTGCTCCTGCTCGCCAGCGTCCTCTTCTTCGTTACGGCGTTCTCGGCCAACCGGGTGTTACGTCCTGCCCGACCGGCGGATCCCTTCGGCAAGCGCGCCACCTACGAGTGCGGCCTCGACCCCGTCGGCGCCGACTGGGCGCAGATGCAGATCCGTTACTACGTGTACGCGTACCTCTACGTGCTGTTCGCCGTCGAGTCGGTGTTCCTCTTCCCCTGGGCGGTCGTCTTCAACCGGCCGGGCTTCGGCATGGTCACCGTCGTGGAGATGGCGGTCTTCGTCGCGGTGCTGGCGCTCGGCATCCTCTACGCCTGGCGCAAGAACATCCTGCGCTGGTCCTGACCGCCCCCGGGTGGTCGACGGTCGGTCTGCCGCCCCCGTGCGGCGACGGTCAGGCGAGGCCCCGCCGGGTCAGCGTCGGCGGGCGGTCGCCCCGGATCGAGGCGACCATGTCGAGCACCCGGCGGGTGGGGCCCACCTGGTGCGCGCGGAACACCCGGGCGCCCAGCCAGGCCGAGACCGCGGTGGCCGCCAGCGTCCCCTCCAGCCGCTCGGCCACGGGCAGGTCCAGCGTCTCGCCGATGAAGTCCTTGTTCGACAGGGCCACCAGCAGCGGCCAGCCGGTGCCGGAGAGCTCGCCGAGCCGGCGGGTGATCTCCAGGGAGTGGCGGGTGTTCTTGCCGAAGTCGTGCGCCGGGTCGATCAGGATCCCGTCGGCGCGTACGCCCAGCGTGACCGCGCGTTCGGCGAGCCCGGTCACGGTCGTGAGCACGTCGGCGACCACGTCGGGGAAGGCCGCGCGGTGCGGGCGGGTGCGGGGCGCCAGCCCGCCGGCGTGCGAGCAGACCAGCCCGGCGCCGGTGCGCGCCGCCACCTCGGCCAGGGCCGGGTCCGCGCCGGACCAGGTGTCGTTGAGCAGGTCGGCGCCCGCCGCCACCGCCTCCACCGCCACCTCGGCCCGCCAGGTGTCGATCGAGATCACCACGTCGGGGAAGGCGGCCCGGACGGCGGCGATGGTCTCCACCGTGCGGCGGATCTCCTCGGTCACGTCGACCTCGGCGCCCGGACCGGCCTTGACCCCGCCGATGTCGATGATCTCAGCGCCCTCCCCGACCGCCCGCTCCACGGCGCGCAGCGCGCTGTCCTGGGCGAAGGTCGCGCCCCGGTCGAAGAACGAGTCCGGCGTGCGGTTGACGATCGCCATCACCACCAGCTCGTCGGGGCCGAACGTGCGCCCACCGAGCCGAAGCGCCCCGGCCATGCCGCCTCCTGAAGGTCCACCGCCGCCGACCCGTGCCCGCCGCCGGCCGGTCACGACGCTAGCCGGTCGGCCCGGGCCGGGCCCCGCCGGTCCGGCGGCCCCGACGACCGCGACGGCACCTCCAGCCACGGCTGGCGCGGGGCCACGGTCGGTTTCACATACCGTGCCTGGCTGCGCCGGACCTCGACGGCCGGCGGTGTAGTCCCCTCGTCTGACACCACACAGGTATCTTCATGCCGCGCAGGTATCAGCGTTCCGGCGGCAGCGGTCCCCCTCGACTCCCCTGAGCAGGACGATCGGCTTCGCGCCCGGGGCGGCGCGTCGCGCCCGCAGCGGGCGCCGGGGGCGGCTGCTGTGACGCGGATCCGGGACGCTGGGGGTGGTGGGGTCGCTCCGGGCGGTTCGACGTGCCACGATCTGTGCATGGGTCAGGTTCTGCTCCTGCTGGTCGTGGCGTTGACCGTCGCGGCGGTCGTGTTCGGGGTGACGGTGCTGGTCTCCGGCCGGGATCCCGGCCTGGCACCCGCCGAGCCGGACGGGCGGGCCGTGCCGTTGCCGGCGGCCCGACCGCTGCGCGAGTCCGACGTGGGCGAGGTCCGGTTCGACACCGCGCTGCGCGGCTACCGCATGGCCCAGGTCGACCACGCGATGCGCCGGGCGGCCTACGACATCGGCTACAAGTCCGAGCTGATCGGCGTGCTGGAGGCGGAGGTCGCCGCGCTGCGCGAGGGCCGGACGGCGGACGCCGACGACCTGCGCAAGGCGCGGGAGCAGGCAGCCGCCGAGCCGTCGTCGGCGGCCCGTGGGACGGTGCCGGTCGGGGCCGACCGGCCGGACGCGGCGGGGGGCACCGACGTGGTCGTCGAGCCGATCCCCGCGTTCGCGGGCCCGACCGCCGACGGGGGCGACGACGCCGTGGACCGGACCGACGTGGGCGACGACGCCGTGGACCGGACCGACGTGGGCGACGACGCCGTGGGCCGGACCGGGGAAGCCGACCGTGCCCCGGCCCGGACCGGGGCGGGCGACGACGGCCCGACGCGGACGGCGGGCGACGCGACCGGTCCCGGCCCGGTGGTCGGGTCGGAGTCGAAGTGACCGGGCCGGAGCCCGGCGAGGACCTGCGCGACGTGACGCAGCCCGGCGCGGGCGAGGTCACCGCCACGGTGATCGTCGACGCGCCGGCGGACCGGGTCTTCGCGGCGCTGACGGCCTGGGAACGGCAGTCGGACTGGATCCCGTTCACCACCGTCCGGGTGGTCGAGGGCGACGGCGGCGAGGGCAGCCTGATCGAGGCGGTCACGGCGTTCGGCCCTGCCGTGCTGCGCGACGAGATGCGCGTGGTGCGGGTGGACGCGCCCTACGAGGTGGGCGTCGTGCACTGCGGGAAGCTGCTGCGCGGGCCCGGTGTGCTCCGCTGCACGCCGCTGGAGCGCGACCGCACCCAGGTCGTCTGGCACGAGTGGTTCCACCTGCCGGGCGGCCCGGCGGGCCGGGTGGCCTGGCCGGTGCTCTGGCCCGGGTCGAAGTTCAGCCTGACCCAGGCGTTGAAGAAGTTCGGCCGGCTGGTGGAGCAGGGCCGGCTGCCCTGACGGTGGGCGGGCCGGTTCGCGTGCCCTCGTCGAGCGGCTTCCCCTGATCGGCTCGACGTCGCCGACATCGGGGTGTCGGCCCGCCCGGGACGCCCCGATGTCGCCGACCCCGGGCGGTACGGGCCCGCCGACCGAGGCACGACGCGGCACCGTGGGGCGCGGGCCCGTCGGTACGGTGTCCTAGCGTGGACGCGTGACTGACCTGGTGATCGGCGCCGACGGGCTGCCGCGATGCGGCTGGGGGCACAGCACCCCCGACTACGCCGCCTACCACGACACGGAGTGGGGCCGTCCCCTGCGTGGCGACGACGCGCTCTACGAGCGGCTCACGCTGGAGGCGTTCCAGTCGGGGCTGTCCTGGCTGACCATCCTCCGCAAACGTCCCGCCTTCCGGCTGGCCTTCGACGAGTTCCGCATCGAGACCGTGGCCGGCTACGGCGACGCCGACGTCGCCCGGCTGCTCGCCGACGCCGGCATCGTCCGCAACCGGGCCAAGATCGAGGCGGCGATCGCCAACGCCCGGGCGGCGCTGGAGCTTCCGGAAGGGCTCTCCGCGCTGCTCTGGTCCTTCGCCCCGCCGCCCCGGCCGGCCCGACCCGCGTCGTTCGCGGAGGTGCCGGCGCTGACGGCCGAGTCCACGGCGATGGCCAAGGCGCTCAAGAAGCGGGGCTTCCGCTTCGTCGGCCCGACCACGGCCTACGCGCTCATGCAGGCCACCGGGATGGTCGACGACCACCTTGCGGGCTGCCACGTCGTGGCGGCGCGGGCGGCGTGATGGGATGGAGGCCATGACGACCGACACCGCGCACCGGGTGGACGGGGCCCGCCCCGCCGACGGCACGGGCGCCTGGGCGGTGCTGCTGCCCACCGGGCGCTACGAGGCCGAGCGGCTCGTCCACCACGACACGCTCGAGTTGACCGGCCTGACCGACGACTCCGGGCCCCGCCCCGGCGACCGGGTGGCCGTGCTGGTCGACGCGCCGCCCCGGCTGGTGGCGCTGGGCCGGGTCGCCGCGGCGGCCGGCCAGGAGCGGGAGGACCCGGACGATCCCCAGTCCGAGCGGGTCGAGGCGCCGCTGGTGGTCGCGTACACCCGGCGGGCCTTCGACGAGCCGGTGCCGGCCGACGCGCTGGTGCTCGACGGGCCGGTGACCGCGCTGGACCCCTCGGCCTTCCAGGAGTTGGCCGACCGGTTGGGCCCGCCACCACGACGGCGCACCTGGCTGGTCAGCCTCGACCTGCCGATCGAGGCCGCGTCGCCCGCCGAGGCGGTCCGCCTGTTCTGGGCGTACGTGCAGGAGCTGGGGCCCCGCGAGTTGCCCGCGTTCGTCTCGCCCTCGGGCGACGAGCTGGCCATGCAGGCGTTCGTGCTCGGCGCGGAGGCCAACCAGGACCCGGAGGAGGACGACTGATCCGCTCCGGCGGCGTCCGCGCGCCGAGCCCTGGTGGCTGCCGCCGGTGATCGCCGTACGCGCCGGCTCACGAGCCCTGTCAGGCGCGACCGGCCGCCTGCCGGTGTGGCGGGGGCCGGTCGGCCCGGGAGGGCGTCAGCGGCCCTCGAAGACCGGCTTCTGCTTGTTGACGAAGGCCTGGGTGGCCGCGCGGTGGTCGGCGGTGCCCCCGCAGATCGACTGCGCCTGCGCCTCGGCGGCCAGGGCGTCGGCCAGCGTGCCCGCGTCGGCGATGGAGAGCTGACGCTTGATCGCCCCGTACGCGACGGTCGGGCCGGCGGCCAGCCGGGCGGCCAACTCCTGCGCGGTCGGCAGCACCTGCTCGTCGTCCTCAACCAGGCGGTTGAGCAGCCCGAGCTGGCAGGCGTCCGCCGCGCGCACGGGCTCGGCCAGCATCAGCAGCTCGATGGCCTTGGCGTGGCCGACGAGCCGGGGCAGCGTCCAGGAGGCGCCGGTGTCGGCGGCGAGCCCGACCTTGGCGAACGCCATCAGGAAGCTGGTCGACGGCCCGCCGATGCGGATGTCGGCGAGGAACGCCAGCGAGGCGCCCGCCCCGGCGGCCATCCCCCGCACGGCGGCGACCACCGGCTTGGGCAGGTTGGCCAGCCGGGCGGCGATCGGGTTGTAGTGCGCGCGCACGGTGTCCAGCGGGTTGCCGTCGGTGGACTCCAGGGTCTGCACGTGCTCGCGCAGGTCCTGCCCGGCGCTGAACGATTGGCCCGCGCCCGCGAGCACCACCGCGCGGCAGGACCGGTCGGTCTCCAGCTCGGCCAGCGTGTCGCGCAGCGCCTCCTTGAGCGCCACGTCCAGCGCGTTCATCGCCGTCGGGCGGTTCAGCGTCAGGGTGACGACGGCGTCGGTGCGGTCGACGAGCAGCGGCTCGGTCACTTCTAACGACCCTTCTGTCGGGCGATGCGGTTGCCGGAGTCGAGGCACTGCTCGACGTACCGGTCTGCGGCCGGCCGCAGCCGGGCCGCGTGCCGGTCGAAGAAACTGGCCGCGGCGGTGCCGGGCCAGCGCTCGGGGAGCAGCGCCGGGGGCAGCTGCGGGTCCCGGAACAGGAAGGTACGCCACGCGTGCACGAGCCGGAACCGGGCGGCGTACGCCTCCTCGTCGAGGCTGCGCACCGTGACCCCGGCCAGCAACGGCCGCTGCTCGGCGACGAACTGCTCGTACGCCTGGCCGATCTCCGCGAGGTCCCAGGCCCGGCGCACGACGCCCATGGCGCCGGGGGTGCCGGCGGTGTGCGCGGCGGTGAACCGCTCGTAGCGCACGCCCGCCTCGTCGAGCAGCACGTCCACGTCCTCGCCCGGCCGGGTCGCCACCCAGGTGCACTCGTCCAGGGCGCCGTAGCCGAGGAACGTCAGGTTGGCGGCGAGCCGTTGCCGGTCCCGGCGGGACAGGGGGGCCTCCAGCACCAGCAGGTCGAACCGTCCGTCCCAGGTGATCCGGCCGGTCCGGTAGATCCGCGCCGCCGCCTCGTCCAACCGGCGGGCGGCTTTCGGTGTGATCGAATATCCCGGCCCGGAGGTCAGCCGGCACGGGTCGAGCCACCCCTGGCGGACCATCCGGGAGACCGCCGTGCGCACGGCGGGCGGGGCGATCCCGAGCGGCGCCAGCAGCCTGACCAGGGCGGCGACGGGTGCCCGGCCGCCCCTCGCCCGGAGGTGGTCGCCGTACAGGTCGAAGAGTGCCGACCGTGCCTGCATGACCGCACATTGTGACAGGCCTTCTCAGGATAAGCTAGATGCTGTTACATCAATGCTGCTTCGGTTTGGGTCCGGCGGTGTTCATCAGGGAAAATCGTTGGTCGACACCCCCGCGTAGGTTGCGGGTGGTCAAGACGAAGTGGCTGTGGGGCAACCCACCGACCCTGGTGTAGGTCTGAGGGGAGACAACATGGCGGCGATGAAGCCGCGGACGGGCGACGGTCCGCTGGAAGTCACCAAGGAGGGCCGGGGCATCGTCATGCGCGTCCCGCTGGAGGGTGGTGGCCGGCTCGTCGTCGAGATGACTCCCGACGAGGCCAACGCACTCGGTGACGCACTGAAGGCAGCCGCCGGCTGACCGAGGAACGGTCCGCGCGCCCGCGCGGGCCTTTCGTCAACCCCTGAGCCACCGGCCCCGCCGGTGGCTCAGGGTCTTCATTCCCCGCGGAGCCGCGCTCCGCGAGCTTCCCTGGAGGTACGGCTCCGCGTGCTCGCCATCCGTCTGCTCGCCGAGCCCGACCGGCTCGACACGCTCGTTCTGCCCGTCCGGCCCGGCCCGGCCGACGGCGACCCGGCCCGACCGGCCCCGACCGCGTCGGCGCTGCCCGACGGCGTGACCGAGGAGGCCGCCGCCCTGGCGCCGGCGGCCCGGCTGACCGGGCGCCCCGGCGAGGTCCAGGCGCAGCTGCGACCCGGGCGGGAGCCGGGCCGGCTGCTGCTGCTCGGCGTCGGCGAGGGCGACGAGGCCGGCTGGCGGGCGGCCGGGGCGGCCCTGGCCCGTGCCGCGAAGGATGAGACACACGTCACGTTGGCGATGTCGGCCGACGCCACCCAGGCGGCCGTACGCGGACTCGTCGAGGGGCTGCTGCTGGCCTCGTACCGGTTCCGGCTGACCGACGCCGGCACCGCCCCCGCCCTGGCGGAGGTCGACGTGCTGGTGGCCGACCCGGGCGCGCACACCGCGACCGTCGAGGCGGCCCGGACGACGGCCCGGATGACCCGCTTCGCCCGCGACCTCACCAACACCCCCTCGTCGGTCAAGAACCCGCAGTGGTTCGCCGAGCAGGTCGCCGCCCACGCCGCCGACGTGCCCGACCTGCACCTGCGCGTACGCGGCCCGGACGAGCTGGCGGCCGAGGGCTTCGGCGGGATCCTCGCCGTCGGGGGCGGCTCCGCGAGCACCCCGCGCCTGCTGGAGCTGGACTGGCGGCCGGCCGACGCCCGTACCCACGTGGTGCTGGTCGGCAAGGGGATCACGTTCGACACCGGCGGCATCTCGATCAAGCCGGTGGCGGCGATGAAGCTGATGCGCAAGGACATGGCCGGGGCGGCGGCGGTGGTCGCGGCGACCCTCGGCGCGGCGGCCCTGCGCCTGCCGGTCCGGGTCACCACGCTCGCGCCGCTGGCGGAGAACATGCTCAGCGGGTCGGCGTTCCGCCCCGGCGACATCATCCGCCACTACGGCGGCACCACCAGCGAGACCACCAACTCCGACGCCGAGGGCCGGCTCGTGCTGGCCGACGCCCTCGCGTACGCGGCGGCCGAGCTGCGGCCCGACCTGCTGGTCGACCTCGCCACGCTCACCGGGGCGAACGCGGTGGCGCTGGGCAAGCGCACCGGCGCCCTCTACAGCGACAACGACGCGCTCGCGGCGGACGTGCTGGCCGCTATCGCCGCCGCCGGCGAGGCCGCCTGGCGGATGCCGCTGCCCGCCGACTACGCCGAGCACCTCGGCAGCGAGCTGGCCGACCTGCACAGCTCGCCGGACCGGGGCGCCGGGTCGGTGATGGCGGCGCTCTACCTGCGGGAGTTCACCGGTGAGCTGCGCGACCGGTGGCTGCACGTGGACATGTCCGCGCCGTCCTGGGCCGACGGCGACGACGCCGAGCTGACCCGGGGCGCGACCGGCTGGGGCGTACGCTCGCTGCTGCGCTGGCTGGGCTCGCTGGCTTGACCGCCGGGCGGCGCCCGCCCCCGGCGGGCCCCCGGTCAGCGGCGGGTCAGCACTTCACGGCGGCGAGCAGCCCGTGGCCGACCGGCAGCAGCGCCGGGATCCAGTGCTCGGACTCGCGGATCGCCTTGATGGCCTCGCGGACGGTCACCGTCTCCACGTCGCGGGCGGCCGGGTCACCGATCCGGCCGCCGGCCAGCGTGCCGTTGAGCGCGACCACGCCGCCCGGGCGCAGCAGCCGCAGCGCGGCGTCGACGCAGGCGGCGAACCCGGTCGCCTCGGCGTCCACGAAGACCAGGTCGTACGCGCCGTCGGCGAGCCGGGGGAGCACGTCCAGCGCCCGGCCGGTGATGATCCGGGTGCGGCCGGCGGCGAAGCCCGCCTCGGTGAAGATCCGCCGGGCGATCCGCTGGTGCTCGACCTCGACGTCGATGGTGGTGAGTACGCCGTCGGCGCGC
The DNA here is from genome assembly GCF_052068495.1 of Micromonospora sp. SD12. NCBI lineage: Bacteria > Bacillati > Actinomycetota > Actinomycetes > Micromonosporales > Micromonosporaceae > Micromonospora > Micromonospora sp. SD12. The sequence continues at coordinate 558,674 of NZ_JBQHDF010000002.1, read as the reverse complement.
ATCCCGCGCAGCAGCCAGACGCCGCTGACGCCCGTGCCGGTGCCGATCTCCACCACCGCCCGGGCGCTGCCGGCGGCGGCGAGCAGCCGCAGCGCCGCGCCGGCGCCGGGGGTCACCGCCTCGAGGCCGACCTCGTGGGCCAGGCTGCGGGCGGTGCGCAGGACGAGATCCTCGGTCACGTACGACTCGGCGAAGTGCAGGGTCTGGGCCGTCGAAGTGCCGGAACCGGCGACCGTGGCGATGGGACACCTCCGGGCGGCATGCGTGGTGCGGGGGCGGGTGGGCACTGTGAGCCTAGAGGCGACGTCGAACGGGCGCAGCCGCGCGTCCGCCACCCGACGATCACGGTCGGCAACCGGTGACTCCATCCGCCGCATCCGTGTAATCCTGGAAGCGGTGTTCCGGCGAGCGCGACCGGGCGACGCTGTCGCCGGGTCCGTCGAGCGCGGGACCCGGGGACGGACTGGGAGGGCACCGACGTGACCGACGGCTGGGACTGGCGCCAGCCCGGGGGAACTCCGGCACCGGCGAGACCGCCGCTGCCCGGACACCCGCCGGTGGGCCGGCCGCCGACGCCTGAGGGCGGCGGGGGCGGCACGACTTCGCCCTGGTGGTCCGACGCGCTGGCCGACCCGTGGCGCGACCCGGCGGCGCCGGCCGCCGTGGTACTGCCGGCCGCGCCGAGCCCCGGCACCGAGCCGGAGCGGGTCCTCGACCCGGACGCCCCGGGCCGGCCGACGCTGCGGCAACTGCTGCTCATCCCCTTGATCACCGCGCTGCTCGCGGGCAGCCTGGGCGGCGCGCTCGGGTACGCCTTCGCGGTGCGCGGGGGTGCCGTGGCCAACACGGTGCTCGGCGCGGACCCGCAGGCGCCCGGCCTGGCCCAGCGCAGGCCCGAGTCGCTGGCCGGGGTCGCCGAGCGGGTGCTGCCCAGCGTGGTGACCGTCCGGGTGGCGAGCCTCGGCGGCACGAGCGAGGGCTCGGGCTTCATCGCGAGCGCCGACGGGCACGTCATCACCAACGACCACGTGGTGGCGGGGGCGACCGGCAAGGCGTCGGTGGTCTTCAACGACGGCAGTTCCGCCCCGGCGACCGTCGTCGGGCAGGACCCGGAGTCCGACATCGCGGTGATCAAGGTCTCCCGGACGGGCCTGCGGCCGGTCGAGTTCGGCGACTCCGACGCGCTGGCCGTGGGCGACCCGGTGCTGGCCATGGGCTCGCCGCTCTCGCTGGCCAACACGGTCACGGCCGGCATCGTCAGCGCCCTGGACCGCACGATGCGGGCCGGCGAGCCGGGCGGTCCCACGCGCTACTACGCGGCGATCCAGACCGACGCGGCCGTCAACCACGGCAACTCGGGCGGCCCGCTGGTCGACGGCGCGGGCCGGGTGATCGGGGTCAACTCGACCATCAAGTCGTTGGTCTCCGACGGGCAGGAGGCGGGCAACATCGGCCTCGCCTTCGCCATCCCGATCAACCAGGCCAAGCGGATCACGCAGGACATCATCGGCACCGGCAAGGCCCGGCGCACGGTGATCGGCGCCCAGGTCGGCGGGGCCGGCGCGGGCACCGGAGGAACCGGCGTACGCCTGGCGGCGGTGGAGCCGTCGGGCCCGGCGGCCGGCGCGGGGCTGAAGGCCGGTGACGTGATCCTCAAGCTCGCCGGGCGGCCGATGACCGAGCCGACCGACCTCATCGCGCTGGTCCGCAAGTTCGCGCCCGGCGCGGTGGTGACCGTGGAGTACCGCCGGGGCGCCAACCGGCAGAATGCCTCCGTGACGCTGGCCGCAGACGCCAAGTAGGGCCCCACCACCCCTCCCCGGGCGGTGCCCGACGTGCGTAGTCTTGCTGCTGACGCCGAAGGAGGCCCGCGCAGTGTTCGAGAACCTGAACTGGTGGGAGATCGGTGCGCTGCTGCTACTGGCGCTGCTGATCTTCGGTGACCGGCTGCCCGCGGTGATCAGCGACGGGCTGCGCATGGTGCGCAACCTGCGCGCCATGGCCAGCAACGCCACCACCGACCTCAGTCGCGAGCTGGGCACCGACATCCAGCTGGAGGACCTGCACCCGAAGGCGTTCATCCGCAAGCACCTGCTCAGCGAGGAGGACGAGCAGGCGATCCGGAAGCCGTTGCAGGGCGTCTACGACAACCTGCGGGCGGACGTGACCGGCGTGCACAACGAGCTGAAGGACGTCGCCTCCGCCGCCGACCTGCGCGCGGGCGGCGGCCGCCCGGCCACCGCCACCGGCGCCGCCCCGGCTCCCGCCCCCCGGGTCAGCTACGACGACGCGACCTGACCCCGCCCGCCGTGCCGCGCCGCAGACGGCGACGGGGGCGGCGCTCCCGGGGGAACGCCGCCCCCGCGCGGGTGGCGACGGTGCCGGCCCGTGGCCGGCGTACGGTCAGCGGCCGGCGGGCTTGAGGCCCAGCGGCTTGCCGAGCAGCGACTCCCGCCGTACGGCGAGCCGGTCAGCGACCTGACCCAGCGCCTTCGCGGCCGGCGACTCCGGCTCGGCCAGCACGATCGGGGTGCCCACGTCGCCGGCCTCGCGGACCCGGGTGTCGAGCGGGATCTGCCCCAGCAGCGGCACCTGGGCGCCGATGGTCTTGGTCAGCGACTCGGCGACCGCCTGCCCGCCGCCCGCGCCGAAGACCTCCATCCGGGAGCCGTCCGGCAGCTCCAGCCAGGACATGTTCTCGATGACGCCGACCACGCGCTGGTGGGTCTGCAACGCGATCGCGCCGGCCCGCTCCGCCACCTCGGCGGCGGCGGTCTGCGGGGTGGTGACGATCAGGATCTCGGAGTTGGGCAGCAGCTGGGCCAGGGAGATGGCCACGTCGCCGGTGCCCGGGGGCAGGTCGAGCAGGAGCACGTCCAGCTCGCCCCAGTAGACGTCGGCGAGGAACTGCTGCAACGCCCGGTGCAGCATCGGGCCGCGCCACACCACGGCGGCGTTGCCGGCGGTGAACATGCCGATCGAGATGACCTTCACGCCGTGCGACTGCGGCGGCATGATCATGTCCTCGACGCGGGTGGGGCGCCCGTCGGCGCCGAGCATCCGGGGCACCGAGTGGCCGTAGATGTCCGCGTCGACCACGCCGACGGAGAGCCCACGGGCGGCCAGCGCGGCGGCCAGGTTGACCGTGACGCTGGACTTGCCGACGCCGCCCTTGCCGCTGGCCACCGCGTACACGCGGGTGCGGGATCCCGGCTGGGCGAACGGGACGACCGGCTCCTGGGCGCCGCCGCCGCGCAGCTTCGCCTGGAGTTCCTGGCGCTGCTCGGGGCTCATCACGCCGAACTCGATCGTCACGCCGGTCACCCCGGGCACCGCGCCGACGGCGGCCGTGATGTCCGAGCGCAGCTTGTCCTTCAGCGGGCAGCCGGCGACGGTGAGCAGCAGCTCGACCCGTACGACGCCGTCGTCGCCGACCTCGGCGGAGCGGACCATGCCCAACTCGGTGATGGGCCGGCGGATCTCCGGGTCGTTGACGGTGGCCAGCGCGGCCTGGATCGCGTCGGAGACGGTGCTGACGGGTGCTGACATGCCCGCAATGCTACGTCGGCGGCCCTGCCCCACCGCCGCCAGCGGGGGCCGGTGTGAGCGAATCGATGACGACGGCTTGGCCGGGCGGCGTACCGGGCGAAACGGGACGATCGAGTGGGCCCCGCCCGCCGCCGGGGCACGCCCGCCCGGCGTCGTCGGCCGCGCCGCTCGGGCGGCCCCACCCGGGGCTCAGCCCTCGGGCTCCCGGCTGTGGGCCTCCGGATGGCCGTCCCGGAACCGGTCGTCGTCCAGGTCGTCGCGGGGCTCCTCCAGCCCGTCGCCGTGCGGCGGGATCTTCTCCTGCTGCCGGCGCTCCAGCCGCTGCCGGCGGCGGCCCGCCTCGTCCAGCTCCTCGGCGAGCCGGGCCAGCTCCGAACGGAGGAAGTCCCGGGTCGCCACCTCGCCCATCGCGTTGCGCAGCGCGGCGATCTCCCGGGTCAGGTACTCCGTGTCGGCCTTCTGCATGGTCGCCCGCCGGCGGTCCTCCTCCTGGGTGACCCGGTCCCGGTCGGCCTGCCGGTTCTGCGCCAGCAGGATCAGCGGGGCCGCATAGCTGGCCTGGAGGGACAGCACCAGGGTCAGGAACGTGAAGGTGTACGGGTCGAAGCGCAGGTGCGCCGGGGCCAGGGTGTTCCAGCCGAACCACAGCGTGATCACGATCGTCATGTAGACGATGAAGTTCGCGGTGCCCATCCCCCGGGCGATCCCCTCGGACCACCGGCCGAAGGCCTCCGGGTCGAATCGGGGCAGCCTGACGCCCCGGGGCTCGCGCGGCTGGTCGAGCCGCGGCGCCCGTCGCTGCTCAGCCATCCGCGCCGTCCAGCGTCGGCTCGGCGGGGAACGGGCGCCCGGCGGCGTCCCGGTCCCGCCAGTCCCGGGGCAGGAGGTGGTCCAGCACGTCGTCGACGGTGACCGCGCCGACGAGCCGGTTGTTGCGGTCGATCACGGGCATGGCGACCAGGTCGTACGTGGCCATCCGGCGGGTGATCTCCGGCAGCGGGGTGGTCGGCCGCAGCGGGTCGATGTCGTTGACCACGATGCCGCCGAGCAGGTCGGCCGGCGGCTCGCGCAGCAGCCGCTGGAAGTGCACCATGCCGAGGTAGCGGCCGGTCGGCGTGGTCATCGGCGCCCGGGACACGAAGACCTGCGCGGCGATCGCGGGGGAGAGCTGCGGTTCCCGGATCCGGGCCAGGGCCTCGGCGACGGTGGCGTCCGGCGGCAGGATGACCGGCTCGGAGGTCATCACGCTGCCCGCGGTGCCCGGCGTGTACTTGAGCAGCTGACGTACGGGGTCGGCCTCGTCGGGCTGCATCAGGTCGAGCAGCACGTCCTGCTCGGGCGGGGGCAGCTCGCTGAGCAGGTCGGCGGCGTCGTCCGGGTCCATCTCCTCCAGCACGTCGGCCGCCCGCTCCCGGTCCAGCGCGGCCAGGATCTCCACCTGGTCGTGCTCCGGCAGCTCGCTGAGCACGTCGGCGAGGCGCTCGTCGTCGAGCGCGGCGGCGATCTCGTTGCGCCGGGTGTCGGGGAGGTCCTGGAGGGCGTTGGCGAGGTCGGCGGGGCGCATGTCCTCCAGCACCGAGAGCAGGTTGGCCGTGCCCCGGCTGTCGGCGATGCCGCTGAGCCCGCGTACCCGCTCCCACTCGACCTGGTGCAGGTGGCCCCGGCGGGTCAGCCGGCCGGTGTGCTCGCGTACGGCGACCCGGGCCAGCGACCACTCGCCGCCCCGGCTGCACTCCATCGCCACGTCGACCACGGAACCCGCCTGCCCGCCGGGGTCGAGCTGCACCCGACGGTCCAGCAGCTCCTGGAGCACGAGCAGTTCGTTCGGGCGCTTCTCGAAGCGCCGCAGGTTGAGCGTGCCACTGCCGAGCACGACCGCGTCGGCGTCGATGGAGGTGATCCGGTTGATGGAGAGGAAGATGCGCCGGCGCATCGGCATCTCGGCGACCAGCCCGACCACCTCCGGCGGGCGCTGCGTCGGCCGTAGCCGGGCCACCGCGTCGCGGACCCGGCCCACCTGGTCGCCGTTGGGGTCGAAGACGGCGACCCCGGCGAGCCGGGCGATGTAGATCCGGGTCGGCGTGCTCACGGGCACCAGCCTAAGCGCCTAGTGTTTATCAACATGTCGACCTTGGCCTACGAGATCGTGGACGTCTTCACCGACCGCCCGTTCGCCGGCAACCCGCTGGCCGTGGTGTTCGGCGCCCAAGCGCTGGCCACCGAGCAGATGCAGGCGCTCGCGTGTGAGTTCAACCTCTCCGAGACGGTGTTCGTGCTCCCGCCCACCCAGGTCGGCGCCACCTACCGCGCCCGTATCTTCACACCGGCCGAGGAACTGCCCTTCGCCGGGCATCCCAGCGTCGGCGCGGCGGTGACCGCCAGCCGCCGGGGCATGTTCGGTGTGGGGCAGGTCACTCAGGAGTGCGGCGCGGGCGTGCTGCCGATCGAGGTGACCGCGACCGGGGCCACGCTCACCGGCGGCGTCCCCACCCTCGGCCCGGAGCTGGACCCGGAGCCGCTGCTGGAGATGGCCGGCCTGAGCGCCGACGACCACGTCGGTCCGGCGCCGCGGGTGGCCGGCTGCGGGCTGGAGTTCCCCTACCTTCCGGTCCGCCCGGACGCGGTGGCCCGCGCCCGGGTCAACGCGGCGGCGGCACAGCGGTACGGAGTGGAGCACGTCAGCGTCTTCTCCTGGGACGCCGCCGCGCAAACCGCCCACGCCCGGGTCTTCGTCCCGGGACTGGGCGTGCCGGAGGATCCGGCCACCGGCTCGGCCGCCCTCGGCCTCGGGGTGTGGCTGGTCGCCAGCGGCCTGCTGCCGGCCGACGGTCGCGCGGAGTACACCGTCCACCAGGGCATCGAGATCAACCGGCCGTCCGTGCTGGCCTGCACGGTGACCGCCGCCGAGGGCCAGGCGGTGGGCGCCACCGTGGCCGGCCACGTCATGCCGGTCGCCCGGGGCGAGATCATGGTCCCGCCGTTCGTCGGCTGACCGGCGGGTCCGCGCCTCCGGGCCACCGCGCCTCCGGGCCACCCGCGTCTCAGGGCACGCGGACGGACCCGGTCGACGTCGACGGACGTCGGCGCGGCCGGACCCTCGGCGGATCCCCGGCCGTCGACGGACCCCGGGTGGCGCTGACGGGACGGGGGTGGATGCGGGAGGATGCCGGGGTGACCGACGCGGAGCGGGCCAGCACGCCGCTGGTCGACGAGGCTGTGAAGAAGGCCGCCGTGGCCTGGGTGAGCGTGGCCGGCGGGCCGGCGCTGGCGCTGTGGTGCCTGCCCTTGGAGGGGGCGCTCTTCGTGGTCAGCGGTCCGGGGGAGCAGTCCGCCCCGGGGCTGGCCGACGCGACCGAGGCGCAGGTCACCCTGCGCGGTGACCACGGCGGGCGCATCGTCACCTGGCCGGCCCGGGTGAGCCGCGTGACGCCCGGCACCGAGCACTGGGAGACCGTCGCGCCCCTCGTGGCCGCGAAGCGGCTGAACGCGCCCGGCCCCGCCGCCGAGCTCGTGGAGCGCTGGGCGGCCGACGGCTGCGCGGTGAACCGGCTGGCCCCGGCCGGCGAGCCCGTCGCCGGCACCGGGTTGCCCACGGACTCGCTGGCCGAGGTGCCCCGGGAGACGCCGGCGGTGCGGGCGGTCCGCAAGCCGTTCCGCCTGCACCGGGTCCGCCGCCGCTGAGGCGCCCGTCCGACGGCCGCGCCGCCCACCCGCCCGTCCGCCGCTGGACGCGCCGGCCGGCGACGCGGGTGACCGGGAAGCCCCGGGCTCACACCGGCGAGCAGCCGGCCGGCACGCCTGCGCCCGCCGGCACGGGGACGTCCGCCGGCAGGAGCACGTCCGCCCGTTCGGGCACCCGCTCGACGAGGTGGACCACCTCATCGAGGGAGCGCAGCGCCGGCCCGCTCCAGGCGGCGTCGGCGTTGAACACCATGTGGCCGGCCAGGTCCGGGGCCGCCAGCCGTACGGCGGTCATCCCGGCCCGCTCCGCCCCGGTCAGCTCCTGACTGCCGCCGTCGCCGACGTAGAGGCAGTCCGCCGGCGCCAGGTCGAGCCGCCGGCACGCCGCCTGGTAGAGCGCCGGGTCGGGCTTGCAGCGCCCCACCTGCACGGAGAAGACCCGCACGTCGAGCAGCGGGGCGATCGGCAACTGCGGCAGGAACGCCGGCAGCTCGTGCGTGCAGTCGCTGATCACCCCCGTACGCAGGCCGAGCCCGCGCAGCGCGGTCAGCGTCGGCACCGCCTCGTCCCGCAGCCGGGTGTCGGCGCGTACGGCCCGGTGGTGGGAGGCGACCGCCGAGCGGATCGCGTCCTCGGAGGGGTGCACGCCGGCCTGCTCGCAGACCCAGCGCAGGGTCGCCGCGGCGTCGCCGAGCCGCCCGCAGGCCCGCTCGTAGTAGGTGCGGTCGAGCACGTCGACGAGCGTGTGCGGCGCGCAGCCGAGCAGCTCGGCGGTCGACCGGTGGGCCGCGCCCCGCTGGACGGAACAGGTCAGCGTGCCGAAGAAGTCGAACAGGACCGCCTGGTACGTGGGCATGGGGGAGCGCCTCCGGGCGGTAGGGGAATCGCCGGCGCGGACATGCATGATCGTAACGGAGCGCTGACGGTACGTGGTGGCCCGTGGCGTGTGAGGATTGCACCTCGTGTCCCCCGCCACGCACCGCCCGCCCTTCGACCCGGTGACCACCGGGGCGGTCGTGCTGGCCGTCGTCGCCGTCTCGTCTTCCGCGCCGCTGGTGGCCTTCGCGGCGGCGCCCGCGCTGGCCGTCGCGTTCTGGCGCAACCTGCTGTCGGTGGCCGTGCTCGGCCCGTTCTCGGCGGCCCGGCGGCGCGCCGAGTTCCGGTCGCTGACGGTCGGCGCCGGCCGGCGCGAGGGCGTCTACTGCGTACTGTCGGGGGTCGCGCTCGCCGCGCACTTCGCCACCTGGATGCCTAGCACCAAGCTCACCTCGGTCGCCGCGGCGACCGCGCTGTGCGCCACCCAGCCGGTCTGGCAGGGGCTGATCGCCCGGGCCCAGGGGCGTCGGCTGCCGGGCGCCGTCTGGCTCGGCATCGGGGTGGCGGTCGCGGGGGCGGCCGTGGCGACCGGCGCCGACTTCGCCGTCTCCGGTCGGGCCGTCGCCGGCGACCTGCTCGCGGTGGCCGGGGGTCTCTTCGCGGCGGTCTACACCGCGCTCGGCGAGCGGGCCCGTACGACGATCAGCACGACCACCTACACCACCATCTGCTACGGGGTGTGCGCGCTGGTGCTGCTCGTGGTCTGCCTGGTCGGCCGGGTGCCGCTCACCGGCTTCGACACCGGCACCTGGCTCGTCGTGCTGGCCCTGGTGGCCGGCGCCCAACTGCTCGGGCACTCGATGTTCAACTACGCGCTGAAGCGGGTCTCGGCGACCACGGTCAGCGTGCTGGCCCTGCTGGAGGCCCCGGGCGCGGCCCTGATCGGCTGGGCCTGGCTGGGGCAGCTGCCCGGGGTGACCGCCCTGGCCGGGCTGGCGCTGCTGCTGGCCGGCGTCGCGGTGGTGGTGCTCGGCGGTGCCCGGGCGGCCCGTCGCGTCCGCCCGGTCGCCACCGCCGTCCCCGCCGACGCGGGCCCGCCGCCCGGCTGATCAGCCTGACCGGCCCGCCGTCAGGGGCGGCGGGCGAGCACGGCGACCCGGGGCAGCGCCTCCGGGTCCGGTACGGGGGTGAGCAGGTCGTCGACGGCCGCGACGTGACTCGTCTCCCAGCCGGCCTCCGCCAGGGCGGAGAGCACGTCGGCGACCGGATGGGCGGTGTTGGTGATCGTCGTGGAAAACGGGGTCGCGTGGCCGTCGTCGGCACGCAGCTCACCGGTGACGTGCAGCGGACGGCGGTCGCCGTCGAGCGGGCCCCGCGCGACCTCGACCGAGACGGTCCCGTCCTGTCGGCTGACGGGCGGCACCTCGGCGAGGAGGCCCTTGACCGTGGACATGTCGAAGCCGAACCAGCCGCCCGGCGCGACCGCCCGGTGCACGCAGCGCAGGTAGGCGCGGACCCGGTCGATCCCGCCGACGTGGTTGAGGACGTCGTACGTGGAGACCGCGAACGCGCAGGGGACCGGCACCTCGAAGTCCGCGGCGTCCGCGGCGATCAGCACCGCGTCGGTGCCGGCCAGCCGTACGCGGGCGCGGGCGACCATCGCCTCGGAGACGTCGACCCCGACGACCCGGTAGCCCACGGAGGCGAACCGGGCGGCCACGATGCCGGTGCCGCAGCCGACGTCGAGCAGGCTCCGCTCGGCTCCGGGTGCCACGTGCCCGTGCAGCCGCAGCCACGCGTCGCCCATCCGCTGCGGGTACGGCGCCCAGAAGCGGTCATACGCCGTGACGAAGGCGTCAACGTACTCGGCCATCGGGTTGCCTTTCGTAGTGCCGGACGGAGGAGCTGGCCAACGGGACGAGCGCGGCGACGGCGATCACCGCGGCCAGGCCGAGCAGGGTGGTCCGCACGCCGATCCCGGGTACGACGAAGCCGGCGGCGATCATGACGGGCGGTCCCAGCCCCACCGCCCCCAGCCACTCGTACGCGCTCACGCGGGACATCGCCTCCGTCGGCACCTCGGACTGGACGGTCGTCTCCCACAGCACCCCGAAGACGTCGAAGGCCACCCCGGCCAGCACGGCGGCGAGGATCACGAACGGCAGGGCGGCGCCGGAGCCGAGCAGCAGCGCCGGCAGCCCCAGCATCGACACGGCGAGTACGGCCGTGCGCAGGGGGCGGGTCGTCCTGATCCGCATCGCCACGAGCACGCCGGCGAACATGCCCACCGCGTACCCGGCGAGGACGCCGGACGAGGCGCCCGCGCCGCCCAGGTGCGCCCTGGCGAGCAGCGGCCCCGCGAGCCCGAAGGTGACCCCGACGGCGGCGTTGATCACGGCTGCGGCGAGCACGATCTGCCACAGCCAGCGCCGCCGGACGAACTCCCGCCAGCCGTCGCGCAGCTCGGCCGGCAGGTTCCGCCGGGCCGTCCGGGCCGTCCCGGCGAGGCGCAGCCGCGCGAGAAGCCCGGCGGCGACGGCGAACGTGGCGGCGTCGAGGGCCAGCGCCCAGCCCGGCCCGAGCCAGGTGATCAGCGCGCCGCCCGCGGCGAAGCCCGCCACCGTGGCGGTGTTCGTACCCAGCCGCAGCAGGGCGTTGCCACGCTGCCGCGCCTGCGGCGCGACCAGCTCGGCGGTCAGCCCGTTCAGCGACGGCAGCAGCAGCGCGGAGGCGGTGCCGGCGACGGCCGCGCAGACGGCGAGGGCGGCGACGCCCGCCCGTCCGGTCAGCACGAGGAGCGTCATTGCGCCGTACGCGCTGCCGCACATCAGCTCCGCCGCCACGAGTACGCGGTGCCGGGGCAGCCGGTCGCCGATGACGCCGCCGAGCAGCATCAGCGCGATCCGGGGGACCGAGATCGCGGCGAGCACGAGCGACAGCGCCGGGGGCGAGGAGCCGGGAAGGTCCAGCACGGCGAAGGTCAGCGCGAGCGGGCCGACCGCGTTGCCGAAGACGGAGATCGTCCTGGCCGTGGCGAACAGGACGAACCGGCGCTCGCGCAGCGGGTCGGCCGGACGGTCCAGGGGCGCGACCGCCCGGGTCATGCCCGGTCCGGGAGCACCAGTGCCTGCCATCGGGCCACCGGCTCGCCGGCGTCGAGCACGTGCAGCAGCGGTCGGCGGGCCACCACCGGGCACACGTGCCCGGGCAGCACCCGCAGCTCGTCGCCCACCGACACCGACTCCGGGCGGACCGGCGCGCCGTCGGGGGCGGTCAGCACGACACCGCTCATCCAGGTCTGGTCGGCGCCCGCGAGCAGCTCGTCGGCGTCGGTGCGCAGCCCCTGCCCGTCGGTGCCGGTGACGGTCGTGGTGACGGCGATCGCGACCGCCCCCGGGTCGCACTCGCCCAGCCGGGCCAGCCCGCCGTCGAGCAGCGCGTACGCGCCGGCGCACACCTCGGTCACGCCGGCGACGTCCAGCGCCCCGGCGAGGGTCGGGGTGCCCCCGACGCTCACCTGCGGGCAGGGCGTCCCGGTCGCGCGGATCCGCTCCGCGACGGACACCAGCAGGCGTGCCCGGCTACGGCCCAGCCCGACCCGGTCGCGGGCGTCGTCGGGGCCGGTGATCCCCACGTAGCCGGTCACGCCCGACAGGCGCAGCCCGCCGGTCCTGGCGATCGTGGCGGCCAGCTCCCCGGCCGCGTCGGGGTCGACGCCGACGCGGTGCAGGCCCGTGTCGACCTCGATCCGTACGCCGAGTTCGACGCCGTGGGCCTCGGCCGCCGCGCCGAGCCCGGCCACCGCGTCGGGGTGGTCCACGTGCACCGTCACCGCGCAGTGCCGCGCGAGCCGGGCGAACCTGCTCCACCGCCACGCGTCGCGCCACGGCCACGCCACCGTCACGTCCGTCACGCCCACCGCGACGTAGGCCTCGGCCTCGGCGGCCGAGTGGACGGCGACGCCCACCGCGCCGGCGGCCACCTGCCGGGCGGCGATCTCGGGGCTCCGGTGCCCCTTGACGTGTGCCCGTAGGGCCACCCCGGCCTCGGCCGCGCGCCCGGTGCAGCGCGCGATGTTCGCGTCCAGCCGGGCCAGGTCGACGGTCACCGTCGGGGTCATTCGCCGCGTCCGTGCCAGGCGTCCGGGGGGAAGGAGAACGCCGCGTCGCCGCCCGCGAGCATCGCCGCCTGGCGGTCCCGCTCGGCGGGGTGCGGCACGCCGACGCCGGAGACGCCGAGGAAGACCTCGTCCGGCCAGGACAGGCCGAGGGCGTCCTCGACGGGGGCGTCGCGGGTGGCGGCGGTGAAGAACGTCCCGAGACCGAGCGCGGTCGCGGTGAGGTAGACGGTCTGGCTCAGGTGACCGACGTCGAGCAGGAGCGCGCGGTAGGCGCGGGCCGCCGGGTACTTCCACACGGTGCGGTCGAGCACCGCCGCGTACATCAGCAGGAAGCCGGCCTGGGCGGCGTGCGGCTGCCCGCCGCACCACTCGCGCAGCCGGTCCTCGCCGGGCGCGGGCGCGAGCCGCACCAGCTCGTGGCGGCGCACCGCGTAGTGGTAGATCCCGGGCTCCAGCCCTTCCACGTCGCGGACCACCGGGTAGACCTCGACCGGGTGGCGGGCCCCGCCGGAGGGGGCGGTCTTGAGCAGTGCCGTGCCGACTCCGGAGACGTCCACCTCGCGGCGGATCCCGGCCGTCCAGCGCAGCAGGGCGGCGAACGCCGGCAGCGGCACCGGGTTGTCCGGGTCGAACCATCGGGTCGACCGCCGGGCCGCGAGGACCGTGGTGAAGTCGACCGGGGGCGGGTCGGTGGGGGGCAGGGCGATCCGGGGACCGTCGTGCTCCTTGACCGGCTCCGGCTGGTTGCTCTTGGCGCGCAGCACCGCCGCGTCCTGCGCCGCCGAGCGGAAGACGTCGCTGCCGAGCGTACGGCTGGCCAGGTGGTAGTAGGTGGCCGCCGGCCCCAGGTCGCGCCAGGCGCCGAGGCGTTCCTCCCGGGCGTGTTCCGGCGAACCCTCGGCGACGAGGACGTGGGCGTCGAGGAGCTGCTGCGCGAGCCGGCCGTCGAGCTCGGCCCAGTCGGCGTAGTCGCGCAGCAGCCTCTCCGCCTCGACAGTCAACGCGAACTGCCGGTGCCGCAGCGGGTCGTCGCAGACCAGTTGGCCGTCACGCCACAGGAAGACGACCAGCCGCGACACACGGACACGCATGGCTGCTCAGGCTTCGGCCGGTCAGGCCTCGACCGGAGGCTCCAGGCACGTCAGTTCCTGGTCGTAGTCGTCGGACGCCACCGGCTCGAAGGCCTCGATCTGCTCGGTCATGCGGGAGCTCCCCTCACTAATCGGCGTTGATCACTGCGATGCACCGTATCAGACCGTCCACAGTGAACATGCCCGTCGAGCGGAGCGGGCCGGGCCGCCCCCGCGCCGGTTCAGACCTCGTGGACCTCCAGCACCCGGGCGGTCGGGGCGGCCCCGCCCAGCTCACCGCGGAGCGCCACCCGCTGCGGGTCGGCGAGGAAGCCGGCGTACCCGTCGCGGGTGTCGAACCGGATCAGGTGCACCTCCGTACGCCCGTCGCCGGTGCGCAGCCGGCGCTCCAGCCGGCCGCCGTGCCGCCCGAGCAGGCCCAGCACCGTGTCCTCGTACCGCCGGCCGGCCTCCACCGCGTCGGCGGCCAGCTCCACCAGCGCCACCAGGCGCACGGCGGCGGCCGGGTCGGTGACCAGCGACTTGAAGAAGTGGTGGTCGACGTGGCCCCCGGGGATGCCCTCCCGGCGACCCGTGTCCAGGTAGCCGTGCCGGCGGTAGAACTCCGGCGCCTGGAACGAGAACGAGGCCACCGAGACCTCCGTGCAGCCGCGCCGGCGGGCCTCCTCCTCGGCGGCGCGCAGCAGCCGGCCACCCCAGCCCTCGCCACGGCGGTCCTCGCGCACCCACACCATGTCGATCCCGGCGCAGCCGCCCCAGGTCCACCCGGTCAGGCCGGCGACCAGCCCGCCGTCGGCGTCGTCGACCCGGACGCAGAGGCCGGCCTCGTCGTCCGCGCCGGTCGCCCGGTTGTTGAAGGCGGTCAGCTCGGCGTCGAGCCGTGCCCGGAGTTCCCCGTCCTCGCCGAGCACCCGCAGGATGTCGCCACCGCCCCCGGGCCCGCCGATGTCGTTCCCCGTCGTCATGCGGCGGAGTATGGCAGCGTCCAGGCGGCCGGCGACACCGTCATCCGGCGAGGCCGACCGCCTCGGCGCTGGCCGCCCAGAGCCGGGCGGCCAGCTGCGGGTCGGCCGCCCTGGGCAGCGGCCGGCGCAGCCGCCGGTCGAGGTAGTAGCCGCCCGTGATGAGCCGCTCCGGGGCCTGGTTGGCCAGCCAGACCAGCGTCTCCGCGCCCTTCTCCGGGCTGCGGAACGGCAGGAACCGCATGCCGAGGGCGACCAGCCGGCTGTCGTTGCCGAACCGGCTGCGCACCACCCCCGGGTGGAAGGAGTACGCGGGGATCTCCGGCCAGCGTCGGGCCGCCTCGGCCGTGAAGAGGATGTTCGCCTGCTTGCTGGTGCCGTACGCCTGCATCGGCCGGTAGCGGCGCAGCGGGGCGTTCAGGTCGGCCGGGTCGAGCACGCCGCTGCGGTGCGCGCCGGAGGCGGTGACCACCATCCGGCCGATCCGGTCCCGCAGCAGGTTGCTGAGCAGGAAGGGGGCCAGGTGGTTGGCCTGGATCGACAGCTCGAAGCCGTCGACGGTGGTGAGGGGCTGGAGGGCGATGGCCCCGGCGTTGTTGGCGAGCACGTCGATCCGGTCGTACGCCCCGCGCAGCCTGGCAGCCAGCCCGCGGACGTCGTCGAGGACCGCGAAATCGGCGCGGAACAGCTCCGGTCGTTCGCCGGACGCCTCCCGCACCTGTTCCGCCGCGGCCTGGAGCCGGGCCGGGTCCCGGCCGACGAGTACCACCTGGTCACCGCGGCGCGCCAGGTCGACGGCGGCCGCCAGGCCGATACCGGAACTGGCCCCGGTCACCACCACGAGTCGACGCCCAGTGAGATCTTCCACAGGTCCATTCACCCCGGTCACGGCACGAGGTTACCGTGGCGTCACAAAGGCCCTCGGCATCGTCCGGCCCTCGCATTTCCGCCACGTGACGTCGGCGTGCCCTCCGCACGCTGGAAGGAGCGCATCCATGGCCGCAGTCGGTCGCCCCCGCCGGTCCTGCCTCGCGGTACCCGGCTCCAGCGTCAAGATGCTCGGCAAGGCCCAGGGGCTCCCCGCCGACCAGGTCTTCCTCGACCTGGAGGACGCGGTCGCCCCGCTCGCCAAGCCCGACGCCCGCAAGAACATCGTCGCGGCCCTGAACGAGGGCGACTGGTCGGGCAAGACCCGCGTCGTACGGGTCAACGACCTCACCACCCCGTGGACCTACCGCGACGTCATCGACGTGGTGGAGGGCGCCGGCGCCAACCTCGACTGCATCATGCTGCCGAAGGTGCAGAACGCGGCCCAGGTGCAGTGGCTCGACATGACGCTGACCCAGTTGGAGCGGACGCTCGGCCTGGAGGTCGGCCGGATCGGCATCGAGGCGCAGATCGAGAACGCGGCCGGCCTGGTCAACATCGACGCCATCGCGGCCGCCTCGCCGCGGGTCGAGACCATCATCTTCGGCCCGGCCGACTTCATGGCCTCGATCAACATGAAGTCGCTGGTGGTCGGCGCGCTCATTCCGGACTACCCGGGCGACCCCTACCACTACATCCTCATGCGCATCCTGATGGCGGCCCGGATGCACGACAAGCAGGCCATCGACGGCCCGTTCCTCCAGATCCGCGACGTGGACGGGTTCCGCGAGGTGGCCAAGCGCTCGGCGGCGCTCGGCTTCGACGGCAAGTGGGTGCTGCACCCGGGTCAGATCGACGCCGCGAACGAGGTCTACTCGCCGGCCCAGGCCGACTACGACCACGCCGAGCTGATCCTCGACGCGTACGAGCACTACACCTCGGAGGCGGGCGGCCGGCTCGGCGCGGTGATGCTCGGCGACGAGATGATCGACGAGGCGTCCCGCAAGATGGCCCTCGTGGTGGCGGCGAAGGGCCGGGCCGCGGGCATGACCCGCACCTCGTCCTTCACCCCGCCGGCGGAGTAGGTCCGCCCTTCCGACGATCCGTGCCGCCCCGGTCCACGCCGGGGCGGCACCGTCGGTTCAGTAGCCGGTGCTGCTGGTGTCGGCCTGGCTGATCGCGAAGACGATGATCGCCACGTAGAAGAGGACCACCAGCAGGTACAGGCCGGTGACGATCCAGCCGACGATGATGCCGGCCTTCGCCATGCCCTCGCCGCCCTCGCCGGTCTCCCGGATCTGCTTCTGCGCGACATGGCCGAGGATCGCGCCGATCGGCGCGGTGACGCAGGAGCCGATGCCGACCAGGGCGAGCACCAGGGCGGCGATGGCGAGGCCGTTGGTCCTCATCGCGGGGGCGTAGCCGTAGTTCGGGTACGCCGGCGGGTAGGCGGCGGGTCCGGGCTGCCCGGAGGCGTGCATCATCCCGGCGTACGGGTCGCCGCCCGCGTACGGGTCCGCGGCGTACGGGTCACTGCCGGTGGGTTGGGTGGGGACGGGATTGCCGCTCACCGGGCGGGCGGGGTCGGCGGGCGGGCTCGACTGCTGGCCCGACCACGCCGGGTCGTTCCAGCCGCCGGAGGGCGGGGGATATGTCATTCGTCTGCTCCGTTGGGTGCGGGGTGCGTCCGTCAGGGTAGTCAGCCCTGCCCAGACGCCGGGGCGTCGCCGCCGGGTGTGCCGCGTTGCCCGCGCTCCCTCCAGCGGGCAGGATCTCGGCATGGTGATTGACGCGCGAGCCGCGGACCGCTCCGGCAGCCGACCGAGACGGGACGCGAGCCGACCCGGCCTGGCCCGGCGCACCCGCGCCGCCGCCCCGCCGGGCGCTGCCGGCACCGACGAACCCGCGGCCCTGCCGGACCCGGTGACCATGCGGCTCGACGGGAAGGTCGCCCTGGTCACCGGGGCGGGCAGCCCGGACGGCATCGGGTACGCGACGGCGCGGCGGCTGGCCGACCTCGGCGCCCGGGTGGCCATCGTCTCCACCACCCGACGCATCCACGAGCGGGCCGGCGAGCTGGGCGTCACCGGCTTCGTCGCCGACCTCACCGACGAGTCGGAGGTGGGCGCGCTCGCCGACGCGGTCACCGAGCAGCTCGGCGACGTCGAGGTGCTCGTCAACAACGCCGGCCTGGCCAGCCGGGCCAGCCCCGAGGTGCTGCGCCCGGTCGCCCAGCTCAGCTACGACGAGTGGCACGGCGAGATCGACCGCAACCTCACCACCGCGTTCCTGTGCAGCCGGGCCTTCATCGGCGGCATGGCGGAGCGGGGCTGGGGCCGGATCGTCAACCTGGCCGCGACCGCCGGGCCGGTCAATGCCCTGCCCACCGAGGCGGCCTACGCGGCGGCCAAGGCGGGCGTGGTCGGGCTGACCCGGGCGCTGGCAATGGAGATGATCGCCGACGGGGTGACCGTCAACGCGGTCGCGCCGGGCACCATCCACACCGCCGCCTCCACCGTGGCGGAGATCAGGCAGGGCCTCGGCACCCCGGTCGGCCGCCCCGGCACCCCGGACGAGGTGGCCGCGGCGATCGCCTTCCTCTGCTCGCCGGCCGCCTCGTACATCACCGGACAGATGCTGGTGGTGGACGGCGGCAACAGCGTCCGGGAGGCCCAGTTCCGCTGATTGCGCGGCCTCAGTAGTTGGGGCCGCTGTTGCCGGCGACGGCGATCAGCACGATCCAGCCGCAGCAGGCCAGCAGCCCGAGCCCCGTGATGACGTAGCTGAGGATGAGTCCCCACGTGGCGAGCTGGTCGCCCTCCTCGCCCGACGTGCGGATCTGCCGCTTGGCCAGGTGGCCGAGGACGATGCCCGCCGGGGAGAAGACGAACGCGAAGACCAGCGAGAGGATGGCCAGCACGTTCGTCCCGCCGGGCCGGGGACCGGACGGCGGGCCGTACTGCCCGTAGGGCACCTGCGGGGTGTACGGGGGCTGGTGCCCCCACTGCTGCCCCTGCGGCGGCTCGCCGGGCCGCTCGTAGCTGGGCTGCCCGTACGCGGGCTGCTCGTAACCGCGTTCCTCGTAGCCGGGCTGCTCGTGAGCGGGTGGGCCGTACGACGGCGGTTCGGGGGCGGGCGGCGGCTCGTACCGTGACGGGTCGTGCCCCGGCGGGGGCTCCCAGGGCGACGACGACCGGTCCGGATCGGGCGGGCCCGACGACGGTGGCTGGCTCACGGTCTCCTCCTGCCGGTGGCGGATCGCGTCCCCTCTTGCCGGACGCTACCGGCAGCGGTGAACCTTTTCACAGCGGTTGTGTGGACTGGTCACCTTGGCCTCGACGGCCGTGCGGCCAATACTGACGGAGCGTTCAGTTACCCATGAGTAAGGCGCCGACCCCCGGAGGCTGAGATGGCCAGACTCGCCCAGACGCCCGGCCTGACCGATGTGCAGCGGTCGATCCTGGAAACCGTCCGGGAGTTCGCCGACAAGGAGATCATTCCGCACGCGCAGCGGCTCGAGCACGCCGACGAGTACCCGAGCGACATCCTCGACGGGATGCGCGAGATGGGCCTCTTCGGCCTCACCATCGACGAGGAGTACGGCGGGCTCGGCGAGTCCCTGCTGACCTACGCGCTGGTGGTCGAGGAGCTGTCGCGGGGCTGGATGTCGATCTCCGGCATCGTCAACACCCACTTCATCGTCGCCTACCTGATCTCCCAGCACGGCTCCGCCGAGCAGAAGGCCCGGCTGCTGCCGAGGATGGCCACCGGCGAGGTGCGCGGCGCCTTCTCCATGTCCGAGCCGGAGTGCGGCTCCGACGTCTCCGCGATCAAGTCGAAGGCCGTCCGCGACGGCGACCGATACGTGATCAACGGCCAGAAGATGTGGCTGACCAACGGGGCGTACTCGTCGGTGGTGGCGACCCTGGTCAAGACCGACACCGGTGCCGACTCCGTCTACGGCAACATGAGCACCTTCCTGCTGGAGAAGGAGCCCGGCTTCGGCGAGACCGCCCCCGGCCTGACCATCCCCGGCAAGATCGACAAGATGGGCTACAAGGGCGTCGAGACCACCGAGATGGTGCTCGACGGCGTGACCGTCGACGAGTCCGCCGTCCTCGGCGGCGCGGAGATGGTCGGCCGCGGCTTCTACCAGATGATGGACGGCATCGAGGTCGGCCGCGTCAACGTGGCCGCCCGCGCCTGCGGCATCTCCATCCGCGCCTTCGAGCTGGCCGTCGCGTACGCCCAGCAGCGCCACACCTTCGGCCAGCCCCTCGCGAAGCACCAGGCCGTCGCCTTCAAGCTCGCCGAGATGGGCACGAAGATCGAGGCCGCGCACGCGCTGATGGTCAACGCCGCCCGGCTCAAGGACGCCGGCCAGCGCAACGACGTCGAGGCCGGCATGGCCAAGCTGCTCGCCTCGGAGTACTGCGCCGAGGTCGTCCAGGAGGCGTTCCGCATCCACGGCGGCTACGGCTACTCGAAGGAATACGAGATCGAGCGCCTGATGCGCGAGGCGCCGTTCCTGCTCATCGGCGAGGGCACCTCGGAGATCCAGAAGACGATCATCTCCCGGGGCCTGCTCAAGCAGTACAAGCTCTGACGTCCCCGGCGGCACGGCCGCCCCGTCCCCGCCGCCCGGGTGGCACCGGCACGTTGCCGGTGCCGCCCGCTGGCCCCTGTCGAGTTGAGTCGGATACGACATCAGCGGCCGCGCGGACGCGGGTGTCGCGCATCAGCGGAGGTGGGCGCCCACGACGACGTCACCCGGCCGTGCGGCTGTGAGTCGTTTACGACATCAGCTCGACAGGGCCGGTCCGACGGCACCGACGCCGCTCGCCGTACGCCCGCTCAGCCCGGTCGGGTCAGGCCGGCGGCGGCGCGCTCGACGATCAGGCAGCGGTCCTCGACGTAGTCGACGCCCGCCTCCGTGGCGATCCGCCGCGCCTCGGCCGAGACGATGCCGAGCTGCAACCAGACCGCCGGGGCACCGATCGCCACCGCCTCGCGTACCACGTCGACCGCGTCCTCGGCGGGCCGGAACACGTCGACCAGGTCGACCGGGTGCGGGATGTCGGCCAGAGACCGGTAGACCCGCTCACCGAAGAGTTCGTCGGCCGTCGGGTTGACCGGGATGATCCGCCAGCCGTACCGCTGCATCTGCAACGGCACGCTGTGCGCGGCCTTGCGCGGGTCGCGGGACGCGCCCACGACGGCGATCACGGCGGAGTCGGCGAGGATCTGCTGAGCGGAGCGCACCCGCCGACTCTAACCCCGCCGCTCAGCCCCCGCCCGCGAGCGCGCTGCGCAGTCGGGCGTACTCCTGCGGCGTGCCGATCGCCGCGCGGTGCTCGGGATGCGCGGCGTAGTGCTGGATGGCCGAGGCCAGCACGTCCGGTGCGACGTCCAGCTCACCGGTCTCGACGACGGTGTGGCGGCGCGAGCCGATCCCCCGGAGCCGGACCTGGTCCCGGCTCCGTACCGGCAGCCGCAGGACGGTGGAGCGCCGGTACGAAAGGCTCGGAACCGCTGGGTCCAGGGCCTCCCACGGCACCCGGACCTGCTGCAGCGGATGGCTGGCCTCGATCCCGGCCGGGGTCAGCGCGACGCTCGGCACCCGGCGCCAGAGGAGGACGGCCAGGAGCACGGCGAGCGGGCCGGCGAGGGCGGGGTAGAACCACCACAGGTCCTCCCGGTCCGAGGCGAGCTGGTTCGTCGTCGTGTAGGTGAGGAAGGCGAGCAGGACCCAGCGGTAGCTCATCCGTCCCGTCGGCGGGACGAAGAAGGCGCGCTCCCGCTCGTCCGCCCGCAGGTCGGCGGCGCCAGGCTTGCCGAAGGCGCGCATCAGGCTCCACAGCAGCGCGACCAACGGAACCAGCATGAGCAGGGCGGTCTGGCCGCTGGTGCGCGCCAACCCCGCCGCCAGCCCCCAGAGCAGGCCGACGGCCACCGCGACCGCCACCGCGACGCGCTGCCGACGCAGTGCCCGACCGATCGTCTCCCGCACGCCGGCAGCGTATCGGTGGCCGTCTACAGGAGAGTGAGCTGCTCGGCGGGCGGCGGTGCGGGTGCCGGGTCGGGTGGGCGGCGGTCGTCGCCGCGCTCGCCCCGGTGCAGCCCGTGCCGGCGGGCCGCGATGCGCACCCGGGCCGTCAGCTCCCGCTGGTAGGACTGCGGAGCGTACGCGCCGGAGCGGTAGAGCTCGCGGTAGCGGGGGACCAGGTGCGGGAACTCGCGGCCGAGCCAGCGCGCGTACCACTCCCGGGCGCCCGGGCGCAAGTGCAGCGCCAACGGCGTCACGCTGCTCGCCCCGGCTGCGGCGATCGCCGCCACGGTCGCGTCGATCGACGCGTCGTCGTCGCTGAGCCCGGGCAGGATCGGCGCCATCAGTACGCCGACGTCGAAGCCGGCGTCGGCCAGCGCCCGTACGGCGTCCAGCCGCCGCCTCGGGCTGGGGGTGCCCGGCTCCACCGCGCGCCAGAGGTGCTCGTCGACGAAGCCCACCGAGTACGACACGCGGACCCGGGTGACCTCGGCGGCCTGGCGCAGCAGCGGCAGGTCCCGCAGGATCAGCGTGCCCTTGGTGAGGATCGAGAACGGGTTCGCGAAGTCGCGCAGCGCCGCGATGATCTGCGGCATGAGCTGGTAGCGCCCCTCGGCCCGCTGGTAGCAGTCGACGTTGGTGCCCATCGCGACGGGCGCGCCCCGCCAGCGCGGCGCGGCCAGCTCCCGCCGGACCAGCTCACCGGCGTTGACCTTGACGATGACCTTCCGGTCGAAGTCCGCCCCGGCGTCGAGGTCGAGGTAGGTGTGCGTGTTCCGCGCAAAGCAGTATCTGCATGCATGACTGCATCCCCGGTAGGGGTTGATCGTCCACTCGAACGGGACGCGGGAGGCGCCGGGCACCTTGTTGATGATCGACTTGGCCTGCACCTCGTAGAACGTCATGCCGGCGAAGCCCGGCGTGTCGAAGGTGCGGGCGACGGCGCCGGGCAGCGCCAGCGGCAGGGGTGGTGTCGCCGGCGCTGCCCGGCCCGGGACCCCCTCGTCCGGGGGAGCGGCGAGGTTGTCCCAGCGCATGGCCATCATTCGAACACGCGTACGAGCGCAGCGCAAGCGACCCGCCGTGTCCCCGCCCACCTTGCCGCACCGTGCGCGGTCGGCGGGTGGAGGATGGAGGCATGGAGAGGTCGACGTTCGTCTACGACGGGGACTGCGCGTTCTGCACCCGGTGCGCCGAGTTCATCGACCGGCGCATCCCGACCGGCGCCCGCGTGGTGCCGTGGCAGTTCGCCGACCTCGACGCGCTGGGCCTGAGCGAGGCCGAGTGCGAGGAGGCGGTGCAGTGGGTGGGCGCGGACGGCTCCCGCGCGGCCGGGCCGGACGCGATCGCGCGGCTGCTCGGCGACAGTGGTCCGCTCTGGCGGGTCGCGGGCGCCGGCCTCCGGTTCGCCCCGGTACGCGCCGCCGCCTGGCCCGCGTACCGCTGGGTGGCCCGCAACCGGCACCGGTTGCCCGGCGGCACGGCCGCGTGTGCGCTGCCCCAGGAGGCGCGGGAACGCCTCTACGGGCCGTCCGGTCGCCCGGCCGCCGACGCCTGACCCGCGAGTGCCGGCGCGGCACCGGCGGGCCTCGCGGCGTCGCGCCCCCGGCGGCTGAACAGTCGGCGGGCCCAGACCACCGGCCGGACCCGCTCCAGCGGGAGGAAGGCGGTCATCGCGGCGAGGTGCGGGGCGAACGAGATCGTGATGGTCGCCATGGTGACCAGGTGGAACGAGTAGAAGAAGCCCACCGTGGCCAGGCGCCAGCGCTCCCTGAGCAGGAAGACCACCGGGCTGAGCAGCTCGAACGCGACGATGCCGAACTGGGCGACGATCAGCAGGTACGGCACCGAGGCGATCAGGTCGGCCAGCTCGGTGCCGCGCCGGATGATGGCCCGGGCCAGCACGGAGCCGGTGAGCCAGTCCAGCCCGCCGAAGCGCAGCTTGGCCCAGGCGGCCAGGAAGTACGTGCAGATGACGGCGATCTGGGTGACCCGCAGGGCCCAGCCGCCCGCCTCGGTGCGGGTGGCGTCGCCGTGCCGGGCGCGGCCCGCCGTGGGCAGCACGGCCAGCGCGACGAGCAGGCCGAACCGGTCGTGGTCGACCTTGCCGTAGCTCATCGCGACGATCATCCACTCGAAGTAGAGCGCGAAGACCGTCCAGCCGAGCAGCCGGGGCGCCCGGCCGGTCGCGGCGAGCAGGGCGAGCAGCAGCAGGGCCCAGAAGAGCGCGGCGACCACCGCCGGGGTCGGCGTGGGCAGCGGCAGCAGGCGGCCGACCAGCAGCGGCTGGTAGAGCTCGCCGGGCACCGCCACCCGGGTGCGTACCCAGGGGGTGAAGACGACCAGGTCGGCGGCGACGAAGAGGTAGATCAGCGTGCGGAAGGCGGCCACCCGCCCGCGCGGCACGGCCTCGGTCAACCAGCGGCTCATCGGTCCGCCCGCCAGGCGACCACGGTCTCGTCGGTCCAGCGGCCGGTGGGCCGCCCGTCGCGGATGCCGTGCCAGCGGACGACGATGCGGACCTCGACCAACTCCGCCGCGTCCGGGTGGCGTTCGGCGTACGCGTCGGCGACCTCGGCGAGCCGCGCGGGGTCGGCGGCGTAGCGGCTCTGCTGGCCCTCGATCTCAGCCCGGCGGATGCCCGTGGCGCTCTCGCCTAGGTCGACGACCGCTCCGCTGCTGTCGACGCCCTCGACGCGGGTGTCCGGAGCGGGGGAGTTCGGCGGGTTGGACGTGGAGTACATCCGGAACGGGCCGAACGGGAAGTGGTCGTCGGTGCCCCAGACGGTGCCGGCCAGCAGGACGGCCAGGCCGAGGGCGGTGGCGGCGAGCCGGGCGGCGCGACCGCGGGTGGTCAAGGTTTCCATCGGGTCGTGACGATACGGGATGTACCGCCCGCCCCGGCTCCCTCCGCCGGCCACGAACCGCTGGCCGGAGGGCCAGTGCGACCCCGTCCCCGTCGGCCGGCGGGAAGACGACGACGGCCGGGTCCCTCGGGACCCGGCCGTCGTGCGGCGCTGCGGCTCAGTGGCTGTGCCCGGCCAGCTTCTTGCGTACGTCGTCCATGTCGAGGGCCTGGACCTGCTCGATCAGGTTCTCCAGGGCGGACTCGGGCAGGGCGCCCGGCTGGGCGAAGACGATGACGCCGTCGCGGATCGCCATGATGGTCGGGATCGACCGGATGTCGAACTTGGCGGCCAGCTCCTGCTGCGCCTCGGTGTCGACCTTGCCGAACACGATCTCGGAGTGCTTCTCGGAGGAGCGCTCGTAGACCGGGGCGAACCGCTTGCACGGGCCGCACCACTCGGCCCAGAAGTCGACGAGCACGATGCCGTCGCTGCCGGTCACCTCGTCGAAGTTTGCCGTGGTCAGCTCTACGGTTGCCATGAATGTCTCCGATCGGCGCGGAATAGCTACGTCAGGTGGAACCAGGGCGTACCGCGTGGAATTCCCGGCCCATCTCCGCCGAAACGTGCTCGTCGCGGCGCTGCCCGGGCCGCGCTCCCATCGACGGTGGTTGTTCCCGTCAGTCGTTGCGTTACGCAAGTGCACGACGCATTTGCGTGACCGGACGTGATGGGAGCGTTTCCATGGAGATCGACACGATTGGCCGGCGCGAATGAGCAATCAGGCGGTTGACAAGCGGCTATCCGGCGTGCGGAGATCGCCGAGGCTCGGCCGGTCGGGCACGCACAGTAGTGTTACGAAAAGGTAAATGTGACCTCCGTCTCTGTTCGGTGTGCCTTGTCGTACGGCAGAATCCTCTGCATCAGAGCGTGGGCGGCGGGTGCCGGGGAGGGCCCCGCCGCTCATTGCGTCTCCCCCCGGTTGCGGCGGTGTGACATTTCCGCACGCCACGCGCCCCGCGCATCGCCTTAACACTCCATAAGGCATGCTGTGCCGAACTCCATCGCCGCCCGTCGAAGGGGACAAGGATGCAGTTCGGCCGCTACTACGAGGAGTTCGAGGTCGGCGCGGTCTACCGCCACTGGCCCGGCAAGACGGTCACCGAGTACGACGACCACCTCTTCTGCCTGCTCACCATGAACCACCACCCGCTGCACATGGACGCGCACTACGCCGAGACGGCGAGCCAGTTCAAGCGCAACGTGGTGGTCGGCAACTACATCTACTCGCTGCTGCTGGGCATGTCGGTGCCCGACGTCAGCGGCAAGGCCATCGCCAACCTCGAGGTCGAGTCCCTGCGGCACGTGGCGCCCACCTTCCACGGCGACACGATCTACGGCGAGACCACCGTGCTGGACAAGCGCGAGTCGTCCTCCAAGCCCGACCGGGGCGTGGTCTCCGTGGAGACCCGGGGCTACAACCAGGACGGCACCCTGGTCTGCGTCTTCCGCCGCCGGGTGATGGTCCCCAAGAAGGAGTACGCCGCGACGGCGGTGCCTGAGGGCGTCGACCCGGAACGGCCCAGCTTCCCCGAGCCGCGCTGACCGACGGGCCCCTTCTCATCCGGGTTCCGGGTGGTAGGGGCCCTTTTTCCGATCCGGGGCATATGCTGGCGCCGGAGGTCCCCATGAGCCACTCCGTCGCCGGAGAGCCGTCCTCTGCCGGCCGCCGCGCCGCACCGCTGACCACCGCCGTCTACTCCGCCGCCGAGTGGGATCTGCTGACCAGCCTGCCCGGCCGCGTGATCGTGGCCGCCGCCGCGCCCGGCACCGGGCGGCCCCGCCGTACCGTCGCCGCCGGGCTCGCCGGCCTGGACGCGGTCGCCGCCGGCCGGGCCTTCGACAGCGATCTCGTACGCGCGGTGGTCGTCGCCATCTACGCCCGGCACGACGGGGCGGGCGAACCCGTCGACCGCCTCACCGACGTGGTGGACCTGCTCGCCGCCTGCCGGGCCGCGACCCGGGTGCTGCGGCGGCGGGCGGATCCCGCCGACTCGGCGGCGTACCGGCAGTGGGTGCAGTCGGTGGCGGCCCGGGTGTGCGGGGTCGCGACGACCGGTGCCCCGGCGCTGCCGCCGGCCCCCGCCGACCGCCGCTTCCTCGACCGGCTCGGCGTCGCGTTGGGGCTGCGCTGAACCGCTCCGCCCCACCCGTTGTGGCTGCCGGTGCGCGGACCGGTGCCCCTGCCGCTGCCGTCGCGGCTGCCACCGCCAGTGCGGTCGCCGTTTCGGCTGTCGCTGCCGCTGGAGGTGCGGGGCCGGTGCCCGAGCGGGAGCCGGGGGCGCGGCCCGGGGCGGGGTCCGCGGGCCGTACCCTGCGGGATCGTGACCGGAGACCAGCTCGACGTCGGCGTGGGACCGTGGCCCGGTGACCCGCCGGACGACCCGCGCTACGACCCCGAGCTGCTCGCCGAGGGCGACCGGCGCAACGTCGTCGACCGCTACCGCTACTGGCGGCGGGAGGCCGTGGTGGCCGACCTGGACCGGCGGCGGCACGACTTCCACGTGGCGATCGAGAACTGGCAGCACGACTTCAACATCGGCACGGTCGTCCGCAACGCCAACGCCTTCCTCGCCGCCGAGGTGCACGTCGTGGGCCGCCGGCGGTGGAACCGGCGGGGTGCCATGGTGACCGACCGCTACCAGCACGTCCGGCACCACGAGACCATCGAGGAGTTCGTCGCCTGGGCGGCCGGGCGCGGGCTGCCCGTCGTCGGCATCGACAACCTTCCCGGCTCCCGGCCGTTGGAGACCACCACCCTGCCCCGCCGTTGCGTCCTGCTGTTCGGGCAGGAGGGGCCGGGCCTCTCCGAGCCGGCGCGGGCCGCCTGCGACCAGCTCTTCTCCATCGCCCAGTACGGCTCCACCCGGTCGATCAACGCCGGCGTGGCCAGCGGCATCGCCATGCACGCCTGGATCCGTACGCACGCCGGGCCGCCGCCGGGCTGAGCCGCCCGCCCCGATGGCCTCCGGCGGCACCGAAACCGGCGCTCCGCTTGACGGGGCGGCGCGACGGGGTGACGGTGGGATGGTGAGTGTCGCGGTGAGTTGCCCTAAATGTGGTGGGCCGGTGCGGGCGCCGGACCTGATGCACACCGAGTCGCGCTGCCTGGACTGCGGGCCGGTTCCCCCACTGCACGTCCCCGAGCACATCGGGGCCCAGATCGTGGCCAGCGTGGTGGAGCGGATCGTCGCCGCCGCCGAGCCGCCGGCCCGGCCGAGGGCGCCGCTGTGGTGCCCGTGGCCGCTGCCGACCGGCTGGACCATGACCGGCGTGGCGTACGCCGGCGACGACCGCACCGGGGTGCGCGCCACGGCGGTCGCCTGCGCCGGGCCGGCTCCGCTCGGCGAGGGCCCCGCGGATCTGGTCTTCGTGGCCGAGGAGCCGGGCGTCGGCCTGGGCACCCGCTTCGCGGGGCTGGCCGGCCCGGATCCGGGCCCGGAACTCGCGCAGGCGCTGACCGATCCCGGACCGGGGCATCCGGAGCATGTGGGGCAGGCCAGGATCAAGGTGGCCGGTCATCCCACTCCACTGTGGCTCGTGAACTCGCCGACGGATCGAAGCGCGTACGCCGGCGAGGCTCGGGGATTGTGGCTCCATGCGATAGCCTGGCCGGCGAGTGCGGGTCACCTCCTCGCGGAAGACGTCGTCTTGCACGACCTGACCGAGTGGACACCGCCCGAGCTCGTGTACGGCGCACCCTCTCCGTATCTGCACGGGAAGGCTTGACGGGCCTCAGGGCTTGACAGGCAACCCGGAATGTCGGAGAACGGACGCAGATATTCACTGTACGACACCACACTGATACTCTGGGTGCCGCTGCGGTAATGGGACCCGGCGCCGCGCGAGAGGATGGCCCGCCATGGTCAAGAAGGTCCTCACCTGGGCCGGAATCGCATTCTTGATCTTCTTCGTCGCCTATCGGCCAAATTCTGCGGCGGACGTGTTCAAGTCGCTGGGCGGCGGGATCATGGACATCGCCCAGGGGTTCGGCGACTTCTTCACCAGCCTCGTCGCCTAGCCACCGATGGGAAACCCCTCCGGTCCACCCTTCGATCCCGACGATCCCGATCGGGAGCGTCGGGAGCGAGACACGGAGCCGATCCCCCGGCTCGGCCCCGACGACGGGCCGGGCTACGGCACCGGTCCGGGCCGCTCCGGCGGCCCCTCCTTTTCGGACGATGCCGGCTACGGCGACCCGTCGCCGTACGGCGGCTCGGAGCGCTCCGGCCGGGCCTGGATCCGGGACCCGGAGGCCGGCTACCAGCCGCCCCAGATCTCCGAGGACGAGCTGGCCGGCCTGCGGGCCGACGCCGCCGGCGCGGCGCCGCGCCGGGTGCTGCCGCTGGAGGACGAGCCCAGCTCGCTGGTGGCGCGCTACCTCTTCCCGACCGAGCGCTACCGGGGCGAATGGAAGCGGCACTGGGTGCACCTCACCACCCCGCTGCTCGTCGGCGTGGCCGCCACCTTCGTGCTCGGCTACCTCTCCGGCTTCCTCGCCGGGCAGGACGTGGGCGCGCTCACCACCATCGCCGTGCTGCTCTGGTTCGCCGTGATGGGCTGGGTGGCGTGGAAGGTCGCCGACTGGTGGTACGACCGCTTCATCCTGACCAACAAGCGGGTGATGGTGGTCAACGGCATCATCACCCGGAAGGTCGCGATGATGCCGCTGACCCGGGTCACCGACATGAAGTACGAGCAGAGCCCGACCGGGCGCGCACTCAACTACGGCACGTTCGTGCTGGAGTCCGCCGGTCAGGAGCAGGCGCTGCGCGAGATCAAGAATCTGCCCAACCCGAACGAGCTCTACCTGCGCGTCGTCGAGGAGATGTACGAGCCGCAGGCGGTCGAGGCGCGGCTGGGCAAGGAGGCCGACGAGGCCAAGGCCGACGACGGGGCGTGAAACTTTTCGTCCGAACATCGGAGGAACTGCGCACCGTTCGCCGTCGACCCGACCGCCCCCGGCGTGGCAACCTGCCAGGGGAACGGGGCGCGGAGGTGGCCGGTGGTGAGCAGGGATCCCCTGGAGGAGGAGTTCCGCGACTTCGTCGCGGCCCGCTCCAGCGCCCTGCTGCGCACGGCCTACCTGCTCAGCGGTGACTGGGCCACCGCCGAGGACCTGTTGCAGACCTCGTTGACCAAGACGTACCTGGCCTGGAAGCGGCTCGGCGGGATCGAGGCGATCGAGCCGTACGCCCGCCGGGTCATGATCAACACATCGACGAGCTGGTGGCGCCGGCGCTGGCACGGTGAACGCCCCACCGAGGTGCTGCCCGAGCGGGCCGGGGTCGACGAGATCGAGCAGCAGCTCGACCGGGACCTGCTCTGGCGCCACCTGAGCGCGCTGCCCAGCCGGCAGCGGGCGGTGCTCGTGCTGCGCTTCTACGAGGACATGTCCGAGGCGCAGACCGCCGCCCTGCTCGGCATCTCGCCGGGCACGGTCAAGAGCCAGACCTCGCGCGCCCTGGGCACCCTGCGCCGCCGGATGGGCGCCGAGGCCGTCCTCGACCTGCCCGCCGGGACCGACCCGGCCCGCACCGACGGCACGCACGCGTCCGCCCCCGGCGGCGCCGGTCGCCCCGTCCCCGGCGGCGCCGGTCGTCCTGTCCCGGCGCACGGCGGCCCGGAACCTGCCGCCCCCGCCACCGGCGGGACCGGTCGCGCCCCGACGCACGGCGGTGCCGGCCGTCCCGCACCGATCCGTCCGTCGACGGCCTACGGGGCCCCGACGATGGTGGTGGGGGAGGACGCCGCGGCCGTGGTCGCGGCGACGAACGCCCCACCGACCACCGTGGGCGGCCCGGACGCCACCCCGGGCAGGAGCGGAAACACCCTCTCCGTTCCCGACGGCCCCGCGACCGGCCTTCCGATCCGGGCCGCAGGGCCCGCCGCCCCGGACGCCGCGGGCGGCCCGCCGCCCGCCGGAACGGC
The DNA here is from genome assembly GCF_052068495.1 of Micromonospora sp. SD12. Taxonomy (NCBI): domain Bacteria; kingdom Bacillati; phylum Actinomycetota; class Actinomycetes; order Micromonosporales; family Micromonosporaceae; genus Micromonospora; species Micromonospora sp. SD12. The sequence continues at coordinate 528,705 of NZ_JBQHDF010000002.1, read as the reverse complement.
CGAAGAGTCAGCGGGCGATCCGGTGCCCGTGGCCTCGGGGGCGCGGGCCGGGGCCGGGCCGGCGCCGCGTACCGCCGGCGAGGGGCGACACGGGCGACAGGCCGCCCGCACCGGCACCGGAGAGCACCGGTGAGCCGTCCGGCCGGCCATGGTGACAACCGGACCGACGGCCCGACGCGTCCATTCGCCGTGACCCAGGACGAGCTGGAGCAGGCGGTACGGGAGGCGTTCGCCCGCCGGGTGGCCGTCGCGCGCCCGCTCGTCGCCGATCCGGCGGGGCTGGCGATCCGGCGGGCCGACCGGTCCCGGCGCCGGCGGACGCTGACCGGGATCGCCCTCGCCGCCGTGGCCACCGTGACGGTCAGCGCCGGGATGGCGCAGTTGGGGCAGCAGCCCGGGCGGCCGACCCACCCCACCGTGGTGCTCGGCGACCCGTACGCCTCGCCGCTGGCGGAGCCGACCCCGCAGCTCTCGGCCGCCCCGCAGCCCGACCTGGGGCGCGGCGAGGTGGATCTCATCCTCGCCGACGTCCTGGTCACCGCCGACGGACCGCGGCTCGCCCTGCCCGACGTGGGCCGGGCAGCCGAGCGCGCCCAGCGGCTCCCCGACCGGGCCGGCTGGGCGGTGGTGGGCGCGCCCACGACGGCCGGCCGCTCGCTGTGGGTGGTGCAGCCGCAGGGCGCGGCACACCTGCTCCTGGCCGGGGCGCGGGACATCGTCCTCAGCCCCGACGGGCGGCAGGTCGCCTGGCGGGAGGGGACGGATCTGGTCGCCGCGGGCATCGTCGGCACCCAGGTCGTCGCCGCCGCCCGGACCCCGGTGTCCACCACCGCGGTGCCGGTCGGCTTCGCCGGCGACACCGTCCTGGTCCGCCTCGACCCGGCGCGCGCCGGCCACGCCCTGTGGCGCCCGGCGGCGGGCCCGCCGCGCGGGGCGGGTGACGCCGCCCTGCACGTCTACGCGACGCGCCCCGACGGCCTGGTGGTCGCGCTGGTGTCCGCCGGAACCCCCCGCCGGCCCTGCCTCGCCCTGCTCGACCCGGCCCGCGACCTCGCGCCGGTGCGGACGGGCTGCGGGCCGACGCTGACCGTCGCCGGCGCCGGCGCGGTCTCCGCCGACGGGCGGTGGCTCCTGGCCAACGGCAGGGTGAGCGGGCGGGACCGGGCGTTGCTGGTCGACCTGGACCGGCTCGCCGCCCCGGCGGCCCGCCCCGCCGGTCCGCCCGCTGCCGGGCCGGTGGTCTGGACGCCGCAGGGCACGGCCCACTACTCCGACACCTCCGGCGCCCTGGTGCGGGTCGAGGTGGGCCGGGTGCTCGACGGCGAGGCGGCCCTGCCCACACCCGTGACCGGCCTGCCTTCCGGGGGACGCCCGGTGCCGGTGGGCGGCGAGGGCCCCTCCTGAGCGCGTCCGCGCCCCCCGGGCGGTAGCGTCGGGCCGATGAGCGCGGCACCGCGGATCGACCTGCACACCCACTCCACCGCCAGCGACGGCACGCTCGGCCCGGCCGAGCTGGTACGGGCGGCGGCGGAGTCGGGGCTGGACGTGGTGGCGATCACCGACCACGACACCACGGCCGGCTGGGCGCCCGCGCTGGCGGCGCTGCCGGCCGGGCTCAGCCTGGTCCGGGGCGCGGAACTCTCCTGCCGCTGGTACGGCGAGGAACCCCCGGTGCCGCTGCACCTGCTGGCGTACCTGTTCGATCCGGACGCGCCGGAACTCGTGGCGGAGCTGGCCCGGGTGCGGGCCGCCCGGGAGGAGCGGGGCGAGCGGATCGTGGCGCTGCTGCGGGCCGACGGGATCGACGTGAGCTGGTCCGAGATCCTGGCCGGCGCGGCCGGCGGGACCGTGGGCCGGCCGCACATCGCGCAGGCGCTGATCCGGGCCGGCCTGGTGACCACGACGACGGAGGCGTTCGGGCCGGACTGGCTGGGCGAGCGCTACCGGCTGCCCAAGGAGGACATCGACGTCTTCCGCGCGGTCCGGCTCGTGCGCGCGGCGGGCGGCGTGCCCGTTTTCGCCCACCCCAGGGCCAGCCGGCGGGGGCGGATCGTGCCCGACGAGCTGATCGCCGACCTGGCCGCGATCGGGCTGGCGGGGCTGGAGGCCGACCACGAGGACCACTCGCCGGCCGAACGGGCGCACGTCCGGGCCCTGGCCGACGAGCTGGGCCTGCTGGTGACCGGCTCGTCGGACTTCCACGGCACGCACAAGACCGTCCGGCTCGGCGCGTTCACCACCGACCCGGAGGCGTACGAGCGGATCGTCGCCGAGGCGCGCGGGGTGACCGAGGTCGCTTCCGGCTGATCCGCGTTTCCGTCTCCGGCGGCGCGGCTACGTTGATCACGTGGATGCCAAGCTGTTCGGCGAGGTCTTCGTGACCCTGCTGGTGATCGTCGACCCACCGGGCATGATGCCCATCTTCCTGGCGCTGACCGGCCCCCTGACGGCGCGGGATCGCAACCGGGCGGCCTGGCAGGCCGTCGCCCTGGCGCTGGGCGTGATCGTGATCTTCGCGGTGGCGGGGCAGACGCTGCTCGACTACCTGCACGTGGACCTGCCGGCCCTCCAGGCCGCCGGCGGGCTGCTGCTCATCCTGGTGGCGCTGGAGCTGCTGACCGGCAAGGCCGACGACCCGAGCCAGCAGGTCACCTCGAACATCGCCCTGGTGCCGCTGGGTACGCCGCTGCTGGCCGGTCCCGGCGCCATCGTGGCCACCATGCTCTTCGTCCAGCAGGCCGACGGCGGGGCGGACGTCACGGCCATCGCCGCCGCGATCGTGGCCGTGATGCTCACCGTGTGGGTCGTGCTCCGGTTCTCCGGCGGGATCGTCAAGATCCTGCGTCCCGGCGGGATCGAGGTGCTGACGCGGATCGCCGGCCTGCTGCTGGCCGCCATCGCGGTGCAGCTCATCGCGGACGCGGTGGCCGCGTTCGTGACCCAGTACGCCAACATGACCTGACCGGCGGCCGGTCCCGTCGGGGGTGGATGGCAGGATCGCGGTGTGCGACGAGCCTCTTCAGCGGGACGGTCCTCCACCGGCGGCGGCCGGGCGCCCCGGCAGCGCGGCGAGCAGCCCGAGCAGCTCGGCTTCGAGGGCATGCCGGAACGGCTCTTCGTCTGCACCCCCAGCAAGCTGGGCGCCTACGCCGACTGTCCCCGGCGCTACCGCTACTCCTACGTCGACCGTCCAGCCCCGCAGAAGGGCCCGCCGTGGGCGCACAACTCCCTCGGCGCGAGCGTGCACACCGCCCTGAAGAACTGGTATGCGTTGAGCCCCGAGCGGCGCCGGCCGGAGGCCCTCGCCGCGTTGCTCAAGGGCACCTGGGTGCGCGAGGGCTACCGCGACGACGAGCAGGAGCGGGCGGCCTACCGCCGGGCCCTGGGCTGGCTGGAGTCCTACGTCGAGACCCTGGAGCCCGGCGTCGACCCGCTCGGCGTGGAGCGCGTCGTGGCGGTCAAGACCGCCGTGCTGGCCTTCAACGGCCGGGCCGACCGGATCGACTCCCGCCCCGGGCCCGACGGCCCGGAGCTGGTGATCGTCGACTACAAGACGGGCCGCACCGGGCTGGACGCCGACGACGCGCGCGGCTCGCAGGCGCTGGCGCTCTACGCGTACGCCGCCGAGCGGGTGTTCCGCCGGCCGTGCCGCCGGGTGGAGCTGCACCACCTGCCTACCGGCACCGTGGCCGCGCACGAGCACACGGTGGAGTCCCTGGCCCGGCAGCTCACCCGGGCGGAGGAGACCGCCCGCGACATCATGGCCGCCGAGCGGGCGGTGGTCGACGGGGAGGATCCCGACGAGGCGTTCCCGACCACACCCGGCCCACGCTGCGGCTGGTGCGACTACCGGCGCACCTGCCCGGTGGGGGCGCAGGCCCCGGGCAAGGAGCCGTGGGCGGCCGTCGAGCGCGCCACCGAGCCGGTGCCCGGCCAGGACTGAGCGGCCCGGCACGGCCGAGTCGGCAGCCGCCCAGCCGTCGCCCTCAGGCCGGCGTGCCGGTGAGCCGGGCGGCGCGTTCCCTGGCGGCCTGCTGCAACGGGCCCTCCCGCCACCGGCGGGGCAACGTGGCGAGGGTCAGCCGCAGCGCCCGGACGCTCAGGTCGGCGGAGAGCGCGGTCGTGGGCAGGCCCAGCCCGCCGTACATCCGCCGGGCCCAGGCCGGCAGCAGCGCGAGGGCGGTGCCGGCGATGCCGAAGTACGCCCAGCGGGGCGGCCCGAGGTTGAGCCCGATCCGGGCGGGCAGGCCGAGCTTCCACGGGATCGGCGGCGCGGTGAGGAAGAGCGCCGTCTCGGCCGCCTCGCGGGTCATCCGCAGCTCGGGGCGGACCCGCCGGTAGTAGTCGGCCACCTCGGCGGCGGTGCCGGGGACGGTCTCCGGGTCGAGGCCGACCAGGGCGGCCGAGCGCCGCTGCTCGGTGTAGTAGCCGTCGACCTCGTCGGCGGTCAGCGGCAGCCCGGCCCGGCGGGCCGTGTCGAGGAACGACTCGACCTCGGTGACGTGCACCCAGCGCAGCAGGTCGGGGTCGTCGACGCGGAACTCCTCCCCGGTGAACAGGTCGGTGGCCCGCAGGCGGGCGTGCCGGCGGCGTACGCGCAGCCCGGCGGCCTCCGCCTCGGCGGTGGTGCCGTAGATGGTGGTGCCCACGTAGGTGGCGGTGCGCACCAGGCGGCCCCAGGCGTCGGAGCGGTAGTTGCTGTTCTGGGCGACCCCGGCCATGGCCCGGGGGTGCAGCGACTGGAGATAGAGCGAACGCAGGCCGGCGACGATCAGGATCGGCTCCTCGTGCACCTTCCACGTGACCGAACCCGGACCGAAGAGGCCGAGGTCATCGGAGTCCACCGGCCAAGCGTGCCACGCCCCGCCGCCGCGCGCCGCGCGGAGGGCCGCCGGGCGTCAGTCGTCGGCGGAGCGGCGGGCCTGGCAGGTGGGGCAGAGGCCCCAGAACGTCACTTCCGCCTCGTCGACCTCGAAGCCGTGGGCGATGTCCGGGTCCAGGCAGGGCGCGCTGCCGACCGCGCAGTCGATGTCGGCGATCTCGCCGCAGCCCCGGCAGACGACGTGGTGGTGGTTGTCCCCGGCCCGGGCCTCGTAGCGGGCGGGGCTGCCGGCCGGCTCGATGCGGCGGGACAGCCCGGCCCGCGACAGGGCGCCCAGCACGTCGTAGACCGCCTGGGTGGAGACCGAGTCGAGGCGTTCGCGGACCCGGCGGGTGATCTCGTCGACCTCGAGGTGACCGCCGGCGGCCAGCACGTCGAGCACGGCGAGGCGCGGCCGGGTGACCCGCAGGCCCCTCGACCGGAGCAGTTCCTCACCACCGGGCATCTGCCAATGACAGCACGCGGCCCGGAGAGCGACAACCGGTCTCCGCGGCAGCGTGGCGCCGGCCACAGCCCGGTCGCCCGGCAGGCCGCCCCGGGCGGGGCGTCGCCGTCCGGGCTGGGGCAGTGCGGTGGTGAACCGGACCGGCCCCGGGCGCGTGTTCACGGTCGAGACGATCTGGGCGGGCCCGCCGGCGCACCGTACGCTGGCAGCCCGCGACCGCGTACCGCCGGAGGTGTGGATGTTCAAGGAGATCCTGGGTCTGCCGGCCCACGTGCTGGTGGTGCACGCGGTCGTCGTGCTCGTGCCGCTGCTGGCCCTGCTCTCCGCCGCGTACGTGGCGCTGCCCCGGTTCCGGGCGCGGCTGGACTGGGCGGTGGCGATCCTCGCCGTGGTGGCGCCGGTGTCGGCCTTCGTCGCCGTCGAGTCGGGGGAGGAGTTGACCGACGCGTTCCTCGCCCGGGGCATGCAGGGCCCGATCGTGGAGCAGATCTTCACGCACTCGCGCTACGGCGACATCCTGTTCCGCTGGGTGCTGCCGCTGGCCGTGGCGTCGTTGCTGCTGCTGTTCGTGACGAGCGGGCACCGGCGGGTGCCGAAGCTGCCGTCCTGGGCGACCCCGGCGCTGTCGGTCGTGGTGGTGGCGCTCGGCGTCGTCAGCCTCGTCTACGTCTATCTGACCGGGCACTCCGGGGCCGAGGCGGTCTGGGGCAACACCCTCTGACGTCCCGCCGACGGCGCCGGGCCGTACCCGGTCAGAACACGAGCCGGGAGCAGAGCACGCAGACGAGGATCACCAGCACCACGGCGGCCACCGTGCCCACGCCGTACGTGAGCCGCTGGGCCCGCTGCTCGGCCGCGTCGAGTTCCGCCATGTCCTGCGGCGGCAGTCGTCGGGGCGGTGGCGGTCGCAGGTGCACCGGCGGGCGCCACCCGGCCGGGGGCGGGGTGGTCGCGGGCGGGCCCGCGTAGCCGCTCTCCCGCACCGGGGGCGACACGGCCGACCCCGCCGGCGCGCCCGTGGGCCGCTCGGGCGAGGCGTCGGGGCGCCGCCAGTACTCGTCCGGGGCGCCGCCGGAGGTGGGGGTCGTCACGCCGTCCGACGCTACCAACGCCGTGGCCCGCCGACCGGCCGGACGCGTCGGCCCGGCGGTTCGTCGCCGGTCCCGCCGGTGGCGGCTGCGCTAGTCTTGCCGCTCGTGAGCATCACCGAGGATCCGGGCACCCCGGCGGTACGCGGCGACGACGACCGCACGGTCGACCTCAGCGACGACTTCGTGGTGCTGCCCGAGCAGACCGCCGACGACACCGACCGGGGGTGGGGCGAGCGCTCCGGCGGCAACGACGACTGGCTGCTCGCGGAGCGCCCCCCGCACTGGGACTGACCCGGCCCGCCCGTGGGGTGGGTCAGGAGGCGCTGGCGGTGCTGGCGGCCGGGGTCTTGCCCCCACCGCCGCCGGAGGAGCCGCCCGCGCCCGCCGACGAGGACGAGCCCGACGACGAGGACGAACCCGCCGACGACGAGCTGGTCGAGCCGGAGTCGCCGCCGGAGGACGATTCCGACTTCGCCGGCTTGGCGGCGGCGCCGCTGCTCGCGGTGTCCGAGCCGGACGAGCGCGAGTCCGTACGGTAGAAGCCCGACCCCTTGAACACGATGCCGACGGAGTTGAAGACCTTCCGCAGCCGTCCCTCACACGCCGGGCACTCGGTCAGCGGCGAGTCGGAGAAGGACTGCACCGCCTCGAGCTGGTGACCGCACGCGGTGCAGGCGTACTGGTACGTGGGCACGTTCTCCTCCGGATCTGGACACGGCCGGTTGGCACTCGACGTATTCGAGTGCCAATGGTGCGTCATCGCCCCCGGATCCGTCCAGCGGAAGTGTGGTCCGTGACACCCGGGGCGGCGTCCAGCGTACGCAGCCCCTCGGCGGGCGTGACGACCGCGCGCACCGGCCGGTCGTGCGGCTCGGCGGGCAGCGCCGCCACCAGCTCGCCGTCGTGCAGCGGCACCACGGTCAGGGTGGCCGCCGGCACCCGGGCCAGCGCCCGGTCGTACGAGCCGCCGCCCCGGCCCAGCCGCAGCCCCCGGCGGTCCACGGCCAGCGCCGGCACCACCACCAGCGCCGCCCCGGCGACCGCCGCCCGGCCCAGCCGCGGCCCCGCCGGCTCGCGCATCCCCCGCCCGGCGGCCACCAGGTCGTCCGGCCCGATCCAGGCCGCCCAGTCGAGGTCGAGGTCGTCGCGGAGCACCGGCAGCAGCAGCTCCCCGCCCGGCGGCAGCGCCGCGTGCAGCACCGCCGGCAGGTCGGGCCCGCCCGGCTCGGAGCCGACCGGCACGTACGCCGTCATCCTCGGTGGGCGCAGCCGGCGTACGAGAGCCACCAGCTCGGCCTGGACGCGCCCGGCGGCGTCGGCCCGCCGCGGCGCGCCCAGCGCCCGGCGGCGGGCGAGCACGGCGGCGCGCGCTTCCCGCTTCGCCTCTTCCGCTCCATGAGAAAAATCGGGCACGCAACACTCCTGACGCAACGCTTGCCCCCTGGTGGCTCTGTGTCAGCATCGCAAGCAACGGCGGCGGAACTTCCGGGGGGACCGAGTGACGCTACGCGGGCGGTTGACCACAGCCTTCCTGGCGGTGGCGCTCGGCCCGGTGGTGCTCGGGGTGATGTTCGTCGGGGCGACCGTGGCGGCGGTCGACTCCAGCCGCTCGACCGAGCGGCTGGCGGTGGCCGCCGCGACCGTGCGCACCTCGGTCGCCGCCCTCTGCCAGCAGCTGCGGGCCGCCGCCGACGCGGTCGCCCTGACCAGTGACCGACCGGCCGCCGCGACCCAGGCCGTCCGCCGCAACCTGGCCGCCGCCGTGCGGGTCACCGACGTCGCCGGCCGGGTCACCTACGCCACGCCCGGCGGCCCCGCCGAGCCGTGGCGCGACTGCGCCGGCCCGCCGGTCGCCGGGCCGGTGCGGGCGCTCGCGGCCCGGGCCGACCTGCACGACCGGGCCGGCGGACCGCTGGGCGCGGTCACCGCCGCGCAGCCGGTCGACCCGGCGTTCGTGGCGCGCCTCGCGGCCGTGACGGGGGTGGCGGTCACCCTGCTCGACGATGCCTCGGCGCCCGTCCGGCTCGCCCACAGCACCGAGTCGACCGCCGTACGCGACGCCGTGCTCGCCGCCGCCGGCACGCTGCACGGCGAGCGGGTCACCGAGACGCCCGACGGGCGGTACGTCCGCCGGGTCGGCCCGTCCTCCGGGCAACCCCTGCCGCTGGTGCTCTCGGTGCCCAGCGAACGCCCCCGGGGTCTGTACGTCGCACTGGGCTCGGCGGTGCTGGTGGCCACCCTGCTGGCCCTGGTGGTCGCCTGGCGGCTGGCCCGGGTGACGACCCGCCCGCTGGTCGAGCTGGCGGGCGCGGTGGACCGGGTGGCGCGCGGCGACCTGACCGCCCGGGTGCCGGTGCGCAGCCGGGACGAGATCGGCCGGCTGGCCGGTGCCTTCAACCGGATGACCCGCGAGACGGGCACCTACGTGGCGGCGCTGACCAGCAGCCGGGACCAGCTGCGCGGGCACCTCGCCGTGCTGGGGGACACCCTCGCCAGCACGCACGACCTGCAACGCATCCTGCGGGTGATCCTGCACAGCGCGATCGCCGCGACCGGCGCCCGGGCCGGCGCGGTGCTGCTCGTCGACGACGGCGGGGTGCTCGTCGCGCAGTGCACCGAGGGGCTGGAGGAGGCCGGGGCGGCGGACGAGGGGTCGGGGCCGTTGCGGGTGCCGCTGGGCAGCGGCGTGGTGGGCGCGGTCGCGGCCACCGGGGAGCCGCGCCGGGGCCGGGTGGAGCCGTCCGCCGCGCCGCCCGGGGAGCCGGTCTGCCGCACGTACATCGCGGTGCCGTTCGCCGCCCCCGGCCCGACCGACGCGACCGCCCGCGACTCCTCGGCCCTCCGCCCCGGGCCGGAGCCCGCCGTCCCCACCGGGGCGCTCGGCGTGCTGGCCCTCTACGACCGGCTCGGCGCGGACGAGTTCGACGACGACGACCTCGTCACGCTGCGCACCTTCGCCGGTCACGCCGCCGTGGCGGTCGACAACGTCCGGGTGCACGAGGAGGCGCAGCGGCTCTCGCTGACCGATCCGCTCACCGGGCTGTGGAACTACCGCTACCTGCGGGAGTCGATCCGCCGGGAGGTCGAGCGGGCGACCCGGTTCGGCCGGATGCTGAGCGTCCTCGCCCTCGACCTGGACCGCTTCAAGGCCGTCAACGACACCTACGGGCACGCGGCCGGCGACGCCGTGCTGGCCGAGTTCGCCCGGCGGGTGCGCGGCGAGATCCGCGAGGTCGACCTCGCCTTCCGGCAGGGCGGCGAGGAGTTCGTGCTGCTGCTGCCGGAGACCGACGCCCGGGGCGCGGCGATCGTCGCGGAGCGGCTCGGCGCGGCGGTCCGCGACGCCCCGATCGCCGCCGGCGGGCACGGCGGCGCGGCCGTGGCCATCGCAGTCACCGTCTCCATCGGCATCGCCGTGCACCCCGACCACGGCGGCACCGGCCAGCAGGTGCTGGACGCCGCCGACGACGCGCTCTACGCCGCGAAGGCGGCCGGCCGGGACACCTGGCGCATCGCCGAGGAGCGGGCGGGTCCACCGGCGCGGGAGATCCCCGTCCCGGCCGCGGCGGTGACCCCCGAGGACGGGATGCCGCGCGCCGGCGCCCCCCGCCAGCCGGTGCGGGCCCACCCCGAACCGGCCGATCCCGCCGACACCACCGCGGGGGGCGAGCCGGCCGCGCCCGACCCGGTGCGGCCCGGTCCCTGCGGCGGCGCGTCTTCCGGTCCTCACCCTCCACGACAGAGCCGTGGCCGATAGTCTCGCGACATGTCGGAGCACTCAGCGAACCCCTCAACGGCGACCGCCGCAACCGGTCGCTCCCGCGCGGTCAAGGCCGTCATCCCGGCGGCCGGTCTGGCCACCCGGTTCCTGCCGGCCACGAAGGCGGTGCCCAAGGAGCTGCTCCCGGTGGTCGACCGCCCGGTGTTGCAGTACATCGTCGAGGAGGCCACCCAGGCCGGCATCGGTGACGTGCTGCTGATCACGGGCCGGGGCAAGACCTCGATGGTCGACCACTTCGACCGCCGCCCCGACCTGGAGGCGCGGCTGGAGGCGAAGGGCGACGCCGAGCGGCTGGCCGCCGTACGCGGCCCCAGCGAACTGGCCGAGATCTACACCTGCCGCCAGCCCGAGCAGCTCGGCCTGGGCCACGCGGTCGGCTACGCCGAGTCGCACGTCGGCGGCCAGCCCTTCGCGGTGCTGCTGGGCGACGAGTTCGTCAAGCCCGCCGAGCCGCTGCTGCCGGCCATGCTGGAGCTCCAGGCGCGCACCGGCGGCGTGGTACTGGCCTTCTTCGAGGTCGACCCGGCCGAGACGAAGCGCTACGGCATCGCCTCGGTGGAGCCGGCGGAGGCGGAGCTGACCGACATCGGCGAGGTCGTGCGGGTCACCGGCATGGTGGAGAAGCCCAAGCCGGAGGACGCGCCGAGCAACCTCGCGGTGCTGGGCCGCTACGTGCTGCCGGCCAGCATCTTCGACGCGATCCGGCGGACGGAGCCGGGCAGCGGCGGGGAGATCCAGCTCACCGACGCGATGGAGTTGCTGCGCAACGAGGGCACGCCGGTGCACGCGATCGTCTACCGGGGCACCCGCTACGACACCGGCATGCCGCTGGGCTACCTCCAGACCGTGGTGCAGATCGCCGCCGAGCGCGACGACCTCGGCGCCGAGTTCCGCAAGTGGCTGGCCGAGTTCGTCAACACCGACGCGTCGGGCGTGACTGGTACATGACAGCGTCGGCCGACGCCGAGGCGGCCGCGAACGAGTTGACGCCGCTCGCCGACTACCTGGGCAGCGTGCTGCGCAGGTTACGCGCGCTGCCTCCGCTCGACCTCGACCTCACCCAGGCGCACGGCAACGTCCTCGCCGAGGACGTCGTCGCGCCGCACTCCTTCCCGGCCTTCGACCAGTCGGCCGTGGACGGGTACGCGGCCCGCTGGGAGGACATCTCCGGAGGGGGCCGGGGCGTGGGCTACGTCCCGTCCCAGTCCGGCGGGCCGGGCGGGCGCACCGTCCGGCTCAACGTCGTCGGCGACCTCGGCGCGGCGAGTTGGCGGCCGGTCCGGCTCACCCCGGGCGCCTGCTTCTCCGTCGCCGCCGGGGCGCCGCTGCCGCTCGCCGCGGACGTGGTCGTCCCGGTCGAGTGGACCGACCAGGGCATGGCCGCGGTGGAGATCTTCCGCGTCCCCAAACGGGGGTACGGGGTGCGCCGGGCCGGCGAGGAGCTGCCCGCCGGCACCCTGCTGGCCCGGGCCGGCACCTACGTCTCGCCGGCGCTGGTGGCGGTCTTCGCCGCCACCGGCATCGGGCACGTCGTGGTCCGGCCCAGCCCCCGGGTGGTCATCGTGGCCACCGGCGACGAGCTGGTCGACGTGGGCCGGGGCAGCCAGCCCGGCCAGACCGTCGACGCCAACTCGCACGCGCTGACGGCCGCCGCGGCCGAGGTGGGGGCCCTCGCGTACCGGGTGGGCATCTGCGACGACGATCCGGAAGGGCTGCGCGGGCTGCTGGAGGACCAGACGCTGCGCGCCGACCTGATCATCACCACGGGGGGCACCGGCACCGGGCCGGGCGACATGGTGCGGCGGATCCTCTCCCGCCGGGAGGGCAGCCGGGCCGGCCCCGTCACCTTCACCGAGGTCGCGCTCTATCCCGGCACCTCGCTCGGCTTCGGCACGGTCGGCGCCGAGGAGGTGCCGGTGGTGTGCCTGCCCGGCGACACGGGCTCGGCCCTGATCGGCTTCGAGGTGCTGGCCCGCCCGGCGATCAACCTGCTGGCCGGGGCGGAACCGGTGTTCCGGCCCAGCGTCCGCGCGCACCTGCTGGAGACGATCTCGTCCCCGGTGGGGCTGCGCGAGTTCCGTCCCGCGCACGTCGCCGAGCGGCGCGGCGGCGGCTACACGGTGCAGCCGCTCAACGGTGGCCCGTACACCCTCTCGGGGCTGGCGGAGGCGAACGGGCTGATGGTGCTCGGCGAGCGGGTGACCACCGCGGCGGCCGGCTCCACGGTGGACGTCCTTCTGCTGGACCGGCGCCGGTGAGCGCGCGGAGCGTGCCCTCGGCCGCGAGCGGAGGGGGTGGCCCGGCGGGCGCCGCCCGGGCATCGGTGTGTTCGATCGCGAGCGGAAGGTCTGGTCCGTGAGTCTGTTCGGGGTCGGGCGGGCGCCGGGGTGGCCGGCGGTGCTGACCGACGGGCCGGTGCTGCTGCGGCCCTACCGGCGTTCGGACGCCGCCGCCTGGTCGGAGGTGCGTCGCGCCAACCGGGAGTGGCTGGCGCCGTGGGAGTCGTCCATCCCCGGCAACTGGCACGAGCTGAACTCGCCGGCCGCGTTCCGCTGGGTGTACCGCGACCAGCGCCGCTCGGCGCGCGTCGGCGAGGGGATGCCGTTCGCCGTCTGCCTGCGCGAGGGCGGCCGGGAGCGGCTGGTCGGCCATCTCAACGTGGGCAGCATCGTGCGGCGGGCGTTCTGCTCGGCGTACGTGGGCTACTGGGTCGACTCCCGGGTGGCCGGTCGCGGCGTCATCCCCACCGCGCTGGCGCTCGCGGTCGACCACGCGTTCGGCGAGGGCGGGCTGCACCGGGTCGAGGTGAACATCCGCCCCGAGAACCGGCCGTCCCGGCGGGTGGTGGAGAAGCTGGGGTTCCGCGAGGAGTCGTACCACGTGCGCTACATGCACATCGACGGTGCGTGGCGGGACCACATCGGATATGCGATGACCAGCGAGGAGGTCGCCGCCGAGGGAGGGCTGCTGGCCCGCTGGCACCGGGTCCGCGCCACCACGGGGTGAGCCGTCCCACGCACGGGATCGGCGCGGCGTGTCAGCATCCGCGTCCACGGCCCGTAACCTCAAGTAACTGCAAGCTGTGGCAAGCGCTGCTCCATCCGTACGATCCGCGCATCCGACCACCATCGGTGGAAGATCCTGCGGCCGGGCGGTGGTTGCTCCGAATTCGGTGACGGGAGGGGTGAGGGTGCCGACCTCGGTGCTCCTCGCCGTCCTCGCCGCCGCCGGCCTGCTCGCACTCGCCCCGGCGCTGGTTCGCCGGTACGACGCCACCGAGCGGCTGGTGGCGGAGCGGGCGCAGTCGACGGCGCGGGTGCTCCAGCGCCGCCGGCGGCGCCGTACTGTGCCGGGGCGCCGCCCGGTGCACCCGCCCCGTAGCCTCGTCATCACCCTCAGTGAGGATGCGAGCACCGGTGGGCTCTCCGCGCCCGTTTCCGCGCCCCCCGCCGCTCGCCGGTCGAAGCGGCTGCGCGCCGTGCCGCCGGCCCCCCGCAAGGGCCGCCGTCGGCCGCCGCCCCGCCGACAGCACGCCCCCGCCGTCTACCGGCGCCGCCGGGTGCTCGCCGCTCTGCTGCTGCTCAACTTCGTCGAGCTGATCGGCGTGGTCGTGGTCAGCCCCGGCTTCTGGATCAGCTTCGGGGTCAGCGCCACCCTGCTCGTCGCGTACGTCGTACACCTGCGGCGGCTCGCCGTGGCGGATCGCCGCCGGCGGCGGGCCCGGGCCCGGGAGGCGGCGTGGCTGGCCGCCCGGCAGGCCGAGGTGCGGCGCGAGCAGGCCCGGCGCGCGGCGGCCCGCCGGGAGGCGCAGCGCCGCCTGGCGGCCCAGCGCGAGGTGGTACGACGCGCCGCGATGGGCCTGGACCGTCCGGCGGACCTGCCGGCGGCGGCCAACGGCGGCTCCGTCTCCTACCGCCGCTCGGGCGGCCTGCGCGGCCGCCCCTACCAGTCCGGTCGCGGCTCCCACTCGGCGTGACCGGCGCTGCTGCGCCGGCGCCGGGGCGCCTTGCGAGATCTTGGTGGCTGGCGGCCCCCGGAGGGGCCGTTTCGCGCCAAGATCTCGCTCGCGGGAGGGGTGGGTTCGCGGCAGGGGCGGTGAACCTGTTAACCTTGGCGCCGGCCCGCCCGGTGAAAGCCGGGTGGGACCGATGCCGGTCCGCCGGCGGAGGGGTTGTGGCGCAGTCCGGTAGCGCACCTCGTTCGCATCGAGGGGGTCAGGGGTTCGAATCCCCTCAACTCCACCCAGTTCAGGCCGTTTCCGCCAGTCGGAGACGGCCTTTTCAGCCTTCGCAGCGGTCGCCGAACAGGTCGACCGGACTGACCCGTCAGCTTGTGAAGGACCACGTCATCGTGATCTGGAAAGTCAGCGCCGATCCGACGTCGGAGTCGAGGCGAGATGTCTGGCACGCTGGCCCGGCTCAGTCGGCCGACGCGGCTGCTGCCAGGAGCCGGTACGTGGCCTCGTCGAAGGCGACCAGGCGGACGTGTTCGACGGCGGTGGGTGTCGCCCTGATGGTCGTGACCGCGATCGTCGCCGCTTGGTCGGACGGGTATCCGTAGACGCCGGTGCCGATGGCGGGGAAGGCGACGCTGCGAGCGCCGATCTCGTCGGCGACCTGGAGACTGCGCCGGTAACACGACGCCAGGACGTCCGCCTCGCCGTGGCCGCCGCCCTCCCACACCGGACCGACCGTGTGGATGACGTGGCGTACGGGCGGGTCGAGGTCGAACGCGGGGGTGGCGACGGCCTCGCCCGGGTCGCACGGCGCGAGGGCGGCGCCCGCCTGCGCCAGCCGCGGTCCCGCCGCCCGGTGGATGGCCCCGTCGACGCCACCGCCGCCGAGCAGCGACTCGTTCGCCGCGTTGACGATGGCGTCGACGGC
The DNA here is from genome assembly GCF_052068495.1 of Micromonospora sp. SD12. Classification (NCBI taxonomy): domain Bacteria; kingdom Bacillati; phylum Actinomycetota; class Actinomycetes; order Micromonosporales; family Micromonosporaceae; genus Micromonospora; species Micromonospora sp. SD12. The sequence continues at coordinate 513,623 of NZ_JBQHDF010000002.1, read as the reverse complement.
CTCGCGGGTGATGTCACCACGTACCACTTCGATCAGAGGCATGGCTCGATGATGTCATCGCCGGTGCGGGCGGGCGCCCCGCGCGGCCGGCGTCAGGGACCGCAGGGTCAGCACGTCACCGAGCCCGTCGACGTGGGACAGGTCGGTGGCGAACGCGTCGCCCAGGGCGCGGCGCAGGTAGCCCAGCACCGCCGGCCCGGGGGTGGGCGGCGCGGATCCGGTGTCGCCGGTGGAGACCAGGTGCACCTCGCGGGCGAGTCGTCCGGAGGTGTTGACGAACCGGCAGAGGTCGTCCCAGCGCAGGTACCGCCAGAAGTCGACGCTGACCACCGCGTCGAGGCTGCCCGCCGGGATGGGCGGGTCCATGCCGACCAGGTGGTGGTTCGTGGGACCGGGCGGGGCGGCGTAGTCGAAGGTCAGCGCGCCGGGCGGCAGGTCGACCTGCGCGCTGCCGGTGCCCACCCACAGCACGCGGGGGCCGGGCAGCCGGTCGGCGAGCCGGTCGAACGCCGGGCCGATGCGGCACGTCGAGCGCCGTGCGCAGTCGGTGGCCGCCCAGCGGTAGTAGACGATGCGCTCCAGCGAGTCGTACACGTCCAGCAGGCCGTAGAACTCCCACTCGATGACGTGGTACTGCCCCGTCAGGAGGCTCCGGTTGGCCGCGAAGTCGGCAAAGTTGCGGTCGGTGTTGCGGTGGTGCGGGAGGTGGAACGCGCGGGCCTCGTCGTCGTACGCGAAGTTCGACCCGGTGACGCCGAGGTGCCGGTGCACCCGGTAGAACAGCTCGATGTCCTCCAGGCCCCAGCGCAGCCCGGCGCGTTCGTCGAACCCGCCGGCGCGGTCGAACAGGTCGCGGGCGAGCGAGATGTTGTGGGTGTAGGCCAGCGCCCAGCCCGCCCGGAGCCAGTCCTGCCCCGGCGGCTCGCCGTGCGGGAAGCGCAGGTCCCCGGAGCGGTCCGCGCGGCGGCGGGGGACGCCGGTCAGCTCCCGCCCGTCGACGACGGCCTCGACGTGTTCCAGGCTCAGCTCGTCGCGCCGGCCCATCAGCACGGCGGGCCGGCCGGCGACCGCGTGGTGGGCCAGGTGGCGCTCCAGCAACTGCGGGGAGGCGTACGAGTCGGCGTCGAGGAACAGCAGCAGCGGCGCCCGGGTGTGCCTGACGGCCTCGTTGCGGGCCGCGGAGCGGCCCCTCCGCCGGGGGAACTCGATCAACCGGAGGTCGAGGCCGGTGGCCGCCCCGACGGCGTCGGCGTATCCGGCGGGGGAGCCGCCGTCGCGGGCCACGACCACCTCGAAGCGTTCAGGACGGACGGTCTGCCGGGTCAGCGACCGCAGCGTCAGCGCCAGGCACTGCGCGTCCTGGTAGGTGGGTATGACCACGCTCAACTCGACCGCGTCGTCCGTCCGTGCCGCCATCCGATTTCCCTCCGTAGCTGCCTGTGGACCGGGGTGCCGGCAGGCGCCGGCACCCCGTCCGCGACGCGTCCCGGGCGCCGACCGGCCGATGCCGGGGGCGGCGCCCGGGAGCGCTTCCATCAGTGGCTGGGATTATCGGTCACGGGCCTCAGGCGTAGTAGTTCACGCTGACCGGCCAGGTGCCGGTGTACGGCGTCCAGCCCTGGAGGGTGGCGGGGATGCCCACCCGGGTGTTGCAGTTGATGACCTGGAAGTGCAGGTGCGGGCCGGTGGACGCGCCGGTGCTGCCCGACCAGCCGATGACGCGGCCCTGCGGCACCCAGGTGCCGGCGTTGTAGATCGCCCGGTTCAGGTGCGCGTAGTGGGTGCACTGGCCGTTCGAGTGCCGGATGATCACCTCGATGCCGTTCTGCCAGTACGGCGACCAGTTCGACATGATGATGGTGCCCCCCTGCGAGGCGGAGACCTCGTAGTTGGCCGGCAGCCCGAAGTCCCAGGCGTACTCGTTGTAGGGGCCGACGTGCGAGTAGGTGCCCTCCGGCCCCTGGGTGACCCGGTAGGACTCGCCCGCCGGGTACGGCAGCTCGTAGTAGTAGTTCGCGGCGGCGGCGGGGGTCGCGCCGGCGACCGTGGCCCCGGCAACCACCAGCAGGGCAGTCACGGCCCCGCCGATCCGGCGCAGGACCGTCTTCATGGTGTTCATGGGGATCGCTTCCTGGTATGTCGGCAGAAATCGGCATCGCCGTGGTCGACGGTGCCCCCGGGAGCTAAGCAGCGCGCCAGATGGGGATCAATCGATCCGTGGACGTCTGGGGTGGGATCAATGGGTCGACAGGGGTCGGCGCGACACCGGGTGACGTCCGCGAGGCGTGGCGTCGAGGGAACCCGTACGGGGACCCGGCAGCCGCGACAGTCCCGGGCGCCGGCAGGCGTGCGGCCGGTCACTACGCTGCCGCCCGTGGAGCGGATGGGGAGCGTGTTCTGGATGGGCGGCTGCGTGGCCGTCGCCCTCCTCATCGGTGTGGGCATCGTCGCGCTGATCGTGACGACCCACCGGCAGGAGCGGGAGCGGCGGGAGCGCTGGCGACAGTGGGCCGCCCGGTACGGCTGGACCTTCGTCGAGCGGCCCCAGCTCACCTGGACGGACCGCGTACCGGGGCGCAACCGCCGGGGCGTGCGGTTCGCGCTGACCGGGACGCTGCACGGCCGGCCCGTCTGCGTGGCCGAGTACGCGTACACCGAGACGCACACCTCGACCGGCGCCGACGGCAACCAGACGACCAGCTCGCAGACCCACACGTACGTCGTCAGCTCGGTGTGGCTGCGACGGGAGTTCCCCACGCTGGCGGTCGCGCCGCGGCACGCCCTCTCGAAGCTGGGTCGCGCGTTGTTCGGCAGCGACACCTACGCCACGGGCCACGAGGAGTTCGACCGGCAGTGGCGGGTGGCCGCGGCGGCGCCGGGGCAGCAGGCGCTGGTCGGGCCGACCCTGATCGCCGCGCACCTCGCCGGGGCGGTGCCGAGCTGGAGCGTCCGGGCGGCGGAGCTGATCACCCACCGGGGCGGCCGGTTGGACGATCCCGCCCTGCTGCCGTCGCTGGTGACCCCGTTGATCACGGTCGCGGACCTGCTGGAGCAGGGCCGCTGACCGTGCACCGCCTGCGATCCGCGGGCCGGCCGACGTGACGGCGGCCGGCGGACCCGACCAGCGCGGGGGAGGCCGGCGGACCCGACCAGCACGGACGGCGGACGGAAGATGCGCGGGAGGCCGGCCCCGAGGGACCGGCCTCCCGTCACGAGGCGCGGGTCACGGCCGCCAGGAGCCGGCGGTCTTGAACCTGTGCCGGTACTCGAGCGTGCCGTTCTTGTCGGCCACGTTGAACACCACCGTGCCCGCCCGCTTGCTGCCCTCGGGCAGGTTGTTGCCGGAGCCCAGCAGGTCGCCGCAGCCGGAGAGCGCGCTCGCCAGGCCGTTGGCCTTGGTGCCGTTGGCGCCCACCCACTCGAAGTAGAACGGGTTGATGGAACTCCTGCCCTTGGTCACCGTCGCGTCGACGTGGGCGATCAGGTACATGCCCTTGTCCGGGGCCGGCGCGTACGACCGGCAGCCCTTGGTCTCCGTGGTGAACCGGGTGACCGTGATCTCGATGGTGCCCTCGTCGTCGGCGACCACCAGGGTGGCGCCGGGCCTCAGGTTGAAGTTCTCGCCGGTCCTCGCCGTCGGGGCGGGGCCGTCCGGCTGAAGCGTGATTCCCGGGACGGCCTTCTCCAGGTCGTTCGCGGCCTTGTTGGCGCCGGCGACGAGCGCGACGATGCCGCCGACGCAGCAGAGCAGGGCCAGCACGGCCACCACGGCCACGACGATCAGGACGGTGTTGTTCTTCTTCGGCGGCGCCACCGGGTGCGGCGCCCCGAGCGGGTAACCGGGTGCGCCGGGCGGGTAACCGGGCCCACCGGGCGGCGGGTAGCCGGGTGCGCCGGGCGGCGGGTAACCGGCCCCACCGGCCGGGTAGCCGGGCGTGCCGGACACCGGCGGGTACGGCGTACCGGAGGTCGGCTGGTGCGGGGCGGCCCACGGCTCGCCCGGTGCGCCGGAGACCGGCGGCTGCGGCATGCCGGAGACCGGCTGGTGCGGTGCGCCGGAGACCGGCGGCGGCGCCCACGGCTCGCCGGGCGCGCCCGACACCGGGGGTTGGGGCGCCCCGGAGAAGGGTGGCTGCGGCGCGGCCCACGGGTCGCCGGCCGGCTGCTGCGGCGGCACGGGCGGGAGCGGGGCCCACGGATCGCCCGTGGTCTGCGGGGCCCCGGAGGTCGGCGGCTGGGGCGGCTGGCCGCCCTGTTCGGCGGGGAACTGCGGCATCGGGGCCGGCGGGTACGGCTGCGGCTGCTGCTCCGGGTTCGGTTGGTTCGGATCCTGAGGCCCGTAAGGGGGCGGGGGGTGACTCACCGTACTCCTAGGCACACCTGACGACGACGGCAAACGCGGCTGACGCTACCGTGCGCGGACAACGGACCATCTTCGCGTCTCCGCCGGCGCCGCGCCGTCCCCTGTTCGGTTACGCCCGCCCCGACCCGTGCCGTGTGCGGCTCAGCGGGGCCGCAGCACGGCGGCGGTGCGTACCAGGGCCTCGTCGACGCTGAAGCGGCCCGTGACCAGCGCGGGCGGATCGGGCACGGGGGCGGTGTCCCGCCGCGCCGGCGCGATGCGGGCCGTGAACGTGCCGGCCTCCGGGTCGAGCTCCACCAGGGCGTCGTGGAAGTCCAGCCACGTGCCGACGAGCGGGTGCCACACCTTGTAGACCGTCTCCTTGACGCTGAACACCACCGCCGGCCAGGAGGTCCCCGCAGGCAGGCGGGCGCACCGGTCCTCCTCCTCGGGCAGGCAGACCAGCCGGCGTACGCCCGCGTTGAGCTCGCGGTGCCCCTCGGCGTCGATGCCGACCGACCGGATCTCGTCGGCGCGGGCCGCGACTGCCGCGCAGTAGCCGGCGGTGTGGGTGATGGCGCCGACCACGCCGCCCGGCCAGACCGGTGACCGGTCGGCGGCCGACGGCACCGCGACCGGGGGCACGCCGAGGGCGGCCATCGCCCGTCGGGCGCAGACCCGTCCGGCGGTGAAGTCGCGGCGGCGGCTCTGCACCGCGCGATCGCTGAGGCAGGCCCGCTCGGCCGGCAGCAGCTCGCCCGTCCAGTCCGACGGCCCGGCCACGGCCACCGCCACGGCCGGCGGCAGCAGGTCACGCATCGCCGCCTCCCCAGGGGTACGCCGGCCCGACGGCGGGCCCGGCGGGCGGCGGCAGGTGCGGCAGGTGCGGACCGCACCGGCGGGCCGGCGCCCGGTCCACGGTCGGCGTCGCGAGGGCCATGACTGGTGAACGTACCGCACCGCGTAACGCCGGAGCGTCCTGCGGCGCTGACAGGGCGTCGCCGGGGGACGATCACCTTCCACTGTCGACGGCGGTCGTCCGGAACGGACCGTCTGGCGAACCGGAGAGGGAGTGCGATGACCGGTGGTGTGGAGTCCTCGGCGTCCGGATCGGACGAGCACGCTCCACTGGCACCCGGCTGGACCTGCGGCACCTGCGGCGCCGACTGGCCGTGCGCGGTCAAGCGGTCCCGGCTGCTGGAGGAGTACCGGACGGACCGGGCCATGCTCAGCGTCTACCTGGGGTCCTGCCTCGCGGCCGCCGCCCAGGACCTGCCGGCGGCGCCCGGGGCGTCCCTTCAGGACCGCTTCATCGGCTGGTTGCCCCGCGTCCCCCGGGTCTCCTGACCAGTGTCCGGGGCGGCCGACCGGCCGCCCCGGACGCTTGGCGGTCAGTACGCGTGCGTCACCGTGATCGTGATGTTCGTGCAGGAGCCCGCCCGGCTGGTCAGCGCGCTCTTCTCGGCGCTGTCCACGCTCAGCCGCCACCGGGTCTTCACCGCGACCCACTCGCCGACGTAGCGGCACTTCTCGTTGGTCGGCAGCCAGGTCGCCGGGTCCTGGTCGCCCTTGGCCTGGTTGACGTTGTCGGTCACCGCGACCAGTGAACGGACGTCGCCGAGGTCGTTGGCGAACGCCTGCCGCCGCGACGTGGTCCAGTTCCGGGCGCCGGAGTCCCACGCCTCGGCCAGCGGGACCATGTGGTCGATGTCGAGGTCGGACGGGTTGGTCCAGTAGGCGCCGTCGTAGTAGGAGCGCCAGCGCCCACCGGTCAGTTGGCAGCCGGAGCCGACGGTGGGGCGGGTGGTGGCCTCGGCGATCAGTACCTCGTACCGGGTGTTGCAGCCGTCGGAGTCCGCGTCGGTCCAGTGTGGGAAGAGGCTCCGGGAGTACCCGGTGCGGCTCTCGGCGGCCACCGGCAGGTCGGCGACGAGGGTGCGCAACGGCACCGAGACGGTGGCCGCGTGGGCGGGGGCGGACAGTCCGAGGGTGGCGGCGGTGACGGTGGCCAGCAGGCCGCCTGCCCAGCGGAGGGTACGGGTCATCGCGAACTCCGTCCGATCGATCGGGGGTTGGCCCACAGTGCAACCGGCCGGGGTGCCGGCGGACCGGACCCGAGATGGCCGGAGAACCAAATCTGTCGATACGTTACGGGAAGTCGTGACTGCTGGGAATCCCGTCAACGGCAAAATGTGGCAGATGCCGGACCCGCCGACGGCGTCGATCCGTACCGTTTGCGCAGGATGACGGACCGTAAGATGCCGGATGTAAACCATCTGTTCGGTGTCACGTCGGTCGGAAATCTGACCGAAGTCGACCCGTTGTGCCAGTGGTACGGGGTGGTTAAGCTCTTGATGCGCGCCCCAATCGCCCGCTTCCCCCGTGGCAGGCGATCGGGGCGCGCTTCTACGTCGAACGGGCCCGCACGCCACCGCGTGCGGGCCCGTTCTCCGTGCACCCGCCGCGCCGGGCGACGGGTGCCGTGCCGTGCCGTCCGTCAGATCCAGCGGCCGTCCAGCCACATCCGCGCGGACCACTCCGCGTACGGCAGCAGCTTCCCGACGAAGATCGGATAGAAGTACGCGAAGCAGAGCGCGACCAGCAGGACGTACGCCCCGACGATCACCCCGCCGACGAGCCTGCGTTCCCGCGCCTCGTCGGACTCGCCACCCGGGGCGGGGGAGCCCGGCTGCGCGTCCGTGGCCGGGGCGCCGATCTGCGCGGTGGCGGCGCCCGGTGGGCCGGCCGGCGTGACGATCGCGCCGAGCACGTAGGTCACCGCCAGCACCAGGAACGGCAGCGCCGGTGCGGTGTAGAAGGAGAACATCGTCCGGCCGTCGAGCGCGAACCAGAACCAGGGCAGCAGGCCGGCCGCCACGACGAGCAGGATCGCCCCCGCCCGCCAGTCCCGCCGGGCCAGGCCCAGCCAGGCCAGCGCCACCAGGGCCGGCAGGAACGACCACCAGAGCAGGGGAGTGCCGAGCAGCAGGACCTCCGCGGCGCAGCTCGCCGCCCCGCAGGACCCGTCGCCGGACCAGTAGAAGGCGACCGGCCGACCCAGCAGCAGCCACTGCCACGGCCACGACTGGTACTTGTGCGGGTCGTCGAGGCCGGCGTGGAAGCCGTACGCGGCCTTGTGGTACTCGATCAGGTTGTTGAGCGCGCCGAACACCGGGGTGTCGCTCAGCGGGGCGTTCGGGTACCGCTCGGCCAGCCGGTAGTAGCCCTCGTCGCCGAGCAGCCAGCCGGACCAGGTGGCGACGTAGGTGAGCACGAGCAGCACCCCGGCCAGCACCAGCCACGGCACCTCGTCGAGGAGCGTGTCCCGCCACGGCCGGCGTGCGCCCGCGGAGCGGCGGACGCCCACCTCCCACAGGATCACCAGCAGCGCGAAGACGGGCAGGAAGTAGAGCGCGCTCCACTTGACCGCGCAGGCGCAGCCGAACAGGACGCCGGCGGCGAGCCGCCACCACGGCCAGTTCCGCCAGCCGCCCGCGGGCCGCCCGGCCCGCCCCGGCCGGCCCGGGTCCAGGCCGGCCTCCAACGCCCGCGCCCACCGGCGGCGCCGCGCGTCGCGGTCGAGCACCAGGGCGCCGAAGGTGGCCAGCACGAAGAAGAGCAGGAAGATGTCGAGCAGCGCGGTGCGCGACAGCACCAGGTGGAAGCCGTCCAGGGCGAGCAGCAGGCCGGCGGCGCAGCCGAGCACGGTGGAGCGGAACATGCGCCGGCCGATGCGCACCAGCAGCAGCACCGACAGGGTGCCGACGACCGCCGCCGAGACCCGCCAGCCGAACTCCGGCGCGGTCGTCATCAGCTGCCCCGGCACCGAGATGCCGTGCTCGGCGTCCGAGTAGCCGAAGGCCCACTCGCCGAGCCCGATCAGCCACTTGCCCAGTGGCGGATGGACCACGTACGACGGGCCGCCGTCCTTGAAGTTCCACTCGACGCCCTTGTCGACCAGCCCCCAGGCGTCCCGGGCGTAGTAGGTCTCGTCGAAGATCTTGCCCGGCGGGTGGCTCAGCCCGACGAAGCGCAGGATCGCCGCGATCGCGACGACCACGCCCGTGGCGAGCCAGGAGCGCCCGTCCAGCCCGGCCTCGACCGTGGCCAGCCGTCGCCGGACCGCGCCGGGAACCCCGCCGGACGCGCTCGGCGGTCCCTGGGGCGGGCCCCCGTCCGTGGGATCCGGCCCCGCCTGGTCCGCGCTCTGTGCTGTCGACGCACTCGTCACCCGGCGATCGTAGGCTGCGAAGGTGCCCGGTGGCGCCCGTCGTCTCCGATACCGGCAACATCGTCGATGAAGGAGTCCCATCTCGTGGGTGAAATGTCCGCAACCGGGCGCCTGGTCCTGCTCGGCGCGCCGCTCGGCAACCCCGCCGACGCCTCTGCCCGGTTCCGCGAGGTGCTCGCCGCCGCGGACGTGGTGGCCGCCGAGGACACCCGCCGGCTCACCCGGCTGGCCCGGGACCTCGACGTCACCGTCGGCGGCCGGATCGTCTCCTACTTCGAGGGCAACGAGGAGCGGCGCACCCCCGAGCTGGTCGACGTGCTCGCCGCCGGCTACGTCGTGGCCCTGGTGACCGACGGCGGCATGCCGAGCGTCTCCGACCCGGGCTACCGGCTGGTCACCGCCGCCCTGGACGCCGGCGTGCCGGTCACCGCCGCGCCGGGCCCGAGCGCGGTCACCACCGCCCTGGCCCTCTCCGGCCTGCCCTGCGACCGGTTCTGCTTCGAGGGCTTCCTGCCGCGCACCGGCGGCGCCCGCCGGTCGCGCCTGCGGGCCCTCGCCGCCGAGGAGCGGACGCTGGTCTTCTTCGAGGCGCCGCACCGGATCGCCGCCGCGCTGGCCGACCTGGCCGCCGCGTTCGGCGCCGACCGGCCGGCCGCGCTCTGCCGCGAGCTCACCAAGACGTACGAGGAGATCGTCCGCCGCCCCCTCGGCGAGTTGGCGGACTGGGCGACCGAGGGGGAGCCGCGCGGCGAGATCACCCTCGTCGTGGCCGGCGCGCCCGAGTCGGCCCCCGAGCGGCCCGACGACGACACGCTGCGGGCCGCCGTCGCCGCCCGCGAGGCCGCCGGCCTGTCCCGCCGCGACGCGATCACCGAGGTCGCCACCCAGTACGCGCTGCGCCGCCGCGACGTCTACACCGTCGTGCACGCCTGACAGAGAGAGGCGTCGGCGACCGCCGAATGGCTTCCTCGCACAAGGCGGTCAGGCCCTGGTCGCCTGGCCCGAAGGCGGCCATCCAGGTCTCGACCAGGAGTATCACGCCCCGAGCGTCCGTCCCGAGAAGAACCGACCATGGTCCAACTCGCCCAGCGGGTGGAGCGATCGTCCGGTCTGAGCACCCCAGGCCAGGAACCGATCCTCCTCACCGACGCAGAGTGACGGATTCAGCTCGAACGCAGTGTCCGCTCGACGTCAGGCGGGAACCTTCCGGCCATCCGCTTTCCTTACCCGTCGCTCGCCGGCACCTGGAAGGAGTCCGAGGCCCCGGACTTCGACGCCAATCTCGACCGCATCGAGCTGGTCAAGTTGCAGCCCGCTATGCGTTCGCGGCTTCAGCTTGCGGGTCAGCGTGAACGTCGCCGACCGGCGGCCCGGGCATGCCGCGCAGTCCAGTGCGCCGACGAAGACTCACCGGGTGATTTCAGGCGGCCCTGACGCTGGGCGCCCCGGCGTGGCCGACCCGGTGAACGCTCGTGGTCAACGCACTAGCGGCGGTTGGCCCGCTCCGTCTGGAGTTCCCCGCCGAATCCTCCCGCATCTGCCGTCGCGGCCCACCTGGCGTTGCCAGTCGTGCGGGATCGCCTGGCCCTGCTCGGCGGCGAAGCTGCGGCTACTGGCCGAGTACCGCGAGAACCGCACGGCCCTGATGGCCCACCTGGCGACGCTGAAGGCCGAGGCTGCCGGGCAGTTGGCCGAGCTGGACCACGGCACCCCGTTGGACGATCTCGACCGGCGCTTCCTGCACTGGGCGACGCCCGTCCTCTGACAGGGCGAGGTGGCCGCCGGCCGGTTTACCCGGGCGCACCCGGCGGCACCACCCCGGATCTCACCAGGCGGCGACGAGGAAGCCGGCGGTGATCACCAGCGGGCCGGCCAGCGCGACGGTGACCGCCCAGCGGCGGGCGCGCGGGTCGGCGATCCGGGTCGACCCCGTCCAGCGGGCGATCCCGGCGGCGCAGCCCAGCACCACCAGCAGGCCGAGCAGCCAGCGCAGGTGCGCGGCCGGGCCGGTGTCCGCGTACGCGGTGCCGCCGTGCGGGCCGGTCATCCGGGCCGGCAGCGTCGTGCCGGTCGCGGTGCGCTCGGCGGCCACCCCGCTCACCCGCACGCCGTGTGCGGTCCACGTCTCGTCGGCCGGGGCGAAGTTGCCCCGGCAGCGCTGCGTCAACCCGCCCCCGGTGCAGTCGGCGATCACCACCGTGCCCCGCGTGGCGTGCCCCACCGCCAGCCAGAACGGGCCGGCGCTGACCCACGCGAAGAACGCCGCGACCAGGCTCAACGCGAGCAGCGCGGCCAGCCCCGGCAGCGGATCGGGCGGGCGGGGGCGGCGTGGTGCCCGCCGCCGTGCGGCCTCGTCCCGCGTCGACCGTTGCCGCTCGTGCGGCGGGTCCTCCCGGACCGGCGTGCCGTCCCAGTGCACCAGCTCGATCGGCGGCCAGTACGCGCCGTCGTCGTCCGGCCCGTCCCCGCCGCCCGGCGTACGCCCGGCGTCGTTCCGGTCGGGCGCGGACCGACCGCCCGCGCCGTCCGGCGTACGCCCGCCGTCGTCGGGGTCCGGCGGGCCGTCGGCGGCCGGACGTCCCCGCCGGGGCCAGCGGTTCGGTTGGCGGACCGGGACCCGGCGTGGCAGGGCGTCCACCGGCGCCCCGGTCGTGGGCTCCACCTCCACGGCGGGCGCGGGGGGCGGCGGCGCGGACCCCGCGACGGCGGCCTCGGTGGGCGGCTCCGGCGGCGCGGCGGCCGGGACCACCCGGGGGTGCGGCGCGAGGGTGCCGCGCGACGCCCCCGCCCCGCCGCCGTCCGCAGGGCCGGAGGGGCGGTCGTCGCGATCGGGGGCCGCTCGTCTGCCAGTCACGGCGTTCATTGCACCCCGCCACCGGGGCGAGGGCCGGCAGCTCAGGCCGCGTGTCGGCGACAAATCGGGCAAACGGCGGAGCCCTTCCGGCCGGGCCGCCGACCCGCGGGCCCTATTGGTTCGCGGTCACCGAGAGCGGGTCACTAGGCTTGCTGGTCATGAGTCACGTTCTCGCGGCGGTCGCCTGGCCGTACGCCAACGGCCCGCGCCACATCGGCCACGTCTCCGGTTTCGGCGTTCCCTCCGACGTCTTCAGCCGGTACATGCGGATGGCCGGGCACGACGTGCTCATGGTCTCGGGCACCGACGAGCACGGCACCCCCATCCAGGTGCAGGCGGACGCCGACGGGGTCACCCCGCGCGAGCTGGCCGACCGCTACAACCGGGTGATCGTCGAGGACCTGCACGGCCTCGGGCTCTCCTACGACCTGTTCACCCGCACCACCACCCGCAACCACTACGCGGTGGTGCAGGAGCTGTTCGAGGGCATGTACCGCAACGGCTACATCGTCCCGAAGACCACCATGGGGGCGATCTCCCCGTCCACCGGCCGGACGCTGCCCGACCGCTACATCGAGGGCACCTGCCCGATCTGCGGCTACGACAGCGCGCGCGGCGACCAGTGCGACAACTGCGGCAACCAGCTCGACCCGATCGACCTCATCGGCCCGAAGTCGCGGATCAACGGCGAGACCCCGAAGTTCGTCGAGACCGAGCACTTCTTCCTCGACCTGCCCGCCCTGGCCGACGTGCTGCGGCAGTGGCTCGACACCCGCGAGGGCTGGCGGCCCAACGTGCTGCGCTTCTCGAAGAACCTGCTCGACGACCTCCAGCCCCGGGCCATCACCCGCGACCTGGAGTGGGGCGTGCCGATCCCGCTCGACGGCTGGCGCGAGCGCCCCGACAAGCGCATCTACGTCTGGTTCGACGCGGTGATCGGCTACCTGTCCGCCTCCATCGAGTGGGCCCGCCGCTCCGGCGACCCCGAGGCGTGGCGCCGGTGGTGGTCCACCGACGGTGAGGGGAAGGACGCCCGCGCCTACTACTTCATGGGCAAGGACAACATCGTCTTCCACTCGGTGATCTGGCCGGCGCTGCTCTCCGGCTACTCCGGCGAGGGCAGCCGCGACGGCGAGCCGGGCCGGCTGGGCCGGCTCAACCTGCCCACCGAGGTGGTCTCCAGCGAATACCTGACCATGGAGGGGAAGAAGTTCTCCTCGTCGCGCCGGGTCGTCATCTACGTCCGCGACTTCCTGGAGCGCTACGACGCCGACGCGCTGCGCTACTTCATCGCCGCCGCCGGCCCGGAGAGCAACGACACCGACTTCACCTGGGCCGAGTTCCTCCGCCGCAACAACGACGAGCTGGTCGCCGGCTGGGGCAACCTGGTCAACCGGTCCGTCTCCATGGCGGCCAAGAACTTCGGCGCGATCCCGCCCGTCGACCCGGCCGGCCTCACCGAGGCCGACGAGGCGCTGCTCGCCGTAGCCCGGGCCGGCTTCGCCACCGTCGGCGACCTGATCGCCCGGCACCGGCAGAAGCAGGCCATCGGCGAGGCGATGCGGGTGGTCGCCGAGGCCAACCGGTACCTCTCCGAGCAGGCGCCGTGGAAGCTCAAGGGCGAGGACGACAAGCCGCGGATGGGCACCATCCTGCACGTCGCCCTCCAGGTGGTCAGCGACGCCAACACGCTGCTCACCCCGTTCCTGCCGCACTCCGCGCAGAAAGTGCACGAGCTGCTCGGCGGCACCGGCGTGCACGCCCCGATGCCGGTGATCGAGGAGGTCGAGGACCTCGACGGCGGGCCCGCGTACCCGGTGCTGACCGGCGACTACACCGTCGGCGCGCGCTGGGAGTCCGTACCGCTTCAGGCCGGCCGGCCGCTGGCCGCGCCGAAGCCGGTCTTCCGCAAGCTCGACCCGTCGATCGTCGACGAGGAACTGGCCCGCCTGGCCGACTGACGGCCGCCTGCCGTGCCGACGGGCGCGACCCCCTCGGGGGCCGCGCCCGTCGCCGTCGGGTGCCGACCGCCGCGCCCGTCGCCGCCGAGGAGCCGGCGGCCCTGACGCGTCAGGCCCGGGCCATCGCCGGCGCGCCGATGAAGTCCATGATGCTGCGGTTCACCTCCGCCGCGTTCGTCCACGGGATGCCGTGCGGCGCGCCCTTCAGCGTGACGAGCTGGCTGCCGGGCAGCATCGGCTGGAGCCGCTGACCGGTCTTCGGGTACGGCAGCACCGCGTCGGCGTCACCCTGCACGATCAGCACCGGCACGTCGATGCGGGACACGTCGCCCCGGAAGTCGGTCTGCCAGGCGTCCACGCTGTCGTGCGTGCCCTTCGCCGAGGCCCGGGTGCCGATCTCCCAGTGCGCCCGGAACGCCTCCTCGCTGACCAGCCTGCCCTTGTTCTCCCGGTAGTTGAAGAACGCCTCGCAGAAGGTGGTGAGGTAGGCGAACCTGTCGTCGATGATGGCCTGCTGGAAGCCCTGGAACAGGCTCTTCTCCACCCCCTCCGGGTTGTCCGAGGTCTTCAGCAGGAACGGCGCGAGCGGGGCCAGCAGCACCGCCCGGTCCACCCGCTGCGAGCCGTACACGCCCAGGTAGCGGGTCACCTCGCCGGTGCCCATCGAGTGCCCGACCAGGATCGCGTCGCGCAGGTCCAGCTCCGTCATCAGCACGTCGAGGTCGGCGGCGAAGGTGTCGTAGTCGTACCCGGACGCCGGCTGGGCGGAGTTGCCGAAACCCCGCCGGTCGTACGTGATCGTCCGGTATCCGGCGGCCAACAGCGGCCCGGTCTGCTTCTCCCAGGTCGCCCCGTTGAACGGGAAGCCGTGGATGAGCACGACCGGCTGCCCGGAGCCGTGGTCCTCGTAGTACAGGTCTACGGGGGCGGAGTTCTCCGTCCCCACGGTGATGAAAGGCATGCGCGTCTCCTCGTCACGTGACGGTCGGGACGCCGGCGGGTTCCCGCCCTGCCCGGGGTTATGCCGCCGCACGCGCCTGCCGGGCCCGGGTCACGGCGCGTACGGCAGGTCCACCACCCGGTCGTCGGTGGCCTCGGCCGCGGGCGCCCACGTCTCGTAGACGCCCCGCTCCTGGCACTGCGCCCCGGTCTCCGCCACGGCGTCCGGGCCGGGTCGGCGCAGGCGCAGGCGCAGCCACCCGGACTCCTCCCGCAGCACCAGGCAGGGCACGCCCCGCCAGTCGGCCAGCCGCAGCCGGCGCGCCGCCGACTCCACCGGGTAGCGGGCGGCCCGCGTCATCGCCAGCACCCGGAACCCGCCCGGCAGGTCGGCCACCGCCTCGTACTCGCCGCCGGCGTAGCCGCCGACCAGGCGGGTGGAGCGGGGTGCCTCGCCGGTCGGCACGTACTCCTGGTCGGGGGAGAGCCCCGGCACCGCCGCCAGCAGGTGCCGCCACTGCGGGCCCACCATCCGCAGCCAGCCGCGCTGCTCGGCCTGGTAGCTGTAGAGCACCACCTCCGCGCCGTCGGGCGGGTAGGCGAGCAGGGTGGCGTTCGCCGGCATCGGCAGGTCCGCGAAGTCCCGGGTGACGAACTCGGGGACGAGCTGGGCGCTGCTGGGCACGAAACCGGTGCCGAGCACCGCCCCGCCCAGCCGGTCCCGGGGCGCGAGCGCGGTCAACCCCCGGTGCGCCTCGCCGACCGGCACGTCGTAGTCGGTCGGGTCGGCCGCCCGCCAGCGCAGCGCGTACGTGACGTCCGCGCCGTCGTGGCCCTCCGTGCCGTCGGTGCGCAGCACGGCCGTGGCCGCCGGCGTACGCAGGTGCGCCACGTCGTGCTCCCGGTAGCAGAAGCCGTGCGGCAGCCACCCGCGCACGTACCCGGCGAGCTGCCGGGCGGAGAGCACCTTGACCATCCGGGTGCCCCGCCGCAGCACCGCCGAGGCGCGCACCGCCGCCAGCGTCGGGTCACCGGCGGCAGCCGGCTGCTGGCTGAGCTGCTGCACGTACGACCAGCCCCGATCGCGGTGCAGCGGCACCAGCAGCGGGGGCTCCGCGTCCTCGGCCGGCACCGCCGCCGGAGGCACGACGCCGACCTCGGTCGCGTGCGCGAACCTGCGCCACGGCAGCGCGGCGCCGGGCCGGGGCGCCCACTCGAATCCGGGTGCCTCCTCGGCACTGAACAGCTCGTACGCCGCGCCCCGGGCGATCTCCTCCGCCGGGTACACCACGCCCCCGTACGTCACGCGCGGGCCGTTTCCGCTGCTCTGAGGGGTGACGGTCACGCCGACGACGCTAGGCGCGAGATGTGCCGTTGCGGTGAACGGCCGGTGGCGTCCCCGGAACACCGGCCGCCCGCGGTGTGTGATGCTGGCCGCGATGAGCGAGCCCACCGAAACCCGCAAGCAGCGCGCCGCCCGCCGGGCCGGGGAGTTCCCGCCCGTACCCGAGCCGCTGCCCCGCCCCGTGCTGGACAGCCACACCCACCTCGACATCACCGTCAGCGAGGCCGGCGTACCGCCACGCCCGCGCGCGGACGGTGAGCCGGGCGACGGGCCCGCCGGGGACCCGGTCGCCGCGGCCGTCGCCGTCGCCGCGTCGGTGGGCGTCGACCGGCTGGTGCAGGTCGGCGTGGACGTCGCCTCCTCCCGCTGGGGCGCCGACGTCGCCGACACCCACCCGGCCGTGCTGGCCACCGTGGCGCTGCACCCCAACGAGGCCCCCCGCCTGTCCGACCTGGACGAGGCGCTGCGCGAGATCGAGGCGCTCGCCGCCCGGGACCGGGTACGCGGCATCGGCGAGACGGGAATGGACTTCTTCCGCACCGGCGAGGAGGGCCGCGCCGTGCAGGAGGAGAGCTTCCGGGCGCACGTCGCCATCGCCAAGCGGTACGGCAAGGCGCTGGTCGTGCACGACCGCGACGCGCACGCCGACGTGCTGCGGATCCTCGACGACGAGGGCGCACCGGACACCGTCGTGCTGCACTGCTTCTCCGGCGACGCCGACTTCG
Source organism: Micromonospora sp. SD12 (assembly GCF_052068495.1). NCBI lineage: Bacteria > Bacillati > Actinomycetota > Actinomycetes > Micromonosporales > Micromonosporaceae > Micromonospora > Micromonospora sp. SD12. The sequence continues at coordinate 497,226 of NZ_JBQHDF010000002.1, read as the reverse complement.
CCCGCGAGTGCGTCCGCCGGGGCTACCTGCTCAGCTTCGCCGGCACGGTCACCTTCGGCAGCGCCGCCGCCCTGCGGGAGGCCGCCGCGGCGACCCCGGTCGAGCAGCTCCTGGTGGAGACCGACGCGCCCTACCTGACCCCGATGCCGCACCGGGGCCGACCGAACGCCTCGTACCTGATCCCGCTGACCGTACGGTCGCTGGCCGAGACGACCGGCACGGACCTGGACGAACTCTGCGCCGCCATCTCCGCCACCGGCGAGCGCGTCTTCGGCCCGTGGTGACGGGGAGGACCCCTGGCCCGCGCGCCCCGGGAGCGGCCCGCATAGGCTACGGGGCGTGACCGGTCTCCTCGGCCCGGCGGAGATCCGGGAACTGGCCGCCCGGCTGGGCGTCACCCCCACCAAGAGGCTCGGCCAGAACTTCGTGCACGACCCCAACACCGTCCGGCGCATCGTCACCGCCGCCGGGCTGACCCCGGACGACGTGGCGCTGGAGGTCGGCCCCGGCCTCGGCTCCCTCACCCTCGCCCTGCTTCCCGCCGCCGCGCACGTGCACGCCGTGGAGCTGGACCCGACGCTGGCCGCCGCGCTGCCGGAGACCGCCGCCCGGCACGCCGGCGCCGACGCCGCGCGGCTGAGCGTGCACCACGCCGACGCGCTGCGCGTCCGCGCCGCCGAGCTGGCCGATCCCGCGCCGACCGCGCTGGTGGCGAACCTGCCCTACAACGTGGCCGTGCCGGTGGTGCTGCACCTGCTGGCCGAACTGCCCAGCCTGCGCCACGGGCTGGTGATGGTGCAGAAGGAGGTCGCCGACCGGCTCGTCGCCGGCCCGGGCTCCAAGGTGTACGGGGTGCCGTCGGTCAAGCTCGCCTGGTACGCCTCGTCCCGCGCCGCCGGGAAGGTCCCGCCGAACGTCTTCTGGCCGGTGCCGAACGTGGACTCGGGGCTGGTCGCCTTCACCCGCCGCGAGCCGCCCCGCGCCGACGTACCCCGGGAACGGGTCTTCGCCGTGGTGGACGCGGCCTTCGCACAGCGCCGCAAGACCCTGCGCGCCGCGCTGGCCGGCTGGGCCGGCGGCGCCGACCGGGCGGCCGAGGCGCTCACCGCCGCCGGCGTCGACCCCGGCGCGCGGGGCGAGGCGCTCACCGTCGAGCAGTTCGCCGCCATCGCCGCGTCGGCTCCGGTCGCCCCACCCGCCGCGCAGTAGGCTGACGCCCGTGACCGAGGCCTGGGGACCGGACGACGAGGACGAGCAGCGGCGGCGTGGCGCCAGCGGACCGGTGCGCGTCCGGGTTCCCGCCAAGGTCAACCTGCATCTCGGGGTGGGGCCGCTGCGCCGCGACGGCTACCACGAGCTGAACACCGTCTACCACGCCATCTCGATCTACGACGAGCTGACCGCCCGTCGGGGCGACACGCTCACCCTCACCATGGAGGGCGAGGGCGCCGGCGAGCTGGCCCTGGACGACACCAACCTGGTCATCCGGGCGGCCCACGCCCTCGCCGGCTACGCCAAGGTGCCGCCGCACGCCCGGCTGCACCTGCGCAAGCAGATCCCGCTGGCCGGCGGGCTGGCCGGCGGCAGCGCCGACGCGGCCGCCGCACTGGTCGCCTGCGACGCGCTCTGGGGGACCGGGCTGTCGCGCGACGAGCTGGCCCGCATCGCCGCCGGCCTCGGCTCCGACGTGCCGTTCCTGATCCACGGCGGCACCGCGCTGGGCACCGGCCGGGGCGAGACGGTCAGTCCCGTGCTGGCCCGCCCCACCACCTGGCACTGGGTGGTGGCCGTCGCCGACGGCGGCCTCTCCACGCCGGCCGCCTACCGGGAACTGGACCGGCTGCGCGACGCCGGCACCGCCGGCGAGCCGCTGGGCAGCACCGACGCGCTCTTCGCCGCGCTGCGCCAGCGCGACCCCCGGGTGCTCGCCGCGACCCTCGGCAACGACCTCCAGGACGCCGCCCTGGCGATGCGCCCGTCGCTGGCGGAGACGCTGAAGGCCGGCGAGGCGGCCGGCGCGCTGGCCGGCATCGTCTCCGGTTCGGGGCCGACCTGCGTCTTCCTCGCGACGGACGCCGCCGACGCGGAGCGCATCGCCGCGGAGCTGACCACCGCCGACGTGTGCCGCGAGGCGCGCACCGCGCACGGCCCGGTCCCCGGCGCGCGCGTCACCTGACCGGCCCGCTCCTCCCCGCGCCCGACCCGGCCTCCCCGGGGGCCGCCGGCCCAGGTTCGCGGGAGCCCGCGCCCGGCGGGCGGCGGGGCGGTCCGCGTACGCTGGAAGCTCAGGCGTCCCAGGTGCCGACCGGCACCGGGACGCCTTGATCATGGGAGGTGAGGTCGTGGCCAACATCGTCAACCTGGACCGGGTGTCCAAGGGCTACGGGGCCGCCGGGCCGCTGCTCACCGACGTCTCGCTCGGCCTGGACGACGCCGACCGGATCGGCGTGGTCGGCCTCAACGGCGCCGGCAAGTCCACGCTGCTGCGGCTGCTCACCCGGATCGAGGAGCCGGACGACGGCCGGGTCACCCACCGCCGCGACCTGCGGGTCGCCTGGCTGCCGCAGACCCTCCAGCTCGCCCCCGAGGCCACCGTCCGGGACGTGGTGCTCGGCACCGCCTGGCTCGGCGAGAGCATGGGCGCCGAGCACGAGTGGGCCGGCGACGCCGGCGTGCGGGCCATCCTCGACGGCCTCGGCATGCCCCATCTCGGCCTCGACCAGCCCGTCGGCCCGATGTCCGGCGGCGAGCGGCGGCGGGTCGCGCTGGCCGCGCTGCTGGTGCGCGAGTCCGACCTGCTCATCCTCGACGAGCCCACCAACCACCTCGACGTCGGCGGGGTCGACTGGCTGGCGAAGTACCTCGTCGGCCGCAAGGGCGCGCTCGTCGTGGTCACCCACGACCGGTGGTTCCTGGACGCCGTCTGCACCACCACCTGGGAGGTCGCCGACCAGACCGTCCGGGCGTACGAGGGCGGCTTCGCCGCGTGGACGCTGGCCCGCGCCGAGCGGGACCGGGTCGCCGCGGCCACCGAGGCCCGCCGGCAGAACCTGCTCCGCAAGGAGATCGCCTGGCTGCGGCGCGGCCCGCCCGCCCGCACGTCCAAGCCGCGTTTCCGTATCGACGCCGCCAACGCCCTCATCGCCGACGTCCCGCCGGCCCGCGACACCATGTCGCTGCAACGGCTCGCCACCGCCCGGCTCGGCAAGCAGGTGTACGACCTGGAGCACGTCACCCTGCACGCCGGCCCGAAGGAGATCCTGCGCGACACCACCTGGCAGGTAGGCCCCGGCGACCGGATCGCCGTCCTCGGCCGCAACGGGGCGGGCAAGACCACCCTGCTGCGGATGCTGGCCGGCATCACCCGTCCCGACGGCGGGCGCTTCGCCACCGGCTCGACGGTCCGGCCGGCCTTCCTCTCCCAGGAACTGGCCGAGCTGCCCGGTCACCTGCGCGTGCTCGAAGCGGTGGAGGAGGTGGCCCGGCGGGTGCAGCTCGGCGACCGGGAGGTCTCCGCCGCCCAGCTCGCCGAGGTCTTCGGCTTCGACGACCGGCGGCTCTGGACGCCGGTCAGCGACCTCTCCGGCGGCGAGCGCCGCCGCTTGCAGATGCTGCGGCTGCTCGCCGGGGAGCCGAACGTGCTCCTGTTCGACGAGCCCACGAACGACCTGGACACCGACACCCTCGCCGCGCTGGAGGACCTGCTCGACTCCTGGCCCGGCACCGTCATCGTGGCCAGCCACGACCGGTACCTCATCGAACGGGTCACCGACGTCGCGTACGGGATGTTCGGCGACGGCCGGCTGGTGCACCTGCCCGGCGGCGTCGACGAGTACCTCGCCCGGGCCGCCGGCCGGCCCGACCCGGTGCTGCCCGAGACGGCGTCCGGAGCCGACGCCGACGCCCCCGCCGCGACCGGCATGTCCGCCGCCGAGGCGCGGCAGGCCCGCAAGGAGCTGGCCCGGCTGGAACGGCAGGTCGCCAAGCTGGAGCAGAAGGAGGCGGCGCTACTCGACCAGCTCGCCGCGCACGCCACCGACTACGCGAAGGTCGCCGAACTCGACGCCCAGCTCAAGGAGCTGCGGGCCGAGCGGGAGCGGACCGAGGAGTCCTGGCTGGCCCTGGCCGACGAGATCCCGGCGAGCTGAGCCACCACCTGCTCGTGGCGCCGCACCGGGAGGCCCCCCGTGTGCGGCGTCACACCCCGGCGTGCGGGACAATCGCTGTCGACCCTCACCCGAACGGCGTTGGAGACTCAGACATGGCCCACACCCCCGTCAACCACCCCGCGCGGCCGGTCTACCGGGCGATCGGCGGGCTGACCGGTCTGTACCTGGTGGCCTTCGGCGTGCTCGGCATCATCGCGAGCGCCGGCAACGAGGTCCTCGCCCAGGATGACACCCAGGTCCTCGGCCAGGGCACGAATCTCGGCTTCTCGCTGCTCAGCGTCCTGCTGGGGGCCGCGGTGCTGGCCGGCACCGCGATCGGCCGCAACCTCGACGTGATGATCAACCAGTGGCTGGCGTACGTCATGATGGTGATCAGCCTCGCCGGCCTCGCCTTCATCCAGACCGAGGCCAACATCTTCAACTTCAGCATCTTCACCGTCATCACGCTGATGGTGCTCAGCCTGGTCCTGCTGATGGTCGGCATGTACGGCAAGGTCGGCACGGACGAGGAGCAGGAGGCCTGGCAGAAGGCCCGCCTCGTGCTCTGAGCTCTTCTGCTGCTGGGTTGTCGCCGGAGCCCGACCCGCTCCGGGCGGTCAGGGTTGATCCCTGCGCGGGTCGGGCTCCGGCGACAACCGACGTGGTCCCGCTCCGACCCGGCCCTGCGGCCCGGTGGGGTGGGATCTTTGTGTTTCCGCCCGCCGTTGAACGGTTTGGCGGACGGACGACCCCCTCCGGGGGACAATCGGGGTGAATGTCCTGATTGGTGGAGGGGCCATGCCGCACTTTCCCGTGAACCATCCGGCGCGACCGGTCTACCGGCTCCTCGCCGGCCTGGTGGGGCTCTACATCCTGGTCTTCGGGGTCTGGGGCGTCGCCCTGACGATTGGCGACCCGCTCTTCGACCGGGGCGACAACTGGGCCCTCGGGCTCCGCACCAACCTGGCCTTCTCGCTGGCCTCCGTGGTCTTCGGGATCGTGCTCATCGTCGGGGCGTCCCGGCGCGGCAACCTCGGCCACTACATGAACCTGACCGCCGGGATCATCTTCCTGGTCACCAGCATCCTCATGATGTCGGTGCTCCAGACCGAGGCCAACTTCCTCAACTTCTCGATGTCGACGGTGATCGTGTCGATGCTCTTCGGCCTGCTCCTGCTCGGCACCGGCCTGTACGACAAGGTCGGCACCGACGAGCACGCCGAGGAGGAGCGGCGCCGCCGCCACCACCCGGTCTCCGAGGCCCACGGCCGCTGACCGGCACCGGGCTCAGCGCCCCCGGACCGTGATCAGGCTCGGCTTCGCCTCCAGGTGCGACAGCCCGCTCCAGGCCAGGTTGACCAGGTGCGCCGCCACGGTCTCCTTGCGGGGCTTGCGCACCTCCAGCCACCAGCGGCCGGTCAGCGCCACCATCCCCACCAGGGCCTGCGAGTAGAGCTCGGCCAGCTTCGGGTCGTAGCCCCGGCTGGAGAACTCGGCCCCGAGGATGTGCTCCACCTGGTGGGCCACGTCGTTCATCACGCTGCTGAAGTTGCCCGCCGCCGACAGCACCGGCGACTCCCGTACCAGCACCCGGAAGCCGCTGGTCTCCTCCTCGATGTAGGTCAGCAGGGCCAGTGCCGCCTGCTCCAGCAGCTCGCGCGGGTGCCCGGCGGTCAGGGCCGTGGTGATCCGGTCCAGCAGGGCGCGTACCTCCCGGTCCACCACCACCGCGTAGAGCCCCTCCTTGCCCCCGAAGTGCTCGTAGACCACCGGCTTGGAGACCTTCGCGCGGGCCGCCACCTCCTCGATGGAGGTGGCGTCGAAGCCGCGCTCGGCGAAGATCTGCCGGGCGATCGCGATCAGCTGCTCCCGGCGCTGGGCCGCCGACATGCGTACGCGCGCGGATGGTTTGCCGGCCCCGACGGGAACCACCGGCCGCCGGCCGGTCGCGCGGTCGCGGCCAGGGACATCGGCCATGTTCTCGTCAGTCCGCCGGCGCTCGGTCACCCGGCCATCCTGCCAGGCGGCCCCCGCGCCCACCGCCCGCGCTACCGCCCGGCGGCCGGTTCGACGAGCTTCGCCGCGACGCGCTCGGGCTTCGGCCAGCGCACGTCCCAGGCCGCGCCGGCCTTCTCGAACAGCCAGATCACCCGGGCCGAGACGTCCACCTGCCCGCGCAGTACGCCGTGCCGGGCGCTGGTCGGGTCGGCGTGGTGCAGGTTGTGCCAGCTCTCGCCGAACGACACGATCGCCAGCGGCCAGAAGTTCGACGCCCGGTCGCCCTGGCGCACCGCGAACGGCCGCTCCCCGTAGACGTGGCAGACGGAGTTGATGGACCAGGTGACGTGGTGCAGGAGCGCGATGCGCACCAGGCCGGCCCAGAAGAGCGCGGACAGCGCCCCCCGCCACGACCAGGTGAGCAGGCCGCCCATCAGCGCCGGGCCGAGGACCGAGACCACCACCAGCAGCGGGAACAGCCGGTCCACGCGGCTGATGTCCCGGTCGGCGAGCAGGTCCGGGGCGAAGCGTCGGCGGTTGGACAGCTCCCGGCCGAAGAGCCAGCCGACGTGCGCGTGGAACAGGCCCCTGGTCAGGCCCCGCACGCTCTCGCCGTACCGCCACGGCGAGTGCGGGTCGCCCTCCAGGTCGGAGAAGGCGTGGTGACGCCGGTGGTCGGCCACCCACTGGATGATCTCGCCCTGCACCGCCAGCGAACCGGACACCCCCAGCGCGACCCGCAGCCAGCGCTTCGCCTTGAACGACCCGTGGGTGAAGTACCGGTGGTAGCCGACGGTGATGCCCAGCCCCGAGACGACGTACCAGAACGCGGCGACGGCCACGTCGGTCCAGCTCAGCCAGCCGCCCCAGGCGACCGGCACGGCGGCGAGGAGGGCCAGGAAGGGGATCACCACGAACGCCCAGAGGGCGACGAGGATGCCCCGTGACTGGGTGCCCTGGGTGAGCGGCTTCGGACCGGCGGCAGGGTCGAGGGACGTGGCGGCCATGGCACCTCGCAAGGGGACGCGATGATCACGTAGTTACGCCTACGTCACCGTAACTTAGGTGCCCGGCGCGCGCACGGGACAGCGGCGCGGATGAATATCTGATCGTGTCGTACGCCCGCCCGGGGTGCTGCCCGCGACCACTCCACCGCCTGCCGGCAGATGCGGGGAGGAAATGGGCGATGGCGTCTCGGGCGAGGGGCGCTAAGGTGTAGGGGTCCGGCAGGCTGTTAAGTTTGCCCGTTCTAGACCGTCCCGGGTCGTCTAATGGCAGGACGTCAGGTTTTGGTCCTGATTGTAGGGGTTCGAGTCCTCTCCCGGGAGCTTCCGCTCGTCGCAGACGATGTCTGGTTAGCATGGCCGCGAGATTGTTCGCCGTCCCGACGGGAGCCCGTGTCGTGTCCCAGCCCCACCTCCGCACCGTTGTCGTGCTCGCCGCCGGAGAGGGCAAGCGGATGAAGTCGGCGCTGCCCAAGGTGCTGCACCCGCTGCTCGGCCGTACCCTCGTCGGCCACGTGCTCGCCGCCGCCGCGCCGCTGGCCGCGGACCGCACGGTGGTCGTGGTGGGGCACGGCGCCGACCAGGTCCGCGCGCACCTGACGGAGATCGCCCCCGCGGCCACCCCGGTGCTCCAGGCCGAGCAGCTCGGCACCGGCCACGCCGTCCGGATCGCGCTGGACGCCGTGCCGGACGCCACCGGCACCGTGGTCGTCATCAACGGCGACGTGCCGCTGCTGCGCCCGGAGACGGTGGCCGCGCTGGTGGAGGCGCACGAGGGCGCGGGCGCGGCGGCGACCGTGCTCGCCGCCGAGGTGCCCGACCCGACCGGCCTGGGCCGGATCGTGCGCGACGCCGGCGGGCGGCTCGAGCAGATCGTCGAGGAGCGCGACGCCACCGAGGCGCAGCGGGCGATCCGGGAGATCAACGCGGGCATCTACGCGTTCGACGTCGCCCGGTTGCGCGACGCGCTGGGCAAGTTGTCGACCGACAACGACCAGGGCGAGGAGTACCTGACCGACGTCTTCGCCCTGCTGGGCTCGGCCGGTGAGCCGGTGGCCGTGCACGTGGCGGCGGACCACGTGGAGACGCTGGGCTGCAACGACCGGGTCGAGCTGGCCACGCTGCGCCGGCTGCTGCGCGACCGCGTCAACGAGGCCTGGATGCGTACCGGGGTCAGCCTGCTCGACCCGGACACCACCTGGATCGACGTGACGGTCGCCCTGGACCGGGACGCCGTGGTCGACCAGAACACCCAGCTGCGCGGCGGCACGGTGGTCGGCACGGGCGCGGTCGTCGGGCCGGACGTGACGCTGATCGACACGGTCGTCGGCCCCGGCGCCACGGTGCTGCGCAGCCACGCGGTGGGCGCGGAGGTCGGCCCGGGCGCCAGCGTCGGGCCGTACGCGTACCTGCGGCCGGACGCCCGGCTGGCCGAGAAGGCCAAGGTCGGCACGTTCGTCGAGGTCAAGAACTCCGAGGTGGGCGCGGGGGCGAAGGTGCCGCACCTGTCGTACGTGGGCGACGCGACGATCGGCGCGAAGGCGAACATCGGCGCGGCGACGATCTTCGTCAACTACGACGGGGTGAACAAGCACCGCACCACGGTCGGCGAGGCCGCGTTCGTCGGCTGCGACACCAGCCTCATCGCCCCCGTCGAGGTGGGCGCCGGGGCGTACGTGGCGGCGGGCAGCGCGATCACGCAGGACGTGCCGCCGGGGGCGCTCGGGGTGACCCGCGCGCCGCAGCGCAGCATCGACGGCTGGGTGGCCCGCAAGCGCGCCGGTACGGCCTCGGCGGAGGCGGCGGCGCGGGCCCAGAAGGCCGATGAGGATGCGTCGGCATCGGGATCCCGGGCAAGTGAAGGTGAGGCAATCCACGGGGATGCCGAGCCGGTCAGGTCGGCCTCGGGCGCGGGGGATACTGCAACCGAATAGTCCCCGGCCCACCACCACCGCCGGGTACCACCGACCAACGGGAGCAGACGGGCCCATGGGCAGCATCGTCGCCGAAAACCGCAAGAGCCTGATGCTTTTTTCCGGACGTGGCTTTCCGGAGTTGGCCAAGGAGATCGGTGAGGTGCTCGGCGTCGCGCCGACGCCGGCCGACGCGTACGAGTTCGCCAACGGTGAGATCTTCGTACGGTTCAAGGACTCGGTACGCGGTTCGGACGCCTTCGTGGTCCAGTCCGTCACGCACGGGGTCAACACGTGGGTCATGGAGACCCTCATCATGATCGACGCGCTGAAGCGCGGTTCGGCCAAGCGGATCACCGTGGTCCTGCCGTTCTACCCGTACGCCCGGCAGGACAAGAAGCACCGCGGCCGGGAGCCGATCTCGGCCCGGCTGGTGGCGGACCTGCTGAAGACGGCCGGGGCGAACCGCATCCTCACCGTCGACCTGCACACCGCGCAGATCCAGGGCTTCTTCGACGGCCCCGTCGACCACCTCTTCGCCATGGACATCCTCGCCGAGTACGTCCAGCACAAGTACGACGGCCGCCCGATGACGGTGGTCGCGCCGGACTCGGGCCGGGTGCGGGTGGCGGAGCGGTGGACGGACCGGCTGGGCGGCTGCCCGCTGGCGTTCATCCACAAGACGCGCGACCCGCTGAAGCCGAACCAGGTGGTGGCGAACCGGGTGGTCGGCGAGGTCGAGGGCCGGGTCTGCCTGATCGTCGACGACATGATCGACACGGGCGGCACGATCTGCGGGGCGGCGGACATCCTCCGGGAGTCCGGTGCGGCCGACGTGATCGTGGCCTCGACCCACGCCCTGCTCTCCGACCCGGCGACCGAGCGGCTGAAGAACGCCCCGATCAGCGAGGTCGTGGTCACCAACACGCTGCCGCTGCCGCCGGAGAAGCAGCTCGACAAGATCACCGTACTGTCGATCGCGCCGCTGCTGGCGCGGGCGATCCGCGAGGTCTTCGACGACGGCTCGGTGACCACCCTCTTCGGTGGCCTGAGCTGACCGTGCGACGCCGGGCCGGGCGGCGCGAACGCCTCCGGCCCGGCGTCGGACGCCCCGGCGTACGGGGTGTCGTCGGCCGGGGCCCGATCACCCTGCGGGCCTGCGGGAACGGTGATAAGGGGACTGCCGGAGCGCGCGGAATCAGCTCGGGTAGACTGGTGCGGTTGCCACGGCGAGGGTGCCCGGCGGGCCGCTGACAAGCGCCGCACGGAGGCACCGTCATCGACGCGGTGCTCCGGGCAGTCGTTCTCGACGCATGAGCCCCAGCGAGCCCCTCGCCCCAGCACCGCCAGACGACAAGCCGCCGCAGCGAAAGCATCAGGAGTTTCCCCGTGTCCGAGGTAAAGATCAGCGCCGAGCCCCGCACCGAGTTCGGCAAGGGTGGTGCCCGTCGTACCCGCCGGGCCGGCAAGGTGCCCGCCGTGCTGTACGGCCACGGCGAGAAGCCCAAGCACATCGCGCTGCCGTCCCGCGAGTTCGCCGCCGCGATCCGCAAGGGTGGCGCCAACCAGCTCTTCGCGATCGAGGTCAGCGACGGCACCCAGGTGCTGGCGCTGCCGAAGGCGATCCAGCGTGACCCGATCAAGGACACCTTCGAGCACGTGGACCTGCTGCTGGTCCGCCGGGGCGAGAAGGTCACCGTCGAGGTCCCGGTCCAGCTGACCGGCGAGGCCGCCAAGGACACCCTGATCGTGCACGACCACGACACCCTGTCGGTCACCGCCGACGCCACCAAGGTGCCGGACCACCTGGAGGCCTCGATCGAGGGCCTGGAGGCCGGCACGCAGGTCACCGCCGGCGACGTGGAGCTGCCGGCCGGCGTCGAGCTGGCCGCCGACGCGGACCAGACGGTCGCCTCGGTGACCGCCGCGCCGACCGCCGAGCAGCTCGAGGCCACCCTCCCCGAGGTCGAGGAGGCCGCCGAGGAGGCCGAGGCCGGTGTCGGCGAGGAGACCGCCGAGGGCGCCGAGGCTCCGGCCGCCGAGGGCGAGGAGAACGCCGAGGCGAAGACCGAGGCCTGATCGGTTCGCAACGTTGCGACAGGCGTCCCCGCGCGGTCGGGGGCGCCTGTCGGCGTATCGGTGTCCGGTGGGTGCGGTGACGGCGAGCAGCGGGAGGGGCGGGGCGTGACGGACGAGGCGGGGCCGTGGCTGGTGGTCGGCCTGGGCAACCCGGGCCGGGAGTACGCCGGCAACCGGCACAACGTCGGCTTCATGGTGGCCGACCTGCTGGCGGGCCGGCTCGGCGCGAAGTTCGGCCGGCACAAGCGGGCGGTGGCGGAGGTAGCCGAGGGGCGGCTCGGGTTCGGCGGGCCGAAGCTGGTACTGGTCAAGCCGCTGACGTACATGAACCTCTCCGGCGGGCCGGTGGCCGGCCTCGCCCAGTTCCACAAGGTGCCGCCGGGCCGGGTGATCGCCGTGCACGACGAGCTGGACATCGGCTACGGCCAGCTGCGGGTGAAGTGCGGCGGCGGCGAGGGCGGGCACAACGGCCTGCGGTCGATGTCCAAGTCGCTGGGCACGAAGGAGTACGTCCGGGTGCGCTTCGGCATCGGCCGGCCGCCGGGGCGGCAGGATCCGGCGGACTACGTTCTGTCGGATTTCGGCGCGACCGAGCGCAAGGAACTGGAGTTCCTGGTGGACCGGGCCGCTGACGTGGTGGAGTCGGTGGTCACCAGGGGCGTGGAGCCGACGCAGAACCTCTACCACGGGGTGTGAGCGCCGGGTTGGGCGCCCGGGGCCGGTAGTCTTCGCCTTTCGGCGCGACGCGACCGTCGGGGCGGGGTCGTCGGCGTGGGCGTGCCGGGCGCGGAGCGAGGCGAGGCGACGGGAGCGAGAGTCATGGGCAGTCCTCCGATGATCGACGGGGCCTTCGCCCGGTGGCTGGCGGCCCGGGCCGGTCAGGCGCTGCTCGGCCTGCGCGCCGAAATGGGCTTCGCGGACGCGGGGGCGTTGCGCTCGGCGGGCGACAAGGTCTCGCACGACCTCATCCGCACCGAGCTGGCGAAGTGGCGGCCGGACGACGCCGTCCTCTCCGAGGAGGACGAGGGTTCGCGGCTGGCGTGGGCGGCGGAGGTGAACGCCGAGGCGGTGTCCCGGCTGACCGCCGACCGGGTGTGGATCATCGACCCGCTGGACGGCACCCGGGAGTTCTCCGAGGAGGGCCGTTCGGACTGGGCGGTGCACGTGGCGCTCTGGTCGCGTACCGCTCCGACGCCGCACGGGCTGGTCGCGGGCGCGGTCGGGCTACCGGCGCAGCAGCGGGTGCTGGGCACCGACTATCCGCCGGCGTACCCTCCGGCGACGGTGGAGGCGGCGGCGCCCGGCGGGCGGACGATCCGCCTGGCGGCGAGCCGGAGCCGGCCGCCGGTGTTCCTGACCGACCTGGCGGAGGACGTCGGCGCGCACCTGGTGCCGATGGGCTCGGCCGGGGCGAAGATCGCCGCGGTGGTGACCGGTGAGGTGGACGCCTACATCCACGCGGGCGGCCAGTACGAGTGGGACTCGGCCGCGCCGGTCGCTGTGGCGACGGCCACCGGCCTGCACGCTTCCCGGATCGACGGTTCTGCGCTGAGATACAACGAGGCGGATCCGCGCCTGCCCGACCTGCTGGTCTGCCGCGAGGATCTCGCCAGTCGGTTGCTTGCAGCGTTGCAGCGTCATTCCGGGTAGCCTGAGCGGCACTTCTTGGCATGCCCGACCGGAAAGGTCTGGAATACGATGAGCGGATTCGAGCGAAGCGAGCCCGTGTCATGACCGCCCCCGCCGCCTACCAGGTGTCGCACCTCGACGCGCTGGAGGCCGAGAGCATCTTCGTGATGCGCGAGGTGGTCGCCGAGATGGAGCGGCCGGTGCTGCTCTTCTCGGGCGGCAAGGACTCGATCGTCATGCTCCGGCTGGCCCAGAAGGCGTTCGCCCCGGCCAACGTGCCGTTCCCGGTCATGCACGTGGACACCGGGCACAACTTCCCCGAGGTCCTGGAATACCGGGACCAGCGGGTCGCCGAGCTGGGGCTGCAACTGGTGGTGGCGAGCGTGCCGGAGGCGCTGGCCCGCGGGCTGGTGCGCGAGTCGGCCGACGGGATGCGCAACCGGATCCAGACGCCGGTGCTGCTGGACGCGGTGGAGAAGCACCGCTTCGACGCGCTCTTCGGCGGCGCCCGCCGCGACGAGGAGAAGGCCCGGGCCAAGGAGCGGGTGTTCAGCTTCCGCGACGAGTTCGGCCAGTGGGACCCGAAGAACCAGCGTCCGGAGCTGTGGGCGCTCTACAACGGCCGCCACCACCCGGGCGAGTCGATCCGGGTCTTCCCGCTGTCCAACTGGACCGAGCTGGACGTCTGGCACTACATCGCCCGCGAGCGCATCGCCCTGCCGTCGATCTACTACGCCCACGAGCGTGAGGTGGTCGAGCGCGACGGGATGCTCTACGCGGTCAACGAGTTCTTCCGGCCCCGGGCGGGTGAGGACCGGTTCAAGGCGCGGGTGCGCTACCGGACGGTGGGCGACGCGTCCTGCACCGCCGCCGTGCGCTCCGACGCCGACACGGTCGAGAAGGTCATCGAGGAGGTCGCCGCCACCCGGATCACCGAGCGCGGCGCGACCCGCGGCGACGACCGGGTCAGCGAGGCCGCCATGGAGGACCGCAAGCGGGAGGGCTACTTCTGATGACCACCGAGACCGTCCCGCCGGCCGACGCGAGCCCGACGGACGCCCGGGCCGTGCCGGAGCCCCGGCCGATGGACCTGCTGCGCTTCGCCACCGCCGGCAGCGTCGACGACGGCAAGTCGACCCTGATCGGCCGGCTGCTCTACGACACGAAGTCGCTCTTCACCGACCAGCTCGCCGCCGTCGAGGCGGTCAGCGCCGCGCGGGGCGACGAGTACACCAACCTGGCGCTGCTCACCGACGGCCTGCGGGCGGAGCGCGAGCAGGGCATCACCATCGACGTGGCGTACCGCTACTTCGCCACGCCCCGGCGGAAGTTCATCATCGCGGACACCCCCGGGCACATCCAGTACACCCGCAACATGGTGACCGGGGCGTCGACGGCCGACCTGGCGCTGATCCTGGTGGACGCCCGCAAGGGCCTGGTCGAGCAGTCCCGCCGGCACGCGTTCCTCTGCTCGCTGCTGCGGGTGCCGCACCTGGTCCTCTGCGTCAACAAGATGGACCTGGTCGACTTCTCGCAGGAGGTCTTCGAGCGGATCGCCGACGAGTTCACCGCGTTCGCCGCGAAGCTCGACGTGCCCGACCTGACGGTGGTGCCGGTCTCGGCGCTGCGTGGCGACAACATCGTCACCCGGTCGGAGAACATGCCCTGGTACGAGGGCCCGTCGCTGCTGCACCACCTGGAGCGGGTGCACATCGCCAGCGACCGCAACCTGGTCGACGTGCGCTTCCCGGTGCAGTACGTGATCCGCCCGCAGTCGACCACCGTCACCGACTACCGGGGCTACGCCGGCCAGGTCGCCTCCGGCGTGCTCAAGCCGGGCGACGAGGTGATGGTGCTGCCGTCCGGCTTCACCAGCCGGATCGCCGCCGTGGAGACCGCCGACGGGCCGGTCGCGGAGGCGTTCCCGCCGATGTCGGTGACCGTACGCCTCGAAGACGAGATCGACATCTCCCGGGGCGACATGATCTGCCGGCCGAACAACGCCCCGGCGGTGTCCCAGGACATCGAGGCGATGGTGTGCTGGATGGACGAGACCCGCCCGCTCCAGGTCGGTGGGAAGTACGCCATCAAGCACACCACCCGCTCGGCGCGGGCGATCGTGCGCGGCCTGCACTACCGGCTGGACATCAACTCGCTGCACCGCGACGAGTCCGCGGGCGGGCTGGGGCTCAACGAGATCGGCCGGGTGCGGCTGCGGACGACCGTGCCGCTGCTCGCGGACGAGTACCGCCGCAACCGCACCACCGGCGGCTTCGTGATCATCGACGAGTCCACCAACCGCACCGTCGGCGCGGGGATGATCGTCGAAGCGCAGTGACCCCCACGGTGGGCGGGTGACCGCCCACCGTGGTCAGTCCAGCCGGGTGGCGCCCGGGCCGGGCAGGACGGTGACGTGGCCGGGCGCGGCGAAGCCCCGCTCGGCGTACGCGGCCG
The DNA here is from genome assembly GCF_052068495.1 of Micromonospora sp. SD12. NCBI lineage: Bacteria > Bacillati > Actinomycetota > Actinomycetes > Micromonosporales > Micromonosporaceae > Micromonospora > Micromonospora sp. SD12. Next base: position 482,001 of record NZ_JBQHDF010000002.1, on the reverse strand, counting down.
TGACGGCGGCGGCGACCCCGTCGGCCCGTTCCGCGTCGACGAGGGCGAGGACGCAGCCGCCGAACCCGCCGCCGGTCATCCGGGCGCCGAGCGCCCCGGCGGCCAGGGCCGCCTCGACGGCCGTGTCGATCTCCGGGACGGTGATCTCGAAGTCGTTCCGCATCGAGGCGTGCGAGGCGGTCAGCAGCGGCCCGATCTCGCGTACCCGGCCGGCGCGCAGCAGCGCGACGGTGTCGAGCACGCGCTGGTTCTCGGTTACGACGTGCCGCACCCGGCGGCGGGTCTCGTCCTCGTCGAGCCGGGCCAGGGCGTCGGCCAGCCCGTCGGCGGGGACGTCGCGCAGCGCCGCGACGCCGAGCAGCCCGGCGGCCCGCTCGCAGGAGCCGCGGCGGGCGGCGTACTCGCCGTCGGCGTGCCGGTGCGGGGCCCGGCTGTCGACGACCAGCACGGCGAGGCCGGCGGCGTCCAGGTCGAACGGGACCTGCTCGACGGACTCGTCGCGGCAGTCCAGGAAGAGCGCGTGCCCGGCGCGACAGCGGATCACCGCCGACTGGTCCATGATGCCGGTCGGCGCGCCCACGTAGTCGTTCTCGGCGCGCTGGGCCAGCCGGGGCCGTCGCTCGGCGGGCAGGTCCAGCCCGCCCAGGTCGACCAGGGCGGCCAGCACGGCGGCCTCCAGTGCCGCCGAGGAGGACAGCCCGGCGCCCAGGGGCACGTCGGAGGCGATCGCCAGGCGGGCGCCGGGCACCGCGTGCCCCGCCTCCCGCAGCGCCCAGACGACCCCGGCCACGTACGCGCCCCAGCCGGTGACCCGGCCGGGCCCGGCGACCTCCTCGGCGCCGAAGGTGATCGTCTCGCCGGTCAGCTCCGAGCGGACCGTCCAGGTGTCGCCGGGCTGCGGGGCGGCTGCCACCACCGTGCGCAGCGGCAGGCTCGCCGATGAGGTTCGCCCGCCCGGGAGCCGCCCAGCGGCCGGCGGGCGGCTCGCCGTACGCCGAGTGGAAGTCGGCGGTGGCGCGGGCCGCGACGTCGTCGGTCACCGTGGCCCCGCGACGTGCGTGCGGTAGAACGCCCAGGCGTCGGCGACGATGTCGGGCAGGGTCGGCTTGCGCGGCACCCAGCCCAGCTCCTCGCGGGCCAGCGCGGACGACGCGACCAGCTCGGCGGGATCGCCCTCGCGGCGCGGCGCGACCTCGACCGGCACGGGGTGCCCGGTGACCTCGCGGACCACGTCGACCACCTGGCGGTTGGTGAAGCCGTTGCCGTTGCCCAGGTTGTAGATCCGGTGCTGCCCGCCGGTCGCCGCGTCGAGCGCGAGCAGGTGGGCGCGGGCGAGGTCGGCGACGTGGATGTAGTCGCGCACGCAGGTGCCGTCGACGGTCGGGTAGTCGTCGCCGAAGAGCTGGAGCTTCTCCCGCCGGCCGGCGGCCACCTCCAGCGCGATCGGGATGAGGTGGGTCTCCGGGTCGTGCCGTTCGCCGAGCGCGACGTCGCCGTCGAGGTACGCCCCGGCGACGTTGAAGTAGCGCAGCGAGACGGCGGCCAGGTTGTGCCCGATCGCCTCGGAGGTGAGGGCCATGTCGACGGCGAGCTTGGTGGCGCCGTACGTGTTCGTCGGGGCCTTCACCGCCGTCTCGGGGATCGGCAGCTCGGTGGGGTTGCCGTAGACGGCGGCGGTGGAGGAGAAGACCAGGCGGGGCACGCCGGCGGCCCGGACGGCGTCGATCAGGGCGATCGAGCCGACGGTGTTGGTGTGCCAGTAGAGCTCGGGCCGGGTCATCGACTCGCCCGCGGCGATCAGCGCGGCGAAGTGCAGCACCCCGTCGAAGCCCGCGCCGGGGGTGAGCACCCGCGCGGCGTCGTGGACGGGCGCGTCGACGTGCGTCGCGTCGGGGGCGAGCGCCTCGCGGTGGCCGGTGCGCAGGTCGTCGAGCACCACGACCTCGTGGCCGGCGTCGAGCAGCATCCGGGTCACCACGCTGCCGATGAAGCCGGCGCCGCCGGTGACGAGCAGTTTCACGTCGGTCTCCTCCTGCCTGGCCGTCCGGTGGCGGCCCGTGTCGTGATCACCCTACGGCCGGCCGGCCGGTGCCCGCCCCGCGTCGGCCACCTTGTGATTCCATCATGATTCCACAACTTCGAACAGAGCCGAACACGGGCTGCCCGCGGGCCCGGCGCTGTCTACCATCACTGTCATGCGGGAAGCGGGTGCTCCCGGGTTGCGGCGACGCGCCCGGAGCCGGCCACGCCGCGAGCCGGGGCCGTTGCCCCGGGCCGTCGCCCGGATCGTGGTGCGCGCCGCCGACGCCGCCACCCGCGCGGTGACGGCGCTGCTCGGCGCCAGCCCGGCGGCCGGCCGGGAGCGGATCAGCGAGGCGGAGCTGCGCGACCTGGTCGCCGCCAACACCCTGCTCGACCCGGTCGAGCGGCGGATCATCGACGAGGTGCTGGTCGCGGGCGCGAGCCTGGTCCGCGAGGTGATGATGCCGCGCACCGAGGTCGTCTTCCTCTCCGCCCGGCTCACCATCGCCGAGGCGGAGCGGATGGTGCGGGCCGAGACCCACACCCGCTACCCGGTCATCGACGGCACCCACGACGACGTGGTCGGCTTCGTGCACCTGCGCGACGTGCTGCTCCGCCCGGACGTCGACCCCTGCACCACCGTCGGCGAGCTGACCCGGGAGGTGAAGCGGCTGCCCGGCAGCAAACGGGTGCTCGCCGCGCTCAGCGAGATGCGCCGGGAGCGCCACCACCTCGCCGTGGTCGTCGACGAGTACGGCGGCACCGCCGGCATCGTCACCCTGGAGGACCTGATCGAGGAGCTGATCGGGGAGATCCACGACGAGTACGACACCGATCCCGACCCGGTGCACGCCGGCCTGCCCGCCGTGGTGGACGGCCGGCTCAACCTCGCCGACTTCGCCGAGCACACCGGGGTGCGCCTGCCACCCGGCCCGTACGAGACGGTCGGCGGCTTCGTGATGGCCGCGCTGGGCCGGCTCCCCGTCGCCGGCGACGAGGTGCCGGTGACCGTCGGCCCGCCCGGCGACGGCGGCGCGGAACCCGACGACCCGCCCGACGGCTGGCTGCTGCGGGTGCTCACGCTGGAGGGACGGCGGGTGGCCCGGCTCACCGTCTCCGCCGGGCGCCTGCCGGAGCCGCGGCGCGAGATCACCGCCCCCGCGCCGGTGGGGCGGAACCGACCCGCCGGCCCGTCATGACGCGCACCGGGTCTTGCTGACAGAATTGCCGCCATGTCCGACGTTCCCGCCCGCCCCCGCGTCTTCTCCGGCATCCAGCCGACAGCCGACTCGTTCCACCTCGGCAACTACCTGGGCGCCGTGCGGCACTGGGTGGCGTTGCAGGACACCCACGACGCCTACTACTGCGTGGTCGACCTGCACGCGATCACGGCGGGGCACGACCCGAAGACGCTCACGCAGCGCTCCCGGATGGCCGCCGCGCAGCTCTTCGCCGTCGGCCTCGACCCCGAGCGCAGCACGCTCTTCGTGCAGTCGCAGGTGCCCGAGCACTCGCAGCTCGCCTGGGTGCTGGGCTGCATCACCGGCTTCGGCGAGGCGAGCCGGATGACGCAGTTCAAGGACAAGTCGCAGAAGCAGGGCGGCGAGCGGGCGAGCGTCGGCCTGTTCACCTACCCGATCCTCCAGGCCGCCGACATCCTGCTCTACCAGGCCAACGCCGTGCCGGTCGGCGAGGACCAGCGCCAGCACCTGGAGCTCTCCCGCGACCTGGCCCAGCGGTTCAACTCGCTGTTCGGGCCGACCCTGACGGTGCCCGCGCCGCACATCGTCAAGGACACCGCGAAGATCACCGACCTCCAGGACCCGACGGCCAAGATGTCGAAGTCGTCCTCGTCGCCGGCCGGCATCGTCAACCTGCTGGAGGATCCGGCCCGCTCGGCCAAGAAGATCCGCTCCGCGGTCACCGACACCGGGCGGGAGATCGTCTTCGACACCGAGACCAAGCCGGGCGTCTCCAACCTGCTGACCATCTACTCCGCGCTGAGCGGGCGGAGCGTCGACGACCTGGTCGCCGCGTACGCCGGCAAGGGCTACGGCGACCTCAAAAAGGACCTCGGCGAGGTGGTGCGGGAGTTCGTCGGCCCGATCCAGGAGCGCACCAAGGCCTACCTCGACGACCCGGCGCAGCTCGACAAGCTGCTCGCCGCCGGCGCGGAGAAGGCCCGCGTGCTCGCCGGCGCGACGCTGCGCACCGTGTACGAGCGGGTGGGCTTCTTCCCGCCGGTGCGCGGCGAGTAGCGCCCCGGCGCGACGGGTGAGGGCGGACGGGTCGGTGGCCGGAGGGATGACGCACAGCGTGGATCGCAGGGACGGGGCGCCGGACGCCGGCGACACCATCGAGATCGGCATCGCCGTCGACATCCCCGAACCGTGGGGCGGCCTGCTCACCCGGCGGCGGGTCGAGGCCGGCGACCCCCGGGTCGTCCCCGCCCACGTGACCCTGCTCGGGCCGACCGAGATCCCGGTGGCGACGTTGCCGGCGGTGGAACGGCACCTCGGCGCGGTCGCCGCCGCCCACCTGCCCTTCACCCTGCACCTGCGGGGCACCGGCACGTTCCGCCCGGTGACCCAGGTCGTCTTCGTGGCGGTGGCCGCCGGGATCAGCGAGTGCGAACTGCTCGCCGCCGCGATCAGGGCCGCCCCCGAGCTGCACCGCGAGACACGCTTCCCCTACCACCCGCACGTCACGGTCGCCCAGGACGTCGCGCCGGAGGCGCTGGACCGGGCGTACGAGGACCTGGCCGACTTCTCGGCCATGTTCGAGGTCGAGGCGTTCACCCTCTTTTCGCACAGCGGGCAGACCCGGTGGCAGCCGCGCCGGGACTTCCGGCTGGGCGGCTGAGCGGTCGCCCGGGTGCGCCACGGCGTCGACGCCGGCTCCCGCCGTACGACCGCCGCCCGGCGCGGGCCGGCGCCCGGTTGCCCGCGCGGCGGCGGAAGATCGGCGAGGATGACGGCGTGAACGTGCTGGGCCGCATCGAGGCGGGCATCGACCGCCGGATCAGCGCCACCCGCCGCCGGTGGGGCGCCGCCGACCACCTCTGGCGGGCCGGCGTGCTCTACAACGACGTGCTGGGCGGGCGGCTGGCCGCCGCGATCGCCTACTACGGCTTCTTCGCGGTCTTCGCGCTGGCGCTGGTCGGGTACTCGATCTTCGGGGCCATCCTGGAGGACAACGACGAGGTCAGCGCGGCCGCCGCGGACTTCCTCCGGGAGAACCTGCCGTTCCTCGATCCGGTGCAGATCGCCGACAGCAGCGGCACGGTCGGGGTGATCGGCCTGATCATCCTCGCGTTCACCGGAGTCGGCTGGGTGGAGGCGATCCGGTCCTCCCAGCGGCTCATGTACGGGCTCAACCAGCAGCCCGGCAACCTGGTGGTCCGCCGCCTGGTCGACCTCGGCGTGCTGGTGGTCATCTTCGTGCTGCTCGGCGTCTCGGTGGCGGCGGTGGACGCCCTGGAGTCGCTGCTGCGGTTCCTGCTGCGCAGCACCGGCTCGGTCGGCCTGACCACGGTCAGCGCGGTGCTCAGCGTGGTGGTCAACGCGGTGCTGGCCACCCTGCTGCTGGTGGCGGTGCCGAGGCTGCGGATGAGCCGGTCCCGGCTGCGCCCGGTGGTGCTGCTGGTCGCGGTCGGCATCACGCTGCTGAACACCGTCGGGCGCTTCTACGTGGTGCGCACCGAGCGGAACCCGGCGTACACGGTGGTGGCGGGCGCCGTGGGGCTGCTGCTCTACCTCTACCTGCTCAACCAGCTGGTGCTCTTCGGCGCGGCGCTGGCCGCGACCAGCCCACGCGGTCGGGTGGTGGACCTGGCGGCGGCTCCGGGGCCGGTCGACCCGGACGCGGACACGGACCCGGGCACCCCGGGCGGGGCCGGATGAGTGGGGGAGCGGGCGTGCGGATCACGGTCGACCAGGGCTCGGCGGTGCCGCCGTACGAGCAGGTGCGCGGGCAGCTCGCGGAGCTGATCGGGACGGGCCGGTTGGCGGTGGGCACCCGGCTGCCGACCGTCCGTCGGTTCGCGGCCGACCTCGGGCTGGCGGTCAACACGGTGGCCCGGGCCTACCGGGAGCTGGAGGCGGCCGGTCTGCTGGAGACCCGGGGCCGGCACGGCACCTTCGTCGCGCCCGGACGCGACGACGCGTCGGACCGGTTGCAGCGGGTGGCGGCCGAGTACGCCGCCGAGGCCGCCCGGCTGGGCGTACCGCCCGCGACGGCGCTGGCCCTGGTCCGCGCGGCGTTGGACGCGGCGCGACCGGCCTGACGGTGCCGGCGACCCCGGGTCGGGGCGCCGGCGACCCGCGCGCGGTAGGTGGAATGGCGGGAATGACTCCCCGGGTGCCCGGCGCCACGGACATGATGGGCGCGTGGGCGCACTCGTGACACTGGACCTGCCGGACGACTCGCCGATGCTCGGCCTGCCGTGGATCATCACCTTCGGCCCGCTCGGCGACGCCGACGAGTGGGAGCCGGTGGTCTGCGGCCCCTACGAGCGGCCGCACGCCCTCGCGCTGGCCGAGTCGATCGTCGCCGAGGAGCAGCTGATGGCGGTCGTCGAGCCGCTGCTGCCGGCGGTCTCGGCTGAGGAGATCCGGGGCGAGATCGCCGCGGCGCAGATCGCCGCCGAGGACGAGGCGGCGCAGCTCGACCAGGCCGATCTCTACGGCGACTTCGAGGACACCATCGACGAGGAGTTGGAGGCGGCGGCCGAGGAGGCCGACCGCGCGGAGCCGCTCGCCCCGCCCACCGAGGCCGAGCTGCGGGCCGGCTTCGGGCGCATCGCCGCCAAGCTCCCCGGCGGCGCCTGAACTGGTCCGGCCGGCGCATCCCGATGGACGCCGGCGCCACCGGAGCGGACTCCGGAGGCGCCGGCGCCACCTCACCCCCCACCACAAGGGGTCGGTAGCCCAGTCGCCCGTCGGCGCGGGGCACAACGGACGACCAGGTCGATGACGGGTTACCCGCTCAGCGCCGTTCGAACCAAGCGGCCGCGTCGACGCCGAGCAGGTGGCCGGAGCCCTGCCCGGTGAGCGGCTCGCTGGCGGCGATCGGTGCGCCGTACCCGTCGATCAGGGCCGGCGCACCGCTGATGTTGACCACGCAGGTCAGCACGGTGTCGCCGGCGGTGCGGCTGAAGGCGAGCACGCCCGGCCCGGCCTCCAACCAGGTGACTGCGCCCGCGTCGGCGGCCAGCGCCGGGTGCTCGCGGCGGATCCGCAGCGCGGTGCGGTAGAGCTCCAGCGTCGAGCCGGGCATGCCGGTCTGGGCGGCGACCGAGAGGGCACGCCAGGTGGCCGGGGCCGGCAGCCAGCTCAGCTCGCTGCCGGCCGGCCCGAAGCCGTAAGGGGCCAGCTCGCCGCTCCACGGGATCGGCACCCGGCAGCCGTCGCGGCTCTCGCCGGTGCGCAGGAACGCCGGGTCCTGGCGCAGCTCGTCCGGCAGGTCGAGCACCTCCGGCAGGCCCAGTTCCTCGCCCTGGTAGAGGTAGGCGCAGCCGGGCAGGGCGAGCATCAGCAGGGTGGCGGCGCGCGCCCGGCGCAGCCCCTCGGCGCCGTCGCCGTAGCGGGTCACGTGCCGCTGCTTGTCGTGGTTGGAGAGCACCCAGGTGGTGGGCGCGCCGACGATGGTCGACTCGGCGAGCGCGGTGTCGATGACCTTGCGGAACGAGTCGGCGGACCAGGTCGCGTCGAGGAAGTCGAAGCTGAACGCCTGGTGCAGCTCGTCCGGGCCGATGTAGCGGGCGAGGCGCTGCGGGGTCTCGGCCCACGCCTCGGCGACCGCCATCCGGCCGCCCGGGTAGCTGTCCAGGATCGGCCGCCAGGCGCGGTAGATGTCGTGGACCTCGTCCTGGTCGAAGTAGGGGAGCCGGCCCTTGCCGAGCAGCTCCGCCTGGCGCTGGCCGGTGGTCATGGAGTTGAAACCGACGTCCGGCAGCCCCTCGGCCTTGATCATGCCGTGCGCCACGTCGATCCGGAAGCCGTCCACGCCCCGGTCGAGCCAGAAGCGCAGCACGCCCTCGAACTCGGCGCGTACCTCGGGGTGCCGCCAGTTCAAATCGGGCTGGGCCGGGTCGAACAGGTGCAGGTACCACTGGCCGTCGTCGATCCGCGTCCAGGCGGGGCCGCCGAAGATGCTCTCCCAGTCGTTCGGGGGCAGTTCGCCGTTCTCGCCCTTGCCCTCGGCGAAGAGGTAGCGCTCCCGCTCGGGGGAGCCGGGCCCGGCGGCCAGCGCCGCCTGGAACCACGGGTGCGCGCTGGAGGTGTGGTTGGGCACCAGGTCGACGATGATCCGTAGGCCGAGGGCGTGCGCGTCGGTGATCATGTTGTCGAAGTCCGCGAGGGTGCCGAACATCGGGTCGACGTCGCGGTAGTCGGCGACGTCGTACCCGCCGTCGATCATCGGGGAGGTGTAGAAGGGGGTCAGCCAGAGCGCGTCCACGCCGAGGTCGTGCAGGTACGGCAGGCGCTCCCGGATGCCCTGGAGGTCGCCGACGCCGTCGCCGTTGGAGTCGGCGAAGCTGCGTACGTAGACCTGGTAGACGACCGCGGAGCGCCACCAGTCGTCGTCGGAGGCCAGCGGCGAGGGGTTGCTGACGGTCATGGGTGGCGTTCCCCGTTCTGTGGCGCGGGAGGGCGGCACCCGAGCGCGGCGCGGGTGCGGGGGTGGTGTCTGAGCAGAATGCCGCTCGTTACTGCAAGAGTCAAGCATTCCTTGCGCAAGAAATGGCGTCGGTCACGCGGTGCCCCGAGAAAGCCCCGCTCGCGCGGGCCTTCCGGGGACGGGCGGTCAGGCCGTGACGGCGAGCGCGGGCGGGGCCGGGCGCTGCCGGGTCGGGCCGCCCGGGGCCGGGCGCGCGGCGCCGGTGGGGGCGACGGCGGTGGAGCCGCGCACGACCAGTTCCGGGCGGAAGACGTACTCCGAGTGCGGGGCGGCGTGCCCGTTGATCTCGTCCACCAGGGCCCGGACGGCGGCGACGGCCATCGCGGCCACCGGCTGCCGCATCGTGGTCAGCGGCGGGTCGGTGAAGGCCATCAGCGGGGAGTCGTCGTAGCCGACCACCGACAGCTCTCCCGGCACGGACATGCCGCGCTGCCGGGCGGCCCGGATCGCGCCGAGCGCCATCAGGTCGGAGCCGCAGACGATGCCCGTGACGCCCCGGTCCAGCAGCCGGGCGGCGGCGGCCTCGCCGCCCTCCACGCCGAACAGCGACAGCTCGGCCAGCTCGTCGAGGCCGGGCTCGTCGACCCCGACGAGCCGGCCCATCGCGGCCCGGAAGCCGGCCACCCGGCGCTGCACCGGCACGAACCGGTCCGGCCCGGTGATCAGGCCGATGCGGCGGTGCCCGAGCGCCACCAGGTGGGCCACGGCCAGCTCGGTGGCCTCGCCGTCGTCGCAGGAGACGAAGGGCGCGGGGATGCCGGGCGCGTACCCGTTGATCATCACGACGGGCAGCGGGCGGGCGATCAGGGCCCGGTAGCGGTCGTGGTTGGCGGCGGTGTCGGCGTGCAGGCCGGAGACGAAGACTATTCCGGAGACCTGCCGGTCGAGCAGCATCTCCACGTACTCGTCCTCGGTGACCCCGCCGGCGGTCTGGGTGCAGAGCACGGGGGTGAAGCCGCTCTGCGCCAGGGTCGACTCGATCACCTGGGCGAAGGCGGGGAAGATCGGGTTGTCGAGTTCGGGGACCACCAGGCCCACGAGGCCGGCGCTTCGCTTGCGCAGCCGGGCCGGGCGCTCGTAACCGAGCACATCGAGGGCGGTCAGTACGGCCTGCCGGGTCTCGGGGGCCACTCCCGGGCGGTCGTTGAGCACCCGCGACACCGTGGCCTCGCTGACTTCGGCCTGTTGGGCGATGTCGGACAGTCGAGCGCGCATGGCCGCACTTTAGCTCAAAGGCAAGTTCTTGCGTACACTTCTGCAAGCCCTTCCATTCTCTGCAACCTCTTGCTAACGTCCCCGCAACACGCGAGAGCAGCGGCGCAGCACGCCCGGCGCCGGTTGGCAAGAAAATTACAGAGCTTCCACTGGCGGGATCGCCCCTCCCCCGGCGGGCCGCCATGACGACAGGAGTACCGATGCGCATCCGTACCGCGGGTGTGGTCGCCGTCCTCGGCCTGGCGCTCGCCGCCTCCGGCTGTGGTGGCGACAGCAACGACGAGCCGGCCGCGAACGAGTCCAGCAAGGCCGCCACCGGCGGCAAGCTGGTGATCTGGGCCGACGACAAGCGCGCCGCCGCCCTCAAGCCGTTCGGCGAGAAGTTCGGCCAGGAGAACGGCGTCACGGTCGAGGTCCAGGCCGTCTCCAAGGACCTCCAGACCAACTTCGTCACCGCCTCCCAGCAGGGCAGCGGCCCGGACGTCGTGGTCGGCGCGCACGACTGGATCGGCAACCTGGTGCAGAACGGCGCCATCGACCCGGTCCAGCTCGCCGCCGAGCAGAAGAGCGCCTTCAACGAGACCGCCGTCAAGGCCGTGACCTTCAACGGCCAGCTCTACGGCGTGCCCTACGCCATGGAGAACCTGGCGCTGATCCGTAACACCGAGCTGGCCCCCGAGGCGCCGAAGACCATCGAAGAGCTGGTCGCGACCGGCAAGAAGCTCAAGGCCGAGAAGAAGGCCAGCGAGATCCTCTGCCTCCAGTCCGGCCAGAACGGCGACGCGTACCACATCTACCCGCTCTACACCTCGGCCGGCGGCTACCTCTTCGGTACCAGCGCCAACGGCGACTACGACCCGAAGGACCTGGGCGTGGGCAAGCCGGAGTCGATCGCGGCGTTCCAGAAGATCGCCAAGCTGGGTGAGAAGGGCGAGGGTGCGCTGAAGCGCTCCATCACCGGCGAGAACTCCATCGCCACCTTCACCGGCAAGAAGTGCGCCTTCCTGGTCTCCGGCCCGTGGGCCATCGCCGACGCCAAGAAGGCCAACATCAAGTACGACATCTCCCCGGTCCCCGGCTTCGCCGGTGGCAAGGAGGCCCAGCCGTTCGTGGGCGTCCAGTCCTTCTACGTCGCGTCCAAGGGCCAGAACAAGGCCCTGGCGCAGGAGTTCGTCGCGAACCACGTGACCACCCCGGACCTCGCCGTGGCGCTCTACAACGCCGAGCCGCGTCCCCCGGCGCTGACCGCCGCGCTGGACCAGGTCAAGGGCAGCGACCCGGACCTGGCCAAGTTCCAGGAGGCCGGCAAGAACGGCCAGGTGCTCCCGGCGATCCCGGCCATGGCCGCGATCTGGGACCCGTTCGGCAAGGCGGAGGCCGCCATCATCGGCGGCGCCGACCCGGCCAAGACGATCACCGCAGCCGGTAAGACGATCGCCGGCCAGATCAAGTAATGAGCACGTCGTCATCCGGCCCGGGGGCTGCCACGCAGGCCCCGGGCCGGGGGCCCGTACGGTCCGGGTCCCCGCGCAAGTCCCGTACCGCGCGGAACCACGCGCCGATCACCCTGACCGGCCTGCTCGTCAAGGTGGTCCTGCTCGGCCTCGTGGCCGGGATCGCGGTCTGGGCGGCCTTCCCGCTCATCGAGGCCGAGCTCTGGGTCGGGTTGGCGATCCTGCTGGCGACCACCGCCGGACTCTTCTACCTCTACCTGACCCCCCGGCACATCCCCGTCAAGTACCTGATCCCGGGCACGCTCTTCCTGGTGGCGTTCCAGATCATCCCGGTGCTCTACACCGCCAGCACCGCCTTCACGAACTTCGGCGACGGCCACCGGGGCAGCAAGGACGACGCCATCGTCGCCATCCAGAGCGGCTCGGTGACGCAGGTCCCCGGCTCGACCCAGTACCCGCTGACCGTCGCCACCAAGGGCGACCCGGCCACCGGCGCGCTGGTCTTCCTGGTCACCGACCCGCAGACGAATACGGTCTCCGTCGGCGACACCGAGGGCCTGCGCCCGCTCGACGCCGGCAGCGTCACCGTCGCGCCGGGCGGCAAGGTCACCGCCGCCGACGGCTACCAGATCCTCAACTTCGGCGAGGCCAGCAAGCGGAGCAAGGACATCACCGACCTGGTGGTGCCGACCTCCGGGGGCGCGCTGCGCTCGTCCGGCCTGTCGCGTGCCTACGAGGGCAAGGCGGTCCGGGCGTACGACGCGGGCTGCGACTGCATCCGCGACAGCGAGACCGGAAAGACCTGGACCGCCGACGGGGAGGTCGGCTCCTTCGTCGCCGCCGACGGCGAGACCCTGGCCCAGGGCTGGCAGGTCAACGTCGGGCTGCGGAACTTCGCCAGCGTGCTCACCGACCCGGCCATCTCCGGCCCGTTCTTCAGCACGCTGATCTGGAACTTCGCCTTCGCGCTCGGCTCCACCGGCTTCACGTTCCTGCTCGGCATGGGCATCGCGCTGGCGCTGCACTCGCCCCGGATGCGGGGCACGAACTTCTACCGGGTGTTGCTGATCCTGCCCTACGCCATGCCGTCCTTCGCGATGCTGCTGGTCTGGCGGGACATGTTCAACACCGACTTCGGCCTGATCAACAACCTGTTCGGGCTGGGAGTGGACTGGTTCGGTGAGACCTGGTCGGCCCGGCTCGCGGTGCTGCTGGTGCAGCTCTGGCTCGGCTATCCGTACATGTTCCTGGTGACCACCGGCGCGTTGCAGGCCATCCCACGCGAGTTGACCGAGGCCACCTCGGTCGACGGGGCGTCGCCGTTCCAGTCGTTCCGCGCGGTGACCATGCCGCTGCTGCTGGTGGCGATCTCGCCGCTGCTGATCGCGTCCTTCGCGTACAACTTCAACAACTTCAACGCGATCCAGTTCGTCACCGAGGGTGGACCGTTCCCGGCGGACAACCCGACGGCCGGCGCCACCGACCTGCTGATCACCTACACCTACCGGCTGGCCTTCGGCGCCCAGGGCGCCGAGTACGGCCTGGCCGCCGCTGTCTCGATCTTCATCTTCGCGATCGTGGCGACGGTGTCGGCGATCAGCTTCTCCCGGACCCGCAAGCAGGAGGAGGTGTACTCGTGAGCACCCGCACGGACGCGCCCGTCGCCAACCGCAACGCGGCCGGACGGAGGAACCGCTGGTTCGCCCAGGTGGGATGGCGGCACCTGGTCGGCATTCTGGCGGTGGCGTTCAGCCTCTTCCCGATCCTGTTCGTCGTCTCGGCGGCACTCAACCCGCTCGGCACGCTCTCCTCCACGGAGCTGCTGCCGACCGGCGCCTCGCTGGAAAACTTCACCAACCTCTTCGAGCGGACGGCCTTCGCCCGCTGGTTCCTCAACTCGCTGCTCCTGGCGGGGGTGGCCAGCTTCGCGTCGATCTTCCTGTCGGCGCTGGCGGCGTACGCCTTCTCCCGGATGCGGTTCGCCGGCCGTCGCGTCGGACTGCTCTCCCTGCTGCTGATCCAGATGTTCCCGCAGTTCCTGGCGATCGTGGCGATCTTCCTGATCTTCACGAAGGTCACCGAACTGTGGCCGGTGATCGGCTTCAACACCCCGTGGGGCCTCTTCCTGCTCTACATGGGTGCCGCCCTCGGCGCGAACACCTGGCTGATGAAGGGCTTCTTCGACACGCTGCCGAAGGAGCTGGACGAGTCGGCCACCATGGACGGCGCCTCGCACGCCCAGGTCTTCTTCCGGATCATGCTGCCGCTGGTGGCGCCGATCCTGGCGGTGACCGGCCTGCTCGCCTTCATCGGTTCGATCAACGAGTTCGTGATCGCCAACGTGTTCCTCACGAACACCAACTCGAAGACCCTCGCGGTCGGAATGTTCGGGCTGGTGGCCGGCGAGCGCAACAACAACTTCGGGATCTTCGCGGCGGGCACCCTGCTCACCGCCATCCCGACGGTGCTGGTGTTCCAGCTCCTCCAGCGCTACATCGTCAACGGCCTCACGGCCGGGGCGGTCAAGGGCTGAGCCTCCTCGGCTCACCGCTGCGGCAAGGGCGTCGGCGTCCGACGTACACCGGAGCAGTCACGGATCGACCGCCGCGGCCGGGCAACCGGCCGCGGCGGGAGACCCCTTTCTCTCCCAGTCCGACCGACGCGAAAGGCGCCACCATGTCCCTGTTGCCGCACCACGACGGTTCCGCCCTGTACGTGCCCGAGCAGGAGCCCGCCCTCGGCGACGTCGTCGACGTCTTCGTCCGGGTGCCGGCCGGCGCCGACGTCCGGCAGGTGCACGTGCGCACCACCGGCGACGGCGAGCCCCGCTTCACCGAGGCGGTCGTCGACCGCACCGACGGCGGCGACGTCTGGTGGCGGGTCCCCGTCGAGGCCCGCAACCCGGTCAGCAACTACCGGTTCATGCTCACCGGCAGCCGCGGCTACCGCTGGCTGAACGCTGCCGGCCTGGTGCACCACGACGTGCCCGACAACGGCGACTTCAAGCTGGTCACCCACGCGCCGCCGCCGGCCTGGGCCCGCGACGCGGTGATCTACCAGATCTTCCCCGACCGGTTCGCCCGTTCCGCCGCCGCCGAGGGTCGCGAACTGCCGGACTGGGCCATCCCGTGCGACTGGGACACCCCGGTGATCGGGCGCGGGCCCGAGACGCCCCGGCAGTTCTACGGGGGAGACCTGGACGGCGTCACCGGGCGGCTGGACCACCTGGACCGGCTCGGGGTGAACACCGTCTACCTGACCCCGATCTTCCCGGCCCGCTCCAACCACCGCTACGACGCGGCCAGCTTCGACACCGTCGACCCGCTGCTCGGCGGGGACGCCGCCCTGGCCCGCCTCGCCGACGCCGTACGCGCCCGGGGCTGGCGGCTGCTCGGCGACATCACCAGCAACCACACCGGCGACGCGCACGAGTGGTTCACCAGGGCTGCCTCCGACGTGTCCGCGCCCGAGCGGGAGCTGTACTACTTCGACGAGGTCTCCGGTGACTACGAGTCCTGGAACGGGGTCAGGTCGCTGCCCAAGCTGAACTGGGGAAGCGCCGAGCTGCGTCGGCGCTTCGCCACCGCCGACGACTCGCTGCTGCGCCGCTGGCTGCGCCCGCCGTACGGGCTGGACGGCTGGCGGGTGGACGTGGCGAACATGACCGGGCGGCGCGGCGCCGACGCGTACACCCACGAGGTGGCGGCGCTGCTGCGCGAGGTGGTCGCCCGGACCCGGGCCGACGCCCTGCTGATGGCCGAACACGGCCACGACCACACCGGCGACCTCGACCGGAACGGCTGGCACGGCACGATGAACTACGTCGGCTTCACCGACCCGCTCTGGTCCTGGCTGCGCCACGGCGACCAGCCCGTGCCGAACTTCCTCGGTACCCCGGGCGGGGTGCGCCGGCGGGACGCGGGCGCGGTGCTCGCCACCATGAACGCCTACCGCTCGCTGATCTCCTGGCGGTCGTACACCCACTCGTGGCAGCTGCTCGGGTCGCACGACTCCGCCCGGATCCGCACGGTGGTCGGCGACGCCGCCCGGCAGGAGGTCGCCGCCGGCCTGCTCGCCACCATGCCCGGCACCCCGATGATCTTCGCCGGCGACGAGCTGGGCCTGACCGGTACCAACGGCGAGGGCTCGCGTACCCCGATGCCGTGGCACCGGCCCGAGAGCTGGGACGCCGCGACGTTCGCCGCGTACCGCGCTCTGGTCGCGCTGCGCCGCGCGGAGCCCGCGCTGCGCCACGGCGGCCTGCGCTGGCTGCACGCCGACGCGGACACGCTGGTCTTCCTGCGCGAGGCGCCGATCGGCACGGTGCTGGTGCTGGCCCGCCGCGCCGCCGGCGAGCCGCTGCGCCTGAGCGGGCTGCGGCCGGCGGAGAACCTGTACGGCGGTGCCCCCGCCCTGCGGCCCGACGCCGACGGCGCGGTCACCCTCCCGGCGGACGGCCCCACCTTCCAGGCGTGGCGCCTGACCTGACGGCCGGGTAGCGGGGCGGAACCCCTACCCGCCCCGCTACTACGATCCGTCGTTGATGGGGGAGGATGGTGGGCGTGGAAGCTCTGAGACTGATACTTCGCTACGTCCATCTGATCGGTTTCGCCCTGCTGCTCGGCGGCGCGATCGTCCAGTACGTCAGCGGGAAGCTGCGGATCAACCCACCCATGCTGTGGGGGTCCGTGATCATGCTGGCGACCGGGATCGGCCTCTCCGCGCCGCTGCGCGACGGCGACGAGCCGGCCCCCGCGAAACTTGTTACCAAGTTGGTGCTCGCCATCCTGATCTTCGTCATGGTGTTCTTTTCCCGGAAGCGTGACGTGGTCAACCGTGGGCACTTCCTGGCAATCGTCGGGTTGACCCTGGTCAACGCGGCGGTGGCCGTCTTCTGGCGGTAACGTCACCGGCAGGGGGTGGCGTGCAGAACCGGACGTTCCGCGACGCCCCGCCGCGCATCTACCAGCACCGAGAGTGATCTGCCCCACCTAAGGGTTACGTAGGGGTAACAGGCACTCAACAGTCGTGCACGATTGTCGGCCGGTGGGTGGGCGCGGGCGTACGCTCCCGTCCGTAACGTGGGACGCCGGCGGCGCAGCGCAGGCCGGCTCAAAGGGCTGCCACCGTGCAGGACGCGGTGTGCAATGGGAAGGAGACGTCTTGCGCTCGATGCGTGGGATGCGGATCGCCTCCGCCTTCGCGGTGGGTGGGCTCGTGCTGGGTGCCGCCGCGTGCGGTGAGGCCCCCGAGGAGAACAACAACGCCGGCAGCGGCGACAAGAAATACAGCGCCTGCATGGTGACCGACGTCGGCGGCATCGACGACAAGTCGTTCAACACCTCCGCCTGGAAGGGCCTGGAGGAGGCCAAGAAGGCCAACGACAAGATCGACATCAAGTACGTCGCGTCGAAGGCCGAGGCGGACTACGAGGTCAACCTGACCCAGTACGTCAACCAGAAGTGCGACTTCATCCTGGCCGTCGGTGGCCTGATGGGTGACGCCACCTCCAAGATCGCCAAGGCGAACCCGAACCAGCAGTTCGGCATCGTCGACGCGAAGGTCCCGGAGACCAACGTCTACCCGATGCAGTTCGACACCGCCCAGGCCGGCTTCCTCGCCGGTTACCTGGCCGCCGGCATGACCAAGAGCGGCACGGTGGGCACTTACGGCGGCCTGCCGATCCCGCCGGTCACCATCTTCATGGACGGCTACGCCGACGGCGTCGCGCACTACAACAAGACCAAGAGCAAGACGGTCAAGGTCGTCGGCTGGGACAAGGCCGCCCAGAAGGGCTCCTTCACCAACGACTTCGTCAAGCAGGACGAGGGCAAGAAGGTCAGCGACGCGCTGGTCGCCCAGGGCGCCGACATCATCATGCCGGTCGCCGGCGGCGCCGGCCTCGGCACCACCGGCGCGGCCAAGGCGTCGGGCGGCAAGTACAACACCATCTGGGTCGACGTCGACGGCTGCGAGAGCACCCAGGACTGCGCGGCGATCATCACCACCGTCGAGAAGAACATCCCGGACGCCGTCAAGGAGGCCGTCGTCAAGGCCGCCAACGGCGAGAAGCTGTCGGCCACCCCGGGCTACCTCGGCAACCTGTCGAACAACGGCGTCGGGCTCGCCCCGTACCACGAGTTTGACAGCAAGGTCCCGGCCGAGCTGAAGGCCGAGATCGACAAGCTGAAGGCGGACATCGCCGCCGGCACCGTCACCGTCACCTCCGCGGCCCAGCCGAAGTGAGGCTCCGCCGGCCGCCCGCGGTGAGACGATCACCCGGGTAGGCCGGCGAGCGGTACAGCACGACGATCCGGCCGCCCCGGCGTCGCGGGGAAACCCCCACGGCGCCGGGGCGGCCGATCCACACCCACCCGACGACGGCCCCGCGCCGCGAGCGGTACACCGGCAGCTACGCTGCACCATCGCTTCGCACTCCAGGAGGTTGCGCTGAGACTCGAACTGCGCGGCATCACCAAACGGTTCGGTGACCTGGTCGCCAACGACCACATCGATCTGACGGTGGAGCCTGGAGAGATCCACGCCCTGCTCGGCGAGAACGGCGCGGGTAAGTCGACCCTGATGAACGTGCTCTACGGGCTCTACCAGCCCGACGAGGGCGAGATCCTGGTCGACGGCGCGCCGCTGAAGCTGCGGGGCCCGTCCGACGCGATCGCGGCCGGGATCGGCATGGTGCACCAGCACTTCATGCTGGTGCCCGTCTTCACCGTGACCGAGAACATCATGCTCGGCGCCGAGCAGGTCCGGGGCGGCATCGCCGGCTTCCTGGACCGGCGTCGGGCCCGGCGCGAGGTCGCCGAGGTCTCGGAGCGGTACAACCTGCGGGTCGACCCGGACGCGGTGATCGAGGACCTGCCGGTCGGCATCCAACAGCGGGTGGAGATCGTCAAGGCGCTCACCCGCGACGTCGACCTGCTCATCCTCGACGAGCCGACGGCCGTGCTCACGCCGCAGGAGACCGAGGAACTGCTCACCGTAATGCGGTCGCTCAAGGCCGCCGGCAAGTCGATCGTCTTCATCACCCACAAGCTGGGCGAGGTCAAGGCCATCGCCGACCGGATCACCGTGATCCGGCGCGGGAAGACCGTCGGCACCGCCTCCCCCGAGGCGAGCCGGGACGAGTTGGCCGCGCTCATGGTCGGACGCAGCGTGCGGCTCACCGTCGACAAGGAGGCCGCCACCCCCGGCAAGCCGGTCCTGGAGGTCTCCGGCCTGGTCGTCGACGACGACCGGCAGGTCCGGGCGGTCGACGGGATCGACCTGACCGTGCACGCGGGCGAGGTGCTCGGCGTCGCGGGCGTGCAGGGCAACGGCCAGACCGAGCTGATCGAGGCGATCATGGGGCTGCGCCCGACGCTCGCCGGCACGGTCACGCTCGACGGGCAGCCGGTGCACGGCTGGTCGACCAAGAAGGTGCTCCGCGCGGGCGTCGGCTACGTGCCCGAGGACCGCAGCGTCGACGGCCTGGTCAAGGAGTTCTCCGTCGCGGAGAACCTGGTGCTCGACATCTACGACCGGCCGCCGTTCGGCAAGGGCCTGGCGTTGCAGCCGGACGCCATCGCGAAGTCGGCCAGGGAACGGATCGAGCAGTTCGACGTCCGCACCTCCTCGGCCGACGCGCCCGTCGGCACCCTCTCGGGCGGCAACCAGCAGAAGGTCATCGTGGCCCGTGAGCTGTCCCGGCCGCTGAAGCTCTTCATCGCCGCCCAGCCGACCCGCGGCGTCGACGTCGGGTCGATCGAGTTCATCCACAGCCAGGTCATCCGCGAGCGGGACGTCGGCACCGCCGTCATGGTGGTCTCCAGCGAGCTCGACGAGGTGATCGGCCTGGCCGACCGGATCGCGGTGATGTACCGCGGCCGGATCATCGGCATCGTCGGCCCCGACACCCCGCGCGAGGAGATCGGCCTGCTGATGGCCGGCATCACCCCCGACGCGGCCCCCGCCGCGGCGAACGGCACGACCCCGGCCGACGGCGGCGCGGCGGCCCCCGCCGCCGAGAGCCCTGGTAACGAGGACGAGGCATGACCAACCCGAACCCGGGCTCCCCGGACAAGGAGCCGGCCACCGAGGCGCACGCCGCGCAGGCCGCGCTCGGCAACACCGAGCGCGCCGAGACGGCCACCTCCCCGAAGGCCCCGGCCCCGGAGCCGAAGCCCTCGCTGGGCCGGCTGTTCCTGGACAACCTCTGGGCGGCCAACACCTTCACGGTGACTCTGCTGTCGCTGGTGCTGGCGATGGTGGTCGGCGCGATCCTGATGATCGTGTCCGACCCCGACGTGCTCGCCACCTACAGCTACATCACCGCCCGCCCGGCCGACGCGCTCAACGCGAGCTGGACGCTGGTCAGTGAGGCGTACGGGAACCTCTTCAAGGGCGCGGTCTTCGACCCGGACGCGGTCGGCTTCCAGGCGGCGATGAGCCCGATCTCCGAGACGCTCACCTATACCGCACCGCTGGTCTTCACCGGCCTGTCGGTGGCGCTGGCGTTCCGGGGCGGCCTGTTCAACATCGGCGCCCAGGGCCAGGCCGTCATGGGCGTGATCCTGGCCGCGCTGGCCGGCTTCCTGCTGCCGCTGCCGCCGGGCCTGCACCTGCTCGTCGCGGTGCTCGCCGGGGCGCTCGGCGGTGCGATCTGGGGCTTCATCCCGGGCATCCTCAAGGCGCGCACCGGCGCCCACGAGGTGATCAACACGATCATGCTCAACTACATCGCCACGTACTTCCTGACCTGGATCATCGTGCAGAACGGCGTCCAGGACCCGAACCGTACGGACGCGATCAGCCGGCCGGTCGACGGCTCGGCCCAGCTGCCCCGGCTGCTCGGCGACGGGCTCCGGGTGCACGCCGGCATCATCCTGGCGGTGCTGGCGACCTGGGCGGTCTGGTGGCTGCTGAACCGTTCCACGCTCGGCTTCGAGCTGCGCGCCGTCGGCGCCAACCCGGACGCCGCGCGGACCGCCGGCATCAGCGTCACCCGGACGTACGTCCTGATCATGGTCTTCGCCGGGATCCTGGCCGGCCTCGGCGGCTCCAACATGGTGCTCGGCTCCACCGCGAGCGCGCTGACCCCGCTGGTCGTCGCGCAGATCGGCTTCGACGGCATCCTGGTGGCGCTGCTCGGCCGGGTGAAGCCGTGGGGCGTCGCGCTGGCCGCGCTGCTCTTCGGCGCGCTCCAGGCCGGCGGCAACCGGATGCAGTCCTACTCGGGGATTTCGCTGGAGCTGGTCACCGTGCTCCAGGCGCTGATCGTCATCTTCATCGCCGCGCCGGCCCTGGTGAAGGCGATCTTCCAGCTCCGGGCCGCCCGCGCCGCCCGGTTGCAGACGAGCCTGGCGAAGGGCTGGTAACTCATGTCCACCATGGCTGTCGAAGACGTCGCGGTCGCCCCTGTGGACCAGGGCTTCTGGACCCGTACCCGCAAGGTCGGCGCAGTGCTGCTCGCTCTCGGCCTGCTGGCGACGGTGCTGTTCGGGGCGCTCGCCACCGGCGAGCAGGCCCGCTTCACCCTCAGCGAGGACGCCGCCGGCGCCGCCCTGAAGATCCACGGCACCCTCGGCGCGATCCTCTTCGGCCTCGTCGCGGTCGCCGCCGGCGTCGCGATGCTCGCCGGGCTGCCGAAGCGCTGGTTCACCGTAGTGCTCGGCGTCGGCCTGGTCGGCTTCGTGCTGTCGTTCCTCTGCTGGCAGGTCTCCGACGCGCCGGCGGGGCAGAACTTCATGCCGCTGGTCAACATCGTCCGGGGCACGTTCATCCTGGCCCTGCCGCTGGTCTTCGGCGCGCTGGCCGGTGTGCTCTGTGAGCGCTCCGGCGTGGTCAACGTGGCCATCGAGGGACAGTTGCTGATGGGCGCCTTCAGCGGCGCGCTCTTCGGCAGCCTCACCGGCAACGTCTGGGTGGGCCTGGTCGCGGCGGCGATCGGCGGCGCGTTCATCTCGCTGCTGCTGGCCGTCTTCTCGATCCGCTACCTGGTCGACCAGGTCGTCATGGGCATCGTGCTCAACCTGCTGGCCGTCGGCGTCACCGGCTTCCTCTACGAGCGGCTGATGCAGACCAACGCGCAGAAGTACAACAGCGCCCCCCGGTTCAGCAACTGGGAGATCCCGCTGCTGTCGGACATCCCGCTGCTCGGCCCGGCGCTGTTCCGGGGCAACATCTTCCTCTACCTCGGCCTGCTGCTGGTGCTGGTCATCCACATCGCGCTGTTCCGCACCCGGTGGGGTCTGCGGACCCGCTCGGTCGGCGAGCACCCCACCGCCGCCGACACCCTGGGCGTCAAGGTGCTCGGGCTGCGCTACCGCAACGTGCTGCTCGCCGGGGTGGTGGCCGGCATCGGCGGCGCCTCCTACACGCTGGCGCTCTACTCGTTCACCAAGAACATGATCGGCGGCAAGGGCTTCATCGCCCTCGCCGCGCTGATCTTCGGCCGGTGGAGCCCGACGGGGGCGTTGCTCGCGGCGCTCTTCTTCGGCTTCGCCGACCAGCTCGCCACCTACCTGGGCGCCATCAACAGCGCGATTCCGAGCCAGTTCCTCGCCATGCTGCCCTACCTGGCGACGATCCTGGCGGTGGCCGGACTGGTCGGCCGGGTCCGGGCACCGGCCGCCGACGGCAAGCCGTACATCAAGGGCTGACGGGGGAGTACCACATGGAGATCGACTGGGAGCGGCTGCGGGACGCCGCCACCGAGGTGATGCGGCACGCGTACGTGCCGTACTCGAAGTTCCCGGTCGGGGCGGCCGCGCTGGTCGACGACGGCCGGGTGGTGGTCGGCTGCAACGTGGAGAACGCCGCGTACGGCGTGGTGCTCTGCGCCGAGTGCGGCGTGGTCTCCTCGCTGCACGCCACCGGGGGCGGCCGGATCGTGGCCCTGTCCTGCGTCGACGCCACCGGCGAGCCGCTGATGCCGTGCGGCCGGTGCCGCCAGCTGCTCTGGGAGCAGGGCGGGCCGGAGTGCCTCATCGAGGCGAAGGGCGGCCCGCTGCGGATGGCCGAGCTGCTGCCGCACGCCTTCGACGTCGCCGACCTGGAGGCCGTGACCGGGGAGGCCCCGGTGCCCGTGGTGCCGGATCGGCTGGCCGCCTGGCGTGGGCGCGGCACGGTCTTCGTGCACCCCGACCTCTCCGCCGGCCAGCAGGTCTGGACGGCCTACTGGGAGCGGTCGGCGGGCGACGACGAGGGCGCCGAGACCGGCGTGCTGGAGGAGGGCCCGAGCTGGGGCGACCCGGCGGAGGCGATCACGTGGGGTCTGGCCCGTACGCCCCGGGTGGTGGTCGTGGACGCCTCGGGGGCGATCTTCTGGGCGGGCGAGGGTGAGCCGCCGATGGAGATTCCTGCCCGCTGGGGTGGTTGAGCTTAGAGCGGCTGGGGCCGACCGTGACCGGCTCCGGGCGGTCAGGCTTGATCCCTCCGCCGGTCACGGTCGGCCCCAGCCCTGGTGGGCGCGGTCCGCGAACCGGTATCGCCATAACGACGAGAAAGATCTTTTGTGATGAGTGGTTTTGCGGCGGTTGACGTCATTCGGGTCAAGCGGGACGGGGGTGTGCTCTCCGACGCGCAGATCGACTGGGTGGTGGACGCGTACACCCGGGGGGTGGTGGCCGACGAGCAGATGTCGGCGCTGGCCATGGCGATCCTGCTGCGCGGCATGACCGCACCCGAGATCGCCCGGTGGACCGCCGCGATGATCGCCAGCGGGGAGCGGCTCGACCTCTCCGCCGTCGACCGGCCGACCGTCGACAAGCACTCCACGGGCGGCGTCGGTGACAAGATCACCCTGCCGCTCACCCCGCTGGTCGCCGCCTGCGGCGCCGCCGTGCCGCAGCTCAGCGGCCGGGGCCTCGGGCACACCGGCGGCACCCTGGACAAGCTGGAGTCGATCCCGGGCTGGCGGGCGGCGCTGAGCAACGACGAGTTCACCGCCCAGCTCCGCGACGTCGGCGCGGTGATCTGCGCGGCCGGCGCCGGGCTCGCCCCCGCCGACCGCAAGCTGTACGCGCTGCGCGACGTGACCGGGACCGTCGAGGCCATCCCGCTGATCGCCAGTTCGATCATGAGCAAGAAGATCGCGGAGGGCACCGGCGCGCTGGTGCTCGACGTGAAGGTCGGTTCCGGCGCGTTCATGAAGTCCGTCGAGCAGGCCCGCGAGCTGGCCCGGACGATGGTCGAGCTGGGGGGCGCGCACGGCGTACGGACGGTCGCCCTGCTCACCGACATGTCCACCCCGCTGGGCCTGGCCATCGGCAACGCCGTCGAGGTGACCGAGTCCGTCGAGGTGCTCTCCGGGGGCGGCCCCGCCGACGTGGTCGAGCTGACCCTGGCGCTGGCCCGCGAGATGCTCGACGCGGCCGGGCTGCCGGACGTCGACCCGGAGGCCGCCCTGCGCGACGGCCGGGCGATGGACTCCTGGCGGGCGATGATCCGCGCCCAGGGCGGGGACCCGGACGCCCCGATGCCCACCGCCAACGAGGTCGAGGTGGTCCGCGCGGACACCGACGGTTACGTCGCGGCGATCGACGCGTACGACATGGGGGTGGCCGCCTGGCGGCTCGGCGCCGGACGCGCCCGCAAGGAGGACCCGGTCAGCGTGCCGGCGGGGGTGGTGCTGCACAAGCGCCCGGGCGAGGCGGTGCGGGCGGGCGACCCGCTCTACGAGCTGCGCGCGCAGGACGCCGCCCGCATCCCGGCGGCGCGGGACGACGCCGCGCGGGCGGTGCGGATCGCGCCGGTCGCGCCCGCCGCGAAGCCGCTGGTGATCGAGCGGATCGGCTGAGCGCGGCGGTCGCCGGGGCGGCATGGTGTCCGCCCGTTCGGACCGCTATCCTCCCTGGCCAAGGGGGGACAACCGGCGCCGAGTCGTCGCGAGCAGACAGGATCTTTCGCCGTGACCGTACCTGCCCCCGATCCGCGGGAGGTGCGTGAGGCGAGCCTGGACGAGTTGTCCCGGCTGCGTCTCCCGCTGCCGCCCGCCCAGTTCCCGCTCGTGTGGGAGCCCGGCGACCAGATCGAGCTCCGCCCCACGGTGGAGATCGAGGCCCGCATCGCGGTGCTGCACCTGATCCTGGCCCGCTGCTTCGGGATGCCGCCGCAGGCGGCGATGAGCTGGCTGCTCGCCTCGCACCTGGTGGAGATGGTCACGCCGCCGGAGTTCCAGTTCGTGACCGGCGGCAAGGGCGACCACCGGTCGTTCGTGCTGCACCACGACGCGCTCTTCGCCCTGGCCTGGGTCCTCGGCCTGACCAAGCAGCTCGACCCGACGCTGCCGGTCGACGAGCGGCTGGTGGAGCGGATGCCGCACATCCCCGAGGGGGAGAACTTCGGCCAGTGGCGGGCCCGGATCCTCACCGCCCCGCAGCACCCCGCCGACGCGGCCGCCCTGCTGGACCTGCACTACTGCCTGGACTGGGCGTACCTGGAGACGGAACGGGCCGGCCGGACGCCGCCCGGGCTGGTCGACGCCAACGCGATCGGCCAGCGCCGCTGGGCGCTGGAGTGGGCGGTGATGCTGCGCGGGCCGTACCACGACGAGCCCCCCGGCTGGGAAGAGGTCGACCTCTCCACCTGAGGGGCGGTCAGCGCGGGGCGGGGCGCCAGACGGTCAGCCGCACCGCGACGGTCACCCGGACCGGCTCGGCGAGGGCGGCCACCCGGGCGGCGAGCCCGGCCGGATCGGTGTGCCAGGCGCTGGGACCCATCCCGACCAGCGTCGCGACCTCCGGGCCGGTCAGCGCCAGCTCGCGCCGGTGCTCGGCCGCCGCCACCTCGGTGAAGTGCCCGCCGAGGCTCTCGGCGACCCGGTCCGCCTTGGCCGGGTCGACCCGGAGCAGGCCGAGGGCGCCGACCAGTTCGGCGAGGTGGTCGGCGGCCGGCGTGACCACCAGCAGGAACCCGGCCGGGTCGAGGACCCGGTGGAACTCGGCGCCGTTGCGCGGTGCGAAGACGTTCAGCAGCACGGCCGTGCCGGCGTCGGCCAGGGGCAGCCGCTGCCAGGTGTCGGCGAGCGCCGCCGCCGCGCGCGGGTGCGCGCGGGCGGCCCGACGCAGCGCCGGCTTCGACACGTCGAGGGCGAGACCCACGGCGTCCGGCAGCGCCGCCAGCACCGCCGCGAGGTGCCGGCCCGTCCCCGCGCCGGCATCCACCACCAGGGGGTACGCCCCGCCGACGCGTGCCCCGTTCTCCTCCCCGGCCGGCAGGCGCCGAGCAGCCGTCACGCGGTCGACGGCCTCCGTGGCGGCGGCGGCGAGGGCGGCCGAGATGAGGTCGTAGTGGCCGGCGGAGAGGAAGTCGGCGCGGGCGGCCACCATCTCCGCGGTGTCCCCGGCGTGCGGGGCGCGGCCGGCGAGCAGGTTGACGTAGCCCTGGCGGGCCACGTCGAAGCTGTGCCGGCGCGGGCAGCGCAGCGCGCCGGCGCCACCGGTGGCCTCCTCGGCCAGCGGCTCGGCGCAGACCGGGCAGCGGAGCCGGTCGACGATGCGGGGGTCCACGTCAGGCGTCCAGGAAGGTCAGCACCGCGCGAATCGGGCGGTGGTCGTCGTCGCACTCGCGCTCGGGATACACCGGCTCATTCTCCGGGTCGGGTGAGGTGGTCGACCACCCGGTGGGTGAGCGCGTCCAGCGCGGCGACCTCGTCGGGGGTCAGCAGGTCGATGAGGTGCCGGCGGACGGCCGCCACGTGGCCGGGGGCGGCGGCCTCGATGGCGCGCCGGCCCTCGGCGGTGAGTACGACGACGGCGCCGCGCCCGTCCGAGGCGCACTCCTCGCGGGTGACGAGGCCGCGCTGCTGCATCCGGGTGAGGTGGTGGGAGAGCCGGCTGCGCGACCAGAGCATCCGGTCGGCCAGCTCGCTGAGCCGCAGCCGCTGGTCGGGTGTCTCCGAGAGGTCGGAGAGGACGTCGTAGTCGGGCTCGGAGAGCCCGGCGTCGCGCATCAGCTCGCGGGCCAGCTCCAGGTCGAGCAGGCGGCGCATCCGCCGGTAGCCCCGCCAGGCGCTCTGCTCCCGCTCGTCCAGCCAGCGTGGTTGCTCCATGCCGACCATCCTAGCCACTTGGTTGACACGTCATCTACCCGCCTCCTAGGGTGAGTGACATGTCAACCAGATTGCCGGGCCGGCTGGCCCGCCTGCTGAGCGGCCTCGTGCTGTTCGGCGTCAGCGTGGCCCTGATGGTCCGCGCCGACCTGGGCCTCGCGTCCTGGGACGTGCTGCACCAGGGCCTCGCCGCCCGGACCGGGCTGCCCCTCGGGCAGGTGGTGAACCTGGTCGCCCTCGCCGTGCTGCTGCTCTGGATCCCGCTCCGGCAGCGCCCCGGCGTCGGCACCGTCGCGAACGCGGTGGTGGTCGGCGTCGCGGCCGACGTCGCGCTCGCCGTCCTGCCGCCCGTGGCCCCGGTCGCCGGCCGGGTCGGCCTGCTGCTCGTCGGCATCCTGCTCAACGGGCTCGCCACGGCCCTCTACCTCGGGGCCCGCCTCGGTCCCGGGCCGCGCGACGGCCTGATGACCGGGCTGGCCGCCCGCGGCCTGCCGATCGGGCGGGTACGCACGGCCATCGAGCTCGGCGTGCTCGCTATCGGCTGGGCGCTCGGCGGCACCGTCGGCCCCGGGACCCTCCTCTTCGCCGTCAGCATCGGCCCGCTGGCGCAGCGCCTCATCCCGAAGTTCACCGTGCCGGCCCCGGTCCGGCCCCTCACCACGGGAGCGACCTCGCCATGCCCTGCCTGACCGTCATCGTCGCCAGCACCCGGCCCGGCCGCGCGGGCCGCCGGATCGGCGACTGGTTCACCGCCGTCGCCACCGCGTACGACGCCTTCGACGACGTACGCCTCGTCGACCTCGCCGAGGTGGACCTGCCCTTCCACGACGAGCCGCACCACCCCTCCGAGGGCCGCTACCTGCACCGGCACACCCGGGAGTGGAGCGCCACCGTCGCCGCCGCGGACGCCTTCGTCTTCGTCATGCCGGAGTACAACTACGGCTTCAGCGCGCCGTTGAAGAACGCGATCGACTACCTCTACACGGAGTGGCAGTACAAGCCGGTCGGCTTCGTCAGCTACGGCATGACCTCCGGCGGCCTGCGCGCGGTCCAGATGATCAAGCAGGTCGTGACCACCCTCAAGATGATGCCGGCCAACGAGGCGGTGACCGTGTTCCTGCGGCAGGCGCTGGACGACACGGGGGACCTCGTGCCGGACCCGGGGCGCGACGCCGCCGCCACGGTGCTGCTCGACGAGTTGGCCCGGCTGGCCGCCGCCCTCGCCCCGCTGCGGGTGACGGCGTGAACGCCCGGCTGTGGGAGCTGTTCGGCGAGCGCGGCCGGGGCGTGCTGGTGACCCTGCGCCGCGACGGGCGGCCCCAGCTGTCCAACCTCGACTTCCTCGCCGAACCCGGCCTGATCCGCTGCTCCACCACCGGCGACCGCGCCAAGGTGCGCAACCTGCGCCGCGATCCCCGGGCCAGCCTGCACGTCACCACCGCCGACGGTGGGGCCTACGCGGTCGCGGAGGGCGTGGTCACGCTCGGCCCGCCGGCGGCGGCCACCGACGACGCGAGCGTCGAGGAGCTGGTCGAGGTCTACCGACGGATCCGGGGCGAGCACCCCGACTGGGCCGACTACCGGGCGGCGATGGTCGCCGACGGCCGCCTGGTGCTCCGGCTCGCCGTCGACCGGGTGTACGGCTGGCGTCCCTGACCCGCGCCGGGCGGTTCCGGCCCACCGTTCCGGCAGGTTCGGCCCACCGTGCCGGCGGTTCCGGCCGGGCGACGCGGGGCGTCCGGCCGGAACGGGCGCCGCTGGCGCGGGGCCGGCGGGGCGGCGCGCCGAGCGCCGATCCGTGCCGGTCCCGTCGGTCGGCCCGGCGGCGCCGACTAGGGTCTGTGCATGGTCGCGACAATCCGTTACGAGGACATCGTCAAGGTCCCGAAGGCGCTGCTGCACGATCACCTCGACGGCGGCCTGCGGCCGGCGACGATCGTCGAACTGGCCGCCGAGGTGGGCCACGAGCTGCCCACCACCGATCCCGAGGCGCTCGGCCGGTGGTTCGTCGAGGCGGCCGACTCCGGCTCCCTGGAGCGTTACCTGGAGACGTTCGCGCACACCGTCGCCGTCATGCAGACCGCGTCGTCCCTGCGGCGGGTGGCCCGGGAGTGCGCCCAGGACCTGGCCGCCGACGGGGTGGTCTACGCCGAGGTGCGGTTCGCCCCCGAGCAGCACCTGGAGCGGGACCTGACCCTGGACGAGGTGGTCGAGGCGGTGCTCGCCGGCTTCGTCGAGGGCAGCGCGCTGGCCGCCGAGGCGGGCACCCCGATCCGGGTGGGCACCCTGCTCACCGCGATGCGGCACGCCGCCCGGTCCCAGGAGATCGCCGAGCTGGCCGTCCGGCACCGGGACGCCGGGGTGGTCGGCTTCGACATCGCCGGCGCCGAGGCGGGCTTCCCGCCCACCCGGCACCTGGACGCCTTCGAATACCTCCAGCGGGAGAACTTCCACTTCACCATCCACGCCGGCGAGGCGTTCGGCCTGCCGTCGATCTGGCAGGCGATCCAGTGGTGCGGGGCGGACCGGCTCGGCCACGGGGTGCGCATCGTGGACGACATCACGCCCGGCA
Organism: Micromonospora sp. SD12; assembly: GCF_052068495.1. Taxonomy (NCBI): domain Bacteria; kingdom Bacillati; phylum Actinomycetota; class Actinomycetes; order Micromonosporales; family Micromonosporaceae; genus Micromonospora; species Micromonospora sp. SD12. The sequence continues at coordinate 453,011 of NZ_JBQHDF010000002.1, read as the reverse complement.
CGGAGCCGGTGCTCGGGCGGCTGGCCGCGTACGTGCGGGACAAGCGGATCCCGCTGGAGCTGTGCCCGTCGTCGAACGTGCAGACCGGCGCCGCGGCGTCGATCGCCGAGCACCCGATCGGGCTGCTGCGGGACCTGCGGTTCCGGGTGACGGTCAACACCGACAACCGGCTGATGAGCGGCACGTCGATGTCGCGGGAGATGGCCCTGCTGGTGGACGCCTTCGGCTACGGCTGGAAGGAACTCCAGTGGTTCACCATCAACGCCATGAAGAGCGCCTTCATCCCGTTCGACGAGCGGCTGAAGATCATCGATGAGGTGATCAAGCCCGCGTACGGCAAGCTGCTGGGCTGACCGCGGCGGGACTCAGGAACGGTGCGGGTGGCCGGCGAGCATGCCGGCCACCGCGCGCAGCACCTCGCCCGCCCGGGCCGCCTCGGCGCCCAGGCCGGTCTGCCGCCGCAGCACCGCCGGCTCCGCGCGCAGCAGCGCCAGGCCGCGGCGCACGAGCACCCGGGGCGCCTTGCGCTGCTCGGCGAGGTCGCGGGCCAGGCGGCGGACGAAGGTCGCGCCCCGGGGCCGACGCAGGGCGTACGCCCCGGCGAGCACCCCGCGCCGACGGCACTCCTCGACGATCTCGGCTGCGAAGATCCCTTCGGCCACGAAAAGTGGCGAACCGGCGACCTCGAATGGCCGGGTGGACACCCGGCGGTCCGCACCGATCGCGTAGACCGGCACATCGGCCCTGCCCTCACTGGCCAACCGGGCAATCGTCTCCACGGCCGCCGCGGCGTCCCAGGAGCGGGGCGACTCCCAATCCACCAGGCCGTTTCGTCGCGGCAACGTAGGGTCGTCGCCGTTCTTGTAGAAGTCGTCCAGGCAGAGCACCGGAAGGCCGGTTCGCTGCGCTATGTACGACTTTCCGGACCCGGAAGGGCCGGCGAGCAGGACAACGCGATGGGGGTGCTTCATTACCTTCAGTGACTCCGGCCAGACGGATTGCTATCAAATTGCATCAACATCTCATCACACCTCCCGCTGCGGCCAACCTGGGCTTTCTCTTTCGCAGGTGGCGTGATGGAATCTCGAATGGTCCGGCCCGTGGGGTCGGCCGCTGGGCGTTGTCCAGGGGCAACGCAGTTCCAGAATTTCGCGAGGGCGGTGACGTGAGCAAACGGCCAAAGGCGGCGGGCTCCTTCCTGTCGCGTCTGCGCCGGCCGACCGGTCGGCTCCGCGACATGCCGATCTGGTCCAAGCTCGGTCTCATCATGATCGTGCCGACCATCGCCACGGTGGTCGTGGGCACCAGCGGCCTCGTCGACCACCTGGAGACCCTCAACAACGCCAACCGGGCCGGTGACCTGGCCAACCTCGTCGGCTACTCGGGTGACCTGGTCGACACCCTCCAGAACGAGCGCACCAACGCGCTGCGCCTGCTGGGCGTGCCGCGCAACCAGGACAGCGCCCGCTACAAGCAGGCGTACGAGCAGGCCAACACCAGCGTGGACAAGGCCAAGCGGCTGTACTCGCAGCAGCGGGCCGAGGTCGAGGACCTCCCGGCCAACCTCGACACCCTGTTGGGCGAGATCGACCAGACGCTGACCGACCTGCCCGGCACCCGCAGCCAGGTCTTCAACGGCAAGCTCGGGCTCGTCCCGGCCATGCAGGCGTACGACGGCCTGATCGACGACCTGATCAGCATCCGCGACTCGGCCACCCAGCTCGCCGGCGACAACGAGCTCAGCGACCAGATGCGCGCGTCGACCGCCACCGCCCGCAACAAGGAGTTCCTGTCGCGCCGCCGGGACGTGGTGCACCGGGCCTTCATCCAGCAGCGGCTCACCCCCAACCTGCGCAACGAGTACATCGCCACCAGCACCGGCTCCAGCCAGTGGTTGCAGAGCTTCCAGGTGGTGGCGAGCCAGCCGGAGCAGGAGTACTACGCCCAGGTGGTCGCCGGCCCCGACCTGCGCGAGGCGAACACCTACAACAGCTGGCTCAACGGCATCACCACCGCCGACAGCCTGACCGGCGCCCCGTTCGACGCGGACGAGTGGGACGCGGCGATGGTGGCCAACGCCAAGCTGATCCGCACGGTCGAGTCGAAGATCGACCGTGAGGTCGTCGCGGGCGCCGAGAAGCTGCGCTCGGACGTGCAGCGTCAGGTGTTCCTGGAGACCGGCCTGCTGCTGAGCATGCTGCTCCTGGCGATCCTCTTCGCCTACCTGGTCGCCCGCTCGATGGCCCGCTCCCTGCGCGACCTACGTCAGGGCGCGCTCTCCATCGCCCAGTACGGCCTGCCCCAGGCCGTGGCCCGGCTGCGCGACCCCAAGGTGACCGGCCAGCTCTCCCCGGTGCAGCTCGCCAACCAGATCGCCGAGCCGCTGCCGGTGCGCAGCAAGGACGAGTTCGGTCAGGTGACCGAGGCGTTCAACGCGGTCCACCTGGAGGCCGTCCGCACCGCCGCCGAGCAGGCCGCGCTGCGCGCGTCCGTCGCGACGATGTTCGTCAACCTGGCCCGCCGCTCGCAGATCCTGGTCGACCGCCTCATCGGTCACCTCGACCGGCTGGAGCGCGGCGAGGAGGACCCGGACCGGCTGGCCGAGCTGTTCCAGCTCGACCACCTGGCGACCCGGATGCGCCGCAACGACGAAAACCTCCTCGTGCTCGCCGGCGCCGACTCCACCCGCGTACAGCGGGAGCCGGCCGCCCTGATCGACGTGCTCCGGGCCGCCCAGTCCGAGGTCGAGCACTACACCCGCATCGAGTTCGGGGTGATCGACCGGGACATCGAGGTGGCGGCGCACGCCGTCAACGACCTGGTCCACCTGGTCGCCGAGCTGTTCGACAACGCCACCGCCTTCTCGCCGCCGGACTCGCACGTCATGGTGGAGGCCCGGCGTGTGGGCGACCGCGCGTCGCTCTACGTGGAGGACCGGGGCATCGGGATCAGCCCCGAGCAACTCCACGACCTCAACGAGCGGCTCGCCACGCCGCCGCAGGTGGACGTGGCCGTCTCCCGGATGATGGGCCTGGTCGTGGTCGCCCGGCTGGCGTCCCGGCACGGCGTCAAGGTCGAGCTGCGTCCGGGCACCGACCGGGGCACCGTCGCCGAGGTGGTCATGCCGACCTCGGTGCTCGTGCCCCGGGCGCTCTCCGGCCGCCCGCAGTCGTCGCTCGCGCTGCCGCCGCCCGGCCCGCGCTCGTCCGGCCCGGCCCCGGCCTTCGGCGCCCTGCCGGCCCTCGGCAACGGCCCCGCCAACCCGATGCCCACGCAGCGCCCCGGCGAGTCCGGCAACCAGGTCACCCTGGGCGGCCGGCCGTTCGACCCGGCGCCGCGCAACGGGGCCGGCGCACCCGCCTCGGCCGGCGCGGCGCGGTCGATGCCGGCCTGGTCCGACCTGACCGGCGCCAGCGGCTTCAACGGCGGCGAGGCCTTCCAGCCGCGCACCTCGAACGGCCAGTCGATCGACCCGCTGCCGCAGCGGCGGTCGGCCGACGACCAGGACGCCACGGGTCAGCAGCAGGCCGTCCCGCGGCAGCTGCCCAGCACCCCCGAGGCCCGGCCGTACTCCGTGCCGCCGGTCTCCGCGCCGCCCGTGCCCTACGCGGGCCCGCCGGTGTCGACCCCGCCGGCGCCCTACTCCGCACCGCCGGTGTCCAGCCCGCCGGTCTCCGGCATGCCCGTCTCGGCGTCACCCGTCTCCGGCCACCCTTACTCGGGTCCGCCGGTCTCGGCCGCGCCGTACTCCGGCATGCCGGTCTCGGCGCCGCCGACCAACCCGCTGCCCCAGCGCCAGGGTCCCGGCGCGCCGGGCCCGGCCACGCCTGCGCCGCCGGCCTGGCCGCCGGTCGCCGGTGGGGACCGGGACGCGGCGACCCCGCCGGTGCCCGAGCGTCTGGCCGCCGCGCTGGACATGACCACCGAACTGCCGCGGGTGCCGCGCTCCGGCGCGCCGGCCCCGGCCGCTCCCGCGCCGACCGCCCCGCCGACCCCGGCCGCTCCGCAGACGCGGCCGGCCACGCCGCCGGTCCAGAACAGGCAGCGGTACGCGGACGAGACGATGGAGCTGCCGATCTTCCGGGAGCTCGAGTCGGCCTGGTTCCGTACCCGCCGCCCGGGGCCGGAGGAGGCGGCGACGGCCGCCGCGAAGACGCCGACCGACAGTGGATCGACCCAGCAGTTCGCCCGGGTCGACGCCGGCGGTCGGGCCGTGCAGCCGACACCACCCGGGACGACAGGTAACGCACCGATGGCAGACACTCCGGCGGCCGGAGGAGCGCCGCGCGAGAACGGATCGACGGCCAACGGGGGTGCCCGCCCCGCCTTCGCCGACAGCTTCGGTCACCGGCGGTCCGCTCAGCAGCAGACGGGCGGTTGGCAGACCGCGGCCGACGACGGGTGGCGTGCCGCCACCGCGGCGACCGAGGTGCCCGTCGCGGCGACCACCTCGACGGGGCTGCCGAAGCGCACCCCGATGGCGCAGCTGGTGCCCGGTGCGGTGGAGAAGCCCACCACGTCGGTGCAGCGGCGTACGCCGGAGGGTGTCCGCGGCCTCCTGTCGGCCTACCATCGGGGCGTGCAGCGGGGTCGTACGAACCCGTCGGACAACCCGACCAGCCCGGAGGCGACTCCGGGAGGGCAGCAATCCTCGCAGTCTGGCTCAGGCCCGGTGGCCGGGAGCGGGCAGAAGGAGCAAGAACGATGACAACTACGCAGGATCTCGGTTGGCTGCTGGCCAACTTCGCCGACCGGGTACCCGGTGTCGCGCACGCGGTCGCCGTCTCCGCGGACGGCCTGCTCCTCGCGTCGTCACGGGACCTCCCGCGGGACCGGGCGGACCAGTTGGCCGCCATCGCGTCCGGCCTGGTCAGCCTCACCCAGGGTGCGGCCCGCTGCTTCGAGGGAGGCGCGGTGCTGCAGACAGTGGTGGAGATGGACAATGGCTTCCTGTTCCTCATGTCCATCTCGGACGGGTCGTCGTTCGCGGTGCTCGCCGCCCGCAGCTGCGACGTGGGGCAGGTGGGCTACGAGATGGCCCTGCTGGTCGACCGGGTGGGCGACGCGTTGACCCCGCAGCCACGTGCGGCTGCGGGCATGCTGGGCTGACGACCCGTTGACCCGTGAGGTCGGCGGGCCGACGACGACAACGACGACGACGGGCTCCAATCGGAGCCGGTGCCGGGTGCGAGGGAGGTGAGCGGCGACATGGTCGATCGTGACGAGCCGACCGGAGCGTTGGTCCGTCCATACGCCGTGACCCGCGGTCGTACCCGCCCCCGCCTCGACATCGCGCTGGAGGCGCTCGTCGAGACGACGGTGCGCGGCCGCGCCGCTGCCAATGGCAACGGCGGTCAGGGTCGCGAGCACCAGTACATCGCTGCGCTGTGTGATGGACGTGTGCAGTCGCTCGCCGAGATCGCGGCGCGGATGCAGCTCCCGCTCGGTGTGGCCCGGGTGCTCATCGCCGACATGGCGACGGACGGCCTGGTCGCGGTCCACGAGCCGACCATCTTGGACGACTCGGACGACGCGGTGGGCACTGAACTGCTGGAGAGGGTGCTGAGTGGACTTCGCAGGCTCTGACATGTCGCACCGCCCGCCGACCCCGAGTGGGCGCGTGACGTCGGCGAAGATCGTTATCGCCGGTGGATTCGGCGTCGGCAAGACGACGCTGGTCGGCTCGGTCTCGGAGATCACGCCGCTGACGACCGAGGCCATCATGACCTCCGCCGGCGTGGGCGTCGACGACACCCGGCAGGTGCCGGGCAAGACGACGACCACGGTGGCGATGGACTTCGGCCGCATCTCGATCGACCGTGACCTGATCCTGTACCTGTTCGGTACGCCGGGTCAGACCCGGTTCTGGTTCATGTGGGACGAGTTGGTCCGGGGCGCGATCGGCGCGGTCGTGCTGGTGGACACCCGCCGGCTGGCCGACTGCTTCGCGGCGATCGACTTCTTCGAGCACCGGCGGCTGCCATACCTGGTGGCCATCAACTGCTTCGACGGGATGCAGTACCACGATCCGCAGGACGTCCGGGACGCGCTCGCGATCTCCGGGGACGTGCCGGTGGTGGCGTGCGACGCCCGCAACCGGGAGTCGACGAAGCACGTGCTGATCTCGCTGGTCGAGTACGTGCTCACCATGCGGCGCTCGCGCGCCGTGGCGCCGGCCTGATCGACGCGACACGCGCCCGGTGACGGCCTCGGCCGCCACCGGGCGCTCGTCGCTGTCCAGGTCGCGCGAGCCGTGCTCTGGCCGCTGTCCAGGTCGCGGGGCGCGGGCCTGGCCCGTGCGGTGAGCCGCCCGCGCTGGCCGGGCGCGCTCGGGTGGCCCGTCGGGGCGGGGTCAGGACACCCGCGTCCAGGCACCCGCGCTGACGGTGTAGACGCCCAGCGAGCCCTGGTCCATGCCGCCGTGCCGGATGGGGGTGAAGGAGTACATCCCCGCCATCCCCTCGGTGACCTGGTTCTGGAGGAACGCGCGGATCCGTCCACGGTCGACGCTGGTGGAGAGCCGGGCCGCGTCGGCGATGAGCTGCACCGCGTCGGACGCGTACGGGGCGAAGCCGCTGAACCCGCCGTGCAGCTGCACGTAGCGGTAGACGAACTCCTTGCGCTCCAACGCCGACATGGTGGTGTTGGCGAGCATCGCCCCGCCCAGCGAGGTCGGGTGCACGGCGTACGCGCCCTCCAGGAGGGCCGCGTTCCCGCCCTGGAGGGTCTGCTCCGCCACCGCGCCCGCGTCGAGGAACACCGGCCCGTCGTAGCCGGCCCGGCGCAGCGCCCCGACGGCGGCGGCCGAGTCGGGGGCGGTCGCCCACACCACCACCCCGTCGGGGCGGGTACCCGCCGCCGCGCGGGCCGCCGGGCGGAAGTCCTCGCCGGTGCGGGGCAGCCGGGTGTCGGCGGCCAGCGTCACCCCGGCCGTGCGCAGGGCACCTCGCATCGCCCGTACGCCCGATTCGCCGTGCAGGCCGGCCGCGGCCAGCACGGCGACCCGGGAGAGCCGCTGCGAGGCGATGAGCCGGGCGAGCCGACGGGCCATGTCGCCGGCGTCCGGAGTCATCTTGTAGACGTACGTCCGCTGCGCCAGCGGCAGCACGATCCCGTCGCCGAAGGCGAGCGAGAGGAACGGCACCCGCTCCTTCTGTGCCACCTGGACCAGAGCCATCGAGGTCTCGGCCATGGTGCCGCCGAGCAGGGCGTGCACGCCGGTGTCGCGGGCCAGCGCGGTGGCCTGCCGGGCTGCCAGCGCGGGGTCGCCGGCGTTGTCGCGCACCTCGAGCCGTACGGCGCGACGGAGGTTTCCGATCGGGACGCCCTTGGCGTTGAGCGATTCGAGGGTGATCTCCAACGCCCGCTGCTGGAGTACGCCGAGCGCGGCGCCGGGGCCGGTCAGCTCCAGGCTGACCCCGATCAGCAGCTCCTGGCCGCCCGGCGCGACCGTCGTGGCGGGACCGCCCGCGTCCCCCTCGCCTCGCCCGCAGGCGCTGAGCAGGAGCGTGCCCGCCGTCGCGGCCAGCAGGCCACGGCGGGTGAACGCGGAGGAGCCGGTTGCCGATGTCGCCATGAGTCGCCTTCCCACCCGACGGCCCCTGCCGCCGGCTGTTCCGCCGGTATGCTCCCGGCCGCCGCGAGGTGGCGTCAAATTATCCGGGTGTGGGCATGAACACGCAGGTGGGAGGCGATTTCCCGGCGGTCAGGAGCGGTAGCCGGCGGAGCGGTACTCGTATTCCCGGTCGTCGTCGCGGTCGCCCGTGTCACGGGTGAAGTCCCAGCCCCCGGCGGCTTCGCGACCGGGCCGACCGCCCACCGCGAACCCGCCGATCTCCTGCCCGCGGCGCCAGCCACGGAAGTAGCCGGTGGTGTTCTCGGCGAGGCTCGCCGCGTCGCGGACGATCCGCAGTGGTCGCTCGTCCCGCAGCGGGGAGCCGGGGACGAGGTTGGCCTGGGGGACCCGCTTCGGCAGCCCGGCCGGGGTCTCGGCGCCGACCGCCGGGCGGGCGGCCTGCTCGGCCGCCTGCCAGCCGGTGTCCGCGGTGGTGGACCAGTCCAGGTTGGACTCGTCGTCGTGCCCCACGAACCAGGCGGACTTGGCCTGGGCGAAGATCAGCAGGTCGCCGTCGCCCTCGTCGGATACCGGCGGAGGCCGGCGCTCGACCGGGGGCGCCGGCCGGTACTCGGCTGCGGGCCGCTCGTCACGGGGGACAGGTCGGCCACCGCGTGCGGCCTCCTCGCGGTCGACCAGCCGCAGCGGAGGCGTCTCGGGCTGCGCGTCCGGGGCGGGACCCGTCCCGCCGCGCAGCGCGCGGTCGGCCAGCGGCGGCGGCTCGACCAACCGCAGCACCGGAGGCTCCTGGGGCAGGTCGTCGGCCAGCCAGGGCGGGGTGACCCGGCGCTCCGCCCCCGGATCGGTCGGGGCGTCGACGCCGCGTCCGCCGCGCTCTCCGTAGGAGTTGGCGACCGGGTTCTTGGCGGAGCTGTCGGCCGGGTCCTCCGGGTTGTTGACCAGCGGCCAGTTCGCCCGGGAGCCGGGGGGAGCGGGCTCCGTGCGGGCGGCCGGGGTGGCCTCCTGGTCGGGCCGGGGCGTGGGCACGGGAACGCTGAGGTCGGTGGCGCTGAAACCGCCGGTGGGCGGGGCCGGCTCGACGTTCGTCTTCGGCCGGGGCGGGATCACGGTGCGCTGGCGCTCGGCGCGGGCGTTCTGGATCGCCGCGGTGGTCAGGGTCGGGCGGAACGGCTCGCCCGCCTCGGCCGGCGGCACCGCGCCACGCTGCGCCGGGGCGATGGGGGTGATCCCCGGCGGCGGAGGCGGCGGCGCGGACACCGGCCGGTTGGTCGGACCGTCGATCCGGCTCGGCAGCGCTCCGGGCCGCGAGGGGGGCGCGGAGACCGGGGGACCGGCGACCGCAGCCGGCGTGACCGGCGTCGGCGCGACCGGGGGCGGGGTGACGGGGGCCGGGGCGACCGGCGGCGGGCCGAGCGGCCGGGGGGCCGGGGGCGCCGTCGTGCCGGAGACGGGCTCGGGCCGGCTGCGGCGGCCACCGCCCGGGGCGGGCTCGGGTTCGGCGGGCCGCAGGGGACGCGGAGCGGCGCCGGTGGGGGCGAGGCCGGACAGGCCGCCGGTGGGAGTCAGGCCGGGCAGCGCGCCGGCGGGGGCGCGACCGGGCGCGTCGCCGAGCGGCTCGCCGTGGCGGGTCGCGGCGCGGCGGCCCAGGGCCGGCGTGGCGGGCGCGCCCACCCGCTCGTTGAGCGCGCCGACCAGGGCCTGGCAGCCGGCGTCGCAGGCCCGGACGGAGGCGACGGCCTGCCGTACGGTGTCGGCCACCGCGGAGGTGAGGGCGCGGTTGACGGTGGCGCGTCGGGGCGTCTCGCTGATGGCGACCCGCAGGGCGGTCACCGCCGAGGTGAGGTCGTCGGCGTCGGCGACCCCGTCGGCGGCGAGACGCGTCGCGACCGCCTCCGCCGGGGCGTCGCCGCCGCGACCCACGGTGCCGGTCAGCATGCCGGGCTCGGGCAGCGCGTCCAGCACGGCCAGCGAGACCGGCTCGGCCGGGTCCGGGTACGCGCGCAAGGCGGCCGGGTAGAGCTCGCGCAGCACCTCCCGCAGCGCGACGGCGGCGGAGTGTCGGCCGCTGGCCAGGGCGGCGTGCGCGGCGAGGACCTGCTTGTAGCCGGCGAGGTCCCGGGGAGCCGGGAGGGTGACGGCGGAGAGGGCGCCGGCCTGCAGGGCACGGGCCAGGCCGACGGCACGCCGCTCGGCCGGGGGCGACTGCATCTCCTCCAGGGAGTCGTCGTCGGCGAAGCGCTCGGCGAAGTCGTCGACGGAGTCGTCGTCCGCGATCGCCAGTGGACGACCCGCCGCGCTGAGCAGCGAGGTGACCGTGTGGTCGTCGCTGTCGGCGGCGATGGCCGCACCGCTCGGCCCGCCCGACCGCTCCACGAGCAGCGCGACCAGCTGGGCGTAGCCAGCGGGGTCGTCGCCGATCTCGCAGACATGCAGCAGACGGCCTGCGTCGTCGACCACAGCGGACGTCAGCGTCGAACCGGCCGAGACCGGTCGGTCGGCCGGATCCGCCGAGGCCAGACCGCAGTACACGCGCACGAGCGCCACGGCGTCGTCCTCCTCCCGGGACACAAGGCTTTCACTGCCAGAGACTGATGCTCCCCGTAAAGGGTCAGTCGCGCCAGTCCACGACCGCAGAGATCTTCCCGACAATGGTGCGCCAACCCAGACTTGCGGTTTGTGCCCCGATTTTCTTCAGTCGGCGCCGCCCGAAGAAGCCGCCGACGCCGCCGTCGACCGTGGCGCGCAGCGCCTCGTCGAGATCGTCGAGGCTGGAGCCGGCGGAGAGCATGTCCAGCACCGCGGGCAGCCGCAGCGCGTACGCCAGGTCGCGGGCGACCTCGCCGGCCTCGATGAGCAGAGTCGGGTCCCAGGTGTCGTGCCCGCCGCGGAGGTTCTCGACCACCAGGTCGAGCTCGTAGACGTCCTCGTCGAGCGGCGCGATGTCGGCCGGCTCCACCCGTTCGGACAGTTCATTCCAGCTGTCCAGCTGAGACAGGTCGTTGGGCGCCCCGGACCGGACGAAACTGACCAGCGACTCGGGCGTCTTGAAGAGCAGCAGCTTCCCGCGGTGGCTGAGGAAGACCGGCACCTCCTCGTCGCCCGCCTCGTCCTCGTCCTCGGAGTCGGCCTTGGCGTCCTCGTCGTCGGTCGCGTCGCGGCGGCGGCCCTTGGCCTCCTCCTCGTCGCTCTCGGCGAACTCCTGGGCGACCTCCTCGTCGAGGATGACGACGGCCTCGTCGTCGTCCTCCTCTTCCTCCTCCGCGACCTGGCGGCGGGCCAGGAACGGGTCGTCCTGGTCGCGCTCGGCGACGTCGGTCGGGGTCAGCTCCCGAGCCGGGCGGTAGGCCCGCAGCGTGTAGCCGGTGCCGGCGGGCAGCGCGATCTCCACCGGGTCGATCCGCAGCTCGTCCCAGAGGGCGCGGGCGGCCTCGGCAGAGACGGTTGCGGTGCCGGACTCGGCCGGGGCGTCGGCGTCGTCGAGCTCGGGCTCGTCGGCGTCGGGCCGTTGGGGCGACTGGCGGGCCACGCTGACCTCCGTGTGCTTCGGGTTGCCCACCCGTCGGCGTCCGCCGCCGACGAGTGACTCTGGGCACATACCCTAGTGGGCGTCTCCGGGCGACCGGTGCCCGCACCCCGGTGGCGGTCCCGCCCGCCGACAAGTAGCGTTGCTACGCATGAAGGCCCAGGCGCTGCACGGACACCTCGACGCGCTGCTGCTCGCGGTGCTCGAGCAGGGTCCGCTGCACGGCTACGCGATCATCGAGGCGCTGCGCAGCCGCAGCGACGGCCAGCTCGACCTGCCGACGGGCACCATCTACCCGGCGCTGCGTCGGCTGGAGCGGGCCGGCCACGTGGCCAGCACCTGGAGCACCGTCAACGGGCGGGAGCGGCGGACGTACCAGCTCACCGACGAGGGCCGGCGGGCGCTGGCCGGCGAGCGGTCGGGGTGGCACGAGTTCCGCTCCACCGTCGGCCGCTTCCTCGACACCGACACCCCGCCGACCGCCCCGGCCTGACCGCCGGTTCAGCGGGTGGCGAGCAGCCAGGTGTGCGCGGCCCGGCCGAGCCAGAGGTAGCCGGCGGCGGCCACCACCGTGCCGATGATCATGGGCGGCCAGGTGAGCGCGGCGTCCCAGAGGCCGATCGACCACGCGAAGAGGGTCGAGCCGGCCAGCACGCCGAGGGCGAGGACCCCGGTGAGGGCCGTCCCCACCGCCCGGTCCACGGCACGGCCGCGCAGCGCCGACCGCCCCGCCGGCAGCAGCCCGATCGCGGCCAGCACGAACGCCGCCGCCCAGATCCAGCCCACCGACGCCGATAGCAGTTGGTAGGCGGCCGGCGGCGGGGAGCCGTCCCAGCTCGCCCCCTGCCAGGTGAGGTCGCCGGCGACGAACGCGACCGTGGCGAGCGCGACGACCCGAAGCGACAGCCCGCGCAGCGCACCCGCCGCCAGCTCCGCCTGGTAGGCCGGGGCGAGCTCCGCCGGCGTGCCGAACTCGGCCACCGCCCGGCGCTGCGCCTCCGCCGCCGGCAGCCCACTCTCCCGGTACGCGTCGACGGCGTCCAGCAGCCCGTGCCGCGCCTCGGCCAGCAGGTCGGACCTGAGGCGGCGCGGCCCCCGCAGGCGCGCGCCCAGCTCCCGCAGCCGTTCCTCCACGATCGTCGCGTCGTTCTCGCCCCGCATGGCCCCACCCTGTCACGGGGCCGCAGCGGACGTCGTCGGGGAGAACCCTGGCCCCGACCCGGATCCGGGCGGACGGGCGTCAGGGGCGCAGCGCCAGGTACCCGCGTTCGGCCGCCTCCTGGATCAGCCACTGGTCCCGGTACCAGCCGGGGGTGGCGACCAGCTCGGCGTGCCGGCCGCGCTGGGCCACCCGCCCGGCGTCCAGGACCACGATCTCGTCGAGCCCGGCGAGCCCGCTGAGCCGGTGGCTGATCAGCAGTACGGAGTGCCCGGCCGGGGTGGCGGCCAGCGCGGAGGCGAGCACCGCGTCGGCGGCGGCGGGATCGAGCCCCTCGGTCGGCTCGTCGAGCACCAGCACACCCGGGGCCGCGAGCAGCGCCCGGGCCAGCGCGACCCGCTGCCGCTGGCCGCCGGAGAGCTGACCGCCCTCCTCGCCGACCACGGTGTCCCAGCCGTCGGGCTGCTCGCGTACCCAGTCCAGCAGCCCGGCCGCCGCGGTCGCCGCCGCCAGCTCCTCCTCGTCGGCGCCGGGCCGCCCGAGCAGCAGGTTCTCCCGGACCGAGGCGTGGAAGACGTACGCCTCGGCGAGCAGCCCGCCAACGGCGCGGGGCAGCTCCTCGGCCCGGTACGCCGACAGCTCCCGCCCGTCGAGGGTGATCCGCCCGTGCGCGGGGCGCACCGCGCCGGTAAGTACGGCGGCCAGCGTGCTCTTGCCGGCGCCGCTGGGGCCGACCACCGCCACCCGTCGACCGGGCGACAGGTCGAGGCCGAACCCGTCCAGGGCGGGCGGGGCACCCTCCCGGTACCGGACGGTGACGTCCTCGAACCGCACCTCGTACGGCCCGGGGCCGACCTCGGCGCCGCCGGAGGTGGCCGGACCGGCCGGGGCCTCCAGCAGGGCGGCGACCCGGGTCAGGCCGGTCCGGAGCTGGGTCCACTGCCGGGCGGCTCCGACCAGGGCCAGCGCGATCTCCACGGCGGCGAGTGTGCCGACCGCCAGGACGCCGACCAGCACCCCGTCCACGCCGTCGCCGAGCGCGGCGAGCACCACCGCCCCGGCGGTCAGCCCGGCCACCAGCACCCCGGCCGCGTCGACCGCGAAGCCGGTGGCGGCGAGCCGCCGCTCCAACCGGGCCAGCCGTCGGGCCCGCGCCCCGGCCGCCTCCAGCGCCTGCCCGGTGGCGCCGAACGCGGCCAGGTCGGCGGCGCCGTGGGTGAGGTCGACCGCGTCGGTGGCGAGGGCGCCGCGCAGCGGCGCCAGTTCGGCGGCGGCGCGGCGGGTCAGCGCGGTGGCCAGCACGGGCAGCGCGACCCCGGCGAGCAGCAGCCCGACCGCGAGCACCCCGGCGGCGGCCGGCGACATCAGTGCCGCCCCGCCGACCGCGAGCACGCCGACCAGCGCCGCCGCCGAGGCCGGCACCAGCACCCGCAGCAGCAGGTCCTGCACCGCCTCCACGTCGGAGACGAGCCGGCTCAGCGCGTCGCCGGAGCGCTGCCGTGCCGCCGGGCTGGCGGCGAGGGTGCCGAAGACCCGGGCCCGCACGTCGGTGATCAGCCGCAGCACGGCGTCGTGCCCGGCGAGCCGTTCGGTGTAGCGGAGCACGCCCCGGCTGATCGCCAGCGCCCGGACCGCCACGATCGCCACGGTGAGGCGGTCCAGCGGGGGCCGTTCGGCGGCGCTCATCAGCAGCCAGGTCGCGGTGGCCATCAGGGCGAGGGCGGCGAACTCGGTGGCGGCGGCGAGCAGCCCCGCGCCGAGCAGCCGGTTCAGGTACGGCCGGGCCAACCGCAGCACGGCCCGCTCGGCGGAGCCGGCGCGCCCCGGCCCGGGCCGGGCGTCGGTAGCGGCGCCGGGCGCGTCGGCGGGCCGGGCGTCGGCAGCGGCGCCGGCCGCGTCGGCGGAGCCGGGTGCGTGGGTGGGCTGCGTGCGGGGCCGGGCGTCGGCGGGGGGCCGTTCGTCGGTCATCGGGTGGCCTCCCCGGCCGCCGAGGGCGTCAGTTCCGTGACCCGGCCGTCCTCGATCCGCAGGATCCGGTCGGCGTCGGCGAGCAGCGCCGGCCGGTGCGCCACCAGCAGCGCCGTCCGGCCGGCCACCAGGCGGCGGGTGGCGTCGAGGACGACGGCCTCGGCGGCGGTGTCCAGCCGGGCGGTCGGCTCGTCGAGCAGCACCACGGGCGCGTCCCGCAGGAACGCGCGGGCCAGGGCGACCCGCTGCCGTTGCCCGCTGGACAGGCCGTGCCCGCGCTCGCCGAGTACGGTGTCGAGCCCGTCGGGCAGCCCGGCGACCACGTCGTCCAGGGCGGCGTCGTGGACCGCCGCGGCGAGCGCCGCGTCCGGGGTGCCCGGGGCGCCGAGCCGGATGTTGTCGGCCAGTGAGGCGGCGAAGAGGTGGGCCCGCTGCGGCACCCAGGCCACCTGGCGGCGCCAGCCGTCGGCGTCGGCGTCGGCCAGGTCCACCCCGCCCACGGTGACCCGGCCGGCGGTCGGCGTCACGAAGCCGAGCAGCAGGCCGAGCAGCGTGCTCTTGCCGGCGCCGCTGGGCCCGATCACGGCGACGCGTTCGCCCGGCCGGATGGTCAGCGTGACGTCGCGCAGGGCGGTGGTCCGCTCGTACCGCACGGTCACCGCCTCGAACCGGATCTCGCCGCGGCCGTCGGGGACGGCCGCGCCCTCGCCGCGCGCCGGCGCGGGCGCGGCGGCCGACAGGGTGAGGGCCTCGTCCAGCGCGGTGAGCCCCTCCATGCTGGCGTGGAACCGGGCACCGGCCGCCCGCAGCGGCAGGTACGCCTCCGGGGTGAGCAGCAGCACCAGCAGCGCGGTCTGGAGGGTCAGCCCGCCGCCGAGCAGCCGTACGCCCACCGGCACGGCGACCAGCGCCACGGAGAGGGTGGCGACCAGCTCCAGCACCAGCGCGGACAGGAACGCGATCCGCAGCGTCTTCATGGTCGCGACCCGGTGGCCGTCGGCCATCCGGCGGACCACCTCGGTCTGCGCCCGCGCCCGGCCGAACGCGCGCAGCGTGGGCAGCCCGGCGACCATGTCGAGGAAGTGCCCGCCGAGCAGGGAGAGCCGTCTCCACTGCCGCTCGGTGGCGGCCTGTGCCTGCCAGCCGAGCAGCGCGCCGAAGATCGGGATCAGCGGCAGGGTCACCGCGATGATCAGCGCCGAACTCCAGTCGGCGACGAAGATCCGGGCCAGCACGGCGACCGGCACGGTGACGCTGAGCACCAGCTGCGGCAGGTAACCGGTGAAGTAGGCGTCCAGCGCGTCCAGCCCGCGCCCGGTCAGCGTGGCGAGCTGCCCGGCGCGCTGCCCGGCGACCCAGCCGGGGCCGTGTCGCCCGACGGACGCGAGCAGGTCGGCCCGCAGCGCCGCCTTGACCGTCGCCGCGACCCGCGCCGACACCGTGCCCTGCGCCCAGACCAGCAGCGAGCGGGCGGCCACCGCGGTGGCGAAGCCGGCCAGCGCGGGCCGGTCGAGCCGTCCTTCGAACGCGGTCGCCAGCAGCGCGGCCAGCGCCGTGGCCTGCGCGACGACCAACCCCGCGGCCAGCACGCCGAGTAGCGCGAGCATGGCGAGGTCGCGCCGGGCCCCCGGGACCCGGCGCAGCAGACGCGGGTCGAAGGGACGGCGGTTCACCAGTACACCGGTGCCCTGCCGTCGGTCCGTCCCCGGAACACCCACCAGCACATCGCCTGAAAGCCTAGTAGGGCCGGCAGGAGCGGCAGCGTCAGCCAGCCGAGCAGCCGCAGCGTCGGTGTGCTCGCCGCCGCGTCGGCCACGGTCAGTGACGCCCCCGGGTCGACCGTGGAGACCAGCGCGTAGGGCCAGATGGTCGCCCCGACCAGCGCCACCGGCAGGGCCAGGGCCGCGCAGGTGGCGGCGAAGGCCAGCCCGGGCCGTCGCCGCGCGAGCGCCGCGCGGGCCGTCAGCAGCGCCGTGACCAGCAACGACAGCAGCAGTACGGCCGCCAGCGGCTGCTGTGCGGCGGCGCGTACGTCGGCGGAGAGCAGGCCCACGACGGTGGCCGCGCCGACGGTGGTCAGCGCCACCGGGACGAGCCGGGCGGCCAGCCGCCCGACCGGCGCGGCGTCGGCGGCGGGCAGCCGGAGCGTGAGAAAGGTCGCACCGTGCAGTGCGACCAGCGCGACGACGGCGAGCGCGGCGGCGGCCACGAACGGGGTGAAGAGGTGGGTCACCCCGGCGACGTGGCCGTCGGCGCGCAGCGGTACGCCCTGGAGCAGCCCGGCCAGCACGGCACCCCAGCCCAGCGCGGCGAGCGCGCTGCCGACGACCACGATCCGGTCCCACCGGGCGCGGGCGCGCTGCCCGGCCGGTCGGCTGCGCAGCTGCACGCCGGCGGTCACCAGCACGACCCCGGTCAACGCGCCCAGCACCGCCGGGTAGAAGCCGGAGAGCAGTTCCCCCTCCAGCACCGGGAAGGCACCGAACAGGATGCCGACGGCGGCCACCAGCCAGACCTCGTTGCCGAGGAAGAACGGGCCGACCGCGTTGAGCGCGGCGCGCCGGCGGGCCGGGTCGGTGTCGCGGGCGAGCAGCAGGCCGACGCCGTAGTCGTACCCGCCGAGCACCAGGTAGACGGCGAAGAAGAGGCCGAGCAGGGCGTACCAGGCGAGTTCCACGGTCGTCTCCTCAGGCGAAGGCGGGCTCGGGGTGGGGGTCGGCCGGCGGCTGGTCCGGTTGCCGGCCCAGGGCCGGGTCGTGGGCGCCCCGGGCGGCGTGCCGCGCCAGCAGCACCCAGTTCGTGACGGCGAGGGTGCCGAGCAGCAGGCTGAAGCCGATCAGAGAGGTGAGCATCAGCCAGGGGCTGACCGGCGACACGGCCTGGTCCACGGGCAGCAGCCCGTACGCGGCCCAGGGCTGGCGGCCGACCTCGCGGGCGATCCAGCCGAGGATGACCGCGACGAACGGCAGCGGCAGGGCGAACTGGAGGATCCACAGCGGGACGCGTAGCCGGATGATCCAGTCCCGCCACAGCAGCGGAAGCAGCAGCCAGAGCAGGCCGAGGGTGAAACCGATCAGGATCATGAAGCCGAGGCCGACGTCGGCGAGGGCCGGCGGTGTGTAGTCGCCGGGACCGAACCGGGCGGTCCATTCGGCGATCAGCGGCGCGGCGGCGGGGTCGTCGCCGAACTTGGTGGGCTGCACGTCGCTGATCGCGAAGAACTGGGCGAAGCCGAAGCCCTGCACGAAGAAGATCGCCACCGCCGAGGTGATCAGGCCGATCCGCAGCCCCTTGCGGTGCAGCGCGAAGTCGTCGGTGCGCCGGACCAGGTGCCACGCGCTGACCGCCGCCATCAGCATCCCGCCCACCAGCAGCGCCGCCGTGACGACGTGCCCGAACGCCATGCGGAAGGTGGGGTTGTCCAGCAGCGCGGAGAAGTCGGTGAGGTGCGCGACCCCGTCGCGTACCTCGTGGCCGACCGGGTTCTGCAACCAGGCGTTGGCCACCATGATCCAGAAGGCCGAGGCGTACGCGGTGATCGCGACGCCCCAGAGCAGGGCGAGGTGGACGCCCCGGCGCAGCCGGTGCCAGCCGAAGATCCACATGCCGAGGAACGTCGACTCCAGGAAGAAGGCGACCAGCGTCTCGATGGCCAGCGGCGCGCCGAAGACGTTGCCGACGTAGCGCGACAGCCCGCTCCAGTTCAGACCGAACTGGAACTCCATCACGATGCCGGTGGCGATCCCGAGGACGTAGTTGATCACGTAGAGCTGGCCCCAGAACCGGGTCAGTCGCTCGTAGACCGGCTTGTTGGTGATCACCGAGGCGGTCTGGAGGTAGACCAGCAGGGTCACCAGCCCGAGGGTGACCACCACGAAGAGGAAGTGGATCGAGGTGGTGGTGGCGAACTGCAGGCGGGCGAGCAGCAGGGTGTCCATGGCCGGCTCTCCGTACGGTTGGCTCACTTGTCGTAGCGAGCCTACACGTAGATTGCCTACACATAACTACTATGGCCCGTCGTAGAGGATCCTACGACGACTTGTAGTAGCTGTGGGGGAGGAGCGACGGGCGGGTCGCGTCGCCACCCGGGCGGGCCTCGTCCAGCATGGCGGGACGCGCTCCACGCAGCGGTAACTGCCGATGGGCAAGGGCGGCCGAGTCCCGGGAAGGCCGCCCGCAGGCGGTGCGGGGCGGCCCGGAGTCAGCTCAGGAAGAGGGAGACCGGCAGGGCGGCCACGGTGGTCGCCACGGTGAGCGCGGCGGTTCCGAGCAGCCGGGGCGGCCGGCCGGCGACCAGCAGCCGCTGCACCCGTACGTCGAGATCCCGGTCGCCCACCCCGAGGGCGCCCGCCGGAGTGATCCGGTTGCCGGCGGCGGCGAAGCGGCGCAGCGCACCGGCGAGCGGGGCGTCGGCGTGCGCCTCCCGGGCCTTGTCGTCGGCCCGCATCTCGACCAGCAGGGCGACCCGGTCGTGCGCCTCGCGGACCCACGCGAACCACGGCAGCGCCCGGCTGAGCGCGGTGAACGGCAGCAGCACCAGGTCGTGGCGTTCCTGGGCGTGCGCCCGCTCGTGGGCGAGCACGGCCGCCAGCTCGGCGGGGTCCAGCAGGTCGAGGGTGCCCGCGCTGACCACCACCCGGGGGCGCATCCCCGGCAGGCAGTACGCCGCGGCGCTCGGGTGGTCGAGCACCAGCGCCCCGGGCACCGTCGGGTCGCGGCGGGCGACCAGGGCGAGCAGGTCCCGGTGCCGGCGCTGGGCGCGTACGGTGCCGTGGATGCTGCGGACGGTCGTGGCCAGCAGGACCGCGCCGATGCCGAGCCCCACCCCGACGGCGGCCAGGTGCGGCGCGCCCAGCCCGACGGGCAGGGTGCCGTGGGCGAGGTCCGTGGCGAGGGCGACCAGCGCGCTGCCGGTCGGGCGGTCGTAGGCGGCCAGGCCCAGCGCGATCGGCACGCCCATGGCGGAGAGCCCGAGGGCCAGCCCGACCGCCTGCCAGCAGACGATCGCCACGCGAGGGCTGCGCCACGTCCAGGTGGAGCGGGACAGCACCTGCGCGGTCAGCCAGCAGGCCAGCATCGACGCGGCGAAGTGCAGGGCGTACGCCACGGCCGCCGCCCTACCTGTCCGCTGCCTTGTCGGTCCGGGGCGGCAGGCCGTCGATCGACGGCGCCTCGACCCGGTCGGTCAGCGCGCTCCCGTCGTGCCCGGTCGCCCCGGCCTCGGCCCCGAGGGCGGCGCGCAGCACCTCGGCCTCGGTGCCGGTCACCGAGCGGGCGAAGCGCACCAGCGCGGCGTCGCGGCTGCCGCCGAGGTCGAGGGCGTCGAGCATGAGCTGGGCGATGTACTGCTCGCGGCTGGCGGCGGCCCGGTAACGCCAGGCCCGCCCCTCCCGCTCGCGCTGCACCATGCCCTTGCCGGCGAGCCGGTCGAGCACGGTCATCACCGTCGTGTACGCCAGCTCGCGCCCGTCCAGCGCATCGGCCACCTCGCGCACGGTGATCCCGTCCGACGTGCCCGGGACCGAGTCCCACAAGACGTCCATCACCGCGCGTTCAAGATCACCAAGCCGAGTCACGCCGCAATCCTACCCCCGGTAGTAGACCTGCCCCACCCGAGGCAGCACGCCTGCGCCGAGCCTTCCCACGAACCTGTCCACGGACGGTTTTCCGGGGAGCCCCGCCTGCGCAGGGATCAAGCCTGACCGCCCGGAGCGGGCGGGGCTCCCCGGAAAACCCCAGGACAGCGAACAGTCACACCCCCTTGGGGTGCCAGACCGTCTTCGTCTCCAGCAGCGTGGTCATCCGGGTGATGCCCGGGTCGGCGGACCAGTCGTGGTCGGCCGGGGCCGGCCGGAGCACCCGCTTGAGGTTCTGCGCCGCCTTGACCTCCAGTTCGACCGCCAGTTCGGCGTCGGTCACCCCGGTCAGGTCGATGGCGTTGACGTCCATGTGGGCGGCCAACGCCGGCACGGTCTCGGCGATCCGCCCGGTGAGCAGGTTGACCACGCCGCCGGGCAGGTCGGAGGTGGCGAGCACCTCCGCCAGGGTCACCGCCGCCAGGGGCTGCGTCGGCGAGGTCGCCACCACCACGGTGTTGCCGGTGACGATCGCCGGGGCGATCACGCTGACCAGGCCGAGCAGCGCCGGGGACTCGGGGGCGACCACGGCCACCACGCCGGTCGGCTCGGGCGCCGACAGGTTGAAGTACGGCCCGGCGACCGGGTTGGCGCCGCCGTACACCTGGGGGAGCTTGTCGGACCAGCCGGCGTACCAGACCCAGCGGTCCACGGCCGCGTCGACCTCGTCGCCGGGCACGCCGAGGGCGACGAACTGCTCCCGCCGGCCCTCCAGCATCTCGGCGACCCGGTAGAGGATCTGACCCCGGTTGTACGCGGTCGCCCCGGCCCAGCCCTTCACGGCGGCGCGGGCGGCGACGACGGCGTCCCGCGCGTCCTTGCGGGAGGCCAGGGAGACATTCGCGTCCTGCACGAGATACGACCGTCCCGACTCGCTGCGCGGGAACTTCCCGCCGATGAAGAGCTTGTACGTCTTGCGTACCGCGACCCGCTCAGACATTGAGGTAGCCCTCCAGCCCGTGCCGGCCGCCCTCGCGACCGTAGCCCGACTCCTTGTAGCCGCCGAACGGCGAGGTGGGGTCGAACTTGTTGAACGTGTTGGCCCAGACCACGCCGGCGCGCAGCCGGTCGGCCATCCACAGGATCCGGGAGCCCTTGTCGGTCCAGATCCCGGCCGACAGCCCGTACGGCGTGTTGTTGGCCTTCTCGACGGCCTCCGCCGGGGTGCGGAACGTCAGCACGGACAGCACCGGGCCGAAGATCTCCTCGCGGGCGATCCGGTGTGCCTGGGTGACCCCGGTGAAGATCGTCGGGGCGAACCAGAAGCCGCGCTCCGGCAGCTCGCACGACGGCGACCAGCGCTCGGCGCCCTCGGCGGACCCGGCGTCGGACAGCTCCCGGATCCGCGCGAGCTGCGCGGCCGAGTTGATCGCCCCGATGTCGGTGTTCTTGTCCAGCGGGTCGCCGACGCGCAGCTGGGCCATCCGCTGCTTCAGCGACTCCAGCACCCGGTCGGCGACGTTCTCCTGGATCAGCAGCCGCGAGCCGGCGCAGCAGACGTGCCCCTGGTTGAAGAAGATGCCGTTGACGATGCCCTCGACCGCCTGGTCGACGGGGGCGTCGTCGAAGACGATGTTGGCCGCCTTGCCGCCCAGCTCCAGCGTGAGCTTCTTGCGGGTGCCGGCCACGGCGCGGGCGATGGCCCGGCCCACCTCGGTCGAGCCGGTGAAGGCGACCTTGTCCACGCCCGGGTGCTCGACCAGCGCGCGGCCGGTGTCGCCGGCGCCCGTGACGATGTTGACCACGCCGGCGGGCAGGTCGGCCTGCTGGCAGATCTCGGCGAAGAGCAGCGCGGTCAGTGGGGTCGTCTCGGCCGGCTTCAGCACCACCGTGTTGCCGGCGGCCAGCGCCGGGGCGATCTTCCACGCCAGCATCAGCAGGGGGAAGTTCCACGGGATGACCTGCGCGGCCACGCCCAGCGGGCGCGGGTTCGCGCCGAAGCCGGCGTGTTCGAGCTTGTCGGCCCAGCCGGCGTAGTAGAAGAAGTGCGCGGCGACCAGCGGCAGGTCGACGTCGCGGGACTCCTTGATCGGCTTGCCGTTGTCCAGCGACTCCAGCACGGCCAGCTCGCGCGAGCGCTCCTGGATGATCCGGGCGATCCGGAACAGGTACTTGGCCCGGTCCCGGCCCGGCATCGGGCCCCAGACCTTCTCGTACGCGGCCCGGGCGGCGCGGACGGCGCGTTCCACGTCCTGCGCGCCGGCCTCGGCGACCTCGGCGAGCACCTCCTCCGAGGCCGGGTTGACCGTCTTGAACGTGCCGCCGTCGGCCGGGTCGACGAAGTCACCGTCGACGAAGAGCCCGTAGGAGGCCTTGAGGTCCACCACCGAGCGGGACTCGGGGGCGGGTGCGTATTCGAACATCGGCTCTCAGTCCAGGGTGAAGTAGTCGGGACCGGAGTAGGTGCCGGTCGTCAGCTTGGTGCGCTGCATGAGCAGGTCGTTGAGCAGGCTGGACGCGCCGAACCGGAACCAGTCCGGGTCCAGCCAGTCCGCGCCGACGGTCTCGTTGACCATCACCAGGTACTTGATGGCGTCCTTGGTGGTCTTGATGCCGCCGGCCGGCTTCACGCCGACCTGCCGCCCGGTGGCCGCCCGGAAGTCGCGTACGGCCTCCAGCATCACCAGGGTCACCGGGAGGGTGGCCGCGACCGGGACCTTGCCGGTGGAGGTCTTGATGAAGTCGCCGCCGGCCAGCATCGCCAGCCAGGAGGCGCGCCGCACGTTGTCGTACGTGGCCAGCTCGCCGGTCTCCAGGATCACCTTCAGGTGGGCGTCCCCGCAGGCCTCCTTGGTGGCCACGATCTCGTCGTGGACCTCGGAGTAGCGCCCGGCCAGGAACGCGCCCCGGTTGATCACCATGTCGATCTCGTCGGCGCCTGCCGCCACGGCCGCCCGGGTGTCGGCGAGCTTGACCTCCAGCGGTGCCTGGCCCGACGGGAAGGCGGTCGCCACGCTGGCCAGGTGCACACCGCTTCCGCGCAGCACCTCGGCCACGTGCGGGACCATCGAGGGATAGACGCAGACCGCGCCGACGTGCGGGCAGGACGGATCGGCCGGGTCGGGGCGCAGTGCCTTGGCCGCGAGGGCCCGCACCTTGCCGGGGGTGTCGGCCCCTTCGAGGGTGGTCAGGTCGACCATCCGGATCGCCAGGTCGATGGCCTGGGCCTTGGCGGTGGTCTTGATGGAGCGGGTGCCGAGCTGTGCCGCCCGCTGCTCCGCGCCGACCTGATCCACGCCGGGCAGGCCGTGCAGGAAGGTCCGCAGAGCGGTCTCGGATCGTCCCAACTCGGAGAGCTCCGACCGGGCCGACGTCGCTGTCGCCGTCATGGCCAGAAGTCTACGCACCCGATCCGGCAGTGATCTTGGTCACGGTGCCGTCGGGGGCGCGGGTGGTGAGCGAGGTCGCTGGTCCGGCCGCACCCGCAGTGCGGGAGCGGGGCGACCGGTAGGTTGAGCGATCGTGGACGTACACGTCATTGACCATCCGCTCGCCCAGTCGCGGCTGACCGCCATGCGGGACGCGCGCACCGACTCCTCCTCGTTCCGGGCGGCGCTGCACGAACTCACCACCATGCTGGTGTACGAGGCCGCGCGGTCGTTCCCCGTCGAGAAGTACCCGGTGCAGACCCCCGTCACCGGCACCGAGGGCACCCGGCTGGCCAATCCGCCGCTGCTCGTACCGGTGCTGCGGGCCGGCCTGGGCATGGCCGACGCCGCGCTCGGCCTGCTGCCGGAGTCCTCGATGGGCTTCGTCGGCCTGGCCCGCGACGAGGAGACGTACGAGCCGCGCGCCTACATGGAGTCGCTGCCGCGCGACCTCAGCGGCCTGCCGGTGCTGGTGCTCGACCCGATGCTCGCCACCGGCGGCTCGCTGGAGCACTGCTGCCGGCTGCTGGCCGACCGCGGGTGCACCGACATCACGGTGCTCTGCGTGCTCGCCGCACCCGTCGGCATCGAGCGGCTGGAGCGCTCCGGCCTGCCGCTGCGCCTGGTCACCGCCTCCATCGACGAGGGGCTCAACGACCGCATGTTCATCGTGCCGGGGCTCGGCGACGCCGGCGACCGCCAGTTCGGTGGCATGCCCCGCTTCTGAGGTCCGCCGCGCGGCTGCGCGTGAATCCGTGCGCGAGTCCGTGCGCGGGATGCGCGCAGCCGCTACCGTCTCCGGCCATGACTGGTGTTGCGCTCGCCGAAGAGCTGCTTCTCCTCGCGTACGACGACGAGACCGGCAAGGCGACCATGCCGCGGATCAGCCTCGACCTGGGGATGGCCGCCGCGGTGCTGATCGAACTGGCCCTGGCCGGGCGGATCGCGTACTCCGACGGGTCCCTGACGGTGGTCGACCCGACGCCCATCGGTGAGCCGCTCGTCGACGGGGTCCTCGCCCGCATGGCGGCCGACACGCCGCACAGCCCCTCGTCCTGGGTGCAGCGGCTGCGGCATGGCCTGCGCGACAGGATCCTCGGCGACCTGTGCGCCCAGGGCGTGGTGCGTGACGTCGACGAGACCGAGCTGGGCTTCATCCACGTGCACCGCTACCCGACGGTGGACCCCGCCGTCGAGGCGGACACCCGACGCCGGCTCGCCGAGGCGCTGGCCAGCGGCGAACTGCCCGACGAGCGGACCGCCGCGCTGGCCACCCTGGTCGCGGTGCTGCGGATGGAACCGGCGCTCGGCCTGACCGGTGACGCCGCCCGGGAGGCCCGGCAGCGGCTGGAGGAGATCGCGGGTGGCTCCGGTTTCTCCGGCACCGTCAGCCTCGACGACTCCGTGGTCCGCCCCTCGGTCGGCCTCGTCGTGGCCGCCCTGGGCCGCGCCGTCGACGCCGCCCTGGGCCCCCGCCGCTGACCGAACCCGCCCTGAACCACCCACCCATTCACCCACCCCCACCCCCACCCCCACCCCCACCACCCCCGACCGGCGGCCCCCTGCGGCCCCGTCGCCGGCCCTTGTCGATCAAGAAGTTTGCGTCCTGGAGAGGCGCGTTCCCTGACGCGAACTTCTTGATCACCGGGCCTAACCCCGGGGCGCCGGGCTGCGCGGTCTTGTGGGGTGGGGTGGGTGGGGGCGGGGTTCAGAGGTTCAGGGTCTTGGCCATTTCCGCGCGGAGGGCGGCGACCGCGTCGGTGGCGCGGGCGCGGGCTCCGGCGACGTCGCCGTCCGCCACCGGCTCCACCACCTCCAGGTACGCCTTGAGCTTCGGCTCGGTGCCCGAGGGGCGGATCACCACCCGGGCGGTGCCGGTACGCAGGATCACCACGTCCGCCTCGGGGAGCAGGTCCTGTGCCTCGGTGACCGGCTGGCCGAGCAGCGTGGTGGGGGTGGCGGCCCGGATCCGGGCCATCGCGTCGGCGATCAGCCGCAGGTCGTCCACCCGCACCGAGAGCTGGTCGGTGTGGTGCACGCCGAACTCGGCGGCCAGCTCGTCGAGCCGGTCGGTCAGGGTGCGGCCCCGCGCCTTGAGCCCGGCGGCCAGCTCGGCGACGGTCAGCGCGGCGGTGATGCCGTCCTTGTCGCGTACGTGCTCCGGTGCGACGCAGTAGCCGAGCGCCTCCTCGTAGCCGAAGACCAGCGGCTCGGCCCCGCCGCCGGCCCGGACGATCCACTTGAACCCGGTCAGCGTCTCGTCGTACGGCAGGCCCCGGGCGGCGCACATGGCCCGCAGCAGTGACGACGACACGATCGTGGTGGCGTACAGACCGGTCACGCCGCGCCGCATGAGATGGTCGGCCAGCAGCACGCCCACCTCGTCGCCGCGCAGCATCCGCCAGCCGGGCGGGGCCGCGTCCGGCTGGGCGGGGCCGGCGACCCCGCCGCCCGCGCTCGCCGCCCGGGCGGTGTCCCGGACGGCCACGGCGCAGCGGTCCGCGTCGGGATCGTTGGCGATGGCGATGTCCGCGCCGGTCGCCTCGGCCAGCGCGACCAGCCGGTCCACCGCCCCCGGCTCCTCCGGGTTGGGGAAGGCGACGGTCGGGAAGGCGGGGTCGGGCTCGGCCTGCTCGGGCACCACACCGGGCACGGGGAAGCCCGCGCTGGCGAACACCGCGGTGAGCACCGCCGCGCCCACCCCGTGCAGCGGCGTGTACGCCACCGCCAGGTCGCGCGAGCCGGCCGGGTCGATGACGGCGGTGGCCCGCTCCACGTAGGAGGCCACCAGGTCGTCGCCGAGCACCTGCCCGGCCGGGCCGAGCGGCACCTCGGCCAGCGGCCCGACCGACCGGATCGCGGCCTCGATGCCGGCGTCGGCCGGCGGCACGATCTGGGCGCCGGCGCCCAGCGTCCCGCCCAGCTCCGCGCCGAGGTAGACCTTGTAACCGTTGTCCTGCGGCGGGTTGTGGCTGGCCGTGACCATCACCCCGGCGACCGCCCCGAGGTGGCGCACCGCGTACGCGAGCACGGGGGTGGGCAGGGGACGGGGCAGCAGCAGCGCCGGGCGTCCCGCGCCGGTGGCGACCTGGGCGGTGCGCTCGGCGAACTCGCGGGAACCGTGCCGGGCGTCGTACCCGATCACCAGCGGACCGGTGCCGCCCTGGGCGGCGAGCCAGCCGACCAGCCCGGCGGCGGCCTGGGTGACCACCGCGAGGTTCATCCCGTTGGGGCCGGCGCGCAGCGGCCCGCGCAGCCCGGCGGTGCCGAAGGTCAGCGGGCCGGCGAACCGGTCGGCCAGCTCCGGGGCGCTCGCCGGCAGGCGGTCGAGCACCGCCCGCAGCTCCTCCCGGCTGGCCGGGTCGGGATCGTCGTCGAGCCAGCGCCGCGCTCGCTCGCGAATGTCGTCGATGTCAGTGGTTTCCGCCGGCATGTCTCTTGATAGCACGCCGGCGGATCACCACCGCGCTTCCCCCGGGGCTCAGCCGGCCTCGGTGAGCTGGAACGACTTCACCATCTCGTCGAAGATCGGCCTGCTGTCGGCGAACTTCGCGTCGGTCGAGGTCAGGTAGAACGAGTAGACCTTGCCCTCGTGGACCACGCCGCGCCACACGCCGTGCCGCTTGGCCTCGCCCTCACCGCAGGTGTACTCGAACTCGGCCGCCGCCTTGCCGACCCACTGCACCTCGTTCATGGCGACCTGGGCGTACGGCTTGGCGCAGGACTTGGAACGGTTCTTCAGCGTGTCCTCGGCGACCTCCGCCCAGCGCATGGAGGTGGTGCGGAAGTCCTCCACCAGGATCCGGACCTTGCGGCCCTCGTCCTCCGGGTCGATGTAGTCCACCCACACGCCGGCGCTCTTGACCTCCCAGCCCTGCGGCACCAGGACCCGTACGCCCTTGCCGGTGTGCTCCTTCATCTCGGGCACGCCGGCGGCCGGGGCCTGCGAGGTCGGGGCGGCCTGCGGGACGGTGGGTGCCGGGTCGTCGCCGCCGGTGAAGAGGACGACCGCCCCGATCAGCAGCAGCGCGGCCAGGCCGCCGGCGGCGGCGAGCTGCACCTTGCGCGGCCAGCCCTTGACCGTGCCGACGAGCTGGTTGCCGACGGTGCCGACCCGACCGGCGAAGCCGCCGCCGGAGCCGCCCGCGGCCGGCGCGGTGGCCGGGGTCGTCCACGCCTGGCCGGTGCCGGGCACCGACCACTGGCCGCCGCCGTACGTCCCGCCGAGCTGCTGGGTCGCCTCGGGCGGCGGTGCGCCGAAGACGGGGGTGCCGGCGGTCACCCGCTGGGTGGCCTCCGGCGGTGGCCCGAAGGTGGGCGTGCCCGCCTTCACCCGCGGGGTCGCCTCCGTCGGGCCGCTGAAGCCGACCAGGCCGGCGGCGTTGGTGCGCAGCTGCTGGGTGGCGTCCGAACCGCCGGACCCCATCCGCTGGGTCGCCTCGGCGCCGCCGTAGGTGCGGCCGGCCGGGGTGGACCCGCCCGGCGCCGGCATCGCGCCGGTGGGGGTGTGCAGCGGCCCGGCCAGGGCGTCGGCGCTGGTGTCGTCCATCGCGGCGGGGCTCGCGGCGAGGGCGGCCTGCGCGGGGCGCTCGCCCCGGCGCAGCGCCGCCAGCCGGTCGGTGAGCGACTCGCCGGGGTCGAGCATCGCCCGGCCGCCGATCTGCCCGCTCGGCTTCGGCTGCTCCGGCGCAGCGGCCGGCGGGGTCGGCACGGGTCGCTGCACCGGCACCACGGAGTAGGGATCGGTCACCGAGTTCACCGCGGCGGCGTTGCTGGTCAGCGGGCCGGCGAGCAGTTCGCGCAGCATGGCCCGGGCGGTGTGCACGTCGAGACGGCGGGCCGGGTCCTTCTCCAGCAGCCCCATCAGCACCCGGGCCAGCGGCCCGCTGCGCTGCGGCGGGGCGGGCGGGTCCTCGACCACGGCGTGCATGGTCTCGATCGGGTCGCCCTTGTCGAACGGGGGCCGCCCCTCCACCGCCGTGTAGAGCGTGACGCCCAGCGAGAAGAGGTCGCTCGGCGGGCCGAACTCCTGGCCCATCGCGCGCTCGGGGGAGATGAAGTGCGGCGAGCCGAGCACCATCCCGGGGGTGGTGAGCTGCACGTCGGTGGGCATCCGGGCCACGCCGAAGTCGGTCAGCACGCAGCGCCCGTCGGCGCAGATCAGCACGTTGGCCGGCTTGACGTCGCGGTGCAGCACGCCGATCGCGTGCGCCACCTCCAGCGCGCCGAGCAGCGCGATGCCGATCTTGGCGACCACCCGCTGCGCGACCGGCCCGTCCTCGATCACCATGTCGGCGAGGCTGCGGGCGTCGAGCAGCTCCATCACGATCCACGGCCGGCCGCCCTCGGTGACCACGTCGTAGACCTGGACGACGGCCGGGTGCTGGATCGCCGCCGCCGCGCGGGCCTCGCGCAGGGTGCGCTCGTACATGGCGTCGCGGTCGCTGGGGGCCAGCCCCGGGGGCAGGACGACCTCCTTGACGGCCACGTCCCGCCGCAGGAGTGTGTCCGTGGCACGCCAGACCGTACCCATGCCGCCGTTGCCCACCGCCGAGCGCAGCGAGTAACGGTCGCCGATGGTCGTGCCGGGCGTCGCGCGTCCGTTGGGGGAACTGACTGGTCCGCCGCTCCACGTCGGGATCTGAGTCACAGAAAAGCCACCGGGGGAATTCGAGGGGGGCTGGGACACAACCCCCCTATCTTGCTGGTTCCGACGCCCGATGCGAAACCCGACGCGGCGGACGTTTGTCGAACTGGACGGTACGTGTCCGAGCGTTCACCTCTCGTCGATGCCCGTCGACGCGTCGACCGGTGTGCGGTATCCCTCACCCGCCGACGCCGTCGCGCGTCCTACCATCCGCTAATGAGCGAACCGCGGTCAAGCGAGTCCGGTTTTCCGATCAAGGGCGTCTACACGGCGGCGGACCTTCCGGAGGAACTGGACTCCCGGCTCGGCGGACCGGGCGAGTTCCCGTACACGCGCGGGGTCTACCCCACCATGTACACCTCCCGCCCGTGGACCATGCGCCAGTACGCCGGCTTCGGTACCGCCACCGAGTCCAACGCGCGGTACCACCAGTTGTTGCGGGCCGGCACGATGGGTCTCTCCGTGGCCTTCGACCTGCCGACGCAGATGGGCTACGACTCCGACGACCCGATCGCGCACGGCGAGGTGGGCAAGGTCGGGGTGGCCATCGACTCGATCGACGACATGCGGCTGCTCTTCGACGGCATCCCGCTCGACAAGGTCTCGACGTCGATGACCATCAACGCGCCGGGGTCGGTGCTGCTCCTGCTCTACCAGCTCGTGGCGGAGGAGAACGGGGTCGCCGGCTCGGCCCTCAACGGCACGATCCAGAACGACATCCTCAAGGAGTACATCGCCCGGGGGACGTACATCTTCCCGCCGAAGCCCTCGCTGCGGCTGGTGGCCGACACCTTCGGCTACTGCCGCAAGGAGGTGCCGAAGTGGAACACGATCTCCATCTCCGGCTACCACATGGCCGAGGCCGGCGCGTCGCCCGCGCAGGAGATCGCGTTCACCCTGGCCAACGGCGTCGAGTACGTCCGGGCCGCGCTGGCGGCCGGCCTGGCCGTGGACGACTTCGCGCCCCGGCTGTCGTTCTTCTTCGTCGCCCGCACCACCCTGCTCGAGGAGGTGGCCAAGTTCCGGGCCGCCCGCCGGATCTGGTCCCGGCTGATGCGCGACGACTTCGGCGCCAAGAACCCGAAGTCGATGATGCTGCGCTTCCACACCCAGACCGCGGGCGTGCAGCTCACCGCCCAGCAGCCCGAGGTCAACCTGGTGCGGGTGGCGGTGCAGGGCCTCGGCGCGGTGCTCGGCGGCACCCAGTCGCTGCACACCAACAGCTTCGACGAGGCGATCGCGCTGCCCACCGAGAAGGCGGCCCGGCTGGCGCTGCGCACCCAGCAGGTGCTGGCGTACGAGACGGACCTGACCGCCACGGTGGACCCGTTCGCCGGCTCGTACGTGGTGGAGGCGATGACCGCCGAGATCGAGGCGGCGGCGACCGAGCTGATGGAGCGGGTGGCCGACCACGGCTCGGCGGTCGACGCCATCGAGGCGGGCTTCCAGAAGCGGGAGATCGAGCAGTCCGCGTACCGGATCGCGCAGGAGATCGACTCCGGCGAGCGGGTGGTGGTGGGCCTCAACCGGTTCACCGTCGACGAGGAGGAGCCGTACGAGCCGCTGCGGGTCGACCCGACGATCGAGGCGGCGCAGGCCGAGCGGCTGGCCCGGCTGCGTGCCGAGCGCGACGCCGGGGCGGTCGAGCGGGGGCTGGCGGAGCTGCGGGCCGCCGCCGAGGGCACGGAGAACGTGCTCTACCCGATGAAGGAGGCGCTGCGGGCCCGCGCCACCGTGGGCGAGGTCTGCGGCACCCTGCGCCAGGTGTGGGGCCTGTACCGCCCGAGCGACCGGTTCTGATCACGTCGACCGACGGCCGTCCGACCTCCCGGCGTGCCGGGGGCGGGCGGCCGTCGGCGTCGGTGCGGCACCGCTTCACCTCTGCGCCGTAACCGGCCGGTGCACGTGCGGGTAACGACCCGCCCACGGCGCGTTCCTGCTGGTCGCGGGCCTGCGGGGAGGAGCGCTACAGTCGGAGGAGACCCTGGCCGCCCATCGGCGGCGCGGGCGCGTGGAGTGGCCCCGGCGACGCCGCCGGAGGGCTGCGCGCGCGTGCGGGGCGACGTGGCCCACCGGCCACGGCGTGTGCCGGACGGGTTCGGGGGTAACCCGACCGGGTGGACGTGGACGCACACGGTGTGCGGTTGGTCGGCGACGGGGTGTGTGACCGTCTCGGGTGCCCTCGCTCGGGCGATGGTCGGGTAATTGTCGGAGTGTCCGTCGGCGTGACCGACTAATGCGACAATTCGGAAAAGCGGCCTCTGCGATCGGCATCGATTTCGCGACGGCCGGGCCGATTACGCGTTGTAGGAGGTGGGTGGCAGATGACGGCGTTCGACCGCGATCTACCTGCTGTCCCGCAGATCTACGAGCGCTCCGAGCAGGGCATACGTGACGCTGCGCGGTCCGACGGCTACCGGAACGACGTTGCGCAGCGTCACCGTCGGAGGTCTAGGCTGTCTGCTGTTCCTGATGATCCATCCATCTCTAGCGAACGAGAATTCGACGTGACGAGTGCGTTGACGCTGCCCACCGGCAACCAGCTGGCGTCGTCCTGGCCGGAGGCGCCGTCCGGGTCCCAGCCCCTGCCGTTCGAGCTGGACCACCTGCTCGCCCTCCGGGTGCCCGGGCTGATCGCCACCCGTCGCCACCTCCACTCGCACCCGGAGCTCTCCGGCGAGGAGTTCGAGACGGCCGCCCTGATCGCCCGGGAGCTGACCCTGGCCGGGCTGCGGCCGCGGCTGTTGCCGAAGGGCAACGGGGTCATCTGCGACATCGACGGGCGCCCCGACGGCCCGGTCGTCGCGCTGCGCGCCGACATCGACGCCCTGCCGCTGACCGACTCGAAGGACGTGCCGTACCGCTCCACCGTGGACGGCGTCTGCCACGCCTGCGGTCACGACGTGCACACCACCGTCATGCTCGGCGTCGGCATGCTGCTCGCCCAGCTCGCCGACCTGGGCGAGCTGCCCGGCCGGGTCCGGCTGATCTTCCAGCCCGCCGAGGAGATCCTGCCCTGCGGCTCGCTGGAGGTCATCGAGGCCGGCGGCCTGGACGACGTGGTGCAGATCTTCGCGCTGCACTGCGACCCCAACCTGCCGGTCGGGCAGATCGGCCTGCGGGTCGGCCCGATCACCGCCGCCGCCGACAACGTCACCGTCCGGCTCACCGGCCCCGGCGGGCACACCGCCCGCCCGCACCTGACCGTCGACCTGGTCGACGCCCTGGGTCGCCTGATCACCGAGGTACCGGCGTTGGTCAGCCGCCGGGTGCCGGCCAACAGCGGGCTGCTGCTGGTCTTCGGCCACGCCTCGGCCGGCACCCGTTACAACGTCATCCCCTCCGAGGCGTCCGCGTCCGGCACCCTGCGGGTGATGGACCGCGACACCTGGGAGCTGGCCCCCAAGATCGTGGGTCAGGTCGTCCGCGACGTCGTGGCCCCGACCGGGGCCACCGTCGACCTCGAATACCTGCGGGGCCGCCCGCCGGTGTGCAACGACTCCCGCGCGATCCAGGTCCTCACGGGCGCCACCACCGCCACGCTCGGGCCGGAGGGCGTGGCCGAGACCCCGCAGAGCATGGGCGGCGAGGACTTCTCCTGGTACCTGGAGTACGTCCCCGGCGCGCTCGCCCGGCTGGGCGTCGGCCGCTCCGGCCCGAACGTGGACCTGCACCGGGCCTCGTTCGACGTGGACGAACGGGCCATCCCGGTCGGCGTACGGCTCATGGTCCAGACCGCGCTGCGGGCACTGGCGGCGGCCCGGTAGGCAGCGGCGCCGCCGGTCCGCCCGGCATCGCCGGCGGCGGGCTCGTACGCCGCCGGCGGCGCAGCACCACCAGTAGCACCGTCAGCGGCACGCCGATCGCCAGCAGCCACGGCAGCACCGCGCCGAGCACCGTCAGCAGGACGGTCATCGAGGTCAGGAAGACCTTCCAGCCACCCTTGAGCCCCACCATGAAGCCGACCTCGGCCTCCTCGTCGGCGGTGCTCGCATCGGGGCCGACCAGCGACACGGTGATCGTCGACAGACTGGTCAGGTCCGCCAGCCGCTCCTTCTTCGCCTCCAGCGACGCCAGGTCCGCCTCCCGCCGGGACAGCTCGTTCTCCAGCGACACCAGGTCGCTGATCGAGGTCGCCTTGGCCAGCAGCCTGCGGGCGCTCTCCACCCGGGCGCGCTGGGTGGTGATCCGCGCGTCCAGGTCGACCATCTGCTCGGTGACGTCCTCGGTGCGGATCTCCCGCCGCTGCTGCCGGCCCAGCTTCGCCAGCTCCTCGACGACGCCGTGGAACTTCGCCGCCGGCACCCGCAGCTCCAACTCGGCCCGCGCGTCCGCGTCGGCGCTGCGCCGCTGGTCGCCGCCGACGAAACCGCCGGCCGCCGTGACCGTGGCGATCGCGCTGCGTGCCGCGTCGTCCACATTCTCCACCTGCACGCGCATCGTGCCGGTGTAGATGATGGACCGCTGGTCGACCCGCAGGTCGGGCGCACCGGCGCCGGCGCCCGGCTCGGCCTTGCCGGCGCCCGGCTCGGCCGCGCCGCCCGCCTGGTCCGCCGCGTCGCCCCCCCGGTCGCGCTCCGCCGGGGCCGCCGCCGGCCCGCTGTCGGCGTTGTCACCCGCGTCGCTGCCACAGCCCGCCAACGCGAGCAGCGCGACCAAGGCGGCAGCCGTCAGCCGTACGCCCCGACGTCGCCGTCCCCCTACGTCCATCCCGCCTCCATCGTCCTCGCCCCCGTGTGGGGCGATACCTCAGACGTGACGCGTCACCACGTCGGTTCCGGCAGACTGCGCTCAGGACGTCACGATTCGATAATCTTGGAGTCACGATGCAGCTCACCAAGTACGCCCACTCCTGCCTGCGGGTGGAGCACGACGGGGGAGTGCTGGTCATCGACCCGGGTGTGTTCAGCGAGGCGGCGACGCTCGACGGGGCGGACGCGGTGCTGATCACCCACGAGCACCCCGACCACGTCGACGTCGAGGCGGTCAGCCGGCAGCTCGACCGGCGTCGGTTCGTCATCCACGGCCCGGCGTCGCTGGCCGGCACCCTGGGCGACGCCGCCGAGGTGCTCGACGCGGTCCGACCGGGACAGTCGTTCACGGCCGCTGGCGTGCCGGTACGCGCCTACGGCGGCCGGCACGCCGTGATCCACCCCGACATCCCGGTCGTGGACAACCTGGCGTACCTGCTGGACGACGTGGTCTACCACCCCGGGGACAGCCTGGTGGTCCCCGAGGACACCCAGGTCGACACGCTCTTCCTGCCGATCCACGCCCCGTGGACGAAGTTCTCCGAGTCGCTGGACTTCCTCCGGGCGGTCGCCCCGCGCCGGGCGTACGCGCTGCACGACGGGCTGCTCAACGACAACGGGCTCAACGTGCTCAACGGCAACCTCACCCGGCTGTCCGAGGTGGACTACCGCCGGCTCGAACCGGGCACCCGGATCGACGCCTGACGGCGATGTCCGGCCCGTCCCGAGAGCTGGTGCACCGGCTCTACACCACCGCGCCGGACCGGTTCGTCGCGATCCGCGACGAGGCGGTCGCCGAGGCCCGCCGCGCCGGCGACCCGAAGGGCGCGCGGGAGATCGCCCGGCTGCGCCGGCCCACCGTGGCCGCCTGGCTGGTCAACCTGCTCGCCATCCGCCGCCCCGAGCTGGTCGCCGACCTGGCCGAGCTGGCCGAGGCGCTACGCACCGCCCAACGCGACCTGCGCGGGCCCCGGCTGCGGGAACTCTCCACCCAGCGGCGGGCGGTGGTCGGCGCGCTCGTCGCCGAGGTACGCAAGCTCGCGGCCGGGGCGGAGGGGGCCCCGTCGGCCGGGAAGCTGCCGCTGGCCGAGGTGGAGGCCACCCTCAACGCGGCGCTCGCCGACACCGACGTCGCCGAGCAGGTCCGCTCCGGCCGGCTGCTGAAGGCCGCCACCTACGCCGGCTTCGGGGAGGTGCCCCGGCCGCAGTTGCGGCTGGTGACCGGCGGGGAGGAGCCGGAACCGGCACCCCGGCCCGAGCCGGGCGGGACGCCGCGGCGCGACGCCGACCGGTCCGCGCTCCGCGCCGATCAGGCGGATCGGGCCGCCCGGGCGGAGCGGGCACGCCGTCGGCGGGCGTTGGAGAAGGAACTGGCGAGGGCGCGTACCGATCAGGAACGGGCCGAGGCGGAGCTGGCGGGCGCGACGGCGGCCGAGCGGGACGGCGTCGCCGCCCTGGACGCCATCGAGGCGGAACTGGCCGAGCTGGAGCGCCGCCGGGCCGTCGCCGAGCAGGACCTGAGCCGGGCGAGGCTGGCGCGGCGCGGGGCGGAGCGGACCGTGACCGCCGCCCGCCGCCGCGCCGGCGAGGTGGAGGCGGCGGTGGAGGCGCTCGACGCCGAGGAGGGGGATGCCGAGTCGGACGCCGGCGCGGCAGACTGACCCTTGTGGACGGACGGGGTGACCGGGGAGTGTGCGGATGACGCCGGAACAGGTGGCGGCGGCCAGCAAGCCGGTCGTGCTGGAACTCGGTGACCTCTTCACCCGCTGCCCGACCACCCTGCGCCGCGCGCGGTTGCTCGGCATCTCCGGCTGGGCGTTCTACGTCACCGGGCGGGCCGGCGCCCTCGGGGACGTCCGCGCGGAGACGGTCGCCGCCGCCCTCGGCTTCCTGGCGCCCGACGCGGTCGCCGACGGCTGGGACGCGGCCCGGCGGGTCGTCCCGCCGGTCGAGGTGGCCGCCGCCACCCTGGCCGAGTGCTGCCGGTGGGGCGAGGAGCGGCTCGACCCCCTTTCCGGGGTGAGCCGGCTCGCCGCCCTGCTCGGCCGCGCCGTCGACGCCGCGGACGCCAGCGGCATGCCGCTCTTCGCCGCCTGGCGGGCCATGCCGGTGCCGGTCCGCACGGCCGGCGCCCGGGCGGCCGCCGGCCTGCGTCTGCTCCGGGAGCACTTCGCCGGCGCGCACCTGATCGCGGTCCGGGCCAGCGGGATGACGCCGCTGGAGGCCGTGCTCGCCGGCCCGGAGGGCGAGGCTGGCGCGGTCGCCTGCGGCTGGCCGCCGCCGTACCCTCCGGTCGGGCCGCTGGTCCGGCGGCGGCTCTGGGCCCAGGCGGTGACCGACCGGCTGGCCGCGCCGGCCTTCGCGGCGCTCGGCCCGGCGGACGGCGCCGAGCTGGTGGAGCTGCTCACCGTGACCCGGGCCCACCTGGCCGACGCGGGCTGAGCCGCCGCGGCCGGAAATTCGGCGGCGCTTCGGCGGCCCGGCTGTCAGGATCGCCTCCGTGACTCTCCCCGCCGGTTGGCAGGCCCGCCGACCCACCCTCGACGACGTACCGGCGATCCTGGCGGTGGTGCACGCCGCCGACACCTTCACCCTCGGCTACCCGGACTTCACCGCCGAGGACGTGCGTGACGCGCTGACCGCGCCGAACGTCGACCCGGAACGGGACTCCTGGGTGGTGGCCGAGCCGGACGGCACGCTGGTGGCGTGGGCGATGCTGGACAACCCGGGCGGGGTGGGTCGGGAGTTCGTCGACGTCTTCGTCGACCCGGAGCGGGGCGCCGCGGTGCGGGCGTCGTTGTTGGCCCGGCAGCTGGACCGGGTGGCCGGGCGGGCCGCCGAGCGCGGTCTGCCGGCCCTGACGGTACGCAGCCCCGCGTACCCGCCCGAGCGGCGGTGGGCCGAGGAACTGGTCGACGCGGGATTCGGCTTCGTCAAGCGTTACCAGGTCATGAGCCGGTCGCTGGCGGGGCTGCCCGCCGAGCCGCCGGCACCCTCGGCGGGGGTGACGGTCCGTCCGCTGCGCCCCGGCGACGAGTCGGATCTGCGTGACTTCCACCGGATCTACGACACCTCCTTCTGCGACATCCCCGACTACGAGCCGCTCGGCTTCGACCTGTGGCGGACCCGGATCGGGGCCGACCCGGCCTGGGACGAGTGGTTCGTCGCCGAGGTCGACGGGGAGCCGGCGGGCATCCTCCAGTCGTCCGACCAGGGGCTCGACCGGAACGAGGGTTGGGTCAAGAACCTCGCCGTGCTGCCCGGGCAGCGGCGCCGGGGCGTGGGCGCGGCCCTGCTGCACCACGCGTTCGCCCGGTACGCGGCGAAGGGCCGGGCCTCCGCCGGCCTCGGGGTGGACCTGACGAACCCGACCGCCCCGCTCTCGCTCTACCGGTCGGTGGGGCTTGGCGAGGTGCGCTGGGTCGACATGTACGAGCTGGTGGTCCCGGCCGCCGGTGTGTGATTGACGACGCCGGCCGGGGCCGGCTGGAGGCTCCGCCCGGCACCGGAGCAGACTGGGGGCCGTGGGATACGCGCTGGGCCGACGAGAGGCGTCAGGCCGACGCGGTGCCGGTGGGGCGGGACCGCAGCTCGGTGACGTAGTCGTCCGGCGCGCCCGCCTTCTCGGCGGCGTTCGCGATCTCCGAGAGGTACCACGCCGTGGGCAGCCCGCCCTCGTACCCGTCGAAGACGTAGATCCACGCGGTCACGTCGCCGTCGAGGGTGGAGACGCGTACGTGCAGCTTGCGGTAGGTGCCGGCGGCCACCCCCTCGAGCTCGTCGAGCTGGGCGGCGTCGTACGGGTGGATGTCGTAGATCGCCACGAACACCCGGTCACCGGGGGACTCGACGACCGTGCTGACCGCGCCCTCCCAGCCGATCACGTCCTCGCCCGCGAAGGTGAGCCGCCAGCCCTCCAGCCAGCCGGTGCCCACCATCGGCGAATGCGGGCAGTAGGCGCGCATGCGGGCGGGGTCGAGGTTTGAGCCGTAGGCGGCGTGATGACGCACGGCGATGACGATAGCCCGCCCGCGGGGTGGGGGAGAATACGACAGAGCGTGTCGGACGCGTTCGGGAGAAGAAAGTCACTGTGAGCATTGGTCGGGGGCGGGCACGGTGAGCGCGAGGAGTGCAGCGGAGCGGAGCCCCGCAGCCGCGAACGAAAGGATGGCACTGTGAGCCGGATCGTGATCATCGGCGGTGGACCGGCCGGCTACGAGGCGGCCCTGGTCGCCGCGCAGTTGGACGCTGATGTCACCGTCGTGGAGGCCGAGGGCGCCGGCGGGGCCTGCGTGCTGTCCGACTGCGTACCGTCGAAGACCTTCATCGCCAGCTCCGAGGTGGTCACCGGCTACCGGGACACCGAGGAGTTCGGGGTGCACTCCGACGGGCTGGAGGCCGTCACCGTCGACGCCAGCGCGGTGCACGAGCGGGTCAAGCGCCTCGCGCTCGCCCAGTCCGCCGACATCCACGCCAAGCTGGTCAAGGCCGGGGTGACCTTCGTGCCGGGCACCGCCCGCCTCGGCGAGGACACCCTCGGCCACACCCACCGGGTGCTCGTCACCCCGACCGACGGCGGCGAGGAGCAGTCGATCGCCGCGTCGACCGTGCTGATCGCCACCGGCGCCACCCCGCGCCAGCTGCCCACCGCCGTCCCCGACGGCGAGCGCATCCTGACCTGGCGCCAGGTGTACGACCTGCCGGAGCTGCCCGAGCACCTGATCGTGGTCGGCTCCGGCGTCACCGGCGCGGAGTTCGCCAGCGCCTACCTGGCCATGGGCGTGCAGGTGACCCTGGTCTCCAGCCGCGACCGGGTGATGCCGCACGAGGACGCCGACGCGGCGATGGCGATCGAGCGGGTCTTCCGCAACCGGGGCATGAGCATCCTGAACAACTCGCGGGCGGACGCGGTCCGGCGTACCGCCGACGGGGTGGAGGTCGAACTCTCCGACGGCCGCCGGGTGGCCGGCTCCCACGCCCTGATCGCGGTCGGCTCCATCCCCAACACCGCCGACCTGGGCCTCGCCGAGTACGGAGTCGCGCTGGCCCGGGGCGGCTACGTCACCGTCGACCGGGTCTCCAGGACCAACGTGCCCGGCATCTACGCCGCCGGTGACTGCACGGGCGTGCTGCCCCTGGCCAGCGTGGCCGCCATGCAGGGCCGGATCGCGATGTGGCACGCGCTCGGCGAGGCGGTCCGGCCGCTGCGGCTGCGTACCGTCGCGGCTAACGTGTTCACCGACCCGGAGCTGGCCACCGTGGGCGTCTCGCAGGACGAGGTCGACGCGGGCAAGGTGCCGGCCCGGCAGGTGATGCTGGCGCTGGACGGCAACGCCCGGGCGAAGATGGACGACCTCGCCGACGGCTTCGTCAAGCTCTTCTGCCGTCCGGCCAGCGGCCAGGTGATCGGCGGCGTCGTGGTGGCGCCGAAGGCCAGCGAGCTGATCCTGCCGATCACCATGGCGGTGGAGAACAACCTCACGGTCAACGAGCTGGCTCAGACGATCACGATCTACCCGAGCCTCTCGGGCTCCATCACCGAGGCCGCCCGCCAGCTCATGCTGCACGAGCTGGAGTGACCCGGCGGAGCAGGGCGACCGCGACGACGACGAGCATGGCGACCTCGGTGAGGATGAGCAGCCGCTCGACCAGGCCGAGCAGCAGCCGGTCGCCGGGGTAGGCCGACCAGACCATCGCCGCCGCCAGCGCCACGCTGGCCGTGGCGAGGCCGCGTACCCGGCGGCCGGCGGCTCCGGGCAGGCGTCGGGCGAGCAGCCAGCCGGCGACCGGCAGCGCCAGGAAGGCGACCACGGAGGCGTACCGGTGGACGTAGGCGGCGGCGTCCATGGGCAGGCCGGGCTGGTTCGTCGGCACCACGGCGGCCAGCAGCAGCCCGCCGACCCAGGCGGCCAGCAGCGCCTCGGCGGCCCGCTTCGGCCCGGCGTCGGACGGCCGGTGGGCGCGCCACAGGGCGGGCAGGAGCACGGCGGTGGCCGCCGCGAGCACCACCATGGCGGCGTCGATCACGCCGCCCCGGTCGGAGACGGCGAAGTCGCTGACGGTCAGCGCCCACGGGTCCAGGTCCTCGTTCACCTCGACGTGGCCGATCACGGCGAGCAGCGCCGCCAGGGCGATCCCGCCGAGGGCCAGCAGTCCACTGTTCCGGGTTCCGGGCATGGCTCAGCCTGTCGCGGAAGGAACCCCAGACGGATCCGGGCGCCCCACCGAGACCGATGCCCGGGACCGCCCCTAGGCGGTGCCGGCGCGGCCGGTCACTCCGCCCCGGGCCCGTCCCTTCGGGCCGTGACGACGACCGGCACCACCGCCACCGGCTCGGCGGCCCGCCGGGCGCCGACGACGGTCATCGCCCAGCCCGCCGCCGCGAAGCCGGCCGCCGCGAGCCCCGCGATCAGCGCCAGCCGCCACGCCGACTCGGTGAGCGCCGTCCCGCCGAGGTGCCCGACCAGCCCGCCGTAGGTGGCCCAGCCGATCGCCGCCAGGCCCTCGTAGAGCACGAAGAGCCGGTACGGGTACCGGCTGCGGCCGGCCGAGAAGCAGGCCGCCATCCGGCCGCCCGGCACGAAGCGGCAGAGCAGGATCACGAGCGGCCCGGGCCGGCGCAGCCCCCGGGTGACCCGGTTGGCGACCCGCCGGGCCCGGCCCCGCTGCACGTCGCGCGGTGCCCGGCGGTCCGGGGCGCCCCGCCCGAGCAGGTAGCAGGCCAGGTCCCCGACGAAGACGCCGAGCGCGCCGACGGCGATGGTCACCGGCAGGTTCAGCCCGCCGTACACGGTGAGGGCGCCACCCGTGATCATGACGACCTGGGTGGGGATCACCGGGACGAAGGCGTCCGCGACCAGCAGCGCGAGCAGTGCGACGTACGCCCAGGCCGGCGACGCGATCTCAGTGAGTAGTTCGGGCACGACTGCCACCTCGCCGGACGGGGCCGATTGCGGGTACCGAGCCTGACTGGTCGTCCGACGTCACGGGGCACGACCCTGGCTCCTGGTGACCACCGACACGGCAGGGCCACCGGGCGCAACGAGCGGACACCGCCGGAGGTGACGGATGCGGGTGCCGTCGAGGGTCGGCGGATCGCAGCGGCCCGGCGTACCGTTGTCGGCGCGCGGCCCCACGACCGTCGGGTCCCCCGTTTCCGATGGTGCGGCCGCCGCGGGCCGCCGGCAGGTCCCGTGCCGGCGGCCCACCCACGTCCCGCCCGGCGCGCCGACCCGCGCCTTCCCGGACCGCCCGGAAAATCCGGCTGCGGCCGCCAAGGGCGGGGGCGTACCGTCGCCGCATGCGCAGTGCGGTATCCACCACGACGCCGGGAGACCCCGGCGCGCCGCACTGACCTGACCGTCGACGAGGCCCCGGGGCGATCCGCCCCGGGGCCTCGTGGCGTCCGGTGACCGGGTCGCCTCCGGGTCGCACCCGATCAAGGAGCGCGACATGATCGACCACCGCAGGCTCGGCCGGGAGCTGGAGCTGTTCGACTCCGACCCGCTGGCCGGCGCCGGGCTGCCGCTCTGGCTGCCGGCGGGCGCGGCCGCCCGGCACGCCGTCGAGGAGTACGTCCGCGAGCTGGAACGCCGGGCCGGCTACCGGCACGTCGTCACCCCGCCGCTGGGCAGGCGGGAACTCTTCGAACGCTCCGGCCACCTCGGCTACTTCGCCGAGGACATGTTCCCGCCGATGGCGCTCGGCGCCGACGACGAGTTCGTGCTGCGCCCGGCGCTCTGCCCGCACCACGCCCTCGTGTTCCGGGCCCGGGGCCGCTCCTACCGGGAGCTGCCGCTGCGCATCGCCGAGCTGGGCGGCATGTACCGGGCCGAGCGCTCGGGAGTGCTCGGCGGGCTGTCCCGGGTGCGGGCCATCTCGCTCAACGACGCGCACAACTTCTGCGCCCTGGAACAGGTGGGCGAGGAGGTCGCCGAGATCCTGCGGCTCATCCGCGAGGCGCACGCCGCGCTCGGCGTACGGCCGGCGGGGTTCCGGCTGTCGCTGCGCGGTCCGGGGGAGAGGTACGTCGGGAACGACGCCGGCTGGGCGCGGGCCGAGGAGCTGCTGCGCGCCGCGCTCGACGGGGTGGAGTTCACCGAGGCGCCGGGGGAGGCCGCGTTCTACGGGCCGAAGATCGACGTTCAGGTGCGCGACGCCGCCGGGCGGGAGTTCACCCTCTCCACCGTCCAGCTCGACTTCGACAAGCCGGAGCGGTTCGACCTGTCGTACACCGACGCGTCCGGGGCGCGGCGTCGACCCGTGATGGTGCACCGCAGCCTCGTCGGCAGCATGGAGCGGCTCTTCGCGTACCTGATCGAGGTGCACGAGGGCGCCTTCCCCGCCTGGTACGCCCCGGTGCAGCTCGTGGTGCTGCCCGTCGGGGACGGCCAGGCCGACGCGGCGGCCCGGCTCGCCCGCGACGCGCTGGCCGCGGGGCTGCGCGTCGAGGTCGACGGGGCCGGGTCGCTGGGCTCCCGCATCCGCGACGCGGCCCGGGCCCGGGTCCCGTACGCCGCCGTCCTCGGCC
The DNA here is from genome assembly GCF_052068495.1 of Micromonospora sp. SD12. NCBI lineage: Bacteria > Bacillati > Actinomycetota > Actinomycetes > Micromonosporales > Micromonosporaceae > Micromonospora > Micromonospora sp. SD12. Next base: position 410,853 of record NZ_JBQHDF010000002.1, on the reverse strand, counting down.
CCCGCGAGGCGGCCGAGGACGCGGTCGCGCTGCGGCTGCGCGGCGGCCGGGCCCTCGACCCGATGCCCGCCGCCGACGCCCTGCGGCTGATCGGCGCGGTGGTGGCCGACCGCGCCCCGACCCTGCTGCCGGCCGGCTGAGCCCCCGTCCGGCCCCGACCCCGTCGGCCGCCCGCCCCGCGCCACCGGCGGCCCGCCCCTCACCGGGTGGACCCCTCGACCAGCGCGGGCTCGGGCTCGGGCTGCGGGTCGGGGTCGGGCTGGACGGCGGCGGTGAACTGCGACCGGTACAGGCGGTGGTACGCGCCCTGCGCGGCGAGCAGTTGGTCGTGCGTGCCCTGCTCCACGATCCGGCCGTCCTCCATCATCAGGATCAGGTCGGCGTCGCGGATGGTGGAGAGCCGGTGCGCGATGACGAAGCTCGTCCGGTCCGAGCGCAGGGCGGCCATGGCCCGCTGGAGCAGCACCTCGGTGCGGGTGTCCACCGAGCTGGTCGCCTCGTCAAGGATCAGCAGCGACGGCTCGGCGAGGAAGGCGCGGGCGATCGTGATGAGCTGCTTCTCGCCGGCGCTGACGTTGCTGCCCTCCTCGTCGATCACCGTGTCGTAGCCGTCGGGCAGGCTGCGGACGAACCGGTCGACGAACGTCGCCCGGGCGGCGGCCACGATCTCCTCCTCGCTCGCCCCGGGGCGGCCGTACGCGATGTTGTCGCGGATGGTGCCCCCGAAGAGCCACGTCTCCTGGAGCACCATCCCGATCCGGCCGCGCAGGTCGTCGCGGCGCATCGTGGTGACGTCCACCCCGTCGAGCGTGATCCGGCCGGCGTCCAGCTCGTAGAAGCGCATGACCAGGTTGACCAGCGTGGTCTTGCCGGCCCCGGTCGGCCCGACGATGGCCACCGTGTGGCCGGGCTCGGCGACCAGGGAGAGGTCCTCGATCAGCGGCTTGTCCGGGGTGTACCGGAAGGAGACGTTCGAGAACTCGACCCGGCCGCGCGGGTCGCGTACCCGGGCCGGCTCGACCGGGTCGGGGCTCTGCTCCTCGGCGTCGAGCACGGCGAAGACCCGCTCGGCGGAGGCCACCCCGGACTGGAGCAGGTTCGCCATCGAGGCGACCTGGGTGAGTGGCTGGGTGAACTGCCGGGAGTACTGGATGAACGCCTGCACGTCGCCGAGGCTCATCGACCCCGACGCCACCCGCAGGCCGCCCACCACGGCGATCGCCACGTAGCTGAGGTTCCCGACGAACATCATCGCCGGCATGATGATCCCGGAGACGAACTGGGCGCCGAAGCTCGCCCGGAACAGCTCCTCGTTCTTCGCGGTGAAGGCGGCCTCCACCTCGCGCTGGCGGCCGAAGACCTTGACCAGCTCGTGGCCGGTGAACGCCTCCTCGATCTGACCGTTCAGCTCGCCGGTGTGCGTCCACTGGGCGATGAACTGCTGCTGCGACCGCTTGGCGATGCTGGTGGTGACGACCACCGAGACCGGGACCGCGACCAGGGCCACCAGGGCGAGCAGCGGCGAGATCCAGAACATCATGGCCAGCACGCCCACCACGGTGAGCAGCGAGGTGAGCAGCTGGCTCAGCGTCTGCTGGAGGCTGGTCGAGATGTTGTCGATGTCGTTGGTGACCCGGCTGAGCAGCTCGCCCCGGGGCTGCCGGTCGAAGTAGGGCAGCGGCAGCCGGTTGAGCTTGTCCTCCACGTCGGCGCGCAGCCGCAGCACGGTGCGCTGCACCACCCCGTTGAGCAGCCACCCCTGCCACCACATCAGCAGGCTGGCCCCCACGAAGAGCCCCAGCGCCAGCAGCAGCACGCGCGCCAGCGCGGCGAAGTCGATGCCCACGCCGGGCACCACGTCCATCCGGGCGAGCATGTCGGCGAAGTTGTCGTTGCCGGCCGCCCGCGCGGCGGCCACCGCCTGGTCGGCGGTGGTGCCCGCCGGCAGCTGCCGGCCGATCACCCCCGTGAAGATCAGGTCGGTGGCCCAGCCGAGCACCTTCGGCCCGATGACGCTGAGCGCCACGCTGACCACCGCCAGGGCGATCACGGCGACGAGCTGGAGGCGTTGCGGGCGCAGCCGGCCCAGCAGCCGCCGGGCCGAGGGCCCGAAGTTCATCGACCGCTCGGCGGGCATCCCGGCCCCCGCCCACGGCGGCCCGCCGCGCTGTCCGCCGGGCGGCAGCCGTTTCGGCGTCCGCTCCTCGGCGGCCGGCTTCTGCTGCGGTACGGCGCTCATGCCGCCACCTCGCTTCGCTCGGTAGCGACATGAGGCGCCACGCTGCTGTGCCTGATGGTTCGCTCGCTCCGCTCGCTCACGCCGTCACCTCCGCCGTGTTCTGCGACGCCACGATCTCGGCGTACGTCGGACAGGTCCTCAACAGTTCGTCGTGTCGGCCGATGCCCACCACGCCCCCGTTCTCCAGCACGACGATCTGGTCGGCGCCGACGATGGTGGAGACCCGCTGCGCCACGATCACCACGGCGGCGTCCGCGGTGACGGGGCGCAGCGCCGCCCGCAGCCGCGCGTCCGTGCCGAGGTCGAGCGCGGAGAACGAGTCGTCGAAGAGGTAGATCTCCGGGCGTCGCACCAGGGCCCGCGCGATGGCCAGCCGCTGCCGCTGCCCGCCGGAGACGTTCGTGCCGCCCTGCGCGATGGACGACTCCAGCCCCTCGGGCATCGCGGCGACGAAGTCCCGCGCCTGGGCGATCTCCAGCGCGTCCCAGAGTTCCGCGTCGGTCGCGTCCGGGTTGCCGTAGCGCAGGTTGCTCGCCACCGTCCCGGTGAACAGGTACGGCCGCTGCGGCACCAGTCCGATCCGGCGCCACAGCGCGTCCGGCGCCAGGTCCCGTACGTCGACGCCGTCGACGAGCACCGCGCCGGCGGTCGCGTCGACCAGCCGGGGCACGAGCGACAGCAGGGTGGTCTTGCCCGCGCCGGTGCTGCCGATGACCGCCGTCGTCGTTCCCGGGGTCACCCGGAACGACACGTTGCGCAGCACCGGCTCGGCCGCGCCCGGGTACTGGAACCCGACGTCGCGCAGTTCCAACTCGCCGTGGGTCGTCACCTCGGTGACGGGCCGGGCGGCGGGCACCACGGAGGAGTCGGTGTCGAGTACCTCGACGATCCGCTCGGCGCAGACCGCCGCGCGCGGCACCATCATCAGCATGAAGGTGGCCATCATGACGGCCATCAGGATCTGCATCAGGTACTGGAGGAAGGCGGTCAGCGAGCCGACCTGGATCGCCCCGGCGTCCACCCGCTCGGCGCCGAACCAGAGCACGGCGACGCTGGAGACGTTGAGCACCAGCATCACCACCGGGAAGATCAACGCCATCAGGCGGCCGATGCGCAGCGCGGTCGCGGTGAGGTCGGCGTTCGCCGTCGCGAAGCGCTCCGTCTCGTACGGCTCCCGGACGAACGCCCGCACCACCCGGATGCCGGTGATCTGCTCGCGCAGCACCCTGTTGACGGTGTCGATGCGGGTCTGCATGAGCCGGAAGCCCGGCACCATCCGCCGGATGATCAGCCACAGGGCGACGGCCAGCCCGGGCACGCTGACCAGCATCAGCCAGGAGAGCCCGACGTCCTCGCGCAGCGCCATCACCACGCCGCCGACGCTCATGATGGGTGCGGCGACGAGCATCGTGCAGCTCATCAGCACGAGCATCTGCACCTGCTGCACGTCGTTGGTGTTGCGGGTGATCAGCGAGGGCGCGCCGAACCGGGCGACCTCACGGGCGGAGAAGCGGTTGACGTGCCCGAAGATCGTCGAGCGGACGTCCCGGCCGAAGGCCATCGCGGTCCGCGCGCCGAGGTAGACGGCCGCGACCGAGCAGACGATCTGCACCAGGCTGACCGCGAGCATCCAGCCGCCGGTACGCAGGATGAAGGCGGTGTCGCCCCGGGCTACCCCCAGGTCGATGATGTCGGCGTTGAGGCTGGGCAGGTATAGCGACGCGATGGTGCCGACGAACTGGAGCAGCACCACCGCGGCCAGCGGCCGGTGGTACGGACGCAGGTGCGTACGCAGCAGCCGGGTCAGCATGCCAGGCCCCCTTCCGGGGTGGCCTGGTCGCCGTTGCCGATGACCTCGAGGAGGAACTCGCGGATCACCGCCGCCTTCGCCGGGTCGGCGTCCACCGAGGTGAGCGGGGCGCCGGAGCGGATCATGGCGGTCACCGCCTCGACGCGGGCCCGACCGGCCGTCGTGATCGCGATCTTGACGCTGCGTCGGTCGGTCGTGTCGCGCTGCCGCTCGACGAGGCCGTCGCGCACGAGGGTGTCGACGATGCCGGTCAGGGTGGCCGGCCGGACGAAGCAGCGCTCGGCAACCGTGCGGTGCGGCAGTTCGCCGTGCTCGGCGAGGGTCATCAGGGTGACCATCCCGGCCTGGGTGAGGCCGTGCGCCTCGGCGAGATAGCGGTTCCACCGTTGCCCGGTGACGTGCCCGGCGACCACGAGCAGCCGCGCGAGGGGCACGTCCCGCAGCTCTGTCAGATGCATGGGAAGCAGGTTAGCTCCCTGAACGTCAGGCCCCAAACCAAATAGCGGCCGCCGCGCCGACGAAGAGGATCTGCTCCGCCGTGCGCGGGCCGAGGGGGGTCGCCGGCCGGCCGGCGAGGGTCAGCCCGCGCCGGACCGCCGAGACGTTCGCCGGGAACATGGCCAGCATCAACAGCGCGAGACCGCCCGCGGCCCAGCGGGCGGTCGCGGGCACCAGCAGCCCGACCGCGCCCACCAGTTCCAGCACCCCGGTGAGCGTGACCAGCAGGTCGGGCCGGGGCAGGCCGGGCGGCACCATCGCGATCATGTCCCTGCGGTACGCCGGGGCGAAGTGCGCCACCCCGGTCACCACGAACATCAGCGCCAGTCCCACCCGCAGCGCGGGGTGCCAGCCGTCGAGGGCGGCCACGCCGACCAGCCCGGCCAGCCGGGCTAGTACGGTGCCGGTCACGAGAGCGACGAGCGGAGCCATCAGTACCTCCTCGAAGGGGAAACTTGTCGCCGGCAAGATTGCCTCTCGGAGTGTCAACTTGTCAATGACAAGATAGGATCCTGACATGACCGGAACGCGCGGCTACCATCACGGGGACCTACGTCGTGCCCTGCTCACCGCAGCGGTACGGGTGATCGAGGAATCCGGCCCCGCGGCACTGAGCCTGCGCGACCTCGCCCGCCGCGCCGGTGTCTCGCACGCCGCCCCCGCACACCACTTCGGCGACAAGGCCGGGCTGCTCACCGCCCTCGCCGCCGAGGGCTTCCACCTGCTGGCCGAGGCGTTGCACGACGCCGGCGGCGACCTGCTCGACAGGGGCGTCGCGTACGTCGACTTCGCGGTCGGGCACCGCGCGCACTTCGAGGTGATGTTCCGGCCGGACCTCTACCGCTCCGACGCGAAGGAACTGGTGGCGGCCCGCCAGCGGGCCGGCGACGCGCTGCACTCGGGCGTCGCCGGGCTGCCCGAGGGCCGCCCGACGGCGGAGGACCCGCTGGGCGACGCGCTCGCGGCCTGGTCCATCGTGCACGGCTTCGCCACGCTCTGGCTCTCGGGCGCGCTGCCGCCCCGGGTCGGCGACGACCCCCGCAAGGCGGCCCGCGAGGTGATCCACCGCCTCTTCCCGAAGCCCTGACGAGCCCTTCTCGGGCGCAGCCGTGACGGAATCCGGATCCAGTCCGGTAGCCCCGTAGCCCGGGCGGCCGTGGCCCCGTGGCCTGATGGCCCCGTGGCCCGGGCGGCCGGATGGCTGGGTGGCTGGGTGGCCGTGCCGGTCCTGTCGAGCTGATGTCGTAGACGATTCAGCTCGACAGGCGGCAGAGAGGTGGTCGGCCCGCGGCCGTGTCCGGTCCACCAGCCGGCCGCCAGCCGCCGGCTACCCGGCCGCCGGCAGCCGCTCGCCAGCCGGCAGCGCGAGCCGGCTGCGGTCCGCGAGGCCGTAGGCCGGGTGGCGGTGTCACCAGCTCGTGGGCAGCGGCATCCCCTCGGTGTAGCCGGCCGTGCTCTGCACGCCGACCAGGGCCCGTTCGTGGAACTCTGCGAGGTCGCGCGCGCCCGCGTAGGTGAAGGCGCTGCGTACCCCCGCGATGATCTCGTCGATCAGGTCCTCCACGCCCGGGCGGGCCGGGTCCAGGTACATCCGCGCCGAGGAGATGCCCTCCTCGAAGACCGCCTTGCGGGCCCGGTCGTACGCGCTGTCGTCGGCCGTGCGCGCGCTGACCGCCCGTGCCGAGGCCATGCCGAAGCTTTCCTTGTAGCGCCGGCCGTCGGCGTCGGTGTAGAGGTCGCCGGGGGACTCGTACGTGCCGGCGAACCAGGAGCCGATCATCACGTTCGAGGCCCCGGCGGCCAGCGCCAGCGCCACGTCGCGCGGGTGGCGGACCCCGCCGTCGGCCCAGACGTGCCGGTTGAGCTGGCGGGCCGCGGCGGCACAGTCGAGCACGGCGGAGAACTGCGGCCGGCCCACCCCGGTCATCATCCGGGTGGTGCACATCGCACCCGGGCCGACGCCGACCTTGACGATGTCGGCGCCCGCCCGCACGAGGTCGCGTACGCCCTCGGCGGTCACCACGTTGCCGGCCGCGACCGGGACCGCCGGGTCCAGCGCCCGGACCGCCCGCAGGGCGCTGATCATCCGTTCCTGGTGGCCGTGCGCGGTGTCCACGACCAGCGTGTCCACCCCCGCCTCCAGCAGCGCCGCCGCCTTGCCGGTCACGTCGCCGTTGATGCCCACGGCGGCGGCGATCCGCAGCCGGCCCCGGTCGTCCACGGCCGGCCGGTAGAGGGTGGCCCGCAGCGCGCCCTGCCGGGTCAGCACCCCGACCAGGCGTCCCTCCGCGTCGACGACCGGGGCGAGCCGGCGCCGGCCCGCCGAGAGCCGGTCGAAGCCGGTACGCGGGTCCGCGTCCGCCGGCACGGTGTGCAGCTCGGTGGACATCACGTGCCGGAGCTGGGCGAAACGGTCCACGCTGATCGTGTCGGCCTCGGTCACCACGCCCACCGGCCGGCTCTCGTCGTCGATCACGACCACGGCGCCGTGCGACCGCTTCGGCAGCAGGTGGATCGCGTCGCCGACGGTGTCGGTCGGGCCCAGCGTGATGGCCGTGTCGTGCACCAGGTGCCGCCGCTTGACCCAGGCGACGACGTTCGCCACCACCTCGATGGGGATGTCCTGCGGGATGACCGCGATCGCGCCGCGCCGGGCGACCGTCTCGGCCATCCGGCGGCCGGCCACCGCCGTCATGTTCGACACCACCAGCGGGATGGTGGTGCCCGTACCGTCGGTGGTGGCCAGGTCGACGTCGAGCCGCGAGCCCACCTCGGAACGGGCGGGCGCCATGAAGACGTCGTTGTAGGTCAGGTCGTGCGCGGGAGCCGCGCCGTGAAGGAACCGCACGTCGCCATCATTCCCGCCCGCCGGCGCCCGCGCCCCCGGTGGTAGCCGAAAACACCCCGACCGGCAGGTCGGCGCCGTCAGCCGAACAGCAGGGTGGCCGCGACCGCCACCATCACGACGGCCACCGTGCCGTCGATGATCCGCCAGGCCACCGGGCGGGCCAGCACGGGCGCGAGCCGGTGGGCGGCGGCGCCGATGACCGTGAACCAGACCACGCTGGCCAGCGCGGCGCCCGCGCCGAAGACCCAGTGGTGCGGGTGCTGGCGGGCCACCCCGCCGAGCAGCAGCACGGTGTCGAGGTAGACGTGCGGGTTGAGGTAGGTGAACGCGAGACAGGCCAGCAGCGTCGCCCCGAGCGTGGCCGGCGGCCGGTCGGCGGGGGAGAGCGCGCCGGGGCGCAGCGCGCGGCGGGCGGCCAGCGCGGCGTACCCCAGCAGGAACGCGGCGCCGAACCACCGGACGGCGGTGAGGGCGGCGGGATGCTCGGCCGTGGCGCCGCCCATGCCGGCGATGCCGAGCGCGATCAGCAGCGCGTCGGACCCGGCGCAGACGGCGACGACCGGCAGGACGTGCTCGCGGCGCAGGCCCTGCCGCAGGACGAAGGCGTTCTGCGCGCCGATGGCGGCGATCAGCGCGATGGCGAGGGTGAAGCCGGCGGCGGCGGAGCCGGCCACGGAGCTGCTGAGGATGTCGGGCACGCACCGAGGCTACGAGCCGCACGGGATGCAGCCCAGCTAAGGATTCTCATGGCGGTTAAGCTCGGCTTCATCATGCTGGACACCACGCAGCTCCGGACGTTCGCGGCGGTGGTCCGCGAGGGCAGCTTCGAGGCGGCGGCGCGGTCCCTGCACGTCACCCCCTCGGCCGTCAGCCAGCGGATCAAGGCGCTGGAACAGGCCGTCGGGCAGGTGCTCGTCCGGCGGACGAAGCCGTGCGGGGCCACGGACGCGGGTCGGCCGCTGCTGCGGCTGGCCGGGCAGGTCGCCCTGCTGGAACGCGAGGCGCTGGACGCCGCCCGGCCCGCCGTCGGCGGGCCCGTGCCCACCCGGGTGACGGTCGTGGCGAACGGGGACTCGCTGGGCACCTGGTTCGTCGGCGCGCTGGCGCGACTGCCGACCGAGTTGGCGCTCCTGTTCGACGTCCGCCGGGACGACGAGCACCACACCGCGGAGCTGGTCCGCGACGGCACGGCGATGGCCGCCGTGACCGCGCAGCGCGAGGCCGTGCAGGGCTGCCGGGTGGAGCGGCTGGGCGCCATGCGGTACGTCGCGCTGGCCGAGGCGGGGTTCGCAGCCCGGCACTTCCCCGACGGTCTCACCGAGGCCGCCCTCGCGTCCGCGCCGGCGATGGCGTTCGACCGCAAGGACCAGCTCCAGCAGCGGTTCGCCCGTACGGTCACCCGGCGCCGGTTCGACCCGCCGATCCACTACGTTCCGTCCTTCGACGGCTTCAACGAGGCGGTGCGGCTCGGGCTCGGCTGGGGGATGGTGCCGGAACGCGTCGCCCGCGCCGACATCGCCGCCGGGCGCTGCGTGGACCTCGGCGCCGGGCGGCACCTGGACCGCCCGTTGTACTGGCAGCACTGGCGGGTGGCATCCACCACGCTGGAGGCGTTGACGGCCGCTGTCCGGGCGGTGGCCGGCGCCGAGCTGCGCTGACGTCGAGCTGCGCTGACGCCGACCTCACCCGGTCTCCGCGGCGTGGGGCGCCCGGCGCCGGGGCGGCGGGTCAGGCGATGGTGCAGATCGCCGCGCCGGCGGTGATGACGGCGCCGACCTCGGCCGCGAGGCCGCTGACCGTACCCGCCTTGTGGGCGTGCAGCGGCTGCTCCATCTTCATCGCCTCCAGCACCACGACCAGGTCACCCTCGGCCACGGTGTCGCCGTCGGCGACCGCGATCTTGACGATGGTGCCCTGCATCGGGGAGGTGAGCGCGTCGCCGCTGACCGCGACGCCGGCCCTGGCTCCGCCGCCACGACGGGCCGGCTTGCGCGCGGCGGGCGCGGCGGTGGCCGTACCCCCGCCGAGGCCGGCGGGGAGGCTGACCTCCAGCCGCTTGCCGCCGACCTCGACCACGACGGTCTCGCGCTCGGCCGGCGCCTCGGCGGCGCCGGCGGCGGCGGTGAACGGCGGGACGGTGTTGTCGAACTCGGTCTCGATCCACCGGGTGTGCACGGCGAACGGCTCGGCGGTGAACGCCTCGTCCCGGACCACCAGCCGGTGGAACGGCAGCGCGGTGGCCATGCCCTCGACGACCATCTCGTCCAGGGCGCGGCGGGCCCGCTCCAGCGCCTCGGTACGCGTCTCGCCGGTGACGATCACCTTTGCCAGCAGCGAGTCGAAGTTGCCGCCGATCACGTCACCGGCGGAGATGCCGGTGTCGACCCGGACGCCGGGACCGGTGGGCAGCCGCAGCGCGGTGACCGTGCCGGGGGCGGGCAGGAAGCTGCGGCCCGGGTCCTCGCCGTTGATCCGGAACTCGATCGAGTGCCCGCGCGGGGTCGGGTCCTCGGTGAGGCGCAGCTTCTCGCCGTCGGCGATGCGGAACTGCTCGCGCACCAGGTCGATGCCGGCGGTCTCCTCGGTGACCGGGTGCTCGACCTGGAGGCGGGTGTTGACCTCCAGGAAGGAGATGGTGCCGTCGGCGCCGACCAGGTATTCGACCGTGCCGGCGCCGTGGTAGCCCGCCTCCCGGCAGATCGCCTTGGCGCTGTCGTGGATCTGGGCGCGCTGCGCGTCGGTGAGGAACGGCGCGGGGGCCTCCTCGACGAGCTTCTGGTGCCGGCGCTGGAGCGAGCAGTCGCGCGTGCCGACCACGATCACGTTGCCGTGCTGGTCGGCCAGCACCTGTGCCTCGACGTGGCGGGGCTTGTCGAGGTAGCGCTCGACGAAGCACTCGCCCCGGCCGAACGCGGCGACCGCCTCGCGGGTGGCCGACTCGAACAGGTGCGGGATCTCCTCCATGGTGCGGGCGACCTTGAGCCCGCGCCCGCCGCCGCCGAAGGCGGCCTTGATGGCGACCGGCAGGCCGTGGTCGACGGCGAACGCCAGCACCTCGTCGGGGCCGCCGACCGGGTCGGGGGTGCCGGGCACCAGCGGCGCGCCGGCGCGCTGGGCGATGTGCCGGGCCGTCACCTTGTCGCCGAGGTCCCGGATCGCCTGCGGGGTGGGGCCGATCCAGGTCAGCCCGGCGTCGATGACGGCCTGGGCGAAGTCGGCGTTCTCGGAGAGGAAGCCGTAGCCGGGGTGCACCGCGTCGGCCCCGGCCTTCGCGGCGACCTCCAGCAGCTTGTCGATGCGCAGGTACGTCTCGGTGGCGGTGTCCCCGCCGAGCGCGTACGCCTCGTCGGCCAGCGTGGCGTGCAGGGCGTCCCGGTCGGAGTCGGCGTAGACGGCGACGCTGCCGAGGCCGGCGTCGCGGCAGGCGCGGATGACGCGGACGGCGATCTCGCCGCGGTTGGCGATGAGTACCTTGCGCACCTTGCTGGCTCCTCCCGGAGGGTCACTGACCGGGAGTGTATCGGCCACCGTGTCGGCCCTAACGATCGCTCAGTGTGGGATGCCGCACTGTCTTCCGCCACCCTAGTCAAATTTGCCTATTACGCTCGTCCGGTGTCTGCCACGCGAATGATGATCCTCGGCCTGGTGCGCTGGATGCAGCCCGTGCACGGCTACGACGTGCGCCGCGAGCTGCTCAGTTGGAACGCCGACAAGTGGGCGAACGTGCAGCCCGGGTCGATCTACCACGCCCTGCGCAAGCTGACCCAGGAGGGGCTGTTGCGCGCGGTGGCCACGGAGCAGGTGGGCGCCCGTCCGGCCCGCACCACGTACGAGGTGACCCCGAAGGGGGAGGAGGAGTTCGAGTCGCTGCTGCGCGGCCTGTGGTGGCGGCTGCACGAGCCGCCGGATCCGTTCACGGCGGCGTTCTCCTTCCTGCCCGCGATGCCCCGCGAGGAGGCGGCGGCCGCCCTGCGCAACCGGGCGAACCTGCTGCGCGCCGGTGTCGAGTGGATGCGTACGTCGTTGAGCTCTGGCTGGATGCGTGAGACCAAGCCGGTGCACGTGGGGTGGATGTTCGAGCTGTGGACGGCCCGGTCCGAGGCGGAGATCTCGTGGTGCGAGCGGATCGCGGAACGGATCGAGTCGGGAGTGCCGTACCTGCCCGAGGGGCTGGATCGGGCGCAGGGGTGGCAGGGCTGGGAGGAGCGGCTGCCGCCCCGGCCGACGGACGACGAATAATCAACGTTGACCATAAAAGTTATATCGCGTTAGCCTGCCCGGGACGCCACGGGGGAGCATGCCGTCCGGCGTCGTCTCCGAGGGACAGACAGGTGGCCGGTGGCACCGGCCCGGACGACCAGGAGCAGAGATGATCGAGACCAGAGGGTTGCGGAAGTCCTTCTGCTCCCGAGAGGGTCGCCAGACGAAGACCGTCGACGCGGTGCGCGGCGTGGACCTGAAGGTCGCCGAGGGGGAGATCTTCGGCTTCCTCGGCCCCAACGGCGCCGGCAAGACCACCACCCTGCGGATGCTGGCCACGCTCATCGAGCCGGACGGCGGCGAGGCCACCGTCGCCGGGGCCGACCTGCGCAAGGACCCGGCCGAGGTGCGCCGGCGCATCGGCTACGTCGCCCAGGGCGGCAGCACCTGGGACGAGTCCACCGCCCGGGAGGAGCTGGTCCTGCACGCCCGGATGTACGGCATCGGCAAGGCCGACGCGCAGCGGCGGGCCGCCCGCGCCCTCGACGCCTTCCAGCTCACCGAGTACGCCGACCGCAAGTGCAAGACCTACTCCGGCGGCCAGCGCCGGCGGGTGGAGATCGCCCTCGGCATCATCCACGAGCCGAAGATCGTCTTCCTGGACGAGCCGACCACCGGCCTCGACCCGCAGAGCCGCGCGCACATGTGGGACGAGATCCGGCGGCTGCGTACCGACGGCATGACCGTCTTCATCACCACCCACTACCTGGAGGAGGCCGACGCGCTCTGCGACCGGATCGCGATCATGGATCACGGCGAGGTGGTCGCCGAGGGCACCCCGGCCGACCTGAAGCGCGAGATCTCCGGCGACGTCGTACTGGTCGGGCTCGACGCCGCGGCCACTCCGCAGGCCGCGCAACTGCTCGACGGCGAGCCGTACGTCAACAAGCTGGAGACCGTCGACGAGGGCGGGCTGCGCCTCTACGTCGACGAGGGCGCGACCGCCATCCCGCAGATCCTGCGCCGGGTGGACAGCGCCGGCCTGGCGCTCAGCTCCATCGAGCTGCACCGGCCCAGCCTCGACGACGTCTTCCTCACCAAGACCGGCCGCTCGCTGCGCGAGTCCTGAGCCCAGACCGGAGAGATCTGATGAAACTCGCCCGTGACACCTGGCTGATCTTCCAGCGCCAGCTCCAGCTGCTGCTGCGCAACCCCGTCTGGGTCTTCGTCGGCGTCTTCCAGCCGGTGATGTACCTGCTGCTCTTCGCCCCGCTGCTCAAGCCGGCGCTGAACGCGCCCACCCAGGCGGAGGCCTACAAGATCTTCGTACCGGGCCTGCTGGTGCTGCTGGCCATCTTCGGCGGCCTGTTCCAGGGCTTCGGCCTGATCGCCGAGCTGCGCGCCGGGGTCATCGAACGCTCCCGGGTCACCCCCGTCAGCCGGCTCGCCCTGCTGCTCGGCCGCTCGCTGCGCGACGTGGTGTCGCTCATCGTGCAGGCGGTCATCATCACGCTGCTCGCGCTCCTGTTCGACCTGCGCGTCTCCCTCGTCGACCTGCTGCTGGCGTACCTCATGCTGGCCCTGATCGCGCTGATGACCTCGGCCGTCTCCTACGGCATCGCGCTCAAGGTCAAGAGCGAGGACGCGCTGGCCCCGCTGATGAACACGGTGGCCCAGCCCGTCCTGCTGCTCTCCGGCATCCTGCTGCCGCTGACCTTCGCCCCCGGCTGGCTCCAGGGCATCGCCGAGTGGAACCCGTTCTCCTGGGCGGTCGACGGCACCCGGGCCCTCTTCGCCGGCGAACTCGGCGACGACAAGGTCTGGCAGGGCCTCGGCATCATCGCGGTCCTCGCCGCCGCCGGCGTCGTCTGGGCCGCGCGGCAGTTCGCCCGCAGCGTCCGCTGAGCGGGGTTCCCCCTTCCTGACGGCGGGGAGAGTTGCCTCTCACCAGGGGCGGGGCGCCGGTCCGACGCTTGTAGCGTGAGGCCGGTGCCCCGCCTCACCCGTGACCGGCTCACCTGGCTGACCTACGCCCAGCTCGGGCTGTGGGGCTTCTTCCTCTACGGCTTCGGGCCCGTCGTGCCGCTGCTCCGCGACGAACAGGGCACCTCGGCGGCCGTCGCCGGCCTGCACAGCACCGGTATCGCCGTCGGCGCCCTGGCCGGCGGGGCGCTCTTCGCGCCCCTGGCCGGCCGGTTCGGCCGGGGCCGGACCATCTGGGTTGGGCTCACCGGCGTGGCAGCCGGCGTCGCCGCCCTGGGCCTCGTCCGCGCCCTGCCCGCCACGATCACCGCCGTCGCGGTGATCGCCACCTTCGGCATGCTGGTGATCAGCGGCGTGTCCGTGGTGCTCACCGACCGGCACGGCGCCGGCGCTCCGGCGGCGCTGACCGAGGCCAACGCCGTCTGCGCCGGCGCCGGCATCCTCGCCCCGCTGGTCATCGGCGCCAGCGTGGACGCCGGCTGGGGCTGGCGACCGGCGATGGCCGTCGAGGTCGGCCTGATCGCGCTGGTCGCGCTCGCCGCCCTGACCTTCCGCGTACGCCTGCCGCGACCCGCCCCCGCTGCCGCGGCTCCCGGCGATCCGCCGACCACCGACCCGGCCGCCGCCGCCCTGACCGTCCCCGCCGGTGTCGACGCCGCCTCGGGTGCGGCCGTGGGGTCGGTGGTCCCCGCCGGTGTCGACGTGGCCTCGGGTCCGGCTGTGGGCTCGGCGGTCGCCGCTGGCGTCGATGTCGCCTCGGGTCCGGGTGCCGGCGCGGCGCCCGACGCCCAGCGGTCGGGTCGGCGGCTGCCGCCTGCGTACTGGATCGCCTGGGTGCTGATGGCGGTCACCGGCTCGATCGAGGTCTGCCTGTCACTCTGGACGGCCGACGTGCTCCGCTCGCACGCCGGGATGGCGGCCGGCGGCGCCTCGGCCGCCGTCGCCGCGATCGTCTGCGGCATGTTCGTGGGCCGGCTCGCCGGGGGCCGGCTCGCCCTGCGGTACCGGCCCGTGCCGCTGCTGCTGGCCGCGCTGGGCGTGTCGCTGGCCGGGTTCGCGCTCTTCTGGATCGCGTCGGTTGGCTGGCTCGCCGTCACCGGCCTGGTCGTCCTCGGCCTCGGCAACGCCCTGCACTACCCGCTGGCGATCTCGATCGCGCTCGCCGTCGCCGGGCCGGCCGCGGACCGGGCGGCCGGCTATGCGTCGTACTCGATGGGGGTGGGCTTCGGGATCGCGCCGGTCGCGCTCGGCTGGGTGGCCGACGGCGTCGGCCCGCACCTGGCCTTCCTGCTGCTGCCGGCCTTCATCGCGGCGGCCGCGCTGCTCGCCACCCGCCTGGGCCGCGCCCTGCGCCCGGCTCCCGCCTGACGCCAAGCGGCGCCCGCGTGGATCTTCGGTCCCCGTGGATCTTCGGCGTCCGTGGACCTCCGGCGTCCGTGGACCTCCGGCGTCCGTGGATCTTGGTAGGAAACGGCCCCTCCAGGGGCCGTTTCCTACCAAGCTCGCGCAGGGCGGGAGCGTCAGTGCACCCGGGCCAGGGTGAGGCCGTCGGCGATCGGGAGCATCACCGCGTCCACACGGACGTCGGCGAGCACCTCGTCGTTGAACGCCGCGATGGCCCGGTCGTCGGCGTTCTGCGGCGCGATCACCCGGCCCCCGCGCAGCACGTTGTCGACGGCGATCACCCCGCCGGGACGCATCCGGGGCACCAGCTCCGCCCAGTAGATCGGGTAGCCGGTCTTGTCGGCGTCGATGAACGCGAAGTCCAGGTGCCGCTCGTGGGGCAGCTCGCGCAGCGTGTCGCCGGCCGGGCCGATACGTAGCTCGATGCGGTCGTCCACGCCGGCGCGAGCCCAGTAGCGCCGGGCGATCCCGGTGAACTCCTCCGAGATGTCGAAACAGGTCAGCCGCCCGCCCTCTGGCAGCCCTCGGGCGATGGCCAGCGACGAGAGGCCGGTGAACGTGCCCACCTCGACGGCCTGCCGTACCCCCAGCAGCCGGGTGAGGAAGGTCAGGAAGGCGGCCTGCTCCGGCGCGACCTGCATCTGCGCGTCGTTCGGCAGGACCGCGCGGGTCTCCTCGGCCAGGTCCCGCATGATCTCGTCCGGCGGCGCACCGTGCGAGACCAGGTACGCGTGCAGTTCCGACGTGAGCGGGATCGACTTGGTGGTCATGAACGGACGCTAGCCGAGCGGCTCGACCGTCTGGTTGCCGGGCGCGACCTTCGTCCACAGATCCGTCAGCCGAAGATCCAACTCGGCGAGGAGGCGGCGCAGCACCGGCAGGCTGAGCCCGATGACCGTGCTCGGGTCGCCCTCGATGCGCTCCACGAACGGCCCGCCCAGCCCGTCGATCGTGAAGGCGCCGGCCACAGCCAGCGGCTCGCCCGTGCCCACGTACGTGGCGATCTCGTCGTCGCTGACGTCGGCGAAGTGCACCAC
Source organism: Micromonospora sp. SD12 (assembly GCF_052068495.1). NCBI lineage: Bacteria > Bacillati > Actinomycetota > Actinomycetes > Micromonosporales > Micromonosporaceae > Micromonospora > Micromonospora sp. SD12. The sequence continues at coordinate 394,834 of NZ_JBQHDF010000002.1, read as the reverse complement.
GGTCGACGCGACCGCCTCGGCCCGCCGCCCGGCCTCGACGTCGATCAGGCAGTGCCCGCTGTGCAGCACACCGCTGCGCCCGCGCATCCGCTCCCAGCGCCGGGTGGCGTCCGCCGCGTCGGTCGGCTTGCCGAGGATCTCCCCGTCGAAGGCCAGCACAGAGTCGCAGCCGATCACCAGCGTCCGCTGGTCGTCGGCCGGCCGCAGCCGGGTGAGCACGGCCTGCGCCTTCATCCGGGCCAACTCCAAGCAGAGGTCCTCTGCCCGCTCGGTGACCACGAGGGACTCGTCGACGCCGCTGACCAGCACGTCCGTCTCGATCCCGGCGGCTTGGAGAATCTTGCGGCGGGCAGGGCTGGCGGACGCGAGCACGAGGCGGAGCGGCAAGGACTTCGGCACGTCGCCGACGTTACCGGCTGATCGGAGCGACCACGCCCCCGGCGGGCCGTGTCGGCCTGTTGCCCGCGCCGCGTCGCGGACTCCTCCGCCCGTCGGTCGTCAGGTCGGGCTCAGCGACTGATGCGCGGCGGCGGGTCGTCACCCCGACGACGCCGACGGGCGACGAACGCCCACGCGCCGCCGGCCGCCACGATCACCCCGAGAGTGACCAGCCCACGGGCCGTCGCCGCGTTGTTCCCGTCGTCCGCCGGCTCCGCTACCGCCGTGGTCGGGGCGGTGGGGGCCGGCGCGCTCGCCGTCGCCGAACCGAAACCCAGCGGCGGTACGTCAGCAGTCAACGCCGCCACCAGGTCTATGACTCCGTGCCCGTACTCGTCGTCCCGTCCCGGAGGGCCCTTGTCGATCGCGGTGGCGGTGAGCCTGTGCGCCACCTCCGAGGCGGGCAGGTACGGATACTTGGACCGAATTAACGCTGCCGCCCCAGCGACGATGGCGGTGGAGTCCGAGGTTCCTGTTCCTTTCCGGTACTTGCCGTCCACGCTCGTGCTGTAGATGTCAGCAGCAGGTGCTACCAAATCAACCTCGGGGCCAGTAACCGAGACGGCGGCAAGACGGCCGGTGCGGTCGATCCCGCCCACTGCAATTACGCCGGGGTGAGAGGCGGGAAAGCCGACTTGTCGGCTAAGTGGCTTGTTGCCTGCTCCGGCGACAACAACAATGTCGGCGCGAAGCGCGGCGTCGACTGCCGTAAGCAATTTGCTATCTGCCGCTCCTGCTGCGGAAATGCTAATTACTTTGGCATTTTCTCTAATTGCGAAGTCGATCGCCGCTGCCAACTGATGGCTGGTGCCCCCCTGGTTGTCTAGTTTTACCCGTATGGGCAGGATCTTCGCCCTGGGCGCGATGCCGAGGGCGCCCTTGTTGTCGGTGTTTCCATGGGCAGCGATTAGCCCTGCCATGCCCGTTCCATGACTGTCTTGGTCTTGCCGGCCGTCGCCACTACCTCCAGCAACGATATCTACGCCTCGGCGTAGATTCCTGGCAAGATCGGGATGCGGGTAAACGCCGGTGTCTGGCACTGCGACCGTTACGCCTTCGCCTTGATTGATCCGGTGTGCCTCGGTGACTTTGAGGAAGTTCAGATGCCACTGATCCCCGCGAATTCGGTCGCGGCCGTGCAGATCTGGGGCGGCGCGGATGGACCAGGCATGTGAGGTGGTCGGTAGCGGGAGCGCTGCCGTAAGACTGAACAGCGCCAAAATGGCTTGAACGGTCCGAGCTTTCAACGGTTAAAGCCAATAGCCGGACCTGGGTCGATGGGGCCATCTTCGTCTGGAGGGCGAACTACTGGGTCTACGCCTCGGTCCACGTCCCATGGGTGATCTGGATCCCAGCGTCGCGACTCTTCGCCGCCTCCGTCGTGCTGCCTTGGCCGGCCCGGTGTTCCACCTGCGCGAGCAGTGCCCATTCCAGGTGCTCCATTGATTGGCGGTGTGCCTTGTATCGAGCTGAAGCCGCGGCCACCACCGGGGCGGGAGCCTGCGGCCCCAGTTGGAGCGGTGCCTGCGCCCCCGCCACCGATTACTCCACCAATTGGGTTGACCCGACGTTGCTGCGCGCCGTTGCCAGTCGGTTGTCCATAACCCACTCCGGGGGTTCCGCCGATCAATCCACCCGGCGGCCCGGGTCGGGCCGATGCCGGTGGTGTGGCAGGCGGGAGGCCACTAGCGGCTCCGTTGGCTGGCCGGCTGCGTGGACCGGACTGACCGATTGGTGATCCAGTGATCCCGTGGCCAGGCCGCATGCTGGGCGGCATAGTAGGCATTGGTCCACTGCCGGCCCCATTGGGGAGGCCGGGCGGAGCGACACCTGGCATCGCGGGATTCGTTGGAGAGGGCGCTAGGCCGGGTGCAATCCCGCCAAGAACAGGCCCGACGCCACGGGCGGTTGGTGCGGACACTTTTTGCGCGTTCGCGTTCGGCCGGGCAGCGATCGAAGTAGCCGAACTCGACAACGGCACGGGAACGACGGGAGGAATTACCGGAGCGGCAGAGCCGGCGCCCCCGTAGACGTCGGGGTTGTGTTGGTCTATGCCAGGCGACGGCTTTAGTCTGGGTGGTGGTTGGCGGAGCATTACTTGGGCCTGTTGGAGTTCGTTGCTGAGGCCGTACATGATGCCGCGCGCCTGGACGTTGAGTCGTTCCAGGTCGGCGTCGGTCACCGGGCGGTCGGGGACCCGGCTGCCCATGGCTGCCTTCGGGTCGGCGAGCGTCGCGTCGTACGTCTGCTTCTCCTGGACCTTGACGGCGTACGTCTCGTAGATCTTCTTGAGCTCCGCGCGGGTGGTGCTGATGGCCTGCGTGGCGGCGGAGAGCACGGTGTAGTTGGCGCTGGCGGCGTCGTGCGTGCGCTGCACCTTGTCGATCAGCTCGTCCAGCTCCCGAATGTACGCCCGGGCGGCCGTATTGGTCTCCGGAGGCCAGGCCTCGGCCAGCCCCTTGCGGTATTCCTGGAGCCGGCTCAGGTGGGCCCGCGCGAGGTCGCAGACCTTGCGCCAGCCGGCGACCTGCTTCCAGTGGTTGGTGGTGTCGTGGTCCTGGAGGCAGGCCCACATGCTGGCGACGTCCATCAGCCGCCAGTCGGTGAGGGCGGACGTGCGGCCACCGGTGCCCCGCTCGATCATGGCAGCACCACCGGACCCCGCACCTGCCCCGGCACGGGCTCCGGCCCGGTGGGATCGGGCAGCACCGGCGGCGCGCCGCGAGGCGCCGTGGCGGCCGGGTTGGCGAGGGCCCGCTCGACGTCGGTCACGCGCGCGGAGGCGAAGGCGTCGGACCCGGTGTAGTTGGTGGCGACGGTGCCGGCGGCCGTGGCCAGGTGGCCGGTGGCGTCGCGGACGCCCCAGACCATGTCGGCGGTGGCCTGCTGGGTCTCGTGGTGGGCGCGCAGGAAGTTGACCAGCTCGATGAACGCGTCGGCCGGGTTGGGCACCGGTGCGGTCATGTCCTCGGCGATGTACGACAGGTGCGGGGCGTAGTTGCGTTCCACCTCGGCCTGGAGCTTGTCGGCGAACTCGCGGAGCTGGCGGATGTCGGCCTCGATGCTGCCGTAGCCGCGGAGCCAGGACGCTGGACCGTCCTCTTCGGGGATCATCGGCCCTCCCTGCCCGTCACTGCGCCGTTTCCCTGAGTGAGGTTAATGGGTCCCCGGGCATGTCGGCAGCCCCGCCCCGACCGACACCGGTCACCCTGCGGGCGCGTAGGGGCGCCGAGCTGCGGTGATCCGTACGGAAAAGGACGGAAAAGGTCAGCGGGGCAAGCCGGACGCCCGCCACGCGCCGGGGCCGGCGACCGCCGCTGCGGGTCGGCCGGAGCGCGCCCAGGCGGACGCGGCGACCGGAGGGGACGCGGCGGCCGGGCGGGACCGTACGACGATCGCGCCCACCAGCGCGGCCAGTTCCTCGGCGGTGGGGACCCCGCGGACGACCCGGAACAGCGGCTCTTCGGCAGACATGGCGCCAGCGTACGCGCCGGAGAGGTTGACCTGAACCGCACAGTGGCGTGCCGGCGGTGTGAGCGTCGTCGGCTCCGGGTACCGTCTGGGCGATGTCGAACGCGCTGCCCCAACTCGTCGCTGACCGATACCGGCTCCTCTCGCCGCTCGGTCAGGGTGGCATGGGTCGGGTGTGGAAGGCGCGCGACGAGGTGCTGCACCGGGACGTGGCGATCAAGGAACTCGTCCCGCCGCCCAGCCTCACCGACGAGGAGCGCCGCGAGATGCGGGAACGCTCGCTGCGTGAGGCTCGGGCCATCGCCCGGCTCAACCACATCAACGTGGTCCGCATCTTCGACGTGCTGCGCACCGACGGCGACCCGTGGATCGTTATGGAATACGTGCCGTCGAAGTCGTTGCAGGACACGCTCGCCGAGGACGGCCCGGTGACGCCGGCGCGCGCGGTGGAGATCGGCCTGGGCGTGCTGGCCGCGCTGAAGTCGGCGCACAAGGCCGGCGTGATGCACCGCGACGTCAAGCCCGGCAACGTGCTGCTCGGCGACGACGGCCGGGTGGTACTGACCGATTTCGGCCTCGCCACGATTCCCGGCGACCCCAACGTGACCCGCACGGGCATGGTGCTGGGCTCGCCCGCGTACATCTCGCCGGAGCGGGCCCGCGAGGGCACCGCCGGGCCGGAGGCCGACCTCTGGTCGCTGGGCGCCACCCTCTACGCGGCGGTGGAGGGCAAGTCGCCGTACGCGCGGCCGTCGGCCATCGCCACCCTGGCGGCGCTCGCCACCGAGCCGATGCCGCCGCCGAAGAACGCCGGGCCGCTCAAGCCGGTGCTCAACGGCCTGCTGCGCAAGGACCCCAAGGAGCGGATCACCGCCGAGGTGGCGGAGAAGCTGCTGCGCCGCGCCGGCGGCAAGCGCACCCGGACCATCCCGCTGCTCGACGGCGTACGCCGGCCGGGGCCGAACGGTCCGCGTGAGCCGCGCCCGCCGCTGGTGCCGGCGCCGCGACCGGCCGAGGGCGGGTCCGACAAGCCGGTCAGCCCGCCGGCGCCGCGTGCGCCGCTGGCGGCGGCCGGTGCCGGTGCCGCTGCGGCGTCCACCGCCGAGGACGCGACGGCGGCGGTCTCCTCGGACGCCGCGCCGACGGCCAAGGTCGGAGCCTCCACGTCGGACTCGGCCCCGACCGCGAAGGTCGACCCGCCGAAGCCGGCGCTCGACGACACGAAGGCCGACCCGGCGCCCCGCAAGCCGGCGAATCCCACCTCGGTGATGCCCCCGCCGGTGGGCCCGCCGTCCGGCCGGGCGGCGGTCGTGGCGTCCGACGGTACGAAGCCCGACAACACCCGGCGCAACGTCCTGATCGGCGTGCTGGTGGCGCTGCTGCTGCTCGGCCTGGTGGTGGTCGTGCCGATGCTGACCAGCGGCGACGGTGGGGACGGCGGGGGCACCCCGCAGGCCGACCCGACCGGCGCGGCGACCTCGCAGGGGCAGCCGCAGCAGTCCTCCGCGCCGGCCCCGCCCACGAGCGCCGCGCCGAGCCCGACGCCCTCGGCCACCCCGTCCCCGACGCCGGACGCGCTGCCGGCGGGCTGGAAGCTGCACAAGGACCCGGCCGGCTTCGCGCTGCCGCTGCCGGCGAACTGGGTGCGCCGCAACGCCGGGGCGAACACCGTCGTCTTCGACGAGCCCGGCGGGGTGGGCGAGTTGCTGGTGCAGTGGACCTCCACGCCGAAGTCCGACGCGTACGCCGACTGGAAGCGGATCGAGCCGGACCGCCGGAAGCTCGTCAAAAACTACCAGTACCTGAGCATCGAGCCCTGCGACTACTTCAAGACCTGCGCGGACTGGGAGTGGCTGGAGACCCGCGACGGCACCCGGATCCACGTCCGCAACCGGGGCTTCGTCACGGCCAAGAATCGCGGTTACGCCCTGCGCTGGGAGGTCGCCGCGAAGGACTGGCAGGCCAAGCTGGCCGACTTCGACCGGATCGCCAAGGGCTTCGTGCCCGACCGCAAGGACTGACCCGCGGGATTCGCGCCCGTTGCGAGATCGACTCGCATGACCTTCGGCCGTACGGGGTATCTGACCTTCACGACGGAAGGGAGGGTACGACATGGGTTACCGACTGAGGGACGCCCGGCCCCGAGTGGCACTGTGGATGCTCGTGGCCCTCGGCGACATCGTCCTGCTGCTCGTCGCCGCCGGCCTGCCGCTGCTGTTCGCGCTGCTCAGCGTCGTCACCGTCACCCTCGCCGGGGTGGGCGTCCGGCGCTTCGCCCGGCGCAACGCGCTCACCCGCGAGAACGCGGCGACCGTGTCCGTGGCGGCCCGACGGCAGGCCTGACGCCCGCGGGAGCGGCGTGGCGGCAGCCGGACCAGTTGTCGACCGTACGGTGACAACCGATCCCGCTGCCGCCAACCGCCTCCCCAGGCGATTCAGGCTCAGGTGTTGTTGGCCAGCGCGATCAGCCGGCTCCGGTCACCGTTCCAGTAGTTGCGGTCGACGGCGCCGCTGATGCCCGAGACGCTGCCCCGGTCGGTGTACTGCCAGAAGCTCCAGAACGGTGCCCCGGCCGGCAGCGCGCCGACCGTGCTCGACCAGCGGGCGACCCAGAGCGGGTGGTTGGCCCACGGGGCCGTCCAGTTGCCGGTGCACTGGTTCCACCAGCTCGTGGTGGTGTAGATGACGGCGTAGCGGCCGGTGCGGGAGCGGTAGGTGTTCAGGAAGTCCTGCACCCAGTTGCGCATGCCGGTCGTGCTCAGGCCGTAGCAGTAGCCGCCGGCGTACGGGTTGGCCTCGAGGTCCAGCGCGGCCGGGAGGGTGCGGCTGTCGGCCGACCAGGCGCCGCCGTTGGAGGCCAGGTAGTTCGCCTGCACCGCCCCGGAGGAGATGTTGGGCCGGGCGAAGTGGTACGCGCCCCGGATGACGCCGGCGTTGTAGGCGGCCACGTAGTTCGTGTTGAACCTCGGGTCCTTGTAGCTGGTGCCCTCGGTCGCCTTGATGAAGGCGAACTGGATGCCCGCGTTGCGGACGCTGGTCCAGTTGATGGCGCCCTGGTAGTGGGACACGTCGATGCCGGGTGTGGTGGCGGCCGCTGCGGGGGTCGCGGTCGCGACGAGCCCCGCCGCCGCGGTGGCGAGGGCCGCGAGGGTGGCGGCCAGCAGCCGCCGCACGGATGTTCCGGTACGGGTCATGGATGCCTCCAAGGACGCCGGACTTAATAGACGTTCATCTTTGGAGGTAAGTGCCCCGGATGGCAAGGGGCGCTAAGGAATTCTTCATTAACGGTGGAAGTGGATTACCGCGCCGAGCGGGTGTCGCCGCCTCAGCGCAGCGTGGCCGGGTCGACGCGCCAGCGGATCGGCGCGGCCAGGCTGAGCTCCTCGCCCGGCTTCGCGACCTGCTCCTCGACGTAGTGCGCGCCGTCGAGCCGGTGCAGCCGCAGCGAGTGGCCGGTGCCGTCCTGCTCCACCAGCAGATACCACGGGATCCCGGTGATCGCGTAGAGCTGCATCTTGACCAACCGGTCGGCGGCCGCGTTCCCCGGCGGGACGATCTCGCAGACGAGGACGACCTCACTCGCCTCGACCACGGTGCCCTCGTCGTCGGTGTCGGCCACCACCACGTCGGGGATGACGATGCGGTCGACGCCGAGCCGGACGTTCACCGCCTCGAAGACCGCGAGGGCCGCCGCGGCGTCGTCCAGGCTGTTGGCCAGCAGTCGCGACACCCGCTGGTGCCGCTTGCTCGGGGCAGGGCTCACGATCAGGCTCCCGTCGAGCAACTCGATCCGGTTCGGCGTCTCGCCCATGGCGAGGTACTCGGCCTCGGTCCACAGGCCGACGTGGGGTTCCCGGAGGACCGCGCTCACCGGCGTCCACCTCCCGCTCCGGTCGCCACCGGATCAGCCTCCCTTGATGCGGGCCGGAGAGGACGCAGCGACACAGGTCGGGGCCGGTAGGCTCGCGCCCCATGGTGTCGATCGACGGGCTCGGCGGTCTCTGGGACAAGTTGTTCGCGGCGCAGCCGGACCCACCGCCCCTGCTGGTGCTGCTGACCGCCGCCGTCGCGTTGGTGGTCGTCTCCACCCGGTTGCCCTGGCGGATCGCCCGCAACGCCGTCACCATCGCCCACGAGGGCGGGCACGCGCTGGTCGCCCTGCTCACCGGCCGCCGCCTGCACGGCATTCGGCTGCACTCCGACACGTCCGGGCTGACCCTCTCGGCCGGCCGGCCCACCGGCCCGGGGATGATCCTCACCCTGCTCGCCGGCTACGTCGCCCCGCCGCTGGTCGGGCTGGCCGGCGCGTGGCTGCTCGGCGGCAACCGGATCACCCTGCTGCTCTGGGTCGCCGTGGCGCTGCTGCTGGCCATGCTGGTGATGATCCGCAACGTCTTCGGCGTGATCTCGCTGCTGGTCACCGGCGGGGTGGTGCTCGCCGTCTCCTGGTACGCCACGCCGCAGGTGCAGGCGGCGTTCGCGTACGCCGGGGTGTGGTTCCTGCTGCTCGGCGGCGTACGGCCGGTGGTGGAGCTGCAACGGATGCGCTCGCGCGGCCGGATGCCCGCCTCCGACGCCGACCAGCTCGCCGGTCTCACCCCGCTGCCCGCGTTCTTCTGGGTCACCGTCTTCGCCCTGGTCAACCTGGTCGCCCTCGGCGCCGGCGCGTTGCTGCTGGCCGGCCCGATCCTCACCGAGGCCGGCCTGACACCCGGAACATGACGTGCCGGCCTGACCCCCGGAAAATGACCGGCCGGCCGGGCAACCGGCGGCACGGCCGGGCGCGTGTCCCCTGTGACCGTCACGGGGAGGTAGCAGGTGCCGGACGTCGACGGGTTCGACGAGTTCTACCGGGGCAGCCGGCAACGGCTGCTCGGCTTCGTCTACGCGCTCACCGGCGACCTCGCCGAGGCGCAGGACGCCGTGCAGGAGGCGTACATCCGGGCCTGGCAGCGCTGGTCGACGGTCAGCGGGTACGAGGAGCCGGAGGCGTGGGTGCGGGTCGTGGCGAGCCGGATCGCGGTCAGCCGGTGGCGCAGCCTGCGCAGCCGGGCCCGCGCCTACCTGCGGCACGGCGCCAACGAGAGCGTGCCCGGCCCGGACACCGCCACCGTGGAGGTGGTCACCGCCCTGCGACGGCTCCCCGAGGAACAGCGCACCGCCATCGCGCTCTACTACCTGATGGGCATGCCGGTCGCCGAGGTGGCCCGGCAGACGGCCGCCCCGGTGGGCACCGTCAAGGCCCGACTCTCCCGGGGGCGTGCCGCGCTCGCCGGGCTGCTCGCCGTCTCTGACCTGGAGGAGGCCGCCGATGCGTGACGAGCCGAGGTTCGTCGAACAGGTGCACCGTGACCTGCGTGACGTCCGCTGGCCGGAGCCGGCGGAGATCCGCGCGCGGGCGCGCAGACGCAGCAGGCGTACGGCGCTGACGGCGGCCGTCGCGGTGCTCGTCGTCGTCTCCGGCTCGGCCGTGGCGGTCGGGGAGTGGGCCGGGCGGAGGGACGCGCCCCCGGCGCCCATGGCCGCCGCCACCTCCGTGTCGCCGACGACCGCCGCGCCGGCCGAGATCCCGCAGGACGCGCTGCTCGCCCCGGCGGACCTGCCCCTGAGGACCGGTGTGCAGCTCGGCGAGGCCGGCCTGATGGAACCGGTACGCGTCGACCCGGTGCTGGAGTCCTGCGGCCGCGAGCGGGGCGTGCCGTCGGCGGCGCCCACGTCCCGCTACTCGCGGTCGCAGACCCTGCTCTGGGCCCCGGAGAGCCCGGTGACGCGGGGCCCGGCGCTCACCCAGGACGTCTACCGTGTCCATCCGGGCCAGGGCCGGCTGGTCTTCGGCCTGGTCGGGCTGCTGCTCAACGCCTGTGCCGAGTGGCAGCTGACGAAGTCCACGCTCCTTGGCGGCAGTCCGGTGGCGACCACCCAGACGCACCGCTGGGAGACGCCGATCAGCGGCTTCGCCGGCGACGAGTCCGTGATGCTGCGCCACGTGTCGCTGCCCTCCCGCCTGCGGGCCAACGGGAAGGTGGCGGCCGCGGACGAGGCGGTCGAGGTCACCATGGTGGTGCGGGTCGGCGACCTGGTCACCGTGGTCGCGCTCAGCCCGGGGACCCTGCAGGACACGGTCGCCGGAACGCGCCCCGGTGGCCTGAGCTACGCCGACCTGCAGACACTGGGCAGGACGGCGGCGCGCCGGATGTGCGCGTCGGCGAATCCAAGCTGCTGACCGACCCGTGCCCGGCCGGGGCGGCGATCGGCCGGGCGCCGGGCCGGCGGCGTCAGAGCGGGATGTTGCCGTGCTTCTTCGGGGGCAGGGTCTCGCGCTTGGTACGCAGCATCCGCAGCGCGCGGACGATCTGGGTGCGCGTCTCGTGCGGCGGGATGACGCTGTCCACGTAACCGCGCTCCGCCGCGATGTACGGGTTGGCGAGGGTGTCCTCGTACTCGGCGATCTTCTCCGCCCGCACGGCTGCCGGGTCCTCGGCGGCGGCCAGCTCCGAGCGGTAGAGGATGTTCACCGCACCCTGCGCGCCCATCACCGCGATCTGCGCGGTCGGCCACGCGAAGTTCAGGTCCGCGCCGAGGTGCTTGGAGCCCATCACGTCGTACGCGCCGCCGTACGCCTTGCGGGTGATCACGGTGACCTTCGGGACGGTGGCCTCGGCGTACGCGTAGATGAGCTTCGCGCCCCGGCGGATGATGCCGTCCCACTCCTGCCCGGTGCCCGGCAGGAAGCCGGGGACGTCCACGAAGGTCAGCACCGGGATGTTGAACGCGTCGCAGGTGCGCACGAACCGGGCGGCCTTCTCCGAGGCGGCGATGTCCAGGGTGCCGGCGAAGTGCATCGGCTGGTTCGCGACCACGCCCACCGGCCGGCCCTCGACCCGGCCGTAGCCGACGACCATGTTCTGCGCGTAGAGCGGCTGGACCTCCAGGAACTCGCCGTCGTCGAGGACGTGCTCGATGACCCGGTGCATGTCGTACGGCTGGTTGGCCGAGTCGGGGATCAGCGTGTCCAGTTCCCGGTCGGCGTCGGTCACGTCGGGGTCGGCGGGGGCGTCGAAGACCACCGGCTCGTCCAGGTTGTTCGACGGCAGGTACGACAGCAGCGCCTTGACGTAGTCGATCGCGTCCTGCTCGTCCGTGGCGAGGTAGTGCGCGTTGCCGCTGCGCGAGTTGTGCGTACGGGCGCCGCCCAGCTCCTCCATGCCGACGTCCTCGCCGGTGACCGTCTTGATGACGTCCGGGCCGGTGATGAACATGTGCGAGGTCTGGTCGACCATCACGGTGAAGTCGGTGACCGCCGGGGAGTAGACCGCGCCGCCGGCGCACGGGCCCATGATCAGGGAGATCTGCGGGATGACGCCGCTGGCCCGCACGTTGCGGAAGAAGATCTCGCCGTAGAGGCCGAGCGAGGCGACGCCCTCCTGGATGCGCGCGCCCCCGGAGTCGTTGATGCCGACGACCGGGCAGCCGATCTTCATGGCCAGGTCCATGACCTTGACGATCTTCTCGCCGAAGACCTCGCCGAGGGAGCCGCCGAAGACGGTGAAGTCCTGGGCGAAGACGCAGACCTGCCGGCCGTCGATGGTGCCGTAGCCGGTGATGACGCCGTCGCCGTACGGGCGGGTCTTCGCCAGCCCGAAGTTGGTGGACCGGTGCCGGGCCAGCTCGTCCAGCTCGACGAAGGAACCCTCGTCGAGGAGCATCTCGATGCGCTCGCGGGCGGTCTTCTTGCCCCTCGCGTGCTGCTTCTCGACCGCACGCGCCGACCCGGCGTGCACCGCCTCGTCGACCCGCCGCTCCAGGTCGGCCAGCTTGCCCGCGGTGCTGTGGATGTTGATCCCGGTCTCGGTAGTCACCCTGGGAATATAACGATGGTTCAGGCCGCCGCCGCTGTGCAGTTCGCCTCAGCCGAGCCGTGACGCCCCCGGCTGGCCGGCCGGGGGCGGCCGTAGGCTGACGGGATGCCGGGCTCGCCGTACACCGATCTGGACCGCCCGCCGCTGTCGGCGGCGCGGCTGCGGCGGGCGCTGGTCGCCCCGCACGGACCCTGGGCCCGGCTGGAGCTGCGCGTCGAGACCGGCTCCACCAACGCGGACGTCGCCGAGGCGGCCCGGGCCGGCGAGCCGGAGGGCCTGGTGGTGGTCGCCGAGCGGCAGACGGCCGGGCGCGGCCGGCGCGGCCGGGTCTGGCAGTCGCCGGCCCGGGCCGGCATCGCCACCAGCGTGTTGCTCCGCCCCGGGGAGGCCGTCGCCGACCGCGACTGGCCGGCGGCACCCCAGACGGGGTACGGCTGGCTGCCGCTGCTCGCCGGCGTCGCCCTCGTCGAGGCGGTCACCCGGCTGGCCGAGCTGGACGCGGGCCTGAAGTGGCCGAACGACCTGCTCGTCGGCGACGCGAAGTGCGCCGGCATCCTCGCCGAGGCGGTGCCGGGGGCCTTGCCGGCCCGGCCGCCCGCGATCGTGCTCGGCGTCGGCCTCAACGTCACTCTGCGGGCGGACGAACTGCCGGAGAACCCGACGGGGCTGCCGGCGACCTCCCTGCAACTGGCCGGCGCGGCAGCCACCGACCGGGACCCGCTGCTGCGGGCGCTGCTGCGCGGGATCGCCGACTGGTACGCCGAGTGGCGCGCGGCGGGCGGCGACGCGGTCGCCTGCGGCCTGCGCGACGCCTACCTGGCCGCCTGCGCGACGGTCGACCGGCAGGTACGCGTGCTGCTGCCCGGCGGCGAGGAGGTGACCGGCACCGCGACCGGCGTGGACGCCGACGGCCAGCTGCTGGTCGCCACCTCCGCCGGTGCCCGCGCCCTCGCGGCCGGCGACGTGTTGCACCTGCGCTGAATCCCGCAGACCGCCGCGCGGCTGATCCCCCGGCGACAGGGGAGCGGTTACGGTCAGCGCGTCCGTTTCTGCGAGGAGGTTCCCGTGGCGTTCCCCGATGACGTGCTCACCGAGGACGAGCACGTCGTACTGCACCTGCACCCGCACTGGAAGGCGCTGGTCCGGCCGGTCGCGGTGCTCGTGCTCGCCATCGCGGCGGTGGTGGCCGGTGTGGTCCTGCTGCCGTCCGGCGGGGGCGGCTCGATCGCGCTCGCCGTCATCGGCGGCCTGGCCCTGCTGGCGGTGCTGTGGCTGGCGCTGTGGCCGTTCCTGGTCTGGCGGACCACCCACTACCTCTTCACCGACGAGCGGGTGCTGCTCCAACAGGGCGTGCTCTCCCGGGACCGGCGGGACATCCCGCTGACCCGGATCAACGACCACGCCATGAACCAGCGGTTCGTGGAGCGCCTGCTCGGCTGCGGGACGCTGACCATCGAGTCCGCCGGCGAGCGCGGCCAGTCGGTCCTGCACGACGTGCCGAAGGTCGGTCAGGTCCAGACCAAGCTCTACGAGCTGGTGGAGGCCCACCACGACAAGCACTCCCTCGGCGACTCCGAGATGCGCGACATCCTGGCGGACCTGCACGACGGCAAGCCCCTGCGCGACCCCACCGCCTGAGACCGGCGGCGGGCCCCGGCGCGGGTCAGCGGCGCGGCGGTCGGCGGGTGCTCGCCTGGAGCTCGGCGGCCAGTTCCGCCTCCAGTTCCCGGTCCAGCGAGCCGCCGAGGCCGGCGTCGAGCGGGACGGGGCGCCCCTGGACCGGGGCCGCCGGGCCCGCCGCCGGCGCGGGGCCCGGGCCGGGCGCGACGCGCGGGACGCGCCGCCCGGCACCTGGCGGCGGCTCGGACTCCTCCAGCTCGGAGATCGACTCGGCCAGCTCGGCCACCGGGTCCATCTCGGCCATCGTGTCCCACTCGTCGCGCGGGATGCTGTGCCACGTGTCCGCCGCGTGCGCGGGTGCCGGTTGGAAGACGAACGTCCGGTAGGACCAGAAGCGGAACAGCGTCGCCAACAGCACGCCGCCGGTCTTCGCCACGTTGAGGGCGAGCAGGCTGGTCAGGCCCAGGCCGTACTTGGCAGCGGCCAGGACGCCCAGCTCGATGAGCAGGCCGGCGCCGTTGAAGAGGAAAAAGAGGACGTACTCGCGCCGCATGGCCGACTTCGGACGATCCCTGTACGTCCAGTGACGATTCATCAGATACGATGTGATGGTCGCCACCACGGTCGCGATGACCGTCGCCTTCAGTTGACCGTCGACGAAAACGGTCAGTGCGAGCGCGTTGAACACGGCGTAATTGATTACGGTGTTGACGCCGCCGACGATTCCGAACTTGAGCGCCTCGTGGATGAACTTCTGCCAGCGCTCAGGCAGCAGACGGACAAGACGCATGCGGAACACCTTAGGGCAGTGGGCGGGGCCGGCAGGCTCCGGCCGGGACGGGGTGGGCGGGAGGTCACGCCCGGTGGTCTCGGTCGTCCTTCTCTTCCGGAACGGTGGGAGTTCCCGCTTCGACGAAGACGAACCGTCGGTAGGACCAGAACCGGAACAGCGTCCCGAGGCCGGTCCCGACGACGAAGCTGGCGATGTTGTCGGCCAGCGGGGTCTGGAACACCTCCGGCCAGATGCTGCCCAGGCCGTAGCGGCTGATCGCGAGGCAGGCCACGGCGATCCCCAGGCCGACGCCGTTGAAGAAGAAGAACAGCGCGTACTCGCGGGCCGGGTTGGAGCGCTTGCGGTGCCGCCACGTCCAGAACCGGTTGCCGACGAACGCGACGGTCGCCGCGATCACCGTCGAGATGGTCTTCGCGGTGACCTGCTCGACACCCCGCACAGTCGTCAGGTAGTTGAAGAGCGCGAAGTCGATCAGGAAGGCGACCCCGCCCACGGTGGCGAACTTGCTCAGCTCGCGGACGAGATGGCCGAAGCGCTCCACCAGCGAGTGGACCAGACCCGTGCGGGTCTGCCGGGAGCCGGGCTCCCCGGTCATCGTCGCGGCCACGACGCGAGCCTACCGGCTGGTGGCATCCCGTACGGGTAGCAACGACGGACCACCTGTCCGGGTGTGTGCCTGTGGACAGAGCGTAACGAGATCGACGGCGCGGCGGGGCGGTTCGGTGGGTTGCGTCGACGGGACGCCGCCGGCGGGCGTGTGAGGTTTCACCTGAGCATTTGCGTGAAACTGCGCGTGAAAGCGGGTATTAGCTCGTGATGCCGCAGCGTGACCGCAGCTTGTGCAGTTCTTCACAACCAGTCCCACTGACTGGTGACCTCACCCGGTTTACGCTGAGGCCAATCCCAGGTTCCCACGAAGGCGACGCATAGCGCCGTCAAGACTCGTGCATCCCATAGATCGGTCAGCGTCGACCACCAAGGAGATGTGTCATGGTTGCTCCGGCTACCGTTCGGGGTATCGATCAGGCCCCGACGTCCCACCCCAAACTGCTCGCCTGGGTCCGTGAGGTCGCTGAACTGACCACCCCCGACCGTGTCGTCTGGGTGGACGGGTCCGACGAGGAATGGCGTCGCCTCACCGACGAGCTGGTCGAGGCCGGCACCCTGATCCGACTCAACCCCGAGAAGAAGCCCAACTCGTTCTACGCGCGCACCGACCCGACGGACGTCGCCCGGGTCGAGGAGCGCACCTTCATCTGCTCCGTCGACGAGGCGGACGCCGGCCCCACCAACAACTGGATGGCGCCGGCCGAGATGAAGCGGACGATGACGGAGCTGTACCGCGGTTGCATGCGCGGGCGCACCATGTACGTCATCCCGTTCTGCATGGGCCCGGTCGAGGCCGAGAGCCCCATGTTCGGCGTCGAGATCACCGACAGCCCGTACGTGGTCGCCTCCATGCGCATCATGACCCGGATGGGCGCCACGGTCCTGGAGGCCATGGGCGACGACGCGGACTTCGTCCACGCGCTGCACTCCATCGGCGCGCCGCTCGCCCCCGGCCAGCAGGACGTGGCGTGGCCGTGCAACGAGACGAAGTACATCTCGCACTTCCCGGAGACCCGGGAGATCTGGTCCTTCGGCTCCGGCTACGGCGGCAACTCGCTGCTGGGCAAGAAGTGCTACTCGCTGCGGATCGCCAGCGTGATGGGCCGTGACGAGGGCTGGCTCGCCGAGCACATGCTCATCCTCAAGATCACCTCGCCGGAGGGCAAGGTCTACCACGTCGCCGGGGCCTTCCCGTCGGCCTGCGGCAAGACCAACCTGGCGATGCTGGAGCCGACCGTCCCGGGCTGGAAGGTCGAGACCATCGGCGACGACATCGCCTGGATGCGCTTCGGCCCCGACGGCCGCCTCTACGCGGTCAACCCCGAGTACGGCCTCTTCGGCGTCGCGCCCGGCACCGACTGGAAGACCAACGCCAACGCGATGCGCACGCTGGACCGCGGCAACTCCATCTTCACCAACGTGGCCCTGACCGACGACGGGGACATCTGGTGGGAGGGCATGGGCGAGCCGCCGGCGCACCTGGTCGACTGGAAGGGCAACGACTGGACGCCGGAGAGCGACAGCCTCTCCTCGCACGCGAACAGCCGGTTCTGCACCCCGATCACGCAGTGCCCGATCCTCGCCGAGGACTACTACGACCCGAACGGCGTGCCGATCGACGCGATCCTCTTCGGCGGTCGCCGCCGGGACACCATCCCGCTGGTGACCGAGGCCCGCGACTGGGTGCACGGCGTCTACATGGGCGCGACGCTCTCCTCGGAGACCACCGCCGCCGCCTCCGGTGCGGTCGGCGTCGTCCGCCGCGACCCGATGGCCATGCTGCCGTTCATCGGCTACCACGCCGGCGACTACTTCCGGCACTGGATCGAGATGGGCAAGGGCACCGACGGCGACGAGTCCAAGCTGCCGAAGATCTACTACGTCAACTGGTTCCGCAAGGACCCGGAGGGCAACTTCCTCTGGCCCGGTTTCGGCGAGAACTCCCGCGTGCTCAAGTGGATCATCGAGCGGATCGAGGGGCGCGCCGAGGCGGTGGAGACCCCGATCGGCATGGTCCCGGCCCAGGACGCGCTCGACGTCGACGGCCTCGACATGACCCCGGAGGACGTCCGGATCGCGCTGAAGGTCGACCCGGAGGAGTGGCGCAAGGAGCTCCCGATGGTCACCGAGTGGTTCGAGAAGTTCGGCGACAAGCTGCCGGGCGTGCTCTGGGCCGAGCTGGACGCGCTGCGCGCCCGGCTCGACGCGGCGCCGCAGCGCTGAGACAGGTGTGACGGACGCCCCGACCGGGCATCATCGGTTCCCATGAGGACGGCCGCCGCGACCGAGGTCCGGCGGCCGTCCGCCGTCCGGGCGCTGACCACGCTGCTCGCGCTGACCGCGGCGGCCACCGTCGTGGTGGAGCTGCTCAACTGGTGGTACGCCCCGGAGCAGGGCTTCGGGCTGGCGGTACGGACGGGCTGGGCGATGCTGCGCTCGCTCGGCTTCCTGCTGCTGATCGGGCACGTCCGTCGGGGCCGGCGGGTGGCCCGGCCGTTCGGGCTGATCCTGGGGGTGACCACGGTCTTCGCGGTCGGCCGGCTGATCGTGCCCCGCCAGGGCGTGCCGCCGCTGCCGGGGTTGCTCGGCTTCGCCCTGCTCACCGTGCTCTGCGCCGCCGTGGTCTGGCTGCTCTACCGCTCGCCAGCCGTGTCCGGGCACCTGGTCCGCCACCGGCCCCGGCTGGTCATCGACCGCGAGGGCATCTCCTGGCGGGAGACCCCGCCCCGCCGGCCGGAGGTCAGCGGTTGGCTGCTCACCAGCCGGGTCGCGGCGTTCACGTACAGCCCGCTCATGCTGGTCCCGGCCCTGGTCGCCGGCGGCGCGGTGCTGGACGACCGGCTGACCGCCGTGCCCGCCGTGCTGCTCTGGTTCGCCGCCGGGATCGTGACCAGCTACGCGGTGCTCTTCTGCACCGCCTTCCTCATGCGCGGTAAGGGCTGGGCGCGCACGCTGCTGCTGGTCGTCACCGCTGTCGTGCTCGCCGTCGACCTGCCGCTGTGCTGGTGGCTGCTCGGCCCGGACGGTCTGGTCCGCGACGGCGGGCCGCTGGTGGCCGCGGCGGCGCTGACGCTCTACGGCCTCTGGCGCGCCACCCGCGCCGAACGGGCCGCCCGGCCGGCGTAGGGACGCATCCGCGCTGTCGAGCTGCCCCGTCCATGAGACCGCTCCCGGCCCCGTCCCCAACGGCCGTCCTGCCGCGACACCCACCGCGACGGATCCTCCGTCCAGGACACGCTCCTGGCACTCGTCCCCAACGGCGTCAGCCCGTCCTTCCTGCCGATCTTGGTAGGAACATGCCCCGCGAGGGGTGCGCATCTACCAAGATCTCCTGCGCGTCGGCGTCGCCGCGCCGCCGCGCCGCCGCGCCGCCGCGTCGCGCCGCGTCGCGCCGCCCCGCCGCGCTTACCCCGCCGCGTGGCCGCCCCGCCGCGTTGCCACGTCGCCACCCCGCCACCCCGACGTGGCGACGTGGCGTCGGGAGGTGCCGTCGCTGCGGGGGTCGCGGGACGTCCTCGCCGACGTGCCGGGCGGGTTTCGCCGCGCTGCGCGTCTCCGGCGGCAGGATGGCCGCAGGGAGCCGGACCGGCGGTGGGAGGCGACGCGGTGGGCGACGAGTCCGTGGGCGACGAGTTCGACGTGGTGGTGGTCGGGGCCGGCCCGGCGGGGTCGGCCGCGGCGCTGGCGGCCCGGCGGGCGGGGGCGAGCGTACTGCTGCTGGACCGGAGCGAATTTCCCCGGGACAAGGCGTGCGGGGACGGCATCGCCGCGCACGCGTTGGACGTACTGGACGAGCTGGGGGTGCCCGACGCGGTGGCCGGGTACGCGCCCCTGCCGGCGCTCCGGCTGGTCGGCCCGGGTGGCGGCACCGTGGCGCGGGCGCTGCCGCGGCCCGCGTACACCGTGCCCCGGAAGGTCTTCGACGCCCGGCTGGTGGCGGCGGCGGTCGCGGCCGGCGCGCGGCTGCGCCGGCACGCGGTGCGGCACGTCGAGGTCCGGGCCGACCGGGTGGTGCTCGACGGCGGGCTGGCGGCGCGGGCGGTGGTCGGCGCGGACGGCGCCGGGTCCGTCCTCCGGCGGGCGCTGGGCCACCGGCCGAATCCCGACCGGCACCTGGCGCTCGCCATCCGGGGGTATGCGCCGGCGCTGACCGGCCCGCCCGAACAGCTCATCGTTACCTCGGCGCCGCGCTGGCCGGCGTACGCCTGGTCGTTCCCGATCGGGGACGGTCGGGCGAACGTCGGGTACGGGGAGGTGCTGCGGGGCGAGCCGCTGAGCCGGGCGCACCTGGTCGACCGGCTCGGCGCGCTGCTGCCCGGCACGGACCCGGCCACGGTCACCGACCTGCGCGCCCACCACCTGCCGCTGTCGACGTACCGCCCCGCCCCGGGGCAGGGGCGGCTGGTGCTCGCCGGCGACGCGCTCTCCCTGATCAACCCGTTCACCGGGGAGGGCATCTTCTACGCGCTGCTGTCCGGGGCGCTCGCCGGCGCGGCTGCCGCCGGCTCGCCCGAGCAGGCCGCCCGGCGGTACGCGGCGACGCTGCGCCGCCGCCTCGGCACCCACCTGCGGCACAGTTCGGTCGCGGCGTGGCTGGCCCGGCGCCGGCAGGTGGTCGACGCGGCGGTCCGCGCGGCCCGCCGGGACGACCGGGTCTACCGGACGGTGGTCGAGTTGGGGCTGGGCGACGGGCGGCTCGACGCCCGGACCCTCGGCATGATCGGCATCGGTCTGTCGGCGCGGGAGCGCATTCCGAGGCGGTGATCCGGGGCGTGGGTCGCTACGCTGCAAGGTGATGACTCTGCGGGACCTGATCTACTCGGTGTACGAGCGTCGCCTGACGGCGAAGCTCGCGGGCAAGCCGGTGCCCCGGCACGTCGGCGTGATGTGCGACGGCAACCGTCGTTGGGCCCGGGAGATGGGCTACGTCGACCCGAACGACGGGCACCGCATGGGCGCCGTCAAGATCAAACACATGCTGGGCTGGTGCAACCAGGCCGGCATCGGGCACGTGACGCTCTACCTCCTCGCCACCGACAACCTGCGCCGACCGGCCAAGGAACTCGACCCGCTGCTCCAGATCATCGAGGACCTGGTGGTCGAGCTGGCCGAGGAGGGCAACCCCTGGCGGCTGCGGATGGTGGGCGCGCTCGACCTGTTGCCGGCCTCGACCGCCGCCGCGCTGAAGGCCGCCGAGGAACGCACGCGGGACCGCAGCGGCGGGGCCGAGGTCAACATCGCGGTGGGCTACGGCGGCCGACGGGAGATCACCGACGCGGTGCGCTCGCTGCTGCTGGAGTACGCCGCCACCGGCGGCACCATCGAGGAACTGGCCGAGGTGCTGGACGTCGAGCACATCGCCGAGCACCTCTACACCCGGGGGCAGCCCGACCCCGACCTGGTCATCCGGACCAGCGGCGAGCAGCGCCTCTCCGGCTTCATGCTGTGGCAGTCGGCCCACTCGGAGTTCTACTTCTGCGAGTTGAACTGGCCCGACTTCCGGCACATCGACTTCCTGCGCGCCCTGCGCTCCTACGCCAACCGCCAACGCCGCTACGGCGCCTGACCGCCCCGCAGCGCCCTCGCCGGGTCGGCCCCGCAGCGCGCGCCGTCGCGGGGCGGGCCGGTGCGCGGTCGCCGGGGCGGGCCGGTGCGCGTGCCGCCCCCGGCCGGCGCGGGCGCGTCAGGTGAGGTGCCGGGTGGCGTCGGTGAGGAAGTCGCCGAGGGCGGCGGGGGAGTCCAGGGTCAGGTCGGCGGCCTTCGCGACCTCGTGACCCGTCTCCGGGTTGGCGACGGCGACGCAGACGCCGAAGAAGTGCGGATCGGCGGCGGCCCGGGCCCGCAGCGCGGCGAACGCCTTGATGTCGGAGACGTCGTCGCCGAAGTACCAGGCGCCCTCGGCGTCCCGGACGATCTCGTCGATCACCATGCCCTTGTCGCGGTCGACCGGCGGCTTGAGCTCCAGCACCATGCGCCCGGCCTGGACCTTGAGCCCGAGCCGCTCGGCCTGGGCCCGGCCCCACCGCTCCACGTCCGCGCCGAGCTGCGGCGCGGTGCGCCAGTGCAGCGCCACCGAGAGCCGCTTGTACTCCACCAGGGTGCCCTCGGGCAGCTCGGCCCGGGCCAGGTCGTTCAGCTCGGCCATGGTGGGCACCCAGGGCAGGGCCGCCGGCTCCGTCACGGTCTCGCCGCCGGAGTGGCTGTGCTCCAGGCCGTAGAGGCCGTAGAGGTCGACGCCGGACAGGCCGCCCAGGTGGTCGCGGAGGAAGTCGACCGGGCGCGCGGAGACGATCGCCACGCGCCGGACCACCGGGGCGAGCGCCTCGATCGCGGCCAGCACCTTCGGGGCGGGGCGGACGGCGGTGGGATCGTCGTCGACCGGCGCCAGGGTGCCGTCGAAGTCGAAGAAGAGCACGGTCCCGGCCGACCGACCGGCGGTCGTCCGCCAGGCCTGCTCGGCGTCCAACGGGGTCCTCGGCTGCTGGTTGCCCAGATTCAACGGCGGCACGCGCGACAGCGTACCCCGGGCGGGGCGGCTCAATCCCCGCCCGAGCGGTGGCTGCCGGCCGGCGCCCCGGAGGGGTGCGGTCGGTGCGCGGCGGGCCCGACGGTCAGCGTTCGGCGGCTCCCCGTCCCCGCCGGCCGAACGGCACGACGGCGGCATCCTGGCCGTGGCTGAGCAGGTAGCCCTCGACGAATCCGCTGTTGCGGTCGCCGGTGCGCTCCTCGATCTCCTTCAGCCGGCCGACGAGGAAGTCGGTCAGGGCGCTGACCCGGTTGTCGAGCCGGTCGTGCAGCTCGGCGACCACCGCCAGGATCACCGCGGTGCTGGCGGAGGTGAGCGCGAGGAGGTTGACGAGCAGGGGAAGCTGCCCGCCGTTGACCGCCAGGGTCACCACGTTTCCGGTCACGCCCAGTGTCAGCGACACGGTGGCGATCACGACTGCCATCCACTTCAGGGTCATGGACAGACCCCTCCTTCTGTCCCGCAGGGCTGGGTTCGGCCTTGTCCCGTCCCCCCGCCGACGACGAGCCCAAGCAGTACGAATACGGACGCTAGCGCGCCCGTTCCGGCCCCGGAGCGAAACGAATGAGTCTGACCTGCCGTTCTTTCGCCATCTGAGGAACTAGCCGGCCTGTTTCCCTCGTTTTCGGACATCGACCGGGAGGGTGGGCCGGTACGCGAGGTATCTGATGGTTTCCCGGATGTGGAACTTCTCCGCGTCGGAGACGTCGGGGTCCACGAGCCGACGCAGCAGCGCCTCCACGTCCGGGTCCATCGGCGGCGGGGTCGGCGTGCTGCGGGGGGCGGACGTCCGTTCCCAGCCCAGTGCCGCGAAGGCGGTCGCGGGGCTGAGCCCGAGACCCTCGCAGAACGCGACCACGCGCTCCGCCTCCGGGTCGCTCGCCCAGTCGCCCCGGACCCAGCGGTTGATGGTCTGCCGGGAGACGCCGGTGCGACGGGACACCTCGGTGCCGCTCCACGCCCGGGTGGCCCGGGCCTCGTCGAGCGCCCGCCGGACGAAGGTGGCGAAGGCGATCTTCCGTGCGTTGGCCGTCTCGGTCACTCGGTGACGGTACGACCATCCGGCCACCGGTGCGTGTCCTGGCACGCTGTTGTCACGCGGACGTGACGTAGTCGTCGACGCGCCGGTAAACGATCCGGCACCGCTCCTGAGGGGTGTCACCTGGGCAGAATAGATGCCCGTAGAGGCCGTCGTAAACGGACGAAAAGCTGATACTGTCACGTCCATGGGACAATCTACGGTGTGTCACGTGCATGAGACGATCGGTGCTCACATGTGTCACGCCCCCGGCGCGAGGGGGGCGTGGTGACCGAGCTAGCCACCCGGGCCCAGGCCTTCGGCCTGATCGCGGAGGGGGTGGCCACGGGCCTGAGCGCGCCATGGCGGCTCTACCTCGCCAGAGGTTGCCGTTACCTGTCACTCAGCGTCGGCGACCGCACCGAGTGGGACTCCTGGCGTACCCACCTCGGCTGCCCCGAGGTCAGCGTCCGGGTGTACGACGCCGGCGGGGAGATCCGTCGCTCCTCGGTGGCCGAGGTCGTCCTGGACGGCTGCCGGATCAGCGTCGAGCTGGTCGAGGAGGTCAGCACCGACGACCTGGACCGCCTCCTCGTCGCCGAGCCGACGCCGACCGAGCCGGAGGAGCGATGACCCGGGACCCGCGGCGCACGGGAGCCGCCGGATGAGCCCCTTCCTCGCCGTCTTCCTCGTGCTCGTCCTCGGTGCCACGAGCTACGCGGCCGGGCGGCTGCACGGTCAGCTCAGCTACCGGATCGGCTACCGGTTCGGCTACCGGCAGGGCTACTTCGACGGCGACCGGGGGGCGTGGAACCGGCGTCGCCGCGACGCCCAGGCCGCCATCGCGTCGGCCCTGGCCGGCCCGTCGCCCGTCACCGCCGCCCGGGTCGCCGGCACGGTGGTCCGGCCCGGCACCACGTACACCGGCTCGTCGTTCTCGGCGCCGGTCGCCCCGGTCACCGGGCGGCACCCGACCGGCACCCTGGTCCGGCGGACCGGTTGAGCCCGGTCGACGGGGAGCCCGAGGCCCCGTCGACCGTAACGGCACGGTGCGTCGTCCGCGGCGGACACGCACCGTCGGGGCCACGTCAGACCGGTGACGGTGGTCCCACCGGCCGGGATGCGCGCAGGGGGCATGCATCCCGGCCGGTTCCGCCGCCGGCCGAGTTCACCCGCCGGTCCCCGCAGATCCACCGTCGCCCTCTAGCCCACGGGGTCCGACGCCGCTAGCGTCTAGGCATGGCACGGGGTTCTCCCGGGCCAGCCGGTCCGCCCGGATCTGCGACCTCGCGCACGGGGTTCCGCATCCGACCCCGTGTCCCCGGGCACCGGAGGAGGCGGAACGCGGGTGGCGGATGCCCATCCGTCGGAGCAGGCCTGTGACGACTCGCCGTACGCCCGCCGGGACCGACCAGACCCCGGCCGCGACTGCCACGACCCGCCGCGCCACCCGGAGCCGCCGCAGCGCGTCCGCCGCTCCGGTCGGCAACGAGGAGCCCCGACCAGCAGGCCAGGCGTTCGTCCTGGACACCTCGGTGCTCCTGTCCGACCCGGCGGCCTTCCACCGTTTCGCCGAGCACGAGGTGGTCCTGCCCCTCGTGGTCATCTCCGAGCTGGAGGGCAAGCGACACCACCCGGAGCTGGGCTGGTTCGCCCGGCAGTCCCTGCGCATGCTGGACGAGCTGCGGGTCCGGCACGGGCGGCTGGACCGCCCGGTGCCCGCGAACGACTCCGGCGGCACCCTGCGGGTGGAGCTCAACCACTCCGACGACGGGGTCCTCCCGCCGGGGTTCCGTACCGACTCCAACGACGCCCGGATCCTCTCCGTCGCGCTCAACCTCGCCGCCGAGGGGCGGGAGGTGACCCTGGTCAGCAAGGACATGCCACTGCGGGTCAAGGCCGCCTCGGTGGGCCTGCGGGCGGACGAGTACCGGCACGGCCAGGCCAGCGACCCGACCTGGACGGGGATGGCCGAACTGGAGCTCGCCGAGGAGCAGATCGGCCGGCTCTACGCGGGCGAGACGCTCGACCTGGACGCCGCCGCCGGGCTGCCGTGCCACACGGGTCTGGTGCTGCACTCGGGCCGGGGCTCGGCGCTCGGCCGGGTGCTGCCCGACAAGACCGTACGGCTGGTCCGTGGCGACCGGGAGGCGTTCGGGCTGCACGGCCGCTCGGCCGAGCAGCGGATCGCGCTGGACCTGCTGCTGGACGAGTCGGTCGGCATCGTCTCGCTGGGCGGGCGGGCCGGCACCGGCAAGTCGGCGCTGGCGCTCTGCGCCGGGCTGGAGGCGGTGATGGAACGCCGCCGGCACAAGAAGGTGGTCGTCTTCCGCCCGCTCTACGCCGTCGGCGGCCAGGAGCTGGGCTATCTGCCCGGTTCGGAGTCGGAGAAGATGTCGCCCTGGGCACAGGCGGTCTTCGACACCCTGGGCGCGGTGGTGCACGAGAACGTGCTGGAGGAGGTCACCTCGCGGGGTCTGCTGGAGGTGCTGCCGCTGACGCACATCCGGGGCCGCAGCCTGCACGACGCGTTCGTGATCGTGGACGAGGCGCAGTCGCTGGAGCGGGGCGTGCTGCTCACGGTGCTCTCCCGCATCGGCCAGGGCTCCCGCGTGGTGCTCACCCACGACGTCGCCCAGCGGGACAATCTGCGCGTCGGGCGGCACGACGGGGTGACCGCGGTGATCGAGGCGCTCAAGGGCCATCCGCTCTTCGCCCACGTCACCCTCAGCCGCTCGGAGCGTTCACCGATCGCCGCAATGGTGACGGATCTGCTGGAGGACATCCCGCAATGACGGCCGTTATGTAGGAGTTTGTCCGCATTCTCATTGTGGCGCAGATCACAATTCAGGCTCGTGGTTTCCCAACAGTCCCACTGTGCGCGATGGTGTCCCACGAGCGCCCACGTACCGAGAAGATCGTTGGTGATCGTTCGTCACAGGACACGCCAGCATCCACCGGGTACGTCGGCTGCGACCGACACCGGGTCGGGGCGCTCGCGACGCGGACGCATCCCACCCGGGGTGCCGCCCCGCGCCGTGTCCTTGAACCCGACGAAGGGACCACTTCGTGAGTCGGCTGTGGAGCCGGTTCGGCGCCCGTACGGCCGCTGTCGCGCTGCTCTCCGTGGGCGTCGCTGGCGGTGTCTACCTGGGCGAAGACCGACAGACCCAGCAGCAGGGCCTGACCGCGCAGGTCAGCGCCGCTGTCGAGCAGGCCGAGTTCGAGTACCAGCACGAGCGGCAGGCCAGCCACCAGGTGCAGTCCGCGAAGCAGCGGGCCGCCGAGTACCAGGCGAAGCTGCGCGCCGCCGCGGCGGCCAAGGAGGCCGCCAAGCGCGCCCGCGAGGCCGAGGCCGCCGCCGCGTCGCGCAAGAAGGCGCGCGAGGCGGCCGCCAAGGCCGCAGCCGAGAAGGCCGCCGAGAGCAAGCCGTACGACGGGCCGATCCCGGCGTCCTGCGCCGAGTTCAGCGGCAACCGCGAGGTCGGCTGCGCGCTGATGGTCAAGGCGGGCTTCGGGATGGACCAGTTCCCCTGCCTCAACAAGCTCTGGGACAAGGAGAGCGGCTGGAACCACAAGGCCCGCAACCCCTCGTCCGGGGCGTACGGCATCCCGCAGGCGCTGCCCGGCAGCAAGATGGGCTCCGTCGCCGACGACTGGCAGACCAACCCCACGACCCAGATCAAGTGGGGCCTCGGCTACATCGAGGGCCGCTACGGTTCGCCCTGCAAGGCCTGGGCGCACTCCCAGGACGTGGGCTGGTACTGACCGATCCTTCGAGGGCGGGGTGTGTGGGCGTCCACACACCCCGCCCTCGTCGTTCGGATCGCCCGCAGAAGTGGCGGCTGCGCCCCTCACCTGATAGCTCTTGACGGGTGACCCTGCACCCGCCAAGCGGCGACCCGAACCGGTTCGGCACCGAGGCGTTCTACGCCGCGCTCGGCCGGGCCTTCGTCGCCATGTGCGCGGTGGTGCCGTTCCTGTTCCTCATCGAGGCCCTCGACCAGGGGCTCGCGGCCGGCTTCGACACCACCGCCGGCATCATCCCGAAGCGCATCGACGGGCTCGACGGGGTCTTCTTCTCGCCGTTCCTGCACCACGGCTTCGACCACCTCTACAGCAACAGCATCCCGCTGATCCTGCTCGGCACCTTCGTCCTGGCCGCCGGCGCCCGCCGCTTCCTCTGGTCGACGCTCGTCATCATCCTGGTCAGCGGGCTGGGGGTGTGGTTCACCGGCTCGTCGACCTCCGTCGTGGTCGGGGCGAGTGGCGTCATCTTCGGCTACCTGGGCATCCTGCTCACCCGGGGCATCGTCGAGCGGAGCTGGTGGAACTTCGCGGTCTTCCTGCTGGTCGGCCTGCTCTACGGCTGGCAACTCGTCGGCATCCTCCCCACCGACGAGCGGATCTCCTGGCAGGGGCACCTGTTCGGGCTGCTCGGCGGGGTCGTGGCGGCGATCATCTTCCGGCGCCGCCGGGACCTGGGCGGCCCCTACCGCTCGGAGTCCACGCTCACCATGCCCTGAGCTTGGCCGAGCTGGCCGGGCCGCGCCGCGAGCACCGCCGACGCGCCGGCACCAGCCGAGCACGGGACATGCTTGCCCGAAGCGCACCGCCGGCCCTACCGTCGGGATCAGCACGCGTTGATCCGTGAGCGGAAAGCGACGGTACGCCCATGCGCGAGGTCGATGTCGCGGTGATCGGGGCCGGCCCCGCCGGGCTGTTCGCGGCGTACTACGCCGGATTCCGGGGGCTCTCCGTCGCGGTCGTCGACGCGCTGCCCGAGCCGGGCGGCCAGATCACCGCCATGTACCCGGAGAAGCTCATCCACGACGTGGCCGGCCTTCCGGCCGTCAAGGGCCGGGACCTGGTGGCCAACCTCGTGGCCCAGGCCGCCCCCTTCGACCCCTGCTACCTGCTCGGCAACCGCGCCGAGAAGCTCTCGTACGCCGACGGGAAGCCGGTGCTCGGCCTCGCCGACGGCGGGCAGCTGCGGTGCGGTGCGGTGATCGTCACCGGCGGGCTGGGCAGCTTCACGCCCCGCCCGCTGCCCGTGGCCGAGCACTTCGCCGGCACCGGGATCGTCTACTTCGTGCCGCGACCGACGGAGCTGACCGGCCGGGACGTGCTGATCGTCGGCGGCGGCGACTCCGCGTTCGACTGGGCGTCGACGCTCCAGCCGCTGGCCCGCTCGGTGACGGTGGTGCACCGGCGGGAGAAGTTCCGGGCGCACGCGGCCACCGTCGCCCGGGTGCTGGGCCTGCCGGTCCGCGTGATCGTCAACGCCGAGGTGACCGGCCTGCACGGCGACGGCGCGGTCACCGGCGCCGAGATCACCGTACGCGGCGGCGCGGCGGAGTTGCTGCCCGTCGACACGGTGGTGGCCGCCCTCGGCTTCACCGCCGACCTCGGCCCGCTGGCCGAGTGGGGCCTGCGGCTGGACCGCCGGCACATCGTGGTCGACAGCGCGATGGCGACGAACCTGCCCCGCGTCTTCGCGGCGGGCGACATCACGGAGTACCCGGGCAAGGTGCGGCTGATCGCGACCGGCTTCGGCGAGGCCGCCACGGCGGTCAACAACGCGGCGGTGGCCATCGACCCGAGCGCGCACCTGTTCCCCGGGCACTCGTCCGACGGCACCTGACGCACCGGCGGCCGCGGTGCGCCTCCCGCCGGGGGCCCGGCAGCCCGGCCGGCGGCGGGCCGGTCAGCGCGACGGGCGGGGCACGACCGGCGCGAGGGCGGCGACCCCGACGGCGACCAGGGTCAGCGCCGCGCCGAGCAGGGTGACGGCGCTCGGCCGGGAGGCCGCCGTGGGCAGCAGCACGTCCAGGAGTACGGCGCCGACGATCTGCCCGGCGATGGTCGCCAGGCCGAGCAGCAGCACGCCGGTGAACCGGACGATCGCCGCGGCGATCGCGATGAACACGATCCCGATGGGCCCGCCCAGGTAGAGCCACGGCTCGGCCGGCGCGCCGCCCGCCGGCCAGCCCCGTACCGCGACGTCGACGGCGAAGGTGACCAGCAGGGCCACCGTGCCGACGGAGAAGTTGACCAGCGTCGCGGTCAGCGCGCTGCCGGAGGCCATCCGTACCCGGCCGTTGACGGCCTGCTGCCAGGCGATGCCCACGCCAGCGAGCAGCGGCAGCAGGGCCAGCCCGAGGGTGGCGGGATCGCCGAGCCGGTCGCCGACGGCCAGCAGGACCGCGACCACGGTCAGCGCCGCGCCGGCCAGCCGCTGGCCGGTGACCGGCTGGGGGCCGCTCGGGCCGACGCCCGCCCGGTCGACGGCCAGGCTGCTGCCGGACTGGCCGGCCACCACCGCGACCGTGAAGACCGCCACGCCGAGGGCGCCGATCGTCAGCCCCTGTGCGGCGACCAGGAACGCCCCGCACACCCCGCCGAGGCACTGCCACGGCCGTAGCGTGCCGTCGGTGAGCGCGTCGCGCAGGGCGACCAGCCCCCGCCGCCCACCCGGGGTGGCGGGGACCAGCACCAGCAGCACCAACAGGCCCAGCCCGAACGAGACGACCGCGGCGGCGATCCCGTCGGCCAGGCGTACGCCCAACTCGCCGTTGATCCGGGACTGCACGGCCACGGCCAGCCCGGAGGCGGTCGCGAGGCCCACGCCGGTGATCCGGCGGGCCGCCGAAGGAGCCGGCGGGGCCAGCGTCCCGGTGACGCTCACTCCTGCTCGGCCAGCGGGCGGCCGTCGAAGTCGACCGCCGAGTAAAGCGCGAGCTTCTCCAGCCGGTGGTACGAGTCGATGACCCGGATCGTGCCGCTCTTCGAGCGCATGACGATCGACTGCGTGTACGCGCCGCCGGCCCGGTAGCGGACGCCACGCAGCAGGTCGCCGGAGGTGACGCCGGTGGCCACGAAGAAGCAGTTGTCCCCGGTCACGAGGTCGTCGGTGCTGAGCACCCGGTCCAGGTCGTGCCCGGCCGCGAGTGCCTTCTCCCGCTCCTCGGCGTCGCGCGGCCAGAGCTTGGCCTGCATCGCCCCGCCCATGCACTTCAGGGCGCAGGCGGAGATGATGCCCTCGGGGGTGCCGCCGATGCCCATCAGCACGTCGACGTCCGACTCGCCCCGGGCCGCCGCGATGGAACCGGCGATGTCCCCGTCCGAGATGAAGCGGATGCCCGCCCCGGCCCGGCGGATCTGCGTGACCAGGTCGTCGTGGCGGCTGCGGTCCAGCACACAGACCGTGACCTCGGAGACGTCGGTGCCCTTGACCTTGGCGATCCGGCGCAGGTTCTCGGCCACCCCGGCGTTGATGTCCACCACGTCGGCGTACGCCGGTCCGACGGCGAGCTTCTCCATGTAGAAGACCGCGCTCGGATCGAACATGGCGCCCCGCTCGGACA
Organism: Micromonospora sp. SD12; assembly: GCF_052068495.1. Classification (NCBI taxonomy): domain Bacteria; kingdom Bacillati; phylum Actinomycetota; class Actinomycetes; order Micromonosporales; family Micromonosporaceae; genus Micromonospora; species Micromonospora sp. SD12. The sequence goes on along the minus strand of NZ_JBQHDF010000002.1, from coordinate 365,133 downwards.
CGGCGAGCACCGCCACCGCGTTCGGCATGCCCTTGCTCATCAGCGTGGTGCCGTCGACGGGGTCGACCGCGACGTCCACCTCCGGGCCGCTGCCGTCGCCGACGTGCTCACCGTTGAAGAGCATCGGGGCGTTGTCCTTCTCGCCCTCGCCGATCACCACGACGCCCCGCATGGGGATCGAGTTGATCAGCTTGCGCATCGCGTCGACGGCGGCCCCGTCGCCGCCCTCCTTGTCGCCCCGGCCGACCCAGCGACCGGCGGCCATCGCCGCGGCCTCGGTGACCCGGACCAGGTCGAGGGCGAGGTTGCGGTCGAGATCCTGTGGGATCCGGGTCCTGGTGTTCGTCATGACGGCTCCTCCTCGCGACGTTGCGGGGCGGCAGGGTGCGGCGTCGCCGCTGCCGGCTTTGTCGCTGATCCTCACACGATGGCTCACCCGGTGCGGGATCGGGGCGGTGATGGCCCGGATACGGCCGGTCGGGCGGCTGCGAAGATGGCAGGGTGGAAGCCGCACAGCCTGCCGATCGCGTACCCGCCGACCCGACGCCGCCGGACGGTCAGCCGCCGGTCGCCCCGAGCCGGGCCGCCGCCGTACCCGAGGGGGAACCGGCGCTGGTCGAGCCCGCCGGCGCGGCGGGGGCGCCCCCGCCCGACGGCGTGGCGGAGACGGGCGAGCGGCCCGCGCCGCCGCCGGCGATCGACACCCGCAAGTCGGAACGCTCGCCGAAGGACATGGCGATCTCGCTGCTCGTGCTGCTGATCCCGATCGCCCTGCTGATCGCCTTCTACCGGGGGTTCCTCGGCGGCGAGCAGCCGACGACCGTCGACCCGGCGCCCGCCATCGAGTCGGCGCGGGCCGCCAACGCCTTCCCGGTCAGCGAGCCGGCGGAGCTGGACGACGGGTGGCGCACGGTCAGCGCGAACTTCCAGATTGTCGAGGGCGGATCGAGCCTCCGCCTCGGCTACCTCACCCCGGAGGGGCGGGGCGCCCAGCTGGTGCAGAGCAGCGTCCCGCCGGAGCGGCTGCTGCCGACCGAACTGACCGCCGAGGGGCAACCGCAGGGTCAGACCGACCTGGGCGGACGCACCTGGCAGCGGTACACCGCCCGCGGCAACGAGCAGGCGCTGGTCCTGCTCGAACCGAACCGGACGGTGATCGTGGTCGGCGACGCCCGGGACAACGAGCTGCGGCACCTGGCCACCGCGATCCGGTAGCCCGCCCCGGGAAACCGCCCCCCAGGTGTCGGTCGGATCGGCTACGCTGCCCCGGCTCACTGCCCGGCGGCTGAGGCCTGCCGGGTGCTTTCCGTTTCCCGAAGAGAGACAACTGTGAACATTCGACGGTGGAGCGTCGGCGTGCTCGCCGCCACCCTGCTCGTTCCCGGCCTCGCGGCCTGCAAGTCGGACGATCCCGCGCCGGCCGGTGCGGGATCGGCAGCGTCGGCCGTGCCCGCCGACCCGAAGGAGGCGCTCATCGCCTCCACCAAGGAGCTCGAGAAGGGCAACTTCACCTTCACCCTGGCCGGTGACGGGCTCAGCGGCAAGGGCCTGGTGCACAAGCCCAGCAACAGCGCCCAGTTCAGCATGAAGTTCGACGACGGCTCCGGCTCGTCGATGGGCATGGAACTGATCTTCATCCAGCCGGACAGCTGGGTGAAGCTGGACCTCGGCGAGCTGGGTGCCATGATCCCGGGCGCGGAGAAGATGAAGGGCAAGTACCAGCACCTCGACCAGTCCAAGGTCAAGGACGCCGGTGAGCTCAGCCGCTACATGGAGCAGGCCGACCCGGCCGGCAGCGCGATGCTGACCAAGGGCATCACCGAGGTGGAGAAGACCGCCGAGGGCAGCTACGCCGGCAAGCTCGACGCGTCCGCCGCGACCGAGTCCTCCGCCGTGGACGCCGACACGGTCAAGGCCCTGGGCGCGCAGGCCAAGGCGCTGCCCTTCACCGCCAAGGTGGACGCCGAGGGCCGGCTCACCGAGCTGGTCATCTCCGTGCCGAGCGCCGGCGAGACCAAGGCGCACGACATCAAGGTCACGTACGCGGACTACGGCAACGCCACCGCCGCCCAGAAGCCGGCGGCCGACAAGGTGGTCGAGGCGTCCCCCGAGACGTACGAGATGTTCAAGAAGTAGCACCGGCACACGGAACGGGGCGGCCTCGGCCGCCCCGTTTCCGCGTTCCGGGGTCACCCGACCGAGGCAACCGGACATCGCGGTGATTGTGCGACGCGGCGACAGGGAACAGGAGTGGGGCGAACCCGGGCCGGGTCGCCTCCGGCAGCCGGCCCGGCGGGGTTCGCGCGGCGCAGCCGACGTGGTGCGTCGCCCGGTTTCCGGCCGCCGCCAGGTGCGTCGGGTGACCCACGTGGGAGACACGTATGACTGTTCGACGCCTGAGCGCCGGCCTGGTGGCCGCCGCCCTCTTCACTCCCGGCCTGGCCGCCTGCAACGCCTCCGGGACCCCGACGGCGGGCTCGTCCGCCTCCCCGTCCGTCTCGACGTCCGGCGCGCCCGCCGCCTCCGGCAGCGGGGCCCCTGCCTCCGGCAGCGCGGCCCCGGGGTCCGGAGACGCCAAGCAGGCGCTGCTCGCCTCCACCCGCGAGATCAGCAACGGCAACTTCCGGTTCACCATGTCCGGCGTCGGCTCGACGGCCGAGGGGCGGGTGCACGAGCCCACCCAGAGCGCCGAGATGCGGGTGACGATCGGCAAGCCGACCGACGACCTGTTCATGAAGCTCGACCTCGTCCACTACAAGCCGGACAGCTGGGTGAAGGTCGAGCTCGGCGGCACGACCGCCAGCAGCGTGCCGGGGGTGCAGAAGCTGAACCTCGGCAAGTACCAGCACCTGGACCAGACCCGGATCAAGGGCAACCGCAACCTCGGCTTCGACTTCGACAAGGTCGACCCCGCCGGCAGCGAGGTGCTGACGCAGGGCATCACGGAGGTACGCCAGACCGGCGACGGCGCGTACGCCGGCACCATCGACGTCTCGAAGGCGGCGGAGGCCGGCTCGGTGGACCCGACGGTGATCACGGCGCTCGGTGCGCAGGCGAAGTCGGTGCCGTTCACCGCCAAGCTCGACCCGCAGGGCCGGCTCAGCGAGATGGTCATCCAGATCCCGGCCGCCGGCCAGAGCAAGGCGCAGGACATCCGGATCACGTACTCGGACTACGGCAACGCCACCGCCGCCCAGAAGCCCCCGGCGGACCAGGTGGTCGAGGCCCCCACCGAGCTCTACAACCTCTTCAACTGACCCCGGCCGCGTCGCAGCTTCCGCCCGCGTCGATCGTGCAGTTGTGGTGGGTGACACAAGGTGCAGAACGCCCTGTACCGCCCACCACAACTCCATGATCGTCGGCAAGCCCGGCGAGCCCGGGCGCGGCGGTCAGGGGGTGGGGTCCTGGCGGGCGGCGTCGATCCGGGCGCGGGCGCCGTCGAGCCAGCGCTGGCAGGTGTCGGCGAGCTTCTCACCGCGCTCCCAGAGCGCCAGTGACTCCTCCAGCGTGGTGCCGCCGGTCTCCAGCCGCTCGACCACCGACGCCAGTTCGGCGCGGGCCTGCTCGTAGCTGAGCGGTTCGTCCTTCTTCTCGTCAGTCATCGCTGCCATCCCACCACATCGTGATCCCGTCGTCGTTCAGCCGTCGACCGTCGCGGCCAGCTCGCCGTCGGCGAGGCGTACCCGGAGCGGGTCACCCTTGCCGACCTCCGACGCGGCGCGTACGACGTGCCCGTCGGCGCGCTGGACGATCGCGTAGCCCCGGTCGAGGGTGGCGGCGGGGGAGAGGGCGCGCAGCCGGGCCAGGGTGTGCCGCAGGTCGTCGTCGGCGGCGGCGAGCCGGTGGTCGAGGCAGCGGCCGGCCCGCTGGCGCAGCCCGTTGAGGTCGACGAACCGCTGGTCGACCATCACCTGCGGGCGGGCCAGCACCGGCCGGGAACGCAGCCCGTCGAGCCGGTGCGACTCGCGGTCCACCAGGTTTCGCACCGCGCGTTCGAGGCGGTGGCGGGCCTGGCGGATGACGCGTACCTCCTCGGTGAGGTCGGGCACCACGCGCTTGGCCGCGTCGGTCGGGGTCGAGGCCCGTACGTCGGCGACGTAGTCGACCAGCGGCGCGTCGGTCTCGTGGCCGATCGCGCTCACCACCGGCGTGCGGCAGGCGAAGACGGCCCGGCAGAGCGCCTCGTCGGAGAAGGGGAGCAGGTCCTCGATGCCGCCGCCGCCCCGGGCGATGACGATCACGTCGACGGTCGGGTCGGCGTCCAGCACCTTGAGCGCGTCGACGATCTGGGGAACCGCGCTCGGCCCCTGCACGGCCACGTTGACCGTGCGGAACTCCACCGCCGGCCAGCGCCGGCGGGCGTTGGTCAGCACGTCGCGCTCGGCGGCGGAGGCGCGGCCGGTGATCAGCCCGACCCGGTTGGGCAGGAACGGGGGCCGGCGCTTGCGCGCCCGGTCGAACAGCCCCTCGGCCGCGAGCAGCTTCTTGAGCTTCTCCAGCCGCGCCAGCAGCTCGCCGAGGCCGACCTGCCGGATCTCGTCGGCGCGCAGGCTCAGCGTGCCCCGGGCGGCGTAGAACTCCGGCTTGGCGTGCAGCACCACCCGGGCACCCTCGCGCAACTCCGGCGCGCCGACGTCCAGGACGTCGCGGTTGGTGGTGACCGTCAGGCTCAGGTCGGCCGACGGGTCCCGCAGGGTGAGGAAGACGGTGCTGGCACCCGGCCGGCGGCTGATCTGCGCCACCTGCCCGTCCACCCACACCCAGCCCAGCCGGGCGATCCAGGCGCCGACCTTCTGGCTGACCACCCGGACCGGCCACGGCTCCTCGGACGTGCTCCGCCCCACCTCACCTGTGCTCACCCGCCCCACCCTACGGCCCGCCCCGGACACTCCCGCGCGGCTCGACGGGCGGCACCCCGGAGCCGGCCCCGGCGGGGCGGGCGTCGCGCCAGGTGCGCCCACCGGCCGGGTGCGGGCCGTGGTGGCGGCGGTCGCGGCCCGCGTCGCCCCACGGGGCGACACGTACGATGGGTGGGTGACTGAGGCTGAAGTGACGTCCCGGACCGGCAAGCGCGTGATCCTGGCCAAGCCCCGCGGCTACTGCGCGGGCGTGGACCGCGCGGTGCAGACCGTGGAGGAGGCACTCAAGCTCTACGGCGCCCCGATCTACGTACGCAAGCAGATCGTGCACAACAAGCACGTCGTGCAGACCCTGGAGGCCCAGGGCGCGATCTTCGTGGAGGAGAACGAGGAGGTGCCCGAGGGCGCCACCGTCATCTTCTCCGCGCACGGGGTGGCCCCCGAGGTCTACGAGCAGGCCCGCAGCCGCTCGCTGCGGGCCATCGACGCGACCTGCCCGCTGGTCACGAAGGTGCACCAGGAGGCGAAGCGGTTCGCCGCCGAGGACTACGACATCCTGCTGATCGGCCACGAGGGGCACGAGGAGGTCATCGGCACCTCCGGCGAGGCACCCGAGCACATCCAGCTCGTGGACGGCCCGGAGGACGCCGACACGATCACCGTCCGCGACCCGAACAAGGTCGTCTGGCTCTCCCAGACCACCCTCTCGGTCGACGAGACGCTGGAGACGGTGGCCCGGCTCAAGAAGCGGCTGCCGATGCTCCAGTCACCGCCCAGCGACGACATCTGCTACGCCACCTCCAACCGGCAGCACGTGGTCAAGGAGATCGCGCCCGAGTGCGACGTGATGATCGTCGTGGGCTCGACCAACTCCTCCAACTCCGTACGCCTGGTCGAGGTCGCCCTGGACGCCGGCGCGCGCGCCGGTCACCTCGTCGACTTCGCGCACGAGATCGACGACGCGTGGCTGGAGGGGGCGCGTACGGTCGGCCTGACCTCGGGCGCCAGCGTCCCCGACGAGCTGGTCCAGGAGGTGCTTGCCCACCTCGCGGCACGCGGCTTCACCGACGTCGACGAGGTGGTGACCGCCAACGAGCGGCTGACCTTCTCGCTGCCGCAGGAGCTGAAGCGGGACATGAAGGCCGCCGCCGCGGCCCGTGGCTGACCGGGCGGGAACGGCTCGCGGCCCCGCTGCGTCAGACAAGGGTATGAGGACTCTTCGGCTCGCCGTCTCCGCGCTGGCCGTCTGCGTGGCGCTGAGCGCCTGCGGCGGCCAGGACGGTGCCGGCGACACCCCCACCCCGACCCCGACGGGAGCGCAGCCGGTGACCAGCCCGCCCAGCCCGGATCCGGGCACCCCCGGAATGACCCCGACCCCCGGCGACCCGGTGGATCCGACGGGGCCGGCCCTGCCCCCGCCCCCGAGGCCCAGCAACGCGCCGACGAAGCCGCCGACCGGCGGCACCACCCTGACCGGGACCGTCACCTCCGGGGTGGAGCCCAACTGCCTGCTGCTCGACAACTACCTGCTGGTCGGCGGCCCGCGTGACCTGCTGAAGCCGGGCACGAAGGTCACGGTGACGGGCCGGGTCCAGCGCGACCTGCTCACCACCTGCCAGCAGGGCACGCCCTTCCTGGTCGAGACCGCCCGCCGGGGCTGAGCCGACACAACGGGCGGAGCCCGCCCCCGGGTGGGGGCGGGCTCCGGTGTTTCCGGTGCGGGACGGGTCAGTTCACGGTGCCGATGGAGACGGCGCCGCGGCCGACGACCGCGCCCTCGGTGGTCACCACGGACAGCTCACCGAAGAGCGCCCGACCGGCGACCGGGGTGGACTGGGCGGTCACCGTACCGGTGAGGGTGGCGGTGGCGCCGTGGGCCAGGTCCAGCGGGGTGGCGGGCGCCGAGAGGGTGCCCAGCGCCGCCGCCGAGAACGAGTCCCGGTAGTCGTAGGCGGTGCTGCCACCGGCCCCGTCCACCGCGTAACCCTCGACGACCACCCGGTAGGTGCCCGCCGGCGGGTTGTTGATGGTCACGGCCTCCTCGGAGTCGCCGTCGGCGGCCCGACCGACCTCCGCGGTACCGCGGAAGACGTAGAGGTCGAGGTCGGCCGCGGCGCTGGCCGGGTTGCCGATCCGGGCGGTGAAGCGGGTCGCGCCCGCCGGCACCTCCACGGTGTACTCCTGCGACGCGCCCTCGGCGATGGTGGGCCGCTCGGCGTGGACGCTGGAGAGCGGGCCACCCTGGCCGGTCACCGCGACCGGGCCGAAGGTGTTGGTCAGCGACCAGGTCACCGGGGTCGCGGTACCGGCGGTGACCGACGGCAGCTCGACGACGGCCGGCTCGACCGCGACACCCTGCACCCGCGCCGTGAGCTGGAACGGGTTGTTCAGCGACGGCGAGGTCCGACGGGACTCCACCTCGATCTCCCAGACCCCGGCGATCGGGTTCTGGTAGTCGCGCTCCTGCGGCTTGCAGGCGTTGGCGTCGGAGAAGTTGGTGTAGCAGGCGAGGCTGGAGGTGCTCTCCACCGGAACGCCGTACGGGTTGAAGGCGATGAACCGGGTCTGCGAACCGGTGGCGATGCCGGAGAGGTTCACCTGGAGGGCGCCCGTGCCCGGCGGAACCGTCACGAAGTACGAGGTGAAGCCGTTCCGGTCGACCGAGCCCTCGGCCGAGAAGGAGAAGTTCGGCTTCTTCACGTCGTTCGAGGCCACCACGACGGTGGAGACCTCGAAGTCGACGACCGAGGTCGCCGGGTCGTCGATCGTCATGATCGCGCCGTGCGCGCCGGCGGTGGCGGGCTTGGCGGTGACCGAGACGGTGACGGTCTTGTTCAGCGGGAGCGAGACGGTCTTCGGCGCCTTGAAGGTGCCGTCGTTGCCGCGCAGACCCACGTTGTGCTTCACGGTGCCGGCCGGCCCGCTGGTGCGGGTCAGCTTGACCTGGTAGCTCTTCGACTGGCCGATCCGCTGCCCACCGTCGGTGGAGGCGCAGCGGTTGTAGAGGCCGGTGCCCCGGTTCGGGGTGCCCAGCTGACCGGACAGGACGGTGCAGACCGGGGCCTCGGAGGTGTAGGAGCGCGTCTCCACGCCCTTACGCAGCAGCTTCCACGCGCCCGGCACGTTGAACATGCCGTAGCCCTGGGCGTACGTCGGAACGTCCCCGATCGGCTTGGCCGAGGTGTAGATCGCCCGGCGCAGCGCGGCCGGGGTGACGCCCTTGTCAGTCGCCTTGGCGGCCGACAGCAGCAGCGCGGCGGCGCCGGCGGCCTGCGGGGAGGCCATCGAGGTGCCGTTCAGCATCGCGTAGCCCGGGGGCAGCGCGTAGCCGGCCTCGGGGACCGCGTTGCCGGGCTGCCAGGTCGGGGCGGTGGAGATGGCCGAGCCGGGGGCGGCGATGTTCGGCTTGACGCCGCCGTCCTCGCGCGGGCCACGGGAGGAGAAGTTGAACAGCGCGTTCTTCTTCTTCACCGCAGAGCCGTAGTTGGCCAGCCAGGTGTCCTTGCTGATGCTCGCCGCGACGCTGACCACGTTGGCGGCCACCGACGGGTCGCCGATGGTGTTCAGGCCCGGGCCGGAGTTGCCGGCCGAGATGAACATCTGCACGCCGTAGGTGGTGATCAGGTTGTTGTAGAGCTCGGCGCGGGCGTTGTTGCCGTCGTTCAGCGCCGGCAGGCCGCCGATCGACATGTTGACCACGTCGACCTTGCGGTTGATCACCAGGTCGGCCATGCCGGTGGTGAGGGCGGCGTACGTGCAGCCGCCGCCCCAGGAGCAGGCGCGGGCCGAGACGAGCTTGGCACCGGGCGCGGCACCGTCGAAGGCGCCGTTGCCGAGCATGTCGTTGGCGGCGGTGATGCCGGCGACGTGGGTGCCGTGGGTGCTCTCGACGATGCCGATGTTGACGTAGTCCACCAGGCCGGGACCGCCGATGGGGGCGGTGTCCACGTCCTCGCGGTACTCGACCACGAACGGGATCCGCTCGACCACCGGGGTGGCCGCGTTGTCGGTGCCGAAGTAGCCGACGTCGAACTTCTCCTTGTACGGCCGCATCATGGCGTCGTCGGTGAAGTTGTTGTTCTGGTTGACGTCCACCCAGATGTTGTGGGTGGCCGGGTCGTAGAGGATGCCGAACGTGTCGGTCCGGTCCCCGTCGCGGTTGATGTCACCGGCCGGGTCGCTGGCAGCCGTGATCGACTCGCTGAACCGGTTGAACCGGTAGGTGCCCGCCGGGGCCGTCCAGGTCGCGCCGCCGGAGGTGAACGTCGGACCGGTCACCTCGGTGAGCATCGGGCGCCAGGTGGCGTCCTCGAACGGGTCCGTCGCGGTCACCCAGTCGACGATCTTCCGCTCACCCGTGGTGGTCTTCTGCAACGCCGGGTGAGCGAGGTCCACACCGGAGTCCATGATGCCGATCGTGACGCCGCGGCCGTCCCACTGGGGGTTCTTGGCGACGAAGTCGACGGCGCCGATCTCGTTGGTCGGCATGTAGGGGTTGGCGGCCGGGGTGTCGGCCCCCGGGCCGGGCAGCGTCGCCGCCTGCTTCGCCGCCTTCTTGCCGGAGGGGGCGACCTCGGGCGTCGGGTCGGGCAGCTGGATGGTCTCGTCCAGGTCGACGGCGGAGACGCCGGGCAGCGTGGCCGCCTTGACCACCTTCGAGGTGGGGACCTTGGCCAGGACGTAGCCGATGCTGTCGTAGCGCTCGGTGACGGCCGCACCCAGGTTCTTGAGGTCGGCGGCGACGTCCTTCGCCTCGCCCTTCTTGGTGGCCACGATCAGGGTGACGGTCGGGGCCTTCTTCGCCTCCGCCTCGGCGAGGAGCTTGGCGTCGTGCGAGCCCAGCGCCTCCACAGGGGTGGCCTGGGACGCGTCGGGTGCGGCGGTGGGCGCGGCGCTCGCGGTGGCGGCGCCACCGGCCACCGTCACCGCGCTGGCCGCCACGACCGACGCGAAGAGCGCGGCGGAGGTCCGCCGGCTCAGGTTTCGGGGTTTGCTCACGTTCTCTTTCCTCCAGAGAACAGGGCCCTCAGATGCAGGGCACGCGTGAGGCGAATCCTTCGCGCTGCCGCTGGTCAATGTCACTACCGTGGAGTTCGTTGTGACCACTTCGTGACATGGGCGGCCGTCCATTGTCACATCGGCGATGGTAGGTATCGGCCGTCAGTCCAGTGTCGACCGACCGGTCGGCGCCCCGGCCTCGGCGTTTCCGAGCAGCTCCGGGGCCTGCGGCTGACGGGGCGCCAGCTCGACCTGCGCCGGCGCGGCCAGCTCCTGGTCGGAGACCCCCAGCTCGGCGAGCTTGCGGGCGCTGACCAGCACGCGCGCCTCCAACGACCCGACGGCCCGGTTGTACGCGGTCACCGCGCCGCCGAGCGACGCGCCGAGCTTGCCGACGTGCTCACCCAGCGTCGACAGTCGCCCGTACAGCTCGCGGGCCAGGGAGTGCACCGCCACCGCGTTGCGCGCCAGTGCCTCCTGCCGCCACGAGTAGGCGACCGTGCGCAGCAGCGCGACCAGGGTGGCCGGGGTCGCCAGCACCACGTTGCGGGCGAACGCGTGCTCCAGCAGCGTCGGGTCGCGCTGCAACGCGACGTCGAGGAACGGGTCGGCCGGCACGAAGAGCACCACGAACTCCGGCGTGCTGTCGAACGCGGCCCAGTAGGTCTTGGCGGCCAGCGCGTCCACGTGGGCGCGCAGGTGCTTCGCGTGCGCGTCGAGATGGGTGTCGCGACCCCGCTCGTCGCGGGCCTCCATCGCCGTCAGGTAGGCGTCGAACGGCGCCTTGGCGTCCACCACCACGGACCGGCCGCCGTGCAGCCGCACCACGAGGTCGGGACGGACCCCCTGGTGGTCGGTGGCGGCGGTGACCTGCTCGGAGAAGTCGCAGTGCTCCAGCATGCCGGCCGCCTCGACGATCCGGCGCAACTGGTGCTCGCCCCAGCGGCCCCGCACCTGGGGTGCCCGCAGGGCCGCCACCAGCTGCTTCGTCTCGGTACGCAGCTCGCCCGAGACCGTGCTCATCGCGCGGACCTGTTCGCGCAGTTCGGCGTACGCGTCGACCCGGTCGTGCTCCAACTCGGCGACGCGCTGCTCGTAGCGGCGCAACGTGTCGTGCAGCGGGGCGACGGCGCGGGCCACCGCCTCCTGGGACTGCGCGGTGGCCTCGTAGCTCAGCGCCCGCATGGACTGTTCCAGCCGCCCCTCGCCCTCCCGGGTGGCCCGCAGCGTGGCGTCCAGCCGGGCGATTTCGGTCGCCGAGCGGGTCCGGGCGGCGTACCAGCCCACCGCACCCCCGGCGGCGAGGCAGACGATCACCACGGCCAGCGTCGAGAAGTCCACCCCCGGAGCTTGCCAGACCGGCGCGCCGCGCGCCGCCGTGCCGCTCCCGCGCGGACAGTGCCGCTCGCCGGCGGGGCGGTGCCGTTCCCCGGCAGGGGCGTGCCGTTCCCCGGCAGGGGCGCGCCACTCGCCGGTGAGCGGCACGGTCGCCGCCCGCCGGCCTCGCTGCGCGGTGCCGATCCCAGGCGTGGCACTGGCCTGGCCTGGGTAACGTCGCTGCCATGAGATATCTGCCCCTGCTCATCCTCGTGGTGCTGCTGGTGGGCGCGTTCCTGTGGTGGCGCCGGGAGAGCGCCGCGCGGGAGGCGCGGCGCCTCGCCGACGTACGGGCCGACGCCCAGCGGTGGTACGAGCGGCTCGGCGGCCAGGTGATGAACCTGCACGGCGACCACCCGGCCGTACGCCAGGCGCTCGTCGACGCGGGGGAGCGCTACAACGCGGCCGGCAGCCAGCTCGAGCAGGCCCGCAGCGTCGAGCAGTTCCGCCTGGCCCGGGAGACCGCGCTGGAGGGACTGACGTACGCGCGGGCGGCCCGGGTGGCGCTCGGCATCGACCCCGGTCCCGAGCTGCCCCCGCTGGCCGCCGCACAGGGTGCCGGGCGGCTCACCCGGGATCGTCAGGTCGACGTGCAGGGGCAGACCTTCAAGGCCGGGCCGCAGCCCGGCCGCGACACCCCCTACTACTACCCCGGCGGGCGCTACCAGGGCCGGCCGGTGCCGGCGGGCTGGTACTCCACCCCGTGGTGGAAGACCGCGCTGGGCGCCGGCGCGGGCGTCCTCGGCGGTGTCCTGATCGCCGACGCGCTCTTCTCGCCCGGCTTCGCCGATCCCGGGTACGGCTACGAGGCCGGCTACCAGGAGGGCTTCGGCGACGCCACCGGCTTCGGCGAGCAGGGCGGCGAGGTCGGCGGCGACTTCGGCGGTGGCGGTGACTTCGGTGGGGGCTTCGGCGGCGGCGACTTCGGGGGTGGCGACTTCGGCGGCGGCGACTGGTAGCACCAGCGACAGCGGCGACCGGTCGCAACAGCGATGGTCGGACCGACGGCGACCGGTCCCGACCGGCCGGACCGACGGCGACCGGCCGCGACCGGCGGTGACCGGTGGGGCCGGCGGTGACCGGTGGGGCCGGCGGTGACCGGTGGGGCCGACGGTGACCGGTGGGGCCGACGGCGACGGTGTCGGGCAGGCTCGTCGGTGGCGGGTCGGCCGGGACACCCTCCGGCGCGCAAGGCGCGGGAAGGTGCCCCGGCCGCCGCTCAGCCCGTGTTGCGCATGCCGGCGGCGATGCCGTTCACGGTGGTCAGGAGCGCGCGCTCCAGCGCCGTACCGTCGCTCGGTGCCCGCCGGCCGCCCGGCGCGGTGGCCACCGCCCGGCCCGCCGCCCCGGACTCCCGGTACTGGCGCAGCAGGGCCACCTGGAGGTGGTGCAGCGGCTCCAGGTAGGTGTCGCGGACGGCCAGGGTGCGCTGGAGCACCGGGGAGTTCTCCAGCAGGGCCGGCGAGGAGGTCACCGCCAGCACCTCCCGCTTGGTCAGCTCGTACTCCTGCTCGATCTTGTGGAAGATCGGGTGCAGCTTCTTCGGCACCAGCGTCTCGACGTAGCGGCGGGCGATGCTCAGGTCGGTCTTGGTGAGCATCATCTCGACGTTCGACAGGAACGTGCGGAAGAAGTGCCAGTTGCGGTGCATCTCGGCCAGCACGTCCTCCAGGCCGGCCTCCCGGGCCGCGGCCAGGCCCGAGCCGACCCCGAACCAGCCGGGCACGATCTGCCGGGTCTGGGTCCAGCCGAACACCCACGGGATGGCGCGCAGCCCGGCGAGCCCGGCGCCCGTGTTGGGCCGCTTCGCCGGGCGGGAGCCGATGTTCAGCGCGCCGAGCAGCTCCGTGGGCGTCGACGCCCAGAAGTACGCCGGCAGGTCCGGGTCCTCGACCAGCGACCGGTACGACCGGAAGGCCGAGTCGGAGACCAGCTCCATGGTGGCGTCCCAGCGCTCCAGCATCTCGGCGGGCTGCCGGGGCGCGGTGTGCAGCAGGGTGGCCTGGAGCACCGCGGCCAGGGTCAGCTCCAGGTTCTCCCGGGCCAGCGACGGCAGGGAGTACTTGTCGGAGATGACCTCGCCCTGCTCGGTGACCTTGATCGCGCCGTCCAGGGTGCCGTACGGCTGGGCCAGGATCGCCTCGTGCGTCGGCCCACCGCCGCGACCCACGGTGCCGCCGCGACCGTGGAACAGCCGCAGGTGCACCCCGTGCCGGGCGGCCACGTCGCGCAGCGCGCGCTGGGCCCGGTGGATCGACCACTGGCTGGTGGTGATGCCGGCCTCCTTGTTGGAGTCGGAGTAGCCCAGCATCACCTCCTGCACGTCGCCGCGCGCCGCGACCAGCGCCCGGTACGCCGGCAGCGAGAGCAGCTCGTCGAGCAGTTCGCCGCCCGCGTTCAGTTCGGCGGGGGTCTCCAGCAGCGGTACGAAGCCGATGCGGGACCGGCCGCTGTGCACGTCGACCAGGCCCGCCTCGCGCGCCAGCACCACGGCGGCGAGCACGTCGTCCACGCCGAGCGTCATCGAGACGATGTACGACTCGATGACCTCGCCGCCGAACCGGTCCTGCGCCTCGCGGATGGTGCCGAACACGTCGAACGTCTTGCGGGTCGCCTCGGTCAGCGGGGTGTCCACCGTGGAGAGCGGCCGGCGACCGGTCAGCTCGTCGGCGAGCAGCTTCGTGCGTTCCTGCCGGCTCAGCGACGGGTAGTCGGAGACCTCGCCGACGGCCGCGTAGAGCTGGGCGAGCACCGCGTGGTGCGCCTCGGCGTGCTCCCGGACGTCCATGGTCGCCAGGTGCAGCCCGAACGCGGAGACCGTACGGATGGTGGAGGCGAGCCGGCCCACGGCGGTGAGCTGCCCGGCGTTGCGGGCCAGCGAGGCGCGCAGCAGTTCCAGGTCGGCCACCAGCTCGGCGGAGCCGCGGTAGTCCCGCCCGGGCACGTGCGCGGTGCCCTGGCGCAGCCGCTGCCGGGTGTTGGCCAGCTTCGCCTTCACGCAGCGGGCCTTGAGCCGGTAGGGCTCCTCGGCGTTGACCCGGCGGAACCGGGCCGCCACCTCGGGCAACGCGTCCAGGTCGGCGGCGAGGCTGGCGGAGAGGTCGAGCGACACCCCGCGCAGCCGCCGGGACACCGACACCTCGTCGATCAGGTGGTCCATCGCCTTCTCGGTGGCCGCGATGCCGTGCTCGTGCTGGATCGTCAGCACCTCGCGGGTCACCGCCGGGGTGACGAACGGGTTGCCGTCGCGGTCGCCGCCGATCCAGGTGCCGAAGGACAGCGGCCGGGCCGTGGGGGAGGTCTCCACGCCGAGGGCGCGCAGCGTGTCGGCGAGGTCGTCGAGGACCTGCGGGGCGGCCTCGGCGTACAGGTCGCGCAGGTAGTAGATGGCGTTGCGGGCCTCGTCGGTCGGGTCCGGCCGGTCGAGCCGCAGCTCGTCGGTCTGCCACATCAGGTCGAGCAGTTCGGCGAGGCGGCGGTTGGCCGGGCCCTCGTCGCTGGCGCCGTAGAGGATCGCGTTGGCGGTCTCGGTGTCCAGCTCGTCGGCGATGGCGCGCAGCTTGGACAGGATGGACCGGCGCGCCGCCTCGGTCGGGTGGGCGGTGAAGACGGGCCGTACCGCCAGCCGCCGCGCCGCCGCGGCGATCTCCTCGGCGGGCACGCCGCGCTCGGCGATCATCTTGGCCGCCTGGTCCAGCCACCCGCCCTGCACCGCCCGGCGGCGCCGCAGCTCCCGGGCCCGGTGCACCTGCTCGGTGATGTTGGCCAGGTGGAAGTAGGTGGAGAAGGCGCGGGCCAGCTTGGTGCCGGTGGTGACGTCCAGGCCGGCGAGGCGCTGCGCGGCGGCGGGGGCGTCGGAACGCACCTGGGCGCGGATCTCCTCGACGAGGTCGAGCAGCGGCCGGCCCTCCTGGCGGGCGAGGGTCTGCCCGAGCAGGGTGCCGAGACGGCGGATGTCGGCCCGCAGGGCGGCGTCGGGGCCGTCGTGGTCGTGCTGGTCGGTCACGATGCGCTCCTTACGCGAGTACGAAGGACAGCGCTGTCCGACTCCCTGGATCGTATCCGCGTCCCCCGCCGGGAAGGAGGGGGACCCGGGCAATCGCCCGCGGTACGGCAGGTGGCCCTTCCTCGCGTCTCAGCCGGCGCCGGGCGCGTCTTCGCTGGTGGGGACAGGTGCGGCGCGTCGGCCGGCGCGGCGGCGGCCTGGAACGGGGTGGCGCTGAGCACACCCGCCACGCCCAGCGACGTCCAGATGGTGAGCCGGCGATCGGCCAGCCGGTCGACCGGCGGTCGAAGTAGCCGGCAGACTTGAACAGGTCGGTGGCCCGGCCGGGGCCGCCGTCGATCAGACGAGCTGGCAGCGACCCGCGCTGTAGTGGGCGACCGCCGCCATGATCTCCGCCTCGGGCCGGTCGGCGAAGTTGAGCGTGGCGACCAGCCCGGAGCCGTAGAAGACGTTCAGCGCCGCGCCGTCCAGCGCCGTGAACGCCCCGAGGTTCTGGAGCACCCGTGCGTCGCGCGGCGTGACCACCAGCATCTTCTCCAGGCTCCACCGTCGGCGGGAGATCTGCGCGACGCCCTCCCAGGGCAGCCAGATCGCCTGGCCCCGGGTCGGTCGGGTGCGGATCCAGAGCCCGGCCGGGCCGAGCGCCAGCACCGGGCCGCCGGAGCCGATCAGCCAGAGCTGGATCCCCAGTGGCAGGGCGATCAGGGCCAGCAGACACCCCACCACGGCGAGGAGGCCGACGACGGACTGGGAGCGCGACTGCGGATCGGTCGAGTTCACCACGCCGAGGCCGGCGCAGCAGGCGATCGGGAGGATGAGGACCAGCGCCACCCCCATCATCAGCAGGCCGCGCTTCGCGACGTTGGGGCGTACCACGAAGGGCTGGTCCTCCGGGATGCGCCGGGTCACCGGCGGCGGCACGGGGCCTGCCCACCCTCCGCCGGGCGGCGGGCCGCCGTGGAAGGGCTGCGACGGGTGTCCGGCGGGGGTGGTCACGAGGGCTCCAGTTTCTCGATCAAGTTGGGGGAGCCTCAGCCTAGGGGCCGTCTGCCAGCGCGGCGGCGGGCCGGCGACCGGAAAAACCGGTTCCGCCGGTCGGTAGCGTCCGGTCATGACGTCGCCGAACTATCCCCCCAAGCCCCGCCCCGGAGACCGGGTCGCGGTCGTCTCGCCCTCCGCCGGCCTGCCGGCCCTCTTCCCCCACGTGTACGAGCTGGGGCTGCGCCGGTTGCGCGAGGAGTTCGGCCTGGAACCGGTGGAGTATCCGACGACCCGGGTGTTCGGCGCCGACCCCCGCGACCGGGCCCGGGACCTGACCGCCGCCTTCGCCGACCCGACGATCACCGCCGTGCTCGCCACGGTGGGCGGGGACGACCTGATCACGGTCACCCCGCACCTGGACGACGCCGTGCTGCGGGCCAACCCGAAGCCGTACTTCGGCTACTCCGACAACACCAACGTCCTCAACCACCTGTACCGGCTCGGCATCGTGTCCTACCACGGCGGATCGGTGCTGGTGCACCTCGGGCGGCCGGGCAGCCCGCACCCGCTGACCTTCGACTCGCTGCGCGCGGCCCTGTTCACCTCCGGCTGGTACGACCTCACCCCCGCGCCGCAGTG
The DNA here is from genome assembly GCF_052068495.1 of Micromonospora sp. SD12. Taxonomy (NCBI): domain Bacteria; kingdom Bacillati; phylum Actinomycetota; class Actinomycetes; order Micromonosporales; family Micromonosporaceae; genus Micromonospora; species Micromonospora sp. SD12. The sequence goes on along the minus strand of NZ_JBQHDF010000002.1, from coordinate 348,273 downwards.
GGGCGACCGGCCCAACGACTGGCACGACCCGGCGGCGCTGGCCGACGAGCCGGAGATGCTGCCGGGCGAGGGCTGGCGCTGGCAGGGGCCGGCGACGGTGGTCCAGGGGCGCACCTGGGGCGGCAACCTGGAGATCCTGCACTGGCTGCTGGCCGCCGACCGGGTACCCGCCGCCGGGGAACTGGCCGGGTCGGTGCTGATGGTCGAGACTTCCGAGGAACTGCCCCCGGCCACCGAGGTGTTCCGGATCCTGCGCAACATGGGGGAGCGCGGGCTGCTCGCCGGCTTCCCGGCGGTCCTCGTCGGCCGGGCGAAGGCGTGGGACTTCGAACGACCGCACAGCCCCGACGAGCGGCGCGCCTGGGCCGACGCGCAGCGGGAGGCGGTCACCCGGGCGCTCGCCACGTACGCGCCGGACGCCGTGGTGGTCTTCGACGTCGACCTCGGCCACACCGACCCGCAGCTGATCGTCCCGTACGGCGGCGAGATCCGCGTAGACGCCGTCGAGCGCCGCATCACAGCCCACTACTGACCCCCACCCGCCGCAGGGTAGGCGCCCCCGGTGATCAGGACGTCGTGGACGTTTCGGGGCTGGTTCAGGGTCCGTGGTGCGGCGGGTCAGGTGGGGTCGAGGACGGCGAACGCCCGTACCGGGAAGGTGCCCATGCCGGCCACCATCGGCGGGGCGGCCGTGAACCGGAAGCCGGTCGGGGGCAGCGCGTCGAGGCCGGTCAGGTGCTCCACGACCGGTACGCCGGCGGCCAGCAGGGCGCTGTGCGCGGGGCGCTCGCCGGCTGCCGCCGGGCTCATGTCGTCGATGTTGATCGAGTCGATGCCGACCAGGGCGGCGCCCGCGTCGACCAGGGCCCGGGCGCCGTCCCCCGTGAGGTACGGCGCCTCCGGCGCGCCGTACCGGTCGGTGCCGAAGTGCGCCGACCAACCGGTGTGCAGCAGCACCGCGTGCCCGGCGACCTCGTACGGCGCCAGCAGCAGCCGGTCCACCGCACGGGTGCCCGCAGGCACCCGGACCACGACGCCGGGCAGGTCGGCGAGGCGCTCCAGCCCGGTGGCGGCGAGGTCGGCGCCGTCGGCGAAGCGGTGGGCGGGCGTGTCGACGTACGTGCCGGTGTTGGCGATCATGTCGATGCGCCCCACCTGGAACTCGGTGCCGGGGGCGTAGTTGGCCCGGGACGCCTCCCGGGTCAGCCACTCGGTGATCCGGGGCGCCGGCCAGCCCGGCAGGGTGGTCATGCCGTCGGTGACCACGTGGCTCAGCTCGACCAGCCGCCGGGAGTTGCCCTCCGGGCCGGGCCGGGCAGCCACGCCCCGGCCGCCCTTGTGCGGTTCCTCGATCATCGTCCGGCCGGTGATCCGTACCTCGGCCACCATGAGCAGCCCGAGGTGCCGGACGAACAGCGCCGCCAGTTCGTCGTCGGTGGTGTCGGGGCCGGGGACGTCCAGTCGGAACCCGTCCGTCCGCAGCCCGCCGCCGTTGGCGAAGGTGACCTCCGCGTCGAACTGTGCCCGCCACTGGTTGTCCATCAGCGCAGCCGATCACGGCCGGTCGCCCTCGTCAAGATCCTTCCTGGCTGGCCGGCCGGCTCGGGCAGGGTCGTCGCGGCCCCCGGACCCGGCCGCCGGCACGTTTAGTGATCAACCGGCGAGCCACAGCATCGCGCGCCCGCCGGAGTGCCGTACGGGGGGTGTACGACACCGCCGGCGGGCGGCGACGGCAGTTCGCTGCCGCCGAGGTCGCAGCCGGGTGGAGCTGCGGGCCTCCCCGAAAAGGTCCGCGCACCCCGACCGCCGCTGCGGCGGCTCGATCCCGGCTGACGGATTCCATGGTCGTCCGTCGGGCGGTCGCGGGTCTTGAACATCGATGCTCGGTTCGTCGCCCACTCGGCCTCGGCCCCGACCGGCCCGCGATCCCGCCGCCCTGTGGCTCCGACGCCAGCAGCCGGGACCCGGCGCGGAGGGCGGCGGCGGGTCGGTCAGTCGTGGGTGAGCAGGCGGCGCAGGCGGGCCGGCGGGTGGCCGACGTGCTCCCGGAGCACACGGGTGAGGTGCGCCTGGTCGGCGAAGCCGTGCTCCGCCGCCACGGCGCGTAGCGGTCGGTCGTCCGCCTCCGCGAGGGTGTCGAGCACCGCGCGGACCCGTAGCCGGTTGCGGTACGCGGTGAGGCTGCTGCCGGTGACCCGCTGGAACACCCGGCTCAGGTGGTGTGGTGAGGCGCCCACTTCCCGCGCCACCTGGTCGAGCGTGAGAGAGAAGTCGCGGACCATGAGCACCTCCCGGGCCCGGTCGGCGAGGCGACGGTGGGCGGCCGCGGTGGCGGGGCGTCGGTTGACGACGCGCCCCAGGTCCGCCCCCGGTGGCTCGGCCCGGCCGTTGACGAAGTCGAGCACCCTGCCGAGGAAGCCGTGCAGTCGCTCCGCCATCTCGAACGGGTCCAGCCCTCGCCGGAACTCCGTGACGAGCATCCGGTGTGCCAGGTCGAGCGCCGTGTCCGAGGTGCCGTCCCAGCCGGCGGTCGCCAACCAGCGCGCCCCGCCCCGGTGTTCGGCGAGGACCGCCGGCTCGATCTCCAGGCGGGTGAACGTGTCGCAGCCCAGCGGGTGGGACACCTGCATCTCGTCGCCTGGCCGGGTGAGCAGCAGCGAGGTGGCGTCCGAGAACGTCGTACGACCGTTGATGCGCCGCCGGTAGGCGCCCGACCAGCCAAGGTTCACCTCGTGACGCAGCAGGACCGTCGGTGCCGTCCAGCCGCGCTTTTCGACGCCGCAGCGCACCTCGGAGAGCGAGATCCCCGCCGGGTGACCCAGCACCCGCCAGCGGCAGGGCGTGGTCGTTCGGCGTGGGTCGCTGCCGACTCCCTCAGTCATCCGTCCTCCCCCTCGGCTGACCGTCGCGGACCATCGACGAAGCGTACGCGGGGGTGGCTCGCACGTCCGGAGAAATAGTGTCAAGCGGTGGCCCCCGTCCAACTGGACGAGGGGGTGATCGTCGTGTCGTCCCGCTGGAAGTGATCCCATGCTCACCGGTCTGTTCTCCGCCGCTCTGGCCGATCCGGGGCTGGCCCGGGCGGCGGTCCCGCGACCGGGTGCCCCGGCGCGCCGGGGCGGGCGGGGAGAGGCGCGGAGGGCGGCGGGCGGGTCGGTCAGTCGTGGGTGAGCAGGCGGCGCAGGTGGGCCGGTGGATGACCGACGTGGTCCCGGACCACGCGGGTGAGGTGGGCCTGATCGGCGAAGCCGTGCTCGGCCGCCACGGCGCGCAGCGGCCGTCCGTCCGCCTCCGCGAGGGTGTCCAGCACCGCGCGGACCCGCAGCCGGTTGCGGTACGCGGTGAGGCTGCTGCCGGTGACCCGGTGGAACACCCGGCTCAAGTGGTGCGGGGAGGCGCCCACCTCCCGGGCCACCTCGTCGAGGCCGAGCGAGAAGGCGCCGGCGGCGAGCACCTCGCGGGCCCGGTCGGCCAGGCGGCGGTGGGCGACCTGGGTGGCGGGCCGCCGGCCGATGGCGCGTGCCAGATCGGCCCCCGGTGGCTCGGCCCGGGCGTCGGTGAGGTTGAGCACCCCGTCGAGGAAGCGGTGCAGCCGCTCCGACATCTCGAACCGGTCGATTCCACGCCGGAACTCCGCGATGAGCATCCGGTGTGCCAGGTCGAGCGCCGCGTCGGAGGTGCCCTCCCAGCCGGCGGTCTCCAACCAGCGGGTCCCGTCCGGGCGTTCGGCCAGCACCGCCGGGCCGACCTGCACGCAGGTGTACGAGTCGCCGCAGCCCAGCGGGTGGGACACGGACATCACGTCGCCCGGCCGGGTGAGCAGCACCGAGGTGGCGTCCGAGAACGTCGTACGACCGTTGAGCCGCCGCCGGTACGCCCCCGACCGTCCGAGGATGAGGTTGTAGAACCTCTCGACGGCGGGTTCGGTCCAGCCGTGGCTCTCGACGATGCAGCGCACCTCGTAGATCAGGATCCCCTCCGGATGCCCCAGCACCCGCCACCGGCCGGGCGTGGTCTTCCGGCGCGGGTCGCTGCCGACTCCCTCAGGCATCCGTCCTCCCCCTCGGGTGGCCCTGCGCGGATTGTCGAGGATCCAACCTACGCGGGGGTGGTTCGTCCGACCGGAGAGATAGTGTCGACCGGTGGACCCCCCGCCCGGCCGGGCGAGGGGTGATCGTCGTGTCCTCCCGCTGGAAGTGATCCCATGCTCACCGGTCTGTTCTCCGCCGCCCTGGCCGATCCGGGGCTGGCCCGGGCACGTGACCTGGCGCGCTCCGGTGCCGCGCAGGTCGACGGCCTCGACATCACCGCGCCCGCCGCGCTGCGTCCCTTCGCGGTCGCCGCCGTCGCGGCCGACGAGGCCGGCGGGGCGGGCGGCGCGGGTCGTCCGGTGCTCGCCGTTACCGCCACCACCCGGGAGGCCGACGACCTGGCCGCCGCGCTGGGCACCCTCCTCCCACCCGGGCAGGTGACGGTGTTCCCGTCCTGGGAGACGCTGCCGCACGAGCGCCTGTCGCCCCGCTCCGACACGGTCGGCCGGCGGCTGGCCGTGCTGCGCCGGCTGGCGCACCCCGGGGCGGCCGACGCGCACGGCCGCACCGGCCCGCTGCGGGTGGTCGTGGCACCCGTTCGGTCGCTGCTGCAACCGCAGCTCAAGGGCCTCGGCGACCTGGAGCCGGTGCAGCTCGCCGCCGGGGAGGAGGCCGACCTGGAGCAGGTCGCCCGTCGCCTGACCGACATGGCGTACGCGCGGGTCGACCTGGTCACCAAGCGGGGCGAGTTCGCCGTGCGCGGCGGCATCCTCGACATCTTCCCGCCCACCGACGAGCACCCGTCGCGGGTCGAGTTCTGGGGCGACGAGGTGGAGGAGATCCGCACCTTCGCCGTCGCCGACCAGCGCACCATCGAGCAGGTGCCGAGGCTGTGGGCGCCGCCGTGCCGGGAGCTGCTGCTCACCCCGTCGGTGCGCAAGCGGGCCGCCGCCCTCGCCGAGGAGCACCCGGAGCTGGCCGAGATCCTCGACAAGCTGGCCGAGGGCATCCCGGTGGAGGGGATGGAGTCCCTGGCCCCGGCGCTGATCGGCGCCGACTCGATGGAGCTGCTGCTGGACGCCATGCCGGCCGGCACCCACGTGCTCCTCTGCGACCCGGAGCGCATCCGCACCCGGGCGCACGACCTGGTGCGTACCTCCGACGAGTTCCTCCAGGCGAGCTGGGCCGCGGCGGCCGTCGGCGGCCAGGCCCCGGTCGACGTCGGCGCCGCCGCCTTCCGGACCCTGGCGGAGGTACGCGCCGTCGCGGCGAAGCTGCGCCAGCCCTGGTGGACGCTGTCGCCGTTCGGTCTCGTGGAGGCGGACGCCGCCCCGGCGCGACAGCCGTGGGAGGACGGGCCGGAGGCGTACGACGTCACCCCCGACGACGCGATCGCGGTGACCCTGGCCGCGCAGCCGGCCCCGCTCTACCACGGCGAGACCGCCCGGGTGGTCGACGACCTCAAGCGCTGGGCCGGCGAGGGCTGGTCGGTCGCGCTGGTCTTCGAGGGGCACGGCCCCGCCCAGCGGGCGGTCGAGGTGCTCCGCGACGCCGGCCTCGGCGCGCGGCTGACCGAGGAGATCCCCACCGCGCCCGCCCCCGGCGAGGTGCTCGTCTCCTGCGGCAGCCTGACCAGCGGCTTCGTCGACGAGGCGTCCCGGTTCGTGCTGCTCACCGGCAACGACGTCACCGGCGGGCGGGGCACCTCCACCCGCGACATGCGCAAGATGCCGAGCCGGCGGCGCAACACCATCGACCCGCTGGAGCTGAAGGCCGGCGACCACGTCGTGCACGAGCAGCACGGCATCGGCCGCTACGTCGAACTGGTGCAGCGCACCGTCAACGGCGCCTCCCGGGAATACCTGGTCATCGAGTACGCCCCGAGTAAGCGCGGCCAGCCCGGCGACCGCCTCTTCGTCCCCACCGACCAGCTCGACCAGCTCTCCCGCTACGTGGGCGGGGAGCAGCCCACCCTGCACAAGATGGGCGGCTCGGACTGGCAGAAGTCCAAGGCCCGGGCCCGCAAGGCGGTCAAGGAGATCGCCGCCCAGCTCATCCAGCTCTACGCCGCCCGCAAGGCGTCCAAGGGGCACAACTTCGGCCCCGACACCCCGTGGCAGCGGGAGCTGGAGGACGCCTTCCCGTGGCAGGAGACGCCGGACCAGCTCGCCGCCATCGAGGAGGTCAAGCGGGACATGGAGCAGACCGTCCCGATGGACCGGCTGATCTGCGGCGACGTCGGCTACGGCAAGACCGAGATCGCGGTACGGGCGGCGTTCAAGGCGGTGCAGGACGGCAAGCAGGTGGCGGTGCTGGTGCCCACCACGCTGCTGGTGCAGCAGCACTACAACACGTTCGCCGAGCGGATGAGCCAGTTCCCGGTGACCATCAAGCAGCTCTCCCGCTTCCAGACGCCGAAGGAGGCCGAGCGGACCCTGGAGATGGCCGCCGCGGGCACCGCCGACATCGTCATCGGCACCCACCGGCTGCTCCAGGCGGCCACCCGGTTCAAGTCGCTCGGCCTGGTCATCGTCGACGAGGAGCAGCGCTTCGGCGTCGAGCACAAGGAGCACCTGAAGACGATGCGCGCCTCGGTCGACGTGCTGAGCATGTCGGCCACCCCGATCCCGCGCACCCTTGAGATGGCCATCACCGGCATCCGGGAGATGTCCACCATCGCCACCCCGCCGGAGGAGCGGCACCCGGTACTCACCTTCGTCGGCGCGTACGACGAGCGGCAGGTGGCGGCCTCCATCCACCGCGAGCTGCTTCGCGACGGGCAGGTCTTCTACCTGCACAACCGGGTCGAGTCGATCGACCGGACGGCCCGCAAGCTGCGCGAGCTGGTGCCCGAGGCGCGGGTCGCGGTGGCGCACGGCCAGATGGGCGAGGAGGCCCTGGAGAAGGTCATGGTCGGCTTCTGGGAGAAGGAGTTCGACGTGCTGGTCTGCACCACGATCGTGGAGTCCGGCATCGACATCCCGAACGCCAACACCCTGATCGTGGAGCGGGCCGACCTGCTCGGCCTGGCCCAGCTGCACCAGATCCGCGGCCGGGTCGGCCGGGGCCGGGAGCGGGCGTACGCGTACTTCCTCTACCCGCCGGAGAAGCCGCTCACCGAGCACGCCCACGAGCGGCTGGCGACCATCGCCCAGCACACCGAGCTGGGCGCCGGCATGTACGTCGCGATGAAGGACCTGGAGATCCGGGGCGCCGGCAACCTGCTCGGCGGCGAGCAGTCCGGGCACATCGAGGGCGTCGGCTTCGACCTGTACGTGCGGATGGTCGGCGAGGCGGTCTCCGCGTTCAAGGGCGAGCGCCCGGAGGAGGAGACCGAGGTCAAGGTCGACCTGCCGGTCGACGCGCACCTGCCGCACGACTACGTCGGCGTGGAGCGGCTGCGCCTGGAGATGTACCGCAAGCTCGCGGAGGCGCGCGACGCCGAGCGGCTGAGCGAGGTGGTCGCCGAGATGACGGACCGCTACGGCGAGCCGCCGGCCCCGGTGCAGAACCTGGTCGCGGTGGCCCGGTTCCGCCTGCTGGCCCGCCGCTACGGCCTCACCGACGTCTCCATGCAGGGCAAGCACATCCGGTTCGGCCCGTTGCCGCTGCCCGACTCGAAGCAACTGCGGCTCAAGCGCTACCACCCGGACTCGGTCTACAAGTCCGCGCTCGACCAGGTCAGCGTGCCCCGGCCGAACACCCGACGGGTGGGCGGCGAGCCGCTGCGCGACCAGGCCCTGCTGGAGTGGTGCGCCCAGCTGCTGAAGGACGTGCTGGGCGAGCCGGCGGTGGCGGGAGCCCCCGCCCGGTGAGCGACGGACGCCGAACGGGTGGCGAGCGGGCGCGGTGCGGCGGGCAGACCGGCGGGCGCGGACGCCGGGGGACGGGCGGCCGGCTGACCGGTGGGCGGCGTCACGCTGGTCCGGGGCGGCATGAGAGAGTGACCGTCATGCGTGCTCGCCGTCTTGTCGCCGTCGCCAGCGTGGCGCTCGGCCTCGTCGCCCTCTCCGGTTGCCGTGCCGAGCCCGGTGTCGCCGCCTACGTCGGCGACCTGCGAATCACCGAGGATGCCGTCACCGACGTCGTGGACGACCTGCGGGCGAAGAACCCGGCGCCGACCGGGCAGCCCGAGGCGCCCGAGGGGCAGCCTCCGGCGCAGGCGCCGCAGCTGCCCGGCCGCGGTCAGGTCGTCAGCGTGCTGGTGCTGGCCGAGGTCTGCGAGCGGGTCTCGGCGGAGAAGAACTACCAGCCGCGCGGGCAGGTGGCGCCGGAGCAGCTCGCCCAGCAGTTCGGCCTCTCGCCCGACACCGGCTACGTGCGCCAGGTCGCCGAGCTCTACACCTGCCTGTCGGGCGTGCCGACCGGCGCGCCGGCCGAGCCGACCGCGCAGGACCTGGCGGACGTGGTGGCGGCGGGCCGCAAGGCGGGTGCCATCCCGGCCGACGTGACCGACGAGGCCGCCGCCGGCCAGCTCGACGGCGAGCAGCTGCGCACCGCGCTGGCCACCCGCAAGTCGCTGGCCGAGGCGGTCGCCGCGTACGACGTGACGGTCAACCCCCGCTACCGTCCGCTGGAGTTCCCGGTGCTGAGCTTCTCCGGCAACGCGCCGGCGGTGAGCGTGCCGCTGGGCGAGGCCGGCTCCGACGGGGTCACCGACGTCTCCACCCCGGACCCGCTGTCCCCCGGTGGGCCGCAGGCGGCCGGCGGGACCGACAGCTGAGCATGCCCGCCCGGATCGTCCTGCTCGTCACCTCGCCCCGGCTGCCGGCCGGTCTGCTGACCGCCGCCGCGTGGGACGCCGTACGCCGGCATCCGGTGCTGGCGGGGGCGGAGAGCGAGCTGACGACGGCGGTACGCGCGGCGGGCGCCGAGGTCACGGTGGTCGACGGCCGGGCGACGCAGGCGCTGCTGGACGCGGCGGCGGCGCACGGCGTCGCGGTGTGGCTGGCCGGCCCGGCCGGCGACGAGTCGCTGGCCCGGGAGCTGGGCCTGCGGCTGGCGCGCGAGCCCGGCCTGGCCGAGCTGGAGCTGATGTACGGCTCCTGGGACCCGCCCGGGGCCCGGCTGCTCGACGCCGTGGCGGTGATGGACCGGCTGGCCTCCCCGGGCGGCGACCCGTGGAAGCGGGCGCAGACCCACCGCAGCCTCGCCGGCTTCCTGCTGGAGGAGTGCTACGAGGCGTACGACGCGATCAGCGCGGGTGACACCGACGCGCTGCGCGAGGAGCTGGGCGACGTGCTGCTCCAGGTGGTGCTGCACGCCCGGCTCGCCGAGGAGCTGCCCGAGGCGCAGCGGTGGACCGTCGACGACGTGGCCGGTGGGCTGGTCGACAAGATGGTCCGGCGCAACCCGCACGTCTTCGCCGATGCCGAGGCCGGCACGCTGGCGGAGATCGAGGCGAGCTGGGAGCGGATCAAGCGGGCCGAGAAGGCACGTGACTCGGTGTTGGACGGGATCGCGCTGAGCCAGCCCGCGCTCGCCCTGGCCGCCAAGATCCTGGAACGCGCCGGCCGGGTCGGCCTCGCCGTACCGCCGCCCCTCGCCGATTCCCAGGTGGACCCGGAGGCGAGGCTCGGCGCGAGCCTGCTCGCCTCGGTCGCGGCGGCTCGCGAGGCGGGTCTGGACCCGGAGGCGGCCCTGCGCCGCGCCGCCTTCGCCTACGCGGACGCGGTCCGCGCCGCCGAAAAGGCCTGAGTCGACCCGGTAGGGTCGGCGGGTGGAATCGTTTGTGCCGCTCGCGGAGCGGATCGTCGACGCGTTGCTGGAGAGCCGGCCCGGGCTGGCGACCACCACCGGTGACCACCGCTACGACGACCGGCTGCCGGACCTCTCCGCCGAAACGGTCGCGGCCGACCAGGCCATGCTCAGGGAGGCCGCGGACGCGCTCGCCGAGCTGGACCCGGACGCCCTGGACGTCGAGGAGCGCGTCGACCACGCACTGCTCACCTCGTTCGTGGACCGGGAGCTGTTCGAGTCCGGCGACATCCGCGCCCACGAGTGGGACCCGCTGCGGCACAACCCCGGGCCGCTGCTGCATGCGCTGCTCGCCCGCCCGTACGCCCCGGTCGACGTCCGGCTGAACAGCCTGGCCGGGCGGCTCGCCGCCGTACCGGACGCGCTGGCGACGGCGCGCGCGACGCTGCGCGACATGCCGCGCATCCACGCCGAGACGGCGGTCGGGCAGTTCACCGGCACGGCAGCGCTGATCCGCGACGAGGTGCCGGCGCTGCTGACGCAGGCCCCCGCCCTGTACGACCGGGTCGAGCCGGCCGCCACGGCGGCGATCGCGGCGCTGGAGGAGTTCGTCGCGTGGCTGCGTCAGGGCCTGGCCGCCGACGCCGGCCCCGGGCGGGACCCGCGGCTGGGCCGGCGCCGCTGGGAGGCGCGGCTCTGGCACACCCTCGACACGGAGCTGGGGGCCGCCGAGATCCAGCGCCGGGCCTGGGCCAACCTGGACCGGGTCGGCGAGGAGATCCGTGCGGCGGCCGTCGAGCTGGTCGGCGGCCCGGCCGACGACGAGACGGTACGCCGGGCGCTGGACCTGCTGGCCGCCGAGCACCCCGACGACGCCACGATCGTGGACCTGGCCTCGGTCAGCCTGGACGAGGCGACCGACTTCGTACGCGCCCACGACCTGGTCACCCTGGTCGACGACCCGTGCGTGATCCAGGAGATGCCGCGGTTCGCCCGGGGCGTGGCGGTCGCGTACTGCGACTCGCCCGGCCCGCTGGAGACGGCGGACGTGCCGACCTTCTACTGCATCGCACCCACTCCCGAGGAGTGGCCCGCACATCGTGTCGAGTCGTTCTACCGGGAGTACAACGACCACATGATCCGCAACCTGACGGTGCACGAGGCGATGCCGGGGCACTTCCTCCAGCTCGCCCACGCCCGCCGGCACGTGGGTCCGACGCGGGTGCGGGCGCTGACGGAGTCGGGGCCCTTCATCGAGGGCTGGGCGGTCTACACCGAGGAGCTGATGGCCGGCCTCGGCTTCGGCGGCCTGCCGGTGCGGTTGCAGCAGCTCAAGATGCAGCTGCGGATGACCATCAACGCGCTGCTGGACCAGCTCGTGCACTGCGAGGAGCTGCCGGAGGCCGAGGCGATGGCGCTGATGACCGGGCGCGGCTTCCAGGAGGAGGGGGAGGCGGCCGGCAAGTGGCGGCGCGCCCTGCTCACCTCGACGCAGCTCTCGACGTACTTCGTCGGCTACAGCGAGGTGGCCGGGATCGCCGCCGCCCGCCCGGCCGGAGTATCGGTGCGCGAGTGGCACGACGCGATGCTCGCCCACGACTGCCCGCCCCCGCGCCACCTGCGCACCCTGCTCGGCGTGTGACGGAACTCGTCGTTCGCGCTGTGGCACCGCCCCTGGGCTGAGGCAACCGCCCGCGGGCTCCCGTGGGCGGAGCATCGGTATCACGGTCGCGGTGGTTCGTTGCTCGGATTTCTCGGAGTGGACGACTGGCACACCGTCTTCACGGTTACTCTCCGTTGCTTATTGCCTCATAGGCGCTGCAGCAACTCGTTAACTGTCCCGTGCAGATGCGGAAGACGATTCGGGCCGCCACGTCCATTGAGCGGCGGTCTTCGCGGGACAACGAGATCGACGCTCATCTCGTAGGCTCTCGCGTGCCGCGCCGATGCGGCGTATCCGACTGACGCCTGATATACGGGGGATCGATGCTCGACAAACCTGCCCAATCGTTCCATACCACCGGTCGGTGGCTACGAACAAGGGGATTGACAACCGCCACTGTCGTGGTGGCCCTGCTCGCCGCGCTCCTCGCTGTTCCGTCTCCGGCCGCAGCTTCGGAGCCCTCTGCCTTCAACGCACGGCAGTGGGCTGTGGAACTCATGCGGAGCGCTGGTCCGGCCACTGCTCGCGCCGCCGAAGTCGCGCTCACCGGTAGTGACGCCGATTTTGAGGAATTTCTCAGTCGGGGTCTCCAAGAGGCGGTCAACCAGGACAACGCGGCCGAGGTGGCCAGCTACCTTGCGAGCGGGGGCATTGCCACCCGACAAGCTGCCCAAGCGGCACTGGATGGCTCGACCGCAAACCGTTTCGATTTTCTAGACGTTGGCTGGGAACGGGCTCTGCCGCATGATGAGCGGACTCGAGTCACCCAGCTTATGGCGGTGGGCGGCTCTCGTCTGAAGGCTGCTGGTCAGGCAGCGCTGGACGGCAGTGAAGCCGACGTGACGGAGTTCCTCTCCAAGGGCCAGTACCTCGCGCGTGAGCACGACAACCGGGTGCGCACCTCGCAGATCATGATGTCGGGCGGGCCGTATGTGCAGGCTGCGGCACAGACGGCACTGGATGGCAATGCTGCTGCGGTGGAGGAGTTCCTCAGCTACGGCCAGCACGTCGCTCGCGCGAGGGACGAGGAACTGTCGACGGTCAGCCGACTCGCCGACCTGGCCAAGGAGTCCAGCCAGATCGCGGAGCGTGAGACGCAGGCGGCGAAGGCGGCTGCGGACAAGGCGATCGAAGCGGCACGGCTGGCGAAGGAGGCGGCGCAGCGGGCTGCGGCCGAGACGGCCGCGGCCAAGGACTCTGCGATGAAGGCCTCGGCTGCGGCGGCCCGGGCGGCGGATGCGGCGAAGCGGGCGGCTGCGGCGGCGCGGACGGCGATCGGGGCTGCAGCGGCGGCGAACAGCGCAGCGCGGGTGGCGTCGAACGCGGCTGCTCGTGCGGCGTCGGCGGCGGCGTTGGCCGGTGACGCGGCTTCTCGCGCGTACTCGGCGGCGTCGGAAGCGGCGGGGGACGCCACCAAGGCTGCCAAGGCGCGGCAGGCGGCGCAGAACGCCCGGAACGTGGCGGCGTCGGCGCGCAAGGCCGCGGATGCGGCGAAGGCAGCCAAGAACGCGGCGGGCGCTGCGGGCGACGCCTCAAAGGCTGCGCGTAGCGCGGTGGCGAATGCCAACGAGGCGGCGGCAGCGGCGGATGCGGCAAGCAACCACGCGAACGTCTCCCAGGCGGAGGCTGACCGGGCGCGCCGGGCGGCGGAGGAGGCCCGGCGTCGGGCAGCGGAAGCCGATCGGGCGGCAGACCGGGCGGAGGCGCTGGCGCGTAAGGCCGCGACCGCAGCCGGCGAAGCGGAACGTCACGCCCGTGAGGCGGCTGATCGGGCTGAGGCGGCGGCAGCGGCGGCGGACGAGGCGGCAGCCCACGCTGGCGAGGCTGCCTACGCGGCGGCGAAAGCCACCGCACACGCCAACGCCGCCCTGGCGGCTGCCGACACCGCCGCCCAGGCGGTGGAGCAGGCCCGCCTGGTCGAGGTGAACGCTCGGGACGCGGACAAGGAGCGGCTCGACAGCCTGGTGGCCGAGGGCATGGCGGCGGCTGAGGCGGAGCGGGCCGTCGAGTTGGAGCGACTTGCGAAGGCCGCCTACGACGCGGAGGAGCAGGCACGGCGGGACGAGGAGACCCGCCAGTTGCTCGCCGCGGCGCGGGCTCCCGGTGCGCCGGCGGATGTGGTGCTGCGCAACGGCCGGAAGATTGCTGCTCGCCTGTTGACGACCGGCGGCAAGTGGACCCAGCAGGTTGCCGAGCGCGCCCTGGTGGGCTCGGAGACGGACGTCCGGGACTTCGTCCTCAACTCTCTCGAGGTCGCTGCAGAGCAGGACGACCGCGCCAAGGTCGCGCAGATCTACGACACCGCGGACAAGGAGGCGCTGAAGGACGCGGCCAGGGTTGCCCTGGCCGGGACGATCACCGACGTCAGGGCGTTCCTTGCCACCCGCGAGTACCAAGGCAAGGAACACGACGACCGGATCAAGATCACTCAGATCATGGCGAACGGTGGTCCGAGAACCCAGGAGACCGGAACCGCGGCCCTGGACGGTACGGCCGCTGATCGTCAGGCGTTCCTGAGCCGGGGGCAGTTCGACGCTGCGGAGCACGACGACCGGATCAAGATCTCTCAGATCATGGCGGCCGGCGGCCCGGAGGTCAAAGCGGCGGGGCAGATCGCCCTGTCCGGTCCGCGAGCCGGACTGCGTCACTACATCACCGTCGTGCAGTACGTCGCCCGCCAGCGGGACGCCGAGACCGCAGCGCACGTACTGAAGATCCAGCAGATCATCCATGACGCAGCCAAGGACGCCGCCCTCGCGCGGCAGAGCGCTGCCGAGGCTGCCCGGTTGGCGGCCCTGGCGAGGAACGCCGCTGGCGAGGCGCAGGCGTACGCCGACCAGGCCGCCGCGTCGGCAAGGGCGGCGGAGATCTACGCCAACCAGGCCGCCGACGCCGCAGATCAGGCCAAGCGGTCCGCCGAACAGGCAGCGCAGTCGGCGCAGAGTGCTCGGAACGCGGCGAACGCCGCCAAGGCCGACGCGGCCGCTGCGAATGCTGCCGCAGCCCGGGCGCAGTCGTCTGCGGATCGTGCGCACGGCTTCGCCGCGGATGCCCGCAAGTCGGCGGACGAAGCCAAGAAGTCGGCCCTCGCGGCCGGCAAGGACGCCGCGGAAGCGACCCGGCTCGCGGCCGAGGCACTCAAGATCGCCATCGACCTGCAGAACAGGGAGGAGACGGAACGCCGCCAAGCCAGGCAGGAGTACTACGACAACCTCCCTGAGTGCCAGCTGGCCCACCGTCTGCACGGAATCGCCTGCAAGGGCGGTGAGCTGCTCAATGCGATCCTCGACGGCCAGAACAGCTGCACGATCATGTTCGGCAGCTCAGAAGCCTGCGACACCGTCATGGAGTACTACGCGGAGAAGAACGCCGAAGAGGCCGCCAAGGCCAAGGTCGTCGTTCAGCTCGTTCTGGCCATCTGCGGGTTCGTCCCGGTCGTCGGAGAACCCTGCGACGCACTCGACGCCTTCATAGCCTTCGCCAGCGGCGACGTCCAGGGAGGCGTCGAAGCCCTCGCCGCCATGATCCCGGTCGGTGGCTGGCTGTTCGGCGGCAAACGCGGTGCCGACCTGATCCGGGAACTGAACAAACTCCGCAAGCGTGACTCGGCCTGCCTTGTGGGCGGTGCTGTTTCGCTCGCAGGTGTTGCCGCGACGGCTCCTGCCGATGGCTCAGGGCCTCTGCATCTCAAGAGTCAGAGCCAGGTATCTCAACAGGGGGCAGGCGGGTCGCTTGCGACGGTCAAGGCTCAGAGCCTGCCCCTGGCAGAAGCCAACTCGGAGGTCTGCCTTCCGAAGCCGGGGGACATTCCGCGCAAGGCGCTCAACACGCACCTGCATCACATCGACGACGAGCGGGCCCTCCGTGCGGGTTTCGGCAACGCCCGGGAGGCGCAGCAAGCAGTGCGCGATCTCAGCGTCAGGATCGAGAAGGACGGCTTCCCCGAGGGAACGATCCCTGACAGCCACTCGGATGGGCGGGTTGAGGACCGCGTTCTCGTGCCCTTCGGTACCAACGCATACGCCGTCTACCAGATCAAGAAGAACGGCAACGCCGTCTTCAGGACGATCCTGGAACGGCGGTAGGGTTGACTGATGGATCATCTTTCGGCGGAAGAGGGACCCCTTCATCCGTCCTTCTGGGACTTCCAGGGCTATGCGGAGACGCGGGTGGTGACGACTGTCATGCGCCGTCGGTTTCCCTGGCAGTACCAACTTCTGGCCAGATCGCTGGAAGCTGTCGACCCGATGGACATGGTGTATCCCGGCCATCCGAATGAGTACTCCGATGTGATTCTGGAGGTCCTCGTGTTGCTTTCCGACAACAACGTCGATCTGCTGAATACTTCGGCTGGTCGCCTCGAGAGAGTGATCAGAGAGGGGATCGAGCGGAGGTTCAGCGAGTCGCCGGAAGAACATCGAGTCAGAGCAGTGGTCCAATTAATACTGGCTGAGGGCGAAGCAAGGCGGTGAAGGCGGTAGGTGTCAGGCCATTTCGGTGGCCTGACACCTACCGTCATTTGTCCGGGCGTCCACCAACGGGGCCGGCAGCGGGGGCGATGAGGCCGGCGAATCCGCTCGGTTGTTCATAGCCCGGGCCGCGCTTCCCGACGGGGCCGGGTGGGATCGAGACGGCCGGTACTACCGGTCGCGCTGGGCGCGGGCGGGGGGCTTCCGGTCGGCCCTGGCCACGAAATCGCCGGGGGGATCGGTCACGAGCTGGCCGGGCGGCGGTCCACGACGCCGGCGTCGGGCGGGAGGTCGAACGCGGCGCCGTCGACCGTCTCGCGGTAGCGGTTGAGCGCCAGCTCGACCTGGCGGCCGTCGACCCGGCCGGTGAAGCTGCCCAGCACCCCGTCGGTGGTCACGCAGGCGGTGAAGTCGCCGGCCGACTGCGTCACGTCGACGCAGGTGGCGTGGTGGCCGGCGAGGGTGGTGTCGCTCTGGTCGATGACCGCCTGCGGGTCGAGCGCGGCGGTGGTGAGCAGCCCCACGACGACCGGCGGCGTGATTAGTCCCCGCTGCTTGGCCTCGGTGAACATGGTCACCGTGGGCTTCGCGTTGGGCGCGGGCGGTGCCTCCAGGGTGCAGGTCGCGCGGCCGGCGGCGGTCTCGCAGCGGGTCGTGGCCTCCGGGGTGACGGTGAGCTTGCCGCCGGGCCAGGTGTAGGCGGAGCGGGCCGGGTCCTGGGCCTGGGCGATGGTGGCGGTCTGCCCGCCGGGGAGCTGGTAGTCGGCGGAGTAGGTCAGCTCCAGTGCCCGGTCGAGCCGGGCGGCCAGGTCGTTCACCAGGTCGGACCGCCCGATCGCCCGGCCGGCGTCGTCGAGGGTCTGGCAACCGGTCACCGTGAGCGACGCGATGACCGACACGGCGAGCATGCGGAGGGTGGTCGAGGCGGCGGGCATGGCGCCCAGCCTGGCCGATCGGGTCAACCGCGCGCAAACCCGTTGCCGGTTGAGGCACGAGAATCCGGGAATGTCCGTGTAAAACACTGCCCGGAGGCAGGTTTCGGATGGGGCCGCCGAGCGCCCGGACCGCCCGCGTCCGAGCGCCGCCCGATACGCTGCGTTTAACAACTGCCTCAGCCGCACCGTCGCGGCCCATACCGGACCGGAACACACAAACGAGGAGCGACTCAGTGGCAACCATCGAGGGAATCGTCGCGCGGGAGATCCTGGACTCGCGGGGCAACCCGACCGTCGAGGTCGAGGTCGGGCTCGACGACGGCACGATCGCCCGGGCGGCGGTGCCCTCCGGCGCCTCCACGGGCGCCTTCGAGGCGATCGAACTGCGCGACGGTGACGCCGACCGCTACCAGGGCAAGGGCGTCGAGAAGGCGGTCTCGAACATCGAGGACAAGATCGTCGACGAGCTGATCGGCTACGAGGCCAGCGAGCAGCGGCTGATCGACCAGAAGATGCTCGACGTCGACGGCACCGACAGCAAGTCCGAGCTGGGCGCGAACGCCATCCTCGGCGTCTCCCTGGCGGTGGCCAAGGCGGCGGCCGGCAGCGCCGAGCTGAGCCTCTTCCGCTACCTGGGCGGCCCGAACGCGCACCTGCTGCCGGTGCCGATGATGAACATCCTCAACGGCGGCGCGCACGCGGACTCGAACGTCGACATCCAGGAGTTCATGATCGCGCCGATCGGCGCGCCCAGCTTCCGCGAGGCGCTGCGCTCCGGTGCGGAGGTCTACCACGCGCTCAAGTCCGTGCTGAAGAAGAAGGACCTCTCCACCGGTCTCGGTGACGAGGGTGGCTTCGCGCCCAACCTGCCCACCAACGCCGCCGCCCTGGACCTCATCGCCGAGGCGGTCGAGAAGGCCGGCTACCGGCTCGGCACCGACATCGTCTTCGCGCTCGACGTCGCCGCCACGGAGTTCTTCGACAACGGCACCTACACCTTCGAGGGCGCCGCGAAGAGCGCCGAGGAGATGAGCAACTACTACACCAAGCTCGCCGGCGACTACCCGATCGTGTCGATCGAGGACCCGCTGGCCGAGGACGACTGGACCGGCTGGCAGACGCTGACCGCCTCGCTCGGCGACCGCGTCCAGATCGTCGGCGACGACCTCTTCGTCACCAACCCGCAGCGCATCGCCCGGGGCATCGCCGAGAAGGCCGCCAACGCGGTCCTCGTCAAGGTCAACCAGATCGGTTCGCTGACCGAGACCCTGGACGCGGTGGACCTGGCCCACCGGGCCGGCTTCAAGTGCATGATGAGCCACCGCTCCGGCGAGACCGAGGACACCACCATCGCCGACCTGGCGGTGGCCACCGGTTGCGGGCAGATCAAGACCGGCGCGCCGGCCCGTTCGGACCGGGTCGCCAAGTACAACCAGCTCCTGCGGATCGAGGAGGAGCTGGCCGACGCGGCGCGGTACGCCGGGGCGGGCGCCTTCCCGCGCTACCGTTCGGCCTGAGACGCGCGAGGCCTCGGGGGAGGGGTGTGACGATGCAGCAGCGCCGCACACCGGGCGGTCAGCGCCCCGCCCGCCGGCCGGGTAGCACCGGTCGGCCGGGCGGGGCCCGGGGTGCCCGGACGCCGCTGCGCGAGGGCGGCGTCCGCGCGGAGTCGCGGGCCACGGCCGGCCGCGCGCCGGGGGCGGCCCGGGGCGCCGAGGGCGTACGCTCCGCGAGCCGGCCCGCCGCGGCCCGTCGGACGGCCGCCGGCACCGTCAAGCGGCTCTCCGCACCCCGCTCCCGGGGCCTCACCGGGCGGGCCACGGTGCTCTTCGCGGTGCTGATCGCGCTCGCCCTGGCCTACACCTACCCGGTGCGCGTCTACCTGGACCAGCAGGCCGACATCGAACGGATGGAGGCCTCCCAGGCCGCCCAGCGCCAGGCCATCGAGGAGCTCTCCGAGCGCGCGGCCAAGTGGCAGGACCCGGAATACATCAAGATCCAGGCCAGGGAGCGGTTCTTCATGGGCCCGCCGGGCGAGACGCTGCTGGTGGTGCTCTCCGACCCGGAGGGCGCCGCCCGGGACGCCGGTTCGTCCGCCGCCCCGTCGACGCCCCCCACCCCCGCCTCCTGGTACGACACCCTCTGGTCGAGCGTGCAGGCCGCCAACGGCGAGCAGCCCGACAAGTGAGCGGCACCCGAGCATCGAACGAGGAACCAGCATCGTGACTGTCGTACCACCGCAGGAGCCGGCGGCGGACTCCGTACCCCCGCCGAAGCGCGAGCCGGCCACCGAGGCCGACCTGGCCGCGGTGGCCGCGCAGCTCGGACGCCCGCCCCGGGGCACCCGGGCCGTGGCCCACCGCTGCCCCTGCGGCCTGCCCGACGTGGTGGAGACGACCCCGCGCCTGGCCGACGGCACCCCCTTCCCGACGCTGTTCTACCTGACCTGCCCCCGGGCGACGGCGGCGTGCAGCCGGCTGGAGTCGGCGGGGCTGATGAAGGAGATGGCGGACCGGCTGGCCGCCGACCCGGAGCTGACCGCGCGCTACCGCGCCGCGCACGAGGACTACCTGGCCCGCCGGGACGCGATCGGCGAGGTGCCGGAGATCGCGGGCATCTCCGCCGGCGGGATGCCCGGCCGGGTGAAGTGCCTGCACGTGCACCTCGGGCACGCGCTCGGGGCCGGGCCGGGGGTCAACCCGTTCGGTGACGAGACGCTGGAGCTGGTGGAGAAGTGGTGGGCGGCCGGGCCCTGCGTGGACGTGCCGGCGGCGGACTGACCATGGCGGGCGCGGACGGGGGCGTGGCGGGGGCCGACGACGTCGTGGTGCGGCGGGCCCGCACCTCGGACGTGCGCGGCATCCGGCGGCTCGTCGACACCTACACCGACGACCGGCGGCTGCTCAGCAAGGCGACCGTGACCCTCTACGAGGACGTGCAGGAGTTCCGGGTCGCGGTGCGCGCCGGCGACGGCGCGGTGGTCGGCTGCGGCGCGCTGCACGTGATGTGGGAGGACCTGGCCGAGATCCGGACGGTGGCGGTCGACCCGTCCTGCCGGGGGCGCAAGCTCGGCCACCGGATCGTCGCGGAGCTGATCGACGGCGCCCGCGAACTGGGGGTCGCGCGGATCTTCGTGCTCACCTTCGAGACCCGCTTCTTCGGCTCGTTCGGCTTCACCGAGATCGACGGTGCGCCCGTGCCGCAGCCGGTCTACGAGCAGCTTCTGCGCTCCTACGACGAGGGCGTCGCCGAGTTCCTGGACCTGGAACGGGTCAAGCCGAACACCCTCGGCAACACCCGCATGCTGCTGCGCCTCTGACGCGGCTCCGGGCAGCGCTCGCGTGGCCCCGCAGCCGCCGGGTGTGCGTGGTCAGCCGGGCCCGCCGGCGGTGCTCAGCCGCGGCGCGGGTGGGCGGCGAAGAAGTCCCAGACGAGTTCGGTGGCGACGAGGCCCGCGTCGGGGGCGGCCAGCTCGCCGCCCTGCGCGCCCGGCCACGAGTGCCCCATGTCCGGCAGGGTGTAGACGGTGACGTCGCTGCCGTCGCCGCACCGCGCGTCGGTGCGGGTGACGCGCGGTGCGCCCGCCGGTGGCGCGCCGGAGACCGGTGTGCAGCGCAGCCGCCGCTGCCACGTCCGCACGCCCTCGGTGAAGACGTCGGCGTAGCGGTCCTGCCCGCCGATGAACGTGATCACCGACACCGGCCGCCGGGGCACGTAGGTCTCGGCGGCCGTCCGGGGGCCGCTGTAGCCGCCGCTGACCACCCCGATGGCCGCGAAGAGGCCCTCGGACTCGACGGCGGCGCGGAAGCTCATGTCCCCGCCGTTGGAGATCCCGGTGAGGTAGACCCGGTCCGGATCGACCCGCCACGCGCGTACGAGGTGGGCGGTGAGGTCCCTGAGGAAGCCGACGTCGTCGGTCGTCCCGCAGCAGATCAGCGCGTTGAAGCCGCCGTTGCGCCCGTCCGGGTACGCGACCAGGAAGTTCTCCCGGTCGGCCACGGCGTCCAGCCCCACCATCTCCCGCAGGCGGGCGCCGGTGCCGGGATAGAAGTGCAGGGCGATCACCAGCGCCGTGGGCCGGCCGGGGTCGTAGCCGGGCGGGGCGTGCAGCAGGTAGCGGCGCTCGACCCCGTCGTGCGACAGGACGAGCTGGTGGTCGCCGGCGGCGGGGCGCTCGACGGCCCCCGAAGGCGACGGGGCCGGCGCCGCACGGGACTGACCCCGATCCCCGCCGCACGCCGTGGCGACGACGGCGATAACCAGCCCCGTCAGCACTGCCACCGTCCGTCGCACGCCCCGCCCCCTCCGTGATCCCCGGGCTCCACACTGGATGCTGCCGTCTGGCGCGGGCAACCCTTTCGGTCCAGGCCGAAGGGCGGCAGTCTGCTGGCATGCTTCGTCTCCGCCTGGGACCGGCGGACCTGTGCCGGGTCCGCTTCGCCGACCGTCTGCACCCGGTCGGCACGGCCATGCTTGCCTGTCAGGCGCTGTACGACGCGGAGGCGGCCTGGACAGCGCCGGGCCCCGCCGCGCACGCGGCGACGGCGGCGGGTCGG
The DNA here is from genome assembly GCF_052068495.1 of Micromonospora sp. SD12. Classification (NCBI taxonomy): domain Bacteria; kingdom Bacillati; phylum Actinomycetota; class Actinomycetes; order Micromonosporales; family Micromonosporaceae; genus Micromonospora; species Micromonospora sp. SD12. Next base: position 326,922 of record NZ_JBQHDF010000002.1, on the reverse strand, counting down.
GTCCGCTCCGCCGCCTCGGTGCTGCGGCACCTGCTGCCCGCCCGGGGGCGCCTGCCGGACTTCCTCACCCCGCTGGACGGCCTGGAATCGGTCGCCGCGGGTCTGGAGGCGATCCGGGCCGCCCCCGTCGGGCGCATCCGGGCGGAGGTCACCGCCGCGTACGCGCAGCTGCCCGCGACGCCGCTGCGCAGGCGGTTCGCCGAGGCCGACCGGGAGACGATGAACCTGTTCGGCCGGGCCCTGGGCACCTGGTACGACGCGGTGCTCGCGCCGCACTGGGCCGACCTGACCGACGCGCACGGGCACCAGGTGGCCGAGGCCAGCGGCCGGCTCGCCGCGCAGGGGCTGGACGGGCTGCTGAACGCGCTGCACCCGGCGATCCGGTGGGAGGCGCCGTCGCTGACGCTGACGGTGCGGACGTGGTGGAGCGCGACGGTGTCCGGCACCGGTCACGGCCTCCTCCTGCTGCCCTCTCCGCTGGCCGGGCCGCATCCCCGGGTGCTGGTGGAGCCGGACCGGCCCGTGCTCGTGGTGTATCCCGCGCCGATGCCGCGCCGGGTCGAGGCGGGCGTCGCCGACCCGCTCGGCCGCCTGTTGGGGTCCACCCGGGCGGCGGTGCTGCGCCGCCTCGGTCGTCCGGGTCGGCACACCACCACGACGCTCGGGCGGGGCGTCGGCATCAGCGTCTCCTCGGCGTCCGAGCACGCGGGGGCGTTGCGGGCGGCCGGCCTGGTCAGCAGCGTCCGGGACGGCGGGGCCGTGCTGCACCGGGTGACGCCGCTCGGCGCCGAACTGCTCGGCCACGACGACGCCGGGCCGGCCGGCCCCGCCTGACGTAGGGTTGCTGCCGTGACGACGCGTGTGGCCGCCATCGACTGCGGGACCAACTCGATCCGACTGCTGGTCGCCGATCTGCCGGACGCCTCGGCGGGTCCGGAGGCGCCGCTGGCCGAAGTGAGCCGGCGGATGGAGATCGTGCGCCTCGGCCAGGGCGTCGACAAGACGGGACGGCTGGCCCCGGAGGCGATCGAACGCACCCGGGTGGCGCTGGCCTCGTACGCCGCCGAGATCGAGAAGCTGGGCGCGGAGCGGGTGCGGATGTGCGCCACCTCGGCTTCGCGGGACGCCTCCAACGCCGCCGAGTTCCGCGAGATGGTCGAGCGGACCCTCGGGGTCGCGCCCGAGGTGGTGACCGGCGACGAGGAGGCGCGGCTCTCCTTCACCGGCGCGGTGCGCGGGCTGCCCGCCGACGCGCGCGAGCCGTACCTGGTCGTCGACATCGGCGGCGGCTCGACCGAGTTCGTCGTCGGCACCCGCGCGGGCGGCGTCGAGGCGGCCATCTCGATGGACATCGGCTGCGTCCGGATGACCGAGCGGCACCTGCACGGCGACCCGCCGGCGCTGGACGAGGTCGCCGCCGCGCAGGCCGACATCGCGGTCGCGGTGGACCGGGCGCTGGCGGCCGTGCCGGGCCGGGAGGCGGCCACGCTGGTCGGGCTCGCCGGGTCGGTCACCACCGTGGTCGCGATCGCCCAGAGCCTCCAGGAGTACGACCCGGAGCGCATCCACCACGCCCGGGTTCCGTACGACGCGGTGGCCGACGTGACCGCCGACCTGCTCGGCAAGAGCCGGGAGCAGCGGCTGGCGATCCCGGTGATGCACCCGGGCCGGGCCGATGTCATCGGGGCGGGCGCCCTGGTGCTCCGGGTGATCATGGAGCGGGCGGGGATGGACTCGGTGGTCGCCTCCGAGCACGACATCCTCGACGGCATCGCCTGGTCGCTTGCCTGACCGGCAGTCGTGCCGGCAATCGCGGACCTCACCCGCGAGCCGATCGCGATGCGGAGTTGCTCCGGCGACTTGCCGAATGACCAACTGCTCGACGTCAACGGGCTTTCGAGGTCGACGTCGAGCGGATAGGTTGCGCCGATGAGTCGACAGGACAAGGTCCCGGCCGTCTCACTCGGCGGTCGCGTGGTGGTGTCGGCGCAGTTGCTGGGATGGCAGCCCTTGACAGAGCTGCACCTCTGGTTGCTCGACTGAGCCAGCCGCCATCGCATCCAACGAAGACTTGATCGAGTTGTCGAGCGCGCGCAACCGGTCAACCGGCGGACCATGCCGGCTCGCCCGGTTGGTCTCGTGTTCATAGACTCCCGGCTGTGCGAGGTCTTCTTGCGACAGCCGAGGCGATTCTCGTGCTGGGTGCGGCGGCGGTGGCCGGGGTGCGCTGGACGGCGGCCGGGGGGCCCGTTCCTATCGCGGCGCCAGCGGGGGCGTTCGCCGGCCTGCAGGTCTGACTTCCGGCTGCGCCATGCACGCCAGATCGCCGGGCGGGCGTCCGGGCATCCCAAGGTTTACGCGGGAAGAGCCGGCGGCGATCCATCCCGAGCTAACCCACGGTAATGAACGCGCGATGTGACATACCGTGACGGCGCGTATGGGCTGCGGCGGTAGCCGTTCGCGCCCTTTGCTCTGCAGCCACGGAGGCACCGGGCTGCTGAGCAGCAGTTTTGTAAATCGAGCTGGTTAGCGGCTGATGGCAGAAGGTCACGTGCGGTTACTGGTGCGTCCATGGCTGCAAAGCAAAGCGCCTGAGGCGGGGAGGGCCCCGGGCGGGGGATGCTACTGAACTTGATGGTTGCGAATGGGAGGGTGCGGCGCTGCGACCGTGAGGGCAAACCGTTCGGTGCTCGGTGATCAAGACCAAAGCGGTCGAGGTCAGCCGGCGACGACCCGGAGCGCTGGCCGATCGACCTGGCGCAGGCTCGTGTGCTGGTGCATGTACTGCGGGATCTGTTGCGGGTCGCGGACGCCGCGGCACGCCGAGCGGCCTGACCCGCACGTCCTTTGACGGTACTGCGCATTGCGTACTAGTGTGCAATGCGTGGACACCACACAACTGCTGAAGGGCGTGCTGGATCTCGCCGTCCTCGCCGTGCTCCGGGAGGAGGACGGCTACGGCTACGACATCCTGCGCCGGCTGCGCGACGCCGGGCTGGAGGAGGTCGGCGACGCCTCGGTCTACGGCACGCTGCGCCGGCTCTACGCCGCCGGCCTGCTGACCACCTACGTCGTGCCGAGCGAATTCGGCCCGCACCGCAAGTACTACTCCCTCAACGCCGCCGGCCGGGACCAGCTCACCCGGTCCGGCAAGCTCTGGCGCTCGTTCGCCACCACCATGGACGCACTGCTCGACGATCGGGGGATGGCGGCATGACCGTCATGGAGCAGGAAATCGCGGACTACGCCGCCCGGGTCCGGGCCGCGCTGGCCGACCTGGCGCCGGCACACCGCGACGAGTTGACCGAGGACCTGCCGGAGCACCTCGCCGAGGTCGCCGCCGAGGCCGGCGGCTCGCTGGTCGACCGGCTCGGCGAACCCGAGGCGTACGCGGCCGAGCTGCGCGCCGCCGCCGGGGTCGCCGTCGCCGGCACCGGTGGGCGCCGGCTGGACCGTCGCCTCGGCGTCGCCGTGGACCGGTTCCGCGCGCGGGCACACCGCTGGGACGTCCAACTCGGACCACCCCTCGGGTACGCCACCGCGAGCGAGTTCCTCCGGCTGCTCCGCCCGGCGTGGTGGGTGCTGCGCGGCTACCTGGCCGCCATGCTCGTCACGGTGATCACGACCGGCGACTCGTTCGGCGTGCTGCCCGAGCTCAACGGCAGCACGCTGGCCGGCCTGGTGCTGCTCGCCGGCGCCGTGCTCGCCTCGATCTGGCTCGGCCACCACACGCCGGGCCTGACCCGGCCCAAGCGGCGGCTGCTGCACGCCGGCACGGCGGTGCTGGTGATCTTCGGGATGGTGGGCCTGGCGGACATGAACGGGCGCGTCGGCTCCGGCGACTTCGGCTACGAGCAGACCTCCATCGACGGGCGCTACGACCACGTCCGGGACGTCTTCGTCTACGACAGCGAGGGCCGGCTGGTGGAGAACGTCCGGCTCTTCGACCAGAACGGCGACCCGATCCGCCTCGGCTACCCGGACTGCCCCGCCGTACGGGACCCGAACGGGCTCGGCAACCCGCTGCTGTCGACCTACCCGTACTGCCCCCAGCAGGCGCCCTTCGCGCCCCGGGCGCCGGTCGGTCCCCTGCCGTCGACGGGCGTGCCGCCGGTGCCGGCACCCACCGCCTCGGGTGACCCGACCGAGCCCACGCCCACGCCGAGCGGCGCCCCGAGCACGGCGCCCGCGCCGACGCAGGCATCGACCGGCACCCCGTCCCCGGCCCGGACGTGAAGCGGATCATGCCGTGAAGCTGGGAAATAGCTGAACGGATGAGTCCAGCGGGGCAACGGCTGTCGGTGCCGGTCGCTACGGTGTCGTCTGCTCACTCACCCCCCGGAAGGAAATCGCGTGTCAGAGCAGGTCGCACCGCCCCCCGCGCCGGACGCCGCCCAGCCCCCGTCGGCCGTCCAGGCGCCGCCCCCGGCGGAGCCCCAGGCCGAGAAGTCCGGTTCCAAGAAGCTGCTCGGCATCGTGGGCGCGATCGTCGTGTTCCTGGTCGTCGCCGGCCTCAAGTTCGGCATCGGCTCGGCCATCGGCAACTTCTTCAACAAGGACGAGACCGCCGAGGCCAAGGCCGGCGACTGCATCGCCGAGCTGCCCGAGGTGACCGGCACCGAGGAGGAGAAGGTCGACGGCGCGAAGGTCGTCGAGTGCACCTCCACCGACGCCGCCTACAACGTGGTCGGCCGCGTCGACGGGCAGACCCAGGCGCAGGCCCGCTCTCCGGAGGCGTGCGGGCAGTACATCAAGGAGGGCCAGGAAGGTTACGTCTACTACAGCATCGAGCCGGGCAAGACCGGCTACCTGCTGTGCCTGACGAAGAAGGCCTGATCCCCCTTACGACAGCACCGCCGACGGCGGCGCGGACGACGTCCGCGCCGCCGTCGGCGTCCGCGGCTACGGGCCGGCGAACAGGAGGTGAATGCCACTGTTCCGGCGTCTTCCCCGGGGCGCTCACGGCGTGGCAGGCTACCGGCACGTAACACCACTGTGCGACCAGCCAACGATGACTGACCGCTAGGAGGACGGCCGATGGGCGAGATGGTGGGCTACCGCGGCAACGGGGGGACGAGCGAGGGGTATCTCGCGATACCCTCCGGCGGTGCGACCAGCCCTGCGGTCATCGTCATCCAGGACTGGTGGGGCCTCGTGCCGCACGTCCGGGCGGTGGTCGACCGCTTCGCCGAGGCCGGATTCGTCGCCCTCGCCCCGGACTTCCGCCACGGCGGCCCGGCCAGCAAGCCCGACGAGCCCCGGCAGATGCTGAACAGCGCGCAGATGGACGAGGCGGCCGCCGACATCGCCGGCGCGGCCGACTACCTCGCCGGGCGGCCCGAGGTCGCCGGCAAGGTGGGCTGCGCGGGCTTCTGCGCCGGGGCGAGCCTGGCACTCTGGGCGGCCACGCGCTCCGAGCGGATCGTCGCCACCGCCGCCTTCTATCCCCGGCTGCCGTGGGACGGGATGCGCGCCGAGTGGGCCGACTACGCGGGCAAGGCGGCGCTCATCCACTGCTCCGAAGAGGACGGCACCTCCGCCGCCGACGGCGTACGGACCGTCCGCGGCGCCATCGAGACCTCCGGCGGCACCTGCCAGGTCTACGACTACCCCGGCACCTCGCACGCCTTCTTCAACGAGGACCGGCCGGAGAACTTCGACCAGCGCGCCGCCGCCACCGCCTGGGCCCGCACCCTCGAACTGTTCCGGGCCAAGCTTGGCTGAGTCCCGTACGCCCGACGAGGTGGTCGCCCGCGCCGCGCGGGCGACCGACCTGGCCGACCTCGACGCCGCCGTCAGCGACTGCTTCGCCTGCCCGCGGCTGGTGCGGTGGCGTGAGGAGGTGGCCCGGGTCCGCCGGGCGGCCTTCCGCGACCAGGAGTACTGGGGGCGGCCGGTGCCTGGTCTCGGCGTCGCCGGCGCGCGCATCGCCATCCTCGGCCTGGCGCCCGCCGCGCACGGCGGCAACCGCACCGGCCGGATCTTCACCGGCGACCGCTCCGGCGACGTGCTGTTCGCCGCGCTGCACCGGGCCGGGCTCGCCAACCAGCCGACCAGCGTCGCCGCCGACGACGGCCTGACCCTGCGGGACCTGCGGATCTTCTCCGCCGTGCGCTGCGCGCCGCCGGACAACAAGCCCACCCCCGAGGAGCGGGACACGTGCGCGCCGTGGCTGCACCGCGAGGTGACGCTGATCCGGCCCACCCTGCGCGTCGTGGTCGCGCTGGGCGCGTTCGCGTGGGCCTCGTGGTGGCCGGTGCTGCGCCAGGTGTACGGTCTGCGACCGCCCAGCCCGCGACCGGCGTTCGGCCATGGGGCACACTGGTCCGGCACGGGCGCACCGGAACTGCTCGGCTGCTACCACGTCAGCCAGCAGAACACCTTCACCGGGCGGCTGACACCAGGGATGCTGGACGACGTGTTCGCCCGGGCGAAGGCACTGGCCGGGGTGGACTGAGGCGCGGGGGCGGTGGCGATGACGGACGGAACGCGTCGGCCCGTGCGACCCGCCCCGGTGGCCCGGAGGTAACCCGCGATGCAGATTAGCGTCCTGCGCAGGTGGTGGCCGGTCGCGGCGGTGGTGCTCCTGCTGGCCGTCGCCGCGCTGTCGTCCGCCCACTCGTCGATCGGCGCGAGCCGGATCCCGCCCGCCACCGACAACATCCCCTACGTCCCGGAATACCCGACCGCCGAGCCGGACCCCTCGATCCCCGTCGAGCCGCGCGACACCGCCGAGGCCACCGGGGCGCAGATCCCGGGGTGGCTCGTCACCACCGTCGTCGTGCTGCTCGGGCTGGCGCTGCTCGGCGCGTTCGGCTATCTCACCTGGACGCTGGTCCGGGGCGCGATGCGGCGCACCACCCGGGCGTTGCCGGCCCGGCGGCCCCGGCGTACGCCCGAGGGCACCGCCCGCGAGGTGGCCGCCGCCCTCGACGCCGGCCTGGAGGAGCTGGACGACCGGGCCACCGACCCCCGTACGGCGGTGATCGCCTGCTGGGTCCGCCTGGAGCAGGCCGCCGCCGGGGCCGGCGTGCCCCGGCTGGCCGGCGACACCCCCACCGACCTGGTCAGCCGCCTGCTGCGCGGCGACCCGTCGGCGGGCGTCCCGGCGATCGTCAGCGCCGACGTGCTGGCCGAGTTCGCACACGTCTACCGCGAGGCCCGGTACGCCACCCGGGAGGTCGACGAGCACACCCGCGACCAGGCCCGGGCCGCGCTGCGCCGGCTGCGCGGCGAGCTCGCCGCCGTGGTGGCCGACGCCGACGTCGAGGTGCCCGCGTGACCGGGACGGATGCCGGCGTGGTCGGGGCGCGGCCGGTGCCCGCCCGGCGTGGCGAGGTGGCGCGGTGAGCAGCACCAGCATCGACGACCTGCTGAGCTTCGAGGAGGAGCGACCGGCACCCGCCGAGCCGTCCCGGAACGGGCGGGTCGGTCGGGTGCTCCGCACCGTGGCCGGCGTGGCGGCCGTCGTGGTCGTGCTCGTCGCCGGCCTGCGCGTGGTCGGCCTGCGGGTCTCGCTGCCGGTCCTCGTCGCCGGGGTGGTCGCGTTGTTCCTGGTGCGCCGGGTCGTCGCCGCCCTGGCGCCCCCACCCCCGCCCCGCTCCGGCGGCCGGGCGCCGGCCACCACCGACGACGACGGCACCTGGAACTGGGGCGCCCGCGACGCGCTGCGCGCCGCGATCAACGGCTGGGAACGACCGCTGGACTGGGCCGGGAAGGACCGGGAACGGTTCGCCGAGCGGATCCTGCCGCGGATCGGCGAGCTGGCCGACGAGCGGCTGCGCCAGCGCCACGGTCTGACCCGCGAATCCGACCCGGAGCGGGCCCGCGTCCTGCTCGGCGACCGGGTCTGGACCTTCCTCAGCACCCCCTCCCGCCGCCCCCCGTCGCCGCGCGACCTCGCGGCGATCGTCGCCGAACTGGAGAAGATATGAACGACGTGGACCGCAGCATGCCCGCCGCCGAGGTCGGCCACCTCGCCCGGTCGGTGCTCGAGGCGGTCGGTCAGGTCGTGGTCGGCAAGCGGGACGCGCTGGAGCTGGTCCTCGCCGGGATCCTGGCCGGCGGGCACGTGCTGCTGGAGGACCTGCCGGGCCTCGGCAAGACGCTGACCGCGCGGTCCTTCGCGCAGGCGCTCGGGCTGGACTTCCGCCGGCTCCAGTTCACCCCCGACCTGCTGCCGGCCGACGTGACCGGCTCGTTCCTCTACGACCAGCGCAGCGGCGACTTCGCGTTCCGGGCCGGCCCGGTCTTCACCAACCTGCTGCTCGCCGACGAGATCAACCGGACCCCGCCGAAGACCCAGTCGGCCCTGCTGGAGGCGATGCAGGAGAAGCAGGTCTCCGTGGAGGGCGTGACGTACAAGCTGGACGAGCCGTTCCACGTGCTGGCCACCGCCAACCCCATCGAGTACGAGGGCACCTACCCGCTGCCCGAGGCGCAGCTCGACCGGTTCCTGCTCCGGGTCTCCTTCGGCTACCCGGAGGCCGACGAGGAGTGGGAGGTGCTGCGGCGCCGGATGGCCCGCCGCCGCGAGGAGGCGGAGATCAAGCCGGTGGTCGACGCGGAGACCCTGCGTGCCATGCAGGCCGCCCTGGAGGACGTGGTGGTGGAGGACTCCGTCGGCCGATACATCGTCGCCCTGACCGCCGCCACCCGCGAGCACCCGTCGGTGCTGGTCGGCGCGTCGCCGCGCGGCTCGCTGGCGCTGCTGCTGCTGGCGCGCGTACGGGCGGTGATGGCCGGGCGCGACTACGTGGTGCCGGAGGACGTCAAGGAGGTCGCCGCCCCCGCCCTCGCCCACCGGATCACGCTGCGCCCCGAGATGTGGCTGCGCCGCGTCGACCCGTCCTTCGTGGTCGGTGAGGTGCTGGAGGCGACCCCGGCGCCCGCCAGCGGTGCGCTGCCCAGCTACGCCGCAGGCCACGGGCGCTGATGGTCGCGTCCCCCGTGCCGCCCCGGGTCGAGTCGTCGGGGCCGCCGCCCGCGACCGGCTGGGTGCCCACCGGGGCGCTCGGTCGGGCGGTCCTGCTCACCGGGCTGCTGCTGATCGCGGGGGTGCTGCTCGGCCGGGTCGACCTGGTCGTGCTGGCCGCCCCGTTCGCGCTCGGCACCGCGTACGCGCTGCGCCGCCGGCCGACCGCCCTGCCGCAGGTCTGGATCTCCGGCGACGACGGCCACCTGGTCGAGGGCGGCGAGCTGACCGCCACGGTCACCGTCGGCAACCCCGACCAGCTCGACTACGACGTGGCGGTGGTGCGCAGCCGGATCTCGCCGTGGCTGCGCGTCGAGCGGGCGACGATCGCCGGGGCCACGGCGGCGTCCGGCGCCCGGTCGGCGGCCGTCCCGTCCGTCGCGGAACGGCCCTTCGTGACCGCCGTACCGACCGCCGCGGCCGTGGACCTGGAGCTGACCGGCACGGCGCTGCGCTGGGGCCGGCACCCCGTCGGCCCGGCGGGTGCCCGGGTCGCCGTCGCGCAGGGCCTGCTGGTCTCCCGCGCCGTGATCACCGAGCCGTCCCAGGTACGGGTCTACCCGAAGACCGAGCCGTTCGACGCGGTCGAGGCGATGCCCCGGGCCGCCGGCCTGGTCGGCGCGCACCACTCGCGCCGGCCCGGCGAGGGCGGCGAGCTGGCCGGCGTACGGGTCTTCGCCCCCGGGGACCGGCTGCGCCGGATCGACTGGCGGGTCTCGCTGCGCGCCCGGCAGTTGCACGTGGCGGCCACCCTCTCCGACCGCGACGCCGAGGTGGTGGTGCTGCTCGACGTGCTCGCCGAGGCCGGCCGCTCCGGCGGCGTCTCCGGTGCCGCCTCCGTACTGGACACCACCGTCCGGGCCGCCGCCGCGATCGCCGAGCACTACCTGCACCGCGGCGACCGGGTGTCGATGCTCGAGTACGGCCCCGCCGCGCGGCGGCTGCGCCCCGCCACCGGTCGACGGCAGTACCTCACGGTCCTGGAATGGCTGCTGGAGGTGCGGGCCGAGTCCTCCCCGCACGAGCCGTACGACCAGGTCTTCGGCCCGCAGGTGCTGTCGGCCGACGCGCTGGTGGTGGTCCTCACCCCGCTGCTCGACGAGCGGTCGGCACAGATGCTGGCCCGGCTGGCGCGCTCCGGGCGGTTCGTGGTCGCGGTGGACACCCTGCCGGCGGACCTCGCTCCGCCGAAGGACCGGGGCTGGGCCGAGGTGGCGTACCGGCTGTGGCGGCTGGACCGGGACACGATGATCGGGCAGTTGCGCGAGCACGGGGTGCCCGTGGTGCGTTGGGCCGGCGCGGGCAGCCTCGACGAGGTGCTGCGGGACGTGGCCCGCCTGGCGACCGCCCCGAGGGTGGGCCGGTGAGCGCGAGGAACGCAGCGCAGCGGAGTCCCGCAGTCGCGAACGAAAGGCGGCACCGTTGAACGCCGTCACCGAACGGGTCCGGGCGCTGCGGTACGCCGCCGCCCGGATCAGCCTGACGCCGCTGCTGGTGCGCGCCGGCATCTTCCTCACCGTGCTGGTCGGCCTCGTGCTGGCGTACCCCTCCGAGGTGCTCCTCGGCCAGCCGCTGCTCGCGCTCGTGGCGGTGGCGGTGCTGCCGGCGGTCGGGCCGCGCCGGGTCTGGCCGACCTTCGCGGCGCTGGTCACGGTCGGCGGCTGGCTGGTCGCCACCGACGGCTACGGCCGGCCGATCGCGCTCTGGCGGCTGCTCGCCGTGGCGGCGGTGCTCTACCTCACCCACACCCTCTGCGCGCTGGCGGCCGTGCTCCCGTACGACGCGGTGGTCGATCCCGACCTGATCGTGCGGTGGCTGGTCCGGGCCGGCGGGGTGCTCCTGGCCACCTTCGTCCTCGGTGTGCTGTTGGTCGAGGTCGGCGGGCTCGGCGGTGATACCGGACACCAGGCGGCGACGGTGGTCGGTCTGCTCGTGGCGGTGGCGGTGGCGGCGTTGCTGGGGTGGCTGCTGCGCCGCAGGTGACGCCCCCTTTCGGGGAAAGTCGTGCAGGTCACAGGGGTTGTGCTCCGTCACAGAGAAGGGGCGCGGGCGGGATTAGCCGCGCCGCGCCGGGAAAGATAGATGACGTGAACCCGAAGCGGATCCTTGTGGTGGGTGCCGGGCACGTCGGTCTCTACGCGGCACTGCGCCTGTCGAAGAAGCTCAGCTCCCGTGAGGCTGAGGTCGTCGTGGTGGACCCTCAGCCCCACATGACCTACCAGCCGTTCCTGCCCGAGGCGGCGGCCGGCAACATCTCGCCCCGGCACTCCGTGGTGCCGCTGCGGCGGGAGTTGCGGCGGTGCAAGGTGGTGGCGGGCGCGGTGACGCGGATCGACCACGACCGCAAGACCGCCGTGGTGCAGCCCATCAGCGGCCCCACCCGGGAGATCCCGTACGACCACGTCGTCGTCGCCCCCGGCTCGGTGTCCCGGACGCTGCCGATCCCCGGCCTGCACGAGCACGGCATCGGCTTCAAGACCATCGGCGAGGCCATCTACCTGCGCAACCACGTGCTGGACCGGCTCGACGTGGCCGCCGCCACCCCCGACCCGGCCGTGCGTCGCTCCGCGCTGACCTTCACCTTCGTCGGCGGCGGGTACGCCGGCATCGAGGCGCTCGCCGAGATGGAGGACATGGCCCGGGACGCGCTGAAGTACTACCCGGAGCTGAAGCCGGAGGACATGCGCTGGGTGCTGGTCGAGGCGACCCAGCGGGTGCTGCCCGAGGTGGATCGGGACATGGGCGCCTACACGGTGCAGCAGCTGCTCAAGCGGAACATGGACATCAGGCTGGACACCCGCCTCGAGTCCTGCGTCGACGGGGTCGTGAAGCTCTCCGACGGCGACAGCTTCCGCTCCGACACCATCGTCTGGACGGCCGGCGTGAAGCCGTCGCCGATGCTGGACGCGACGGACTTCCCCCGCGACGAGCGGCGTCGGGTCACGTGCCTGCCGACTCTCCAGGTGGTCGACGGCGACCGGGTGGTCGAGGGCGCGTGGAGCGCCGGTGACTGCGCGGCCGTGCCGGACCTGACCAAGGAGCCCGGCAACTACTGCTCGCCGAGCGCCCAGCACGCCGTCCGTCAGGCCGCCCGGATGGCCGACAACATCGTCAACGTCGTACGCGGCCGGGAGCCGGTGGAGTACAAGCACAAGCACGCCGGCAGCGTCGCGAGCCTCGGCCTGCACAAGGGCGTGGCCCAGGTGTATGGGATCAAGATGACCGGCTGGCCGGCGTGGTTCATGCACCGGACGTACCACATGAGCCGGATCCCGTCGTTGAACCGCAAGGTCCGCGTCGTGGTGGACTGGACCCTGGCGTTCTTCCTCAAGCGTGAGGTGGTCGCCCTGGGGCAGCTGCACGATCCGCGCGAGGAGTTCGCCGAGGCCTCCCAGCCGGTCGGCGCCGGCCGGCGCTGACCGCGTCACGCGAAGGCCCTTCCGCCCCGGGCGGAGGGGCCTTTCGCGTACGTCCGGCCGGCCCGGGCGGAGAGACCTTCGCGTGCCGTGCGGCCGGTCGACGGGCGCGGGCGGCGGCCGCGCCCGGCCGGCGCGAGGTCAGACGCGCCAGGTCCAGGCGTCGGCGATCCGGGTCGCCGGCCCGTAGAGCTGCTCCAGCGTGCCGCGGAGGCTGTCGGCGTGCGGGGTGTCGACGGCCAGGGCCACGCAGGAGGCGCCCCAGAAGTCCGCGTCCTCGGCGGCCTGCCGGCGCTGTCCGTCGTCGACGACCGGCTGCCCGCCGCGCCTGCCCACTTCGGCCAGCAGCGCCGAGGTGGGCCGCGGGTAGGTGCCCATCGCCGCCGTGCCGCCCCGGCCGTACGGGCCGATGAAGAAGCCCTCCGGCATGCCGAACGCCGCGTCGGCGGCGGTCGCCCAGCGCATCGGCCACGGCTGTTTGGGCGTGGCGAGCGGCACCGGCACCAGCACCCCGCCCGGCTCGACGCACTGGCGCCAGTGCCCGCCGGTGACGAAGTCGGGCAGCGGCGGGCGCGCGGCCGTGGGCAGCGGGGTGGGCAGCAGCGGCAGCAACGCCACGCCCACCGCCACCGGCACCAGGCGGCGGGCCAGCCCGGCGCCGCGCAGCGCCCGGTCGACCGCCAGCACCAGCAGGGTGGCGACCAGCGGCAGCACCGCGAGGGCGAACCGCATCGGTAGCGCACCGTCCACCACGGGCAGTCCCGAGAGCAGGGCGTACGGGCCCGGCACGGCGGTGCGTTCGCCGTCGACGACCACCCGGGGGCCGAGCGACAGTGCCCCCGTCACCAGCGTGCCGGCCACGCACGCGACGACCAGGGGGCGACGGCCCAGCCAGAGCGCGCAGGCGGCGGCGACCAGCAGCAGGGGCAGCCCGAGGAACGTGTTGTACTCGGCCGGTCCCGTGGTCAGCCGGGCGGCGTCGTCGTCACCCGCGACGGACAGCGGCGAGATCGTCCACCAGCTGCGCAGGTCCGCGGAGAAGTAGTGCGGGCTGAACATGCCGTCCGCGACGCCCTGCGGGCCGGCGAACTGGAACCAGAGCGGCCAGGCCAGTACGAGCAGGGCGAGCCCGGTGGCGAGCGCCATCCCGCCGGCGAAGCCGGGCAGGGCGCGGCGGGCCAGGTTCCGGTCCGCCACCGCGTAGGCGACCGCCATCACCAGCAGCGTGACCGCGCAGAGGAAGAGCACCTCCTCGCCGACGAAGACCTGCGCCGTGACCGCCGCCGCCAGGCCGACGGCCGAGCTGACCATCCGCCGGCGGTCCGGCCCGTCGACGCCGCCCGCCGGGTCGGCGGCGCGCAGCAGGCGGACCACGAGCCAGACGATCACCGGAACCAGCCACTGCGCCGTCATGTGCAGGTGGCTGTTGGTCTGCGAGACCATCCCCGGGCCGAAGCCGCACAGCACCGCCCCGAGCGCGGCGGCGAGCCGGTGGGCGCGCAGGACCCGGGTGAAGAGCAGGTACCAGGCGATCGCGGTGCCGGCCAGGTTAGCCAGGGCCAGCAGGGCGAAGGTGACCGGTGCGCCCAGCAGCAGGGTCACCGGGGCGAAGAGCACGCCGAGCGCGATGACCGTGGTGTTGGTCATCAGGTTGACCCCGTCGGGCGCGTTGAGCCGCCCGGTGAGCAGGTCGAAGTCGCCGAGCAGCGCCCGCGAGTCGACGGCGAGGAACCACTCGTAGAGGGCCTGGTCCTCCGGGTTGAGCGCGAGGACCCGGGCCGCCGGGTCGGGCCAGAGCCCGTGGGTGAGCCACCCGGCCAGCGCCACGAAGATCAGTGCGACGGTGACGTCCGTCCGGCGACGGCGGACGGCGGCCAGCAGGCGTGCCGGCCGGAGCCGGCGGGCGGGGCGGTCGGTGGCGACGACAGCCTGGTCAGGGACGGCGTCGGGGGCCGTGGGGGCTGTGCTGCTCACGGTCTCGACCCTAGTGCGACCCGGACGCCGGGGTACGCCGGGCCGCCGCCGACCCGCTAACGTGACACTGCACCACGCGTGTCGACCCGCGCGGTGTCACCCGCCCGGGTGGTGGAACGGCAGACACGGCCGCCTTAAAAGCGGCTGCCGCAAGGCGTGCGGGTTCGACCCCCGCCCCGGGCACGCCCACTCTCAGCTTCCGCTCAGCTTGGCGATCTCCACGGGACTGCCCTGGGCGTTTACTCTTGTGGGTGCACGTTCACGTGCAACGACCCCCTGAGGGAGGCCTGACAGTGAAGACTTCGAACCCGGTGCTCGCCCGGCTCGGCCAGGCGGCCGAGCGGGAGCGCTCCGCCGGGTACGCCCCGACCGGGCCGTACGGACAGCCCGGCTATCCACAGCAGTACCCGACGGAGGCCGGCTACCCGGCGGCCCCGCCGACCGTCAACACCATGTCGATCGACGACGTGGTGGTCAAGACCGTCACGCTCCTGGGCATCCTCGGCATCTCCGCCGCGGCCGCGTGGGTGCTGGTGCCGGACGCCCTGCTCGGCGCGGCCTGGATCGGCGCGGCGGTGGTCGGCCTGGTCCTGGGTCTGGTCATCTCGTTCTCCCGGATGGCGAACCCGGCGCTGGTCGTCGCGTACGCCGTCGTCGAGGGCGTCTTCGTCGGCATGGTCAGCAAGTTCTTCGAGTCGCTCTACGACGGCATCGTGGTCCAGGCGGTGACCGCCACGTTCGGTGTCTTCTTCGTGATGGCCATCCTCTACAAGGCGAAGGTCATCCGGGCGACCCCGAAGTTCGTCAAGGGCATGATCGCCGTGATGGCGGGTCTCTTCGCCGTCATGCTGATCAACCTCGTGTTCGCGCTCTTCGGCGTCAACACCGGTCTGCGCGACGGCAGCCCGCTGGCGATCGGCTTCAGCCTGGTCTGCATCGTCGTCGCCGCGCTGAGCTTCGTGCTCAGCTTCAAGGAGGTCGAGGACGGCGTCCGGATGGGGCTGCCCCAGCGCTACTCCTGGGTCGCCGCCTTCGGCATCCTGGTCAGCCTGGTCTGGCTCTACATCGAGATCCTGCGCCTGCTGAGCTACTTCCAGGGCGACGACTGACCGTCGCCCGCCCGTCCGACGGCGCCCGCCCCCGCACCCGCGAGGGCGGGCGCCGTCGTGTCCCGCCCCGCCCCCGCCCCGACCCCGCTCCCGCCCGCCTCTCCGGGGCGGTGATCATGAGGTTGGCGGCGAAGTTGATCGCGATTTGCGCCGCCAACCTCATGATCACCGGCCGGGGCCGGGGCCAGGACCGGGCTGGGCTGGGTGGGACGGCTGGGTGGGGGTGGGTGGTCCGTAGACTCGGCGGGGTGAGCGTGGGGGAGTTGGGGCGGGCGGTGGAGTTGCTGGTCCGTCAGGTCGGGCACTGGCAGCAGCCCCGCTGGGCGGCCACGGCCGCCGGTGGCAACGTGTCCCGCGCCGATCTCGTGCACCGGCTGGTGCAGGAGATCGCCAACCGGGTCGCCGACGCGGAGGGCGGGCCCCGGCGGACGGTGCCCCGGCTCGACAACGACCTGGCGCTGCCCGACCAGCTCCGGGTGGTGGCCGCCGACCTGGTCGCCGCCGCCCCGCCGCCGGAGGTGCTGGCGCGGGCCGCCGCCGAGGTGACGGCGACCCGCGGAATTCTCTAGCGCGATCCGCGTGTGGCCGATCGGGGGCTGCGGCCCCGACGGCGAGGCCCGCCCGGGCCGGGGCGCGCCTGGCCGGGGCAGTGCAGGCCGGCCACCCTGCTTGTCAATAGTCCAACGGGGACCCTGACGACGAGGGCCGGCCCCGACAAGGGCCGGCCCTCTCGTCCGGGCTCAGGACTCCGGGCTCAGGACTCCGGGCTCAGGGCGCTCAGCTCGGGCGCGCGTCGACCAGGGCGCTCAGCTCGGGCGCGTGTCGACCAGGGCGCTCAGCTCGGGCGCGCGACCCAGGGCGTTCAGCTCAGGCGCTCGACGATCATGGCCATGCCCTGGCCGCCGCCGACGCACATGGTCTCCAGGCCGATCGTCTTGTCGTGCCAGTCCAGGGCGTTGAGCAGGGTGCCCGTGATGCGGGCGCCGGTCATGCCGAACGGGTGGCCGACGGCGATCGCGCCGCCCATGACGTTCAGCTTCTCCAGCGGGATGTCGAGCTGGCGGTAGGAGGGGATCACCTGCGCCGCGAACGCCTCGTTGATCTCCACCAGGTCGACGTCGTCGATGGTCATGCCGGCCCGCTTGAGCGCCTGCCGGGTGGCCTCGACCGGGCCGAGGCCCATGATCTCCGGCGAGAGGGCGGTCACGCCGGTGGAGACGATCCGGGCCAGCGGCGTGATCCCGAGGTCCCGGGCCCGCTGGGCGCTCATGATCACCACGGCGGCGGCGCCGTCGTTGAGCGGGCAGCAGTTGCCGGCGGTGACGCGGCCGTCGGGGCGGAACACCGGCTTCAGCCCGGACACCGCCTCCAGGGTGACCCCGGCACGCGGCCCGTCGTCGGTGCCGACCACCGTGCCGTCCGGCGTGGTGACCGGGGTGATCTCCCGGGCCCAGAAGCCGTCGGCGATCGCCTTCTCGGCGAGGTTCTGGCTGCGTACGCCGAACTCGTCCATGTCGGCGCGGCTCACGTCGTACACCTGGGCCAGGTTCTCGGCGGTCTGACCCATGGTCAGGTAGATGTCCGGCAGTTCGCCGGCCTCGCGCGGGTCGGTCCAGACGGGGGCCCCACCCTGGGTGCGGGCCTGGGAACGCTCGGCGGCGGCGGCGAAGCGCGGGTTCTCCCAACCGCCGCCGACCAGCGCCTGCGCCTCCTTCGGCAGCCCGTCGGAGCTGCCGCGGGCGTACCGGGAGACGGTCTCCACGCCGGCGGAGACGAACACGTCGCCCTCGCCGGCCCGGATCGCGTGCATCGCCATCCGGGTCGTCTGCAACGAGGACGCGCAGTAGCGGGTGAGCGTCGCGCCGGGCAGCGTGTCCAGGCCCATCAGGGTGGCGACCACCCGGGCCATGTTGAAGCCCTGCTCGCCGCCGGGCAGACCGCACCCCAGGTAGAGGTCGTCGATCTCGGTCGGGTCGAGCTGGGGAACCTTGTCCAGGGCGGCCCGCACGATGGTCGCGGCGAGGTCGTCCGGGCGGACGTCGCGCAGGGACCCCTTGTGCGCCCGGCCGATGGGGGAGCGGGCGGTGGCGACGATGACGGCGTCGCGGGACGACTCAGTCGGCATGAACCAACGTTAACCCGTCGGTAACTTCGGGTGGAAGCTGCCCACCGGCCGGGAAATGTCACGCCCGCGGCGGCTGGTCAGTGCCGGGAGGCGACCGCCGCGGCGGCGGCGACGGCCGGGAGCAGGGCGTGCGCCCAGACCCGGTAGCCGTCGGCGGAGGGGTGGTAGCCGTCGTGGCACAGCGTGCCGGCGTCGGCCCGGAACACCGCCCCGGTCTCGGTGGCCAGGTCGACGACGGTGCCGCCGGCGTCGAGCACCGCCGCCGTCTGGGCGCGAGCCACCCGCCGCCCCGACCAGCCGACCACGTTGCGCAGCGGCGGGGCGATCGCGCGTACGGCGCCCAGGTCGGGGCACGTGCCGACGACGACCTCGACCCGGGCCTCGCGCAGCCGGTGCACGGCCGCCCCGAGGTAGGCGGCGGCCTCCACCGGGCGACGCAGGGTGGTGGCGTCGTTGGCCCCGATCAGGATCACCGCCACGTCGGGACGCTCGCCGAGCAGCGCCCGGGCCACCTGGGTGGCCAGGTCCGTCGAGCGGGAGCCCGAGACGCCGACGCTGGACAGGTGCACCCGGCGGCCGTTCGGGCCCTCGGCGAGCAGGTTGGCCAGCTGCCCGCCGATGGTCTCGTCGAGGCGGCCGACCCCGACGCCGAGGGCGGACGAGTCGCCGAGCAGCACCAGCCGCAGCGGCGGTGCGTCGGCGCGCCCGACCGTGGCGCGCAGGGCGAGCGCCAGCTCCGGCTGGGCGTACCGGCGGTGCCGGGCAGCGAAGGCCTGCCCGGCCAGGACGGCGGCGCCGCCGACCGTGCCGGCGATGAGGCTGAGCGTCGCCGCCCGGCCCAGTCGGTTGGCGAGCCCCGAGGGGATGAAGCGCTCGCTCATGCCAGTCCCTCCAGTGTGGGTGAGTCGGCGGCGGGGCTGGGCTGCGGCACCGCGCCGACACCGAAGAAGGCCCGTCGGCGCAGCTGCGCCCACCGGCCGGCGGGGCCGCGCTCGCGCCCCCGGACCCGGGTGCCGCTGACCTCGGTGCCCGCGTGGCGGGCCGCCTCCTGCGCGGCCTGCGGCAGCGACCGTACGCCCTCGCCCCGCAGGAGGGTCGGACGCCGTTCCTGCCCCGCGCCGAGCGCGGAGAGCACGGTCGGCAGCAGCGCGGCGGCGGCCACGGCGTAGCCCTCCGCCGAGGGATGGAACCGGTCCCAGGCGAACATCCGGGTCGGCTCGGCCGCGAACCGGGGCCCGAGCAGGTCGCCGAGGGAGACCGTCCAGCCGCCGGCTTCGACCACGGCGACCGTCTGGGCGGCGGCGAGCTGTCGGCTCCAGCGGCGGGCCAGCCAGCGCAGCGGCGGCCGGATCGGCTGGATGGCGCCCAGGTCGGGGCAGGTGCCGACGACCACCTCGCAGCCGGCGGCGCGCAGCGTGCGGACCGCCTCGACCAGGTAGCGCACCGCCAGGCCGAGCGGCGTGCGGTTGGTCACGTCGTTGCCGCCGATCAGGATCACCGCGACGTCGGGCCGGCACTCCAGGGCCGCCTCCACCTGGTGGCGCAGCACGGCCGAGATGGCGCCGACCACGGCGAAGCGGTGCAGCCGGACGGGGCGTTGCAGGCGGCGGGACAGGCCGGTGGCGAGCAGGGCGCCGGGCGTCTCCCGGCGGCGGTGCACGCCGTAGCCGGCGGCCGACGAGTCGCCCAGCACGACGACCGTGACCGGCGGGCCGGGCAGCTTCGCGCCGTAGACGCCGTCGCAGCGCGGCGGCGGCGCCTCTGCCATCGGGATCGTGCGGCGGGCCTGGCGGGCCTGCCCGAGGAGCACACCGCCGGTCGCGACCGCGGCCGCCGCGGTGGCACCCGTGCCGATCGCCGCGAGGCGGGCGACCTGCCGGGCGCGCTGCCAGCGCGGACCAACCGGGACGACGGAACCAGCGACCCCCATACAGCGACATTATCGCGCCGGCACGACACGCCGCTGTCGTCGTGTCGGCTCGTGGGTGCCTGGAACTCGGCGGTCCTGGGTACCTGTACGGGTGACCGGGGGCGGTTGCGCCGACGCGTCATCCTGGCACATGGAGAGGGGCCGAACATGGGGAAGACATTGAAGCGCACCGCGGCGTTCAGCGCGCTGGCCCGGGCCCTCGCGGCCGGGTCGCGGGGCGGGCCGTCGCTCGGGGCGCGGTTGGGCGCGCTGCCCCGGATGATCCGGGCGACCACCCGGGGGGAGTACGACGGCGGCCTGCGGCTGGCCCTGATGACCGCGGCGACGGCGTACATCGTCTCGCCGATCGACCTGCTTCCGGAGATCCCGCTGGCGATCTTCGGGCTGGCCGACGACGCGGTCATGGTGACCTGGCTGGCCGGCAGCGTGCTGGCCGAGACCGAGCGGTTCCTGGAGTGGGAGGCCCGGCGCAGCTCGGTGATCCCCGGACACGTGGCGTCCTGAACCCACGTACCCTGGGGCGTCGAGAAGACGTCTGCCCGGCCGCCGCCGGCGGCGCCGGAGGAGAAGGGCACAACGAGGTGCGGTACTACGACAACGTCGTCGAGCTGATCGGCAACACCCCGCTGGTACGGCTGCGCAACGTCACGGCCGGGATCCAGGCCACCGTCCTGGCGAAGGTGGAGTACCTCAACCCGGGCGGCTCGGTGAAGGACCGGATCGCCCTGCGGATGGTGGAGGACGCGGAGAAGGCGGGCCTCCTCCAGCCGGGTGGCACGATCGTCGAGCCGACCAGCGGCAACACCGGCGTCGGTCTGGCGCTGGTGGCGCAGCTGCGGGGCTACAAGTGCGTCTTCGTCTGCCCCGACAAGGTCAGCCAGGACAAGCAGGACGTGCTGCGGGCGTACGGCGCCGAGGTGGTGGTCTGCCCGACCGCCGTGGCCCCGGAGGACCCGCGCTCCTACTACAACGTCTCGGACCGCCTGGCCCGGGAGATCCCCGGCGCCTGGAAGCCCAACCAGTACAGCAACCCGGCCAACCCGCGCTCGCACTACGAGACCACGGGGCCCGAGCTGTGGGAGCAGACCGGGGGCGAGATCACCCACTTCGTGGCGGGCGTCGGCACCGGCGGCACCATCTCCGGCATCGGGCGCTACCTGAAGGAGGCCTCGGAGGGCCGGGTGCAGGTCGTCGGCGCCGACCCGGAGGGCTCCGTCTACTCCGGCGGCACCGGCCGGCCCTACCTGGTCGAGGGCGTCGGCGAGGACTTCTGGCCGGAGACGTACGACCGGGGTGTCGCCGACGAGATCATCGAGGTCTCCGACAAGGCGTCCTTCGAGATGACCCGTCGGCTGGCGCGCGAGGAGGGGCTGCTGGTCGGCGGCTCCTGCGGGATGGCCGTGGTGGCCGCCCTCGAGGTGGCCCGCAAGGCGGGCCCGGACGACGTGGTCGTGGTGCTGCTGCCGGACAGCGGCAAGGGCTACCTGTCCAAGATCTTCAACGACGGCTGGATGGCCCGCTACGGCTTCCTGGACAACTCCGGCACGGAGCCGACGGTGGCCGACGCGCTCGCCGGCAAGCCGGGCGGCCTGCCCGAGCTGGTGCACGTGCACCCGACCGAGACGGTCCGGGACGCGATCGACTACATGCGCGAGTACGGCGTCTCGCAGCTGCCGGTGCTCAAGGCCGAGCCCCCGGTGGTCACCGGCGAGGTGGCCGGCTCGATCGCCGAGAAGGACCTGCTCGACGCGCTCTTCACCGGCCAGGCGCACCTGCACGACACCATCGAGCGGCACATGGCCGAGCCGCTGCCGATGATCGGTGGCGGGCAGCCGGTGAGCGAGGCGGTCGGCCTGCTGGAGAAGTCCGACGCCGCCCTGGTGCTGGTCGACGGCAAGCCCAAGGGTGTGCTCACCCGCCAGGACCTGCTGGCCCACCTCGGCGCGCGCTGACCGCTTGAGGAACGCCCCCTGTCGACGCCTGGTGCGCGCGGCAGGGGGCGTTCTTCACAACGGGCGGGCGTACCGGAGCTGGGGCACGACCGCCGGGCCGATGTGTTCGTCGCGTTCGGTGCCGGTGAGGGTCCAACCGCCGCGCTCGTAGAAGGCCCGGGCGTGCGCGTTGTCCCGCAGCACCCAGAGCACCGCGCGGGACCAGCCGCGTACGCGCATGGCGTCCAGCGCGTCGACCATCAGGGCGCGGCCGGTGCCGCGCCCGCGCTCGGCGGGTTCGAGGTGGATGGCGTTGAGCAGGCCGGTCGCCGGGTCGCCCTCGTCGTCCGGGCCGAGGTAGCTGAACCCGACCAGTCGGCCGTCGCGCTCGGCCACGGTCATCCGGTGCTCGTCGCGCTCCCACGTCCAGCGCTCGGTCCAGTAGGCGCCCATCGCCTCGGGCGTCGGCTCGGCCAGCGCCCGCGCCGGCAGGAAGGCCGAGTAGGCGGCGACCCGGGAACGCTGGTGCAGCGCACCCACCGTCAGCAGGTCGTCGACGGTGGCGGGGCGCAGGGTGACCGTCACCCGGCCGAGGCTACCCGCCGGGGCGGGACCTGCACGGTCGTCAGGTCCTCGGCGATCACCAGGTCGCCGTCGAAGTGCGCGCGGGCCTCGTCGGCGAAGCGGGCCGGGTCGGCGTACCGCTGGGAGAAGTGGGTCAGCACGAGCCGGCGTACGCCCGACTCGGCCGCCACCCGCGCGGCCTGCCCCGCCGTGAGGTGGCCGACCTCGGCGGCGAGCGCGGCCTCCGAGTCGAGGAACGTCGACTCGATGACCAGCAGGTCGGCGTGCTCGGCGAGGGCGTACACCCCGTCGCAGAGGCCGGTGTCCATGACGAAGGCGAAGCGCTGCCCGGGCCGGGGCACGCTCACCTCCTCGCGGGTGACGCGACGCCCGTCGAGGTCGAGGTGGCCGACGCGGATCAGCTCCCCGACCGCCGGCCCGGCGATGCCGTACGCGGACAGCCGCTCCGGCAGCATCCGGCAGCCGTCGGGCTCGACGAGCCGGTAGCCGTACGTCTCGATCGGGTGCCGCAGCCGGCGGGCCTCCAGCGTGCCGACGCCCAGCGCGATGCGCTGCCCGTCGGTCTCGATCGGCTCGACGCGCAGCTCGGCGGTCTCGTGGAAGCTGGAGGCGTGCCGCAGGCGCGCGAAGTATTCCGCGCCGCCGGCCGGGAAGTGCACCGCCACCGGGTGCGGCACCCGGTCCAGGGAGAGCCGCTGGATGGTGCCGGGCAGGCCGAGGCAGTGGTCGCCGTGGAAGTGGGTGACGCAGATCCGGGTCAGGTCCGTGGCCGTGACCGTGGTGTGCAGGAGCTGCCGCTGGCTGCCCTCGCCCGGGTCGAAGAGGATCACCTCGTCGTCCCAGCGCAGCACGTACCCGTTGTGGTTGCGCTGCCGGGTGGGGGCCTGGCTGGCCGTCCCGAGCACCACCAGCTCGCGCATCGACACGGTGACCTCCGGCTGCGTCGGCCACCCGGCCGCGGAAAGGGTCGACCCCCGGGGCTTCCGCGCTCGCGCGCGGGCCGGCTGGACTGGGCCGGCACCCCGGGGGTCGGGTGGCTGTCGTGGTTTCGCCGCACCGCTGCCACACGGTCTCGACGATCGTGCATGCCCGCCTCGCGGCGGACGTGGTTTTCACTGTCGAGGACAGCGGCTAGCGGACAGCCACCTCACGAGTCCGATTGCTATACAAGTCTGGACCACCTCCTTTCCCGTGTACCGCCACGCTATCCACCCCTCGCGCCCCGGGCAACGGATTTCGATCACACGAGGTCGGGGAATGGCGGGCCGGCGCTCAGACGTTCTCGGCGATGCCGATCGGCCCCTCGCGCGGGCCCTCCTCGCTCGCCGGCTGAACGGCCAGCGACGGGAAGTCGGCCAGGTCGCCCTCCGGCTCGGCGTCCCACTCGGGGAAGACCAGGTCGCTCTGGAGATACAGGCAGAGCAACTGGGTGAGCTGGCGCAGGCCCTCCAGGTGGGTGCGCTCGTGGCCGTGGGTGGCGTCCACGCCGAAACCGAGCAGCGCCACCCGGGCGTGCGCGCCGGCCTCCACGGCCGCCGCCACGTCCGAACGGTAGTACTCGAAGACGTCGCGGACCAGGTCCACCCCGTGCTCGGCGGCGATCGAGGCCAGGTTCCGGGTCAGGTGGTAGTCGAACGGGCCCACGCCGTCGCCCATGGCCAGGGTGGCCGCGTCCTCGCGGGACTGCTGGCCGGGCGCCACCACCGCCGCGTCCACCGACACGATCTCCGCCACGTCCGGGTCGAGCCCGTGCGACGCCCCGTGCCCGATCTCCTCGGTCACGGTGACCAGCAGGTGCGCGGTGACCGCCGGGCGTACGCCGGCGTCGACCATCGCCTTGAGGGCGGTCAGGACGGCGGCCACGCCGGCCTTGTCGTCCAGGTGCCGGGACTTGACGTACCCGCTGGGGGTGATCGTCGGGTTCGGCAGGAACGCCACGAAGTCGCCCGCGTCGATGCCGAGGGCACGCAGCCCGGCGATGTCCTCGACCGGCTCGTCGACCCGTACCTCGACGTGCTGCCAGCCGACGCCCTGAAGGTCCACGTCGTCGTTGTAGCGGTGGCCGCTGGCCTTCAGCGGCAGCACCTGGCCGGTGATCACCCGCTCCAGGTCGTCGGTGAAGATCCGCACGTGCGCGCCCTCGGCGAACCGGGCGCTGTGCGTACCGATCGTCTTCAGCTCCAGCCGGCCGTTCTCCTTCAGCCGCTTGACCATGCCGCCGATGGTGTCGGTGTGCACCACGATCGCCCGGTCGGCGCCGGTCGCGCGGGGGCCGGGCAGGCAGGCGCTCAGCGCGCCGCGCCGGGTCAGCGTGGAGGGGATGCCGAGCGCGGAGAGCCGCTCGCCGACGTACTGCTGCACGTGGTCCGTGCGCCCCGACGGGCTCGGGATCTCCAGCAGCTCCACCAGCACCTGACGCAGGTAGTCCAGGTCGATCTCCAGGGGCCTCGGGCTCACGCCGCACCTCCCGGGCCGGCCGGGGTCCAGAGCCGCTGCGGCGCGCGGGTGCCCGGGAAGAGCAGGTCCACGAAGCGCTCGGCGGTCGGCTGCGGCTCGTGGTTGGCCAGGCCGGGCCGCTCGTTGGCCTCGATGAAGACGTGCTCCGGGCGGTCCGGGGCGCCGACCAGCAGGTCCAGCCCGGTGACCGGGATGTCCAGGGCCCGGCTCGCCGCCACGCACGCCTCGGCGATCGACGGGTGCAGCATTGCGGTGACGTCGTGGATGGTGCCGCCGGTGTGCAGGTTCGCGGTCCGGCGTACGGCCAGCACCTGCCCCTCGGGCAGCACGTCGCGCAGCTCGTGGCCTGCCTCGGCCAGCACGTCGCGGGTCATGTCGTCGAGCGGGATCCGGGACTCGCCACCGGTGGCGGCGGCCCGGCGGCGGCTCTGCCGCTCGATCAGCTCGGCGATGTCGTGCACCCCGTCACCGGTGATCGAGGCGGGGCGCCGGACCGCGGCGGCCACCACCTCGTGGTCGATGACGACGACCCGCAGGTCCTCGCCGGCGCGCATCTCCTCGATCAGCACGTCCGGGCAGAAGCGGGCGGCCAGCTCGACGGCGGCGGCCAGCGCCTCGGCGGTGCGTACGCCCACCGTGATGCCGTTGCCCTGCTCGCCCCGCGCCGGCTTCACCACCGCCCGGCCGACCTCGGCGAGGAAGGCGGCGTCGCCGTCGTCGCCGGTGGCGGTCCGGCCGCGCGGCACGGACAGCCCCGCCTCGGCGAGGATGCGGCGGGTCACCCGCTTGTCGTCGCAGCGGCTCATCGCCACCGCCGAGGTCAGCTCCGACAGCGACTCGCGGGTTAGCACGGTCCGTCCGCCGCTGCTCAGCCGCAGCTCACCCCAGGCCGGGTCGGTGACCTCCACCCGGATGCCGCGCCGCATCGCCTCGTCGGCGACGATCTTCGCGTACGGGTTGAGCTGGTCGTACCCCTGCGGCGTGGCGGGCAGGAAGAGGCGCTCGTTGATCGGGTTCTTCCGCTTCACGCAGAGCGTCGACGTGCGGTAGAAGCCGAGCCGCTCGTAGAGCCGGATCGCCCCGGCGTTCTCGGCGAGCACGGACAGGTCCACGTACGCCCGACCCCGCTCGACCAGCCGGGCGGCCAGCGCGGTGATCAGCGCCTGGCCGGTGCCCGGCGGCGCGGTGTTGAAGTCGACGGTGAGGCACCACAGGCTGGCGCCGTTCTCCGGGTCGTCGAAGACCGCGACGTGGTCGACGCCGGTGATGGTGCCGACGACCTCGCCGGTGGCGTCCTCGGCGACCAGGTGCAGGAACCGGTCGGTGCGCGCGTTGGCGACGAGCACGTCCACCGGGGCGGTGACCATGCCGTTGCGGGCGTAGATCCGGTTCACCGCGTCCGCGTCGGCGGCGTCGGCCAGCGGGCGGATGGCCAGCCCCGGCACCTCGCCGTCGCCGGTCGGCCGGTCGCCGCCGAGCGGCAGCCGGTAGGTCAGCGACGGATCGATGAACAGTTCGTCGGGCAGCCGGGACACCAGCACGTGCGGGTCGCGCAGGTAGATGCAGATGTCCCGGGAGCCGGCGGCCTCCGAGCGCAGCACGGCGGCGACGGCGGCCTGGTCGGCGAAGGTCTGCCCGAAGACGAGCCGGCCCCAGCCGCAGTCCAGCACCACGTCGGTGTCGCCCTCCCGGGTCGGCGGCTCCGCCGGCTCCGGCGCCATCGGGTCGCCGCCGGGACCCACCCGCTCCCGTCGCCGGCCGGTGCGCGACCGGTCGGGCCGGGCGGTGCCGGTCGCCAGGGTGTCGGTCACGGTCAGTCGATTCCGTGGCTCTGGAGCCACATTTCCAGGAGTCCGAGTTGCCACAGCTTGTTTCCGTTCAACGGGGTCAGTTCGGCATTCGGGTCGGCGAGCAGGGCGTCGACGTAGTCGGCGCGGAACAGGTCGCGGCGGCGGGCCTCGGGCGCGGAGAGCGCGTCGCGTACCCGGTCGAGGAGCTTGCCCTCCAGGTGGGTGAGGCCGGGCACGGGGAAGTAGCCCTTCGGCCGGTCGATGACCTCGTGCGGCAGCACGCGGCGGCCGATCTCCTTGAGCACCCCCTTGCCGCCCTGCGCCAGCTTCAGCTCCGGCGGGCAGCTCGCGGCCAGCTCGACGAACTCGTGGTCGAGGAACGGCACCCGGGCCTCCAGCCCGTGTGCCATCGTCATGTTGTCCACCCGCTTGACCGGGTCGTCGGTCAGCATGACCTGGGTGTCGATCCGCAGGCCGGCGTCGACCGCGGTCTGGGCGCCGGCCCGCCCCAGGTGGGCGGCCACGAACTCCCGCGCCGGGTCGCCGTCGGTCAGCCAGGCCGGGTTCAGCACCCGGGCCAGCCCGGCCGCGTCCCGGTCGAAGAAGGCCCGGGCGTACGTGTCGAGCGCCTCGTCCCGGCCGACCTTCGCCAGCGGCGGGTACCAGTGGTAGCCGCCGAGGATCTCGTCCGCGCCCTGGCCGGACTGCACGACCTTGACGTGCTGCGAGACCACCTCGCTGAGCAGGTAGAACGCCACGCAGTCGTGGCTGACCATCGGCTCGGACATCGCGGCGACGGCCGCTTCCAGCGGCGGCACCAGGTCGGCGGCGGCCACCCGGATCTGGTGGTGGTCGGTGTCGAACGTCTTCGCCACGAGGTCGGAGTAGCGGAACTCGTCGCCCTCCCGGCCGCCGACCGCGTCGAAGCCGATGGAGAAGGTGGAGAGCCCGCGCTGGCCCTCGCCGGCGAGCAGGGCGACAACCAGGCTGGAGTCCAGGCCGCCGGAAAGCAGCACGCCCACCGGCACGTCGGCCACCATCCGCCGGCGTACGGCGGTGGTCAGCGACTCCAGCAGGGCGTCCTGCCAGTCCTTCTCGGACCAGCCGGCCCGCTCGGCGGAGCGGGTGAAGGACGGGTCCCAGTAGACGCGCTCGGAGGTGCGGCCGTCGGCCTCGTAGACGCGTACGGTCGCCGGGGGCAGCTTGGCGACGCCGCGCAGGATGGTGCGCGGCGGCGGCACGATGCTGTGGAAGCTCAGGTAGTGCGCGAGCGCGACCGGGTCGATGCCGGTGTCGACGCCGCCCCCGGCCAGTAGCGCGGGCAGGGTGCTGGCAAAGCGCACCACACCCGGCGTCTCGGCCACGTAGAGCGGCTTGATGCCGAGCCGGTCGCGGGCCAGCACCAGCCGGCCCGTGTCCCGCTCGCTGATCGCCACGGCGAACATGCCGACCAGGTGGTCGACGAAGTCGAGCCCCCACTCGGCGTACGCCTTGAGCACGACCTCGCTGTCGCCCGAGGAGAAGAACCGGTGGCCCTTGGCCTGGAGTTCCGCGCGCAGCTCGCGGTAGTTGTAGATGCAGCCGTTGAAGACGCCCGTCAGTCCCGCCCCGGGGTCGACCAGCGGTTGCCCGCTCGCCGCGGAGAGGTCGATGATCTTCAGGCGTCGGTGCCCGAGGGCGGTCGGGCCCTGGGCCCAGACGCCGCTGTCGTCGGGCCCCCGGTCGCTCATCGTGGCCGCCATGCGTTCCACCGCCGACACGTCGGCGCGTGAACCGTCACGGCGGAACTCTCCCGCAAGTCCGCACATGCCAGGCAATGCTGCCAGAGGGCAGCGAGGATTGCCCGTTGGGATGATAACGGTTTCTTGAAGATTTGCTACACTGCGCGATTTCGTCGCGCCCCGTGTCGACCATGGTGGCAGAGCGCGTCAAGAGTGGCAGCCGGGGCGTTTCGCCGTCGGGGGCGGATGTGATCGACCGCTCAGTTCCGGTGGCAGGCGACCGGCGCGGCTGACGCCGCGCCGGTCCGCCTGGGTGTGTCCGTCCGGTGTGCCGGTGGCTGGCCGGCCCCTCAGCCCGACGTACGGGCGACGCCCACCGGGCAGCTCAGCCCGTTCGGGCCGTGGTTGCAGTACCCGTTCGGGTTCTTCGTGGGTGCCAGGTACTGCTGGTGGTGGTCCTCGGCGAAGTAGTACTCACCCAGTCGCTCGATCTCGGTGGTGATCTCGCCCTTGCCGGCCCGCGCCACGATCGGCGCGAACGCCTCCCGGGACGCCTGGGCGGTGGCGAGTTGCTCGTCCGTGGTCACGTAGATCGTCGACCGGTACTGGGTGCCCACGTCGTTGCCCTGGCGCATGCCCTGGGTCGGGTCGTGGTTCTCCCAGAAGACCTTCAGCAGGTCCTCGTAGCTGATCCTGGTGGGGTCGTAGACCACCTGGACCACCTCGGCGTGCCCCGTCATGCCCGAGCACACCTCCTCGTACGTCGGGTTCGGCGTGATGCCGCCCGCGTAGCCGGCGGACGTGGTGATCACGCCCGGCAGAGTCCAGAACAGCCGCTCGGCGCCCCAGAAGCAGCCCATGCCGAACACGGCCACCTGCGAGCCCTCCGGGAAGGGCCCCTTGAGCGGGGTGCCCAGCACCTCGTGCCGATCCGCGATCGGCATCGCGATCAGGCGACCCGGCAGGGCCTGGTCGGGGGTGGGAAGCTCGGCCTTGACACGGCGCAGGAACACGGTGGGACTCCTCTCGTACCTCTCCCAGCGTGCAACACCGCCGGACCCGCCTTCCTTACCCGCTCCGCCCACACTCAGGCGGGCCGCCGCCGAAACGGGCACGAGGCGCCGTATGAGGCACCGCGCGGGTCGCGATGCCAATACTGTCGGTGACGTCAGCTGTCGGCCGGCCGGACCCTCTTCGCGCGCTTTGCTCTGCATCCTCATACGCGCCGGTCACCGTGCGTGGCGGTGAGCTCCACCGCAGCCGTGTCCCCGCTTCGTGTCGTCGCAGGTAGGAGCCGTGGTGCGGATGTGGATGCAGAGCAAAGGCGGGAGGGTGGCATCGCGGCCGCCGCTCGCGGCCGCCACAGAGAGTTACGTAGCGCGATTACCACTCTCCGTGACGGCGATGGGTGTCGGGAGGCTATGCAGGCAGGGCTCGGCCGCGCCCGCCGGGGCGCGCCGGCCGCCGGACCGCTGGGGCTACCGGGCCGTCGGGCCGTCGGGGCGGGCCGCCGGGCCGCTGGGGCCGGCGGGGCTGTGGGTGCTCCCGCAGCCCGTCAGAGGGCCGCGGTGATGCGAGCGGCGTACGTCTGGGCCTCGGCGTCGTCGGCGTAGCGGGTGCGCGGCCAGAAGAAGCCCCGCAGGCCGTCGCCCCTGGTGCGCGGCACCACGTGGGTGTGCAGGTGCGGGACGGACTGGGACACCTTGTTGTTCATCGCCACGAACGTCCCACCGGCCTCCGTGCCGGTCTCCACGGCGACCGCGAGCCGGCGTACCAGGCCGAAGTAGCCGGCCAGCGCTTCGGCGGGAAGGTCGGCCAGGGCGACCAGATGCGTGCGCGGCACCACCAGCACGTGCCCCTTGAAGACCGGCCGGGTGTCCAGGAACGCCACCCCGTCGGGCTCGTCGGCCACCCGGAAGGCGGGGACCTCGCCCGCCACGATCCCGCAGAACACACACCTGCTCATCGGTCCAGGCTATGCCGGCCGCCCCGCCGACAGACGTCTCCACCGGCCCGTCGGGCGCGGACCCGACAGGACCGTTCCGTTCCAGCCCTCGGGACGGGGCATTAGCCTCACGGGATGAGTCACGGCTTCGACACGCTCGCCATCCACGCCGGCCAGGACCCCGAGGCCCGCACCGGCGCGGTGATCCCACCGATCTACCAGACCAGCACCTACGCCCAGGACGCCGTCGGCGCGCCGCGGCTGGGCTACGAGTACAGCCGCTCCGGCAACCCGACCCGCGACGCCCTCCAGGAGTGCCTCGCCGCGCTGGAGGGTGGTCCGGTCGGGCTCGCCTTCGCCAGCGGCCTGGCCGCCGAGGACACCCTGCTGCGTACCGTCTGCAAGCCGGGCGACCACGTGGTGATCCCCGACGACGCGTACGGCGGCACGTACCGGCTCTTCGCGCGCGTGGCCGAGCGCTGGGGGCTGGACTACACCCCGGCGAAGGTCTCCGACCCCGACGCGATCCGGGCCGCCGTCGAGCCGGGCCGGACCCGCATCGTCTGGGTGGAGACGCCCACCAATCCGCTGCTCGGCATCGCCGACATCGCCGCGCTGGCCGGCGTCGCGCACGACGCGGGCGCCCTGCTGGTCGTCGACAACACGTTCGCCTCGCCGTACCTCCAGCAGCCGATCGCGCACGGCGCCGACGTGGTCGTGCACTCCACCACCAAGTACATCGGCGGCCACTCCGACGTGGTCGGTGGCGCGCTGGTGGCCGCCGACGCCGGGCTCGGCGAGGAACTGCGCTACCACCAGAACGCGATGGGCGCGATCAACGGCCCCTTCGACGCGTGGCTCACCCTGCGCGGCATCAAGACCCTGGGCGTACGCATGGACCGGCACTGCGACAACGCCGAGCGGATCGCGGCCTACCTGGACGGGCACGCCAAGGTCGGCCAGGTCATCTACCCCGGGCTGCCCGCGCACCCGGGCCACGAGGTGGCCGCGAAGCAGATGCACCGCTTCGGCGGGATGATCTCGTTCCGGGCGGCCGGTGGCGAGGAACACGCCGTCGAGATCTGCAACCGGACGAAGCTGTTCATCCTCGCCGAGTCGCTCGGCGGCGTGGAATCCCTGATCGAGCACCCGGGCCGGATGACACACGCAAGTGCTGCCGGCTCGCCGCTTGAAGTTCCCGGCGATCTCGTGCGACTGTCTGTCGGCATCGAGACGGTCGACGACCTGCTCGCCGATCTGGAGCAGGCGCTGGGCTGACCGCTGGCTGGGAGGGTGGCCGTGCAGGACATCATGCCGACCTGGGTGGGGGCGACCGCCAAGCAGATCGCCCGGGGCGTACGCCGGGGCGACGTCACGGCCACCCAGGTCGTCGCCGACCACCTGGACCACATCGTCCGGGTCGACGCCGACCTCGCCGCGTTCCGCACGGTACGCGGCGGGGAGGCGATCACCGAGGCGGAGAAGGTCGACGAGCAGGAGGACCTGGCCAACCTGCCGCTGGCCGGGGTGCCGGTGGCGGTCAAGGAGAACACCGCCGTCGCCGGGCTGCCCACCTGGAACGGGTCGGCGGCCGTGCGTACGCCGGTGGCCGAGGCCGACCACGAGGTGGTCCGCCGGCTGCGCGGCGCCGGCGCGGTGATCCTCGGGGTGACCCGGATGCCGGAACTCGGCCTCTGGGGCATCACCGACGACGAGACCGCCGTCACCCGCAACCCCTGGGACACCGGGCGTACCCCCGGCGGCTCGTCCGGCGGGGCGGCCGCCGCCGTCGCCGCCGGCCTGGTGCCGATCGCCCACGGCAACGACGGCCTCGGGTCGATCCGCATCCCGGCGGCCTGCTGCGGCCTGGTCGGGCTCAAGCCGGGCCGGGGCGTGGTCCCCTGTCAGCTCGGCGCGGACGACTGGTTCGGCCTCACCGAGCACGGCATGCTCACCAGCACGGTCGCCGACGCGGCCGTGGGCTTCTCGGTGCTGGCCGGCCGTCGCCCGGACAAGCTGGTGCCGCCGCAGCGGCTGCGGGTGGGCGTCTCGCTGCGTTCGCCGGTGCGGGGGGTGCACGCGGACGCGCCCAACCGGGACGCGGTCGCCGCCGCCGGCCGGCTGCTCGCGGGCGCGGGCCACGACACCGTGCCCGCCGATCCGGTCTACCCGACGGCGCTGGGCCTGCAGGGCATCGCCACCTGGTTCGCAGCGGCAGCCGCCGACGTGCGGGCCGCCGGGCTGGACCGGCGCGGCCTCCAGCGGCGCAGCCGCCGCCACGTCGCCCTCGGCGAGTGGGCGCAGCGGCGCGGGTACGTCCGGGAGGCCGACCGGGCCGCCTGGCGCGAGCGCTCGATCGGCTTCTTCGCCGACCACTCGGTCGACCTGCTGCTCACCCCGGCCCTGGCGACCGTGCCGCCGGAGGCCACGGGCTGGTCCGGCCGGTCCTGGCGGGCCAACATGCTGGCCAGCATCCGCTACGCCCCGTTCGCCGCGCCGTGGAACATCGCCGGGCTGCCCGCGCTGGTGGTGCCGGTGGGCCGCCGCCCGGACGGCCTGCCGGTCGCCGTGCAGCTGGTCGGCCCGCCCGGCAGCGAGCTGCTGCTGCTCGGCGTCGCCGGTCAGTTCGAGATGCAGGCCCCCTGGCCCCGGCACGCGCCCGGCTACCCCCGCGTCCCCGCCGCCGTCTGAGAGGTGGCGTGCGCGCGTCGGCGCGGGTGCAGGGTGGCACGATCAGGGGCATGACGGAACTGGTCGGTCTCGCCGACGTACGGGCCGCGCGGGAACTGCTCGCCGGCGTCGTCCGCACCACCCCGCTGGAGCCCTCCCGGCCGCTCAGCGCGGCGCTGGGCGGACCGACGTGGCTCAAGTGCGAGAACCTGCAACGCGCCGGCTCGTACAAGGTGCGTGGCGCGTACGTGCGGATCTCCCGGCTGTCGGAGGCGGAGCGGGCCGACGGGGTGGTCGCGGCGAGCGCCGGCAACCACGCCCAGGGGGTGGCGCTCGCCGCCGGCCTCGTCGGTACGCACGCCACCGTCTTCATGCCGGTGAACGCGCCGCTGCCGAAGGTGGCCGCCACGAAGGGGTACGGCGCCCAGGTCGAGCTGGTCGGCAACACCGTCGACGAGTCCCTGGTCGCGGCGCAGACCTACGCCGAGCGGACCGGGGCGACGCTGATCCACCCGTTCGACCACCGGGACGTGATCGCCGGCCAGGGCACGGTGGCCCTGGAGATCCTCGAACAGTGCCCCGAGGTCAGGACGATCATCACGGGGGTGGGCGGCGGCGGGCTGGTCTCCGGCATGGCGGTGGCGGCCAAGGCGCTGCGGCCCGACGTGCGGATCATCGGGGTGCAGGCCGCCGGGGCGGCCGCGTTCCCGCCCTCCCTGGTGGCCGGCGAGCCCGTACGCCTCCCGGCGTTCGGCACCATCGCGGACGGCATCGCGGTCGGCCGGCCGGGGGAGCTCACCTTCACCCACGTCCGCAAGCTGGTGGACGAGATCGTCACGGTCTCCGAGGAGGACATCTCCCGTGCGCTGCTGATGCTGCTGGAGCGGGGCAAGCAGGTGGTCGAGCCGGCCGGCGCGGTGGGGGTGGCCGCGCTGCTGGCGGGCGTCGTCGAGGTGCAGGCGCCGGTGGTGGCGGTGCTCTCGGGCGGCAACATCGATCCGCTGCTGATGCTGCGGGTGATCGAGCACGGTCTCGCCGCCGCCGGGCGCTACCTGCGGGTGACCGTGCGCTGCTCCGACCGGCCGGGCCAGCTCGCGTCGCTGCTCGGCGAGATCGCCGAACACCGGGCGAACGTGGTGGACGTGGAGCACCAGCGGGCCAACCCGCACCTGCGCCTCGGCGAGGTGGAGGTGGCCCTGTCGGTGGAGACCCGGGGGGTCGAGCACTCCGACACGCTGATCAGCGCGTTGCGGGCCAGCGGCTACCAGGTGGTCTTCGCCGGCGAGGCGTGACACCGGGACCGGTGTCACGCCTCGCCGCGTCGTTCGTCGTCGCCACCTGCCCGGTGGCGTGTCGCCGCCCGGTGCCGGGTCACCGGCGGGCGTGCCGTCCGCTCGGTCTGCCGGGCGGGCGGGACTCAGGCCGGGCCCGCCGGACGGGGGTCAGCCGGAGAACGGCTCGAAGCTGACCACGGTCACCTTGATGTCGGCCCCGCTGGGGGCGGTGTAGGTGCAGGTCTGGCCGGGCCGACCGCCCAGGATCGCCTGGCCCAGCGCCGACTCGGGGCTGTAGACCGTCAGCTCGGTGGTCGACGCGATCTCCCGGGAGCCGAGCAGGAACGTCTCGGTGTCGTCCTTGTCGTCGTCGAAGTAGATCGTCACGACCATGCCGGGCGACACCACGTCGGCGGTCGGTGCCCCGCCCACCTTTGCGGTGCGGAGCAGCTCCTTCAGGTAGAGGATGCGCCCCTCGGCCTTGCCCTGCTCCTCGCGGGCGGCGTGGTAGCCACCGTTCTCCCGCAGGTCGCCCTCCTCGCGCCGGGCGTTGATCTCGGCGGCGATGACCGGCCGGTTGGCGATCAACTCGTCGAGCTCGGCCTGGAGCCGGTCGAATGCGTCCTGGGACAGCCAGGTGGCGGGCGCCTCGTTGCCAGTGGACACAGGCGGTCTCCTCGTTCGTGCGTGCTGGCTGACAGGTGAACTTCCAAGCTACCAGTGCGGTACGACACAGGGTGCGCTCGAGCACCGCCGGTGCCGCCGGCACCGGGGCAGCCCCGGGCATCCGTGCCGGTGCGCCCGGAGCGTGTCGTGGCTGCTCAGCCCGGGGGCCGGCAGCGCATCACCTCGCCGATGAAGGGCCGGGCGGTGGTAACCAGCCGGTGCTGGGTGCTCACGTGCCGTTGGTCGGGCCGGGCGGTCACCGTCACCTCTTCCCGGCCCACCTCGGCGCCGTCACGGTCGCGGGCGCGCACCAGGCACACCGCCGAGCCGCCCTCCGGCACGGTGACCCGGAAGTCCACCAGCACCTGGCTGTCGGTGATCCCGGTGTAGGTGATCACCTCGGCGTCGTAGTTCGGATCGCCGTACTGCCGGTAGAGCCGCACCGCGACCAGGGTCATGACGGCCACCATGGCGACCGCCAGCAGCACCGCCAGCAGCGGCCGTCGGCGCCCCGGCTCCCGGCGGCGGCCGTACCGGCCCGGCGGGAAGGCGGGCGCGCCCGGCGGAAGTGTGGCGTGCGTCTCGGTCACCGCTGGGTATCTCCTGGCGTCGTTGTCGGAGGCATCGGCAAGAATGGCAGAGTTCCATCCTCCCAGCCCGTCCCGTCGTCAAATATGGCAGGTCGGCACCGGCAGGTCCCCGGCGCGGGGGAGGATTCCGGCAGGTCAGCCGGGCGGTCCTGCGGGGGGTCCGCCGGCGGGCTAGAGACGAGGAGCGCCGACGTTGGCAGAGCAACTGCGACTGATGGCCGTCCACGCGCACCCCGACGACGAGTCGAGCAAGGGCGCCGCGACCATGGCGAAGTACGTCGCCGAGGGCGTGGACGTCCTGGTGGTCACGTGCACCGGCGGCGAGCGCGGCAGCGTGCTCAACCCGAAGATGGACCGACCGGACGTCTGGGCCAACATCGCCGACGTCCGCCGGGCCGAGATGGACGCCGCGCGGGCGATCCTCGGCGTCGAGCAGGCATGGCTCGGCTTCGTCGACTCCGGCCTGCCCGAGGGCGACCCGCTCCCGCCGCTGCCGGAGGGCTGCTTCGCCCTCCAGGACGTCGAGGTGGCGGCCGGCCCGCTGGTGCGGCTGATCCGCCAGTTCCGTCCGCACGTCGTCACGACGTACGACGAGGAGGGCGGCTACCCGCACCCCGACCACATCATGACCCACAAGGTCAGCGTGGCCGCGTTCGAGGCCGCCGGCGACCCGGAGCGCTACCCGGAGCTGGGCGAGCCGTGGCAGCCGCTCAAGCTCTACTACGACATCGGCTTCTCCAAGGGCAAGATCATGGCGCTGCACGAGGAACTGCTCGCCGCCGGCCTCAACTCGCCCTACGAGGAGTGGATCAAGCGCTGGGAGGACCGCCCCGACAAGGGGCCCCGGATCACGACCCGGGTCGAGTGCGCCGACTACTTCCCCGTCCGCGACGACGCGCTGCGCGCCCACGCCACCCAGATCGACCCCGACGGCTTCTGGTTCCAGGTGCCGATGGAGCTGCAGCGGCGGGCGTGGCCGACGGAGGACTTCGAGCTGGTGCGCTCGCTGGTCGACAGCCCGCTGCCCGAGTCGGACCTCTTCGCCGGGGTGCGCGAGACGGCCTGTGCCCGCTGAGTCGGGGCCGGGCTACCCTGGTCACCAACCGCAATCCGGAGGAACGCCATGCTGACCGCCGCACAGGTGCTCGCCCAGAACAACTTCGGGGACACCCGCACGGGTGGCCTGGCCGGCCCGATGGGCCTCTTCCTCATCCTCGTTCTGGCCGCCGCCACCGTCCTGTTGATCCGCAACATGAACTCCCGGCTGCGTCGCCTGCCCGACCGGTTCCCCCAGCAGGGCCCGCCGGCCACGCTCGACCGGGCGGACGCGGAAGTCGTCGATCCGACAGAGGGCACGCAGGCGCAGGATTCATCCACCCCTGCTCCCACCGGGCGTCAGCAGCGTCGCAACGGCTAGTCCACGCATGATTCACGTCGAACCCGGTCGTCGCCCCCTGTTGCGGCCACCGGGTTTGCCTTAGCCTCTCGCCGGGGGGACCAAGAGTTCCCGAGCCGTGCGCGGGAGGGGGCGCCGATGACCACCACACCAGCGGCAGCCCGTCGTGACGGCGAGCGGCCCGCGGGCGGAGCGGCTCGGTGACCTCCGGCAGGGCCGGCGAGTCGACCGACCGGCTCGAAATCCGCGGCACCCCCGCGCGGCTGCTCCTGCTCACGGTCGCCGTCGCGCTGACCGCCCTGGTCGCCGCCGGCCTGGGGTGGACCGCGCCGACCCGCCTGCCCGCAGACGACCCGCTCGGCGGGCCGGCCCGGTTCGGGCTCGCCGTCGCCGTGTTCGCCGTCGCCCAGCTGGCCCGGCTGCGGTTCCGCACCGCCGCCGGGATGGTGAGCATCACCTGGGGCGAGGCGGCGCTGATCATCTGCCTCTACCTGACGCCCACCGGCTGGCTCCCCTCCGCCGCGCTCCTCGGGGCCGCCCTCGCCTGGTCGGCCATGTCGCTGCTCGGCGACCGGCGGCCGGTCCTGGAGGTCGTCCGGATCACCGCCTCCCTGACCGCCGCCACCGCCCTGGCCGTCTCGGTCACCACCTGGCTCGGCGAGCCGCTGCTGGCGACGCCCACCCCGGCGCTCGCCCTGGCCGTGCTCGCGGGGTCGGTCACCTACCTCCTCGCCACCGCCTGGCTCGGCGGCGCCACCCTGGCGCTGCGCCACGGCATCCCCGTCGGGCCGCCGCTGCTCGCCGCGCTGCGGGGCAAGCTGCTCATGTTCGTCGGGAACGTGGCCGTCGGCCTGGTCGTGGTGGCGCTGCTGGAGCTCGACGCGCGCTGGCTGCTGCTGCTCCCGCCGCCGCTCTGGCTGCTCCAGCAGACCTACCGGCACCGGTTGCGCGCCGACCAGGAACGCCGCACCTGGCGGGCCTTCGCCGAGGCCACCGCCGCGCTCAACCAGCTCGACGAGCGGGGCGTCGCCACGGCCGCGGTGACCGGCGCGCTGGCCGTCTTCAACGCCGAACTCGTCGACGTCGACGTGGCGCGCGGCGACGGACGGTGGCGGCGCTACCGGGGTGATCCGGGCGGCCAACTGGTCGACCGCGAGGTCGCCCCGCCCGGCCGGAGCGAGCCCGAGGGTCACGAGCTGGTGCGTACCCTCACCGTGGGTGCGGCCCGGGTGGGCGAGCTGCGCATCCGGTTCCCGCGCTCCGCGCCCCCGACCGCCCGGGAACACGACGCCGTCGCCGCGTTCGGCGACGCTGTCGCCGCCGCGCTGCACGACGCCGCGACCCACCGGGAGCTGCGACTGGTCACGGCCCGCTCGTCGTACGAGGCGGTGCACGACCAGCTCACCGGGCTGGCGAACCGGTCTGCTCTGCTCAGCAAGGGCGACCAGGCGCTGCGCCAGCTCGCCCACGACCACCCGGTCGCGCTGCTGCTGCTCGACATCGACCAGTTCAAGGAGGTCAACGACACCCTCGGGCACGCCGCCGGCGACCAGCTGCTGCGGCTGACCGCCAACCGGCTGGGCACCCTCGCCCGCCCCGGGGACCTGCTCGCCCGCCTCGGCGGCGACGAGTTCGCGCTGCTGCTGACCTCGGTCCCGGTGATCGGCGACCGGGCCGCTCCGATGACGTACGCGCTGCGGCAGGCCCGCGAGATCGCCGAGCGGCTCGCCGCGCCGACCGAGGTGGCCGGGGTACGGATGTCCGTCGAGGTCTCCGTCGGGGTGGTGGTCGCCGACGCCGGCACCGCCGACCTGACCGAGCTGCTGCGCCGGGCCGACATCGCCATGTACCAGGCCAAGGAGGGCGGCGGCAGCGTCGCCGCGTACGACTCCGCCCGGGACGCCGCGAGTACCGACCAGCTCGCCCTGCTGGCCGAGCTGCGCGAGGCGCTGAAGACCGACGACCAGCTCGTGCTGGCGTTGCAGCCGGCGGTGGACCTGACCACCGGGGCGCCGACCGGGGTGGAGGCGCTGATCCGCTGGCGGCACCCGCGCCGGGGCTGGCTCGGGCCGCACGACTTCATCCGCCCCGTGGAGAACAGCGAACAGCTCGGCACCTTCACCCGCTACGTGCTGGACAAGGCGCTCGCCGTGGCCGCCGGCTGGGCCGGCGACGGGCTCGACGTGCCGATCTCGGTCAACCTGTCGGCGCGCAGCCTGCTCGACCCCCGCCTGCCCGCCGACATCGGCGATGCCCTGCGCCGGCACCAGGTGCCGCCGGACCGGCTGGTCCTGGAGATAACCGAGACGGTGGTGATGAGCGAGCTGGAGGTCATCGACGAGGTGCTCGCCACCCTGCGGTCGATGGGCGTGCAGCTCGCCGTCGACGACTTCGGCACGGGCTTCTCCTCGCTGACGTTCCTCACCCGGATCGCGGTCGACGAGCTGAAGGTGGACCGCTCCTTCGTGATCCGGATGGCCGACTCCCCGGAGGCGGCGGCGATCGTGCGTACCACCGTCGGTCTCGCCCACGAGCTGGGGCTGCGGGTGGTCGCCGAGGGCGTGGAGACCGCCGAGCAGCGCCTGGCGCTGGCCGAGCTGGGCTGCACGGCCGCCCAGGGCTACCACTTCTTCAAGCCCATGCCGGCCGACAAGATCGGCGCGGTCCTGGGCACCCTCCTCGACGAGGCCCGCCCCAACGTCCTGCCGCTGCGCGCCGACGGCGCCTCCTGACCCCGCCAGGCCGCCTGCGAGGCGGCGGTCCCGTCGGGTGCCGGAGCGCGGGCGGGCGCGCCACGGGATGGTTATGGTCGTCGGGTGAACCGACTCGCTGACGCCACGAGCCCGTACCTGCTCCAGCACGCCGACAACCCGGTCGACTGGTGGCCCTGGTGCGACGAGGCGTTCGCCGAGGCGAAGCGCCGGGACGTGCCGGTGCTCATCTCGGTCGGCTACGCCGCCTGCCACTGGTGCCACGTGATGGCCCACGAGTCGTTCGAGAACGAGCAGGTCGGGGCCCTGGTCAACGACGACTTCGTCGCCATCAAGGTGGATCGCGAGGAACGCCCCGACGTCGACGCCGTCTACATGACCGCCACCCAGGCGATGACCGGGCAGGGCGGCTGGCCGATGACCGTCTTCGCCACGCCCGACGGCACCCCCTTCTTCTGCGGCACCTACTTCCCCCGGCCGAACTTCGTCCGGCTGCTCCAGTCGGTCGCCGCCGCCTGGCGGGACCAGCGCGACGCCGTGATCCAGCAGGGCGCCGCCGTGGTCGAGGCGATCGGCGGCGCGCAGGCCGTGGGCGGGCCCACCGCGCCGCTGGACGCCGCGCTGCTCGACGCCGCGGCCGACCAGCTCGCCAAGGAGTACGACGCCACGAACGGCGGGTTCGGCGGGGCGCCGAAGTTCCCGCCGCACATGAACCTGCTCTTCCTGCTGCGGCACCACCAGCGCACCGGCTCCCCGCGCAGCCTGGAGATCGCCCGGCACACCTGCGAGGCGATGGCCCGGGGCGGCATCTACGACCAGCTCGCCGGCGGCTTCGCCCGTTACTCCGTCGACGGGCACTGGACCGTGCCGCACTTCGAGAAGATGCTCTACGACAACGCGCTGCTGCTGCGGACGTACACCCAGCTCTGGCGCCTGACCGGTGACCCGCTGGCCCGCCGGGTCGCACAGGACACCGCCTGGTTCCTCGCCGACGAGATGCGTACGCCGTCCGGCGGGTTCGCCTCGGCGCTGGACGCCGACACCGAGGGCGTCGAAGGATCGACCTACGTCTGGACGCCGACCCAGCTCATCGAGGTGCTGGGGGAGGAGGACGGCCGCTGGGCCGCCGACCTGTTCGCCGTCACCGAGGCCGGCAGCTTCGA
Organism: Micromonospora sp. SD12; assembly: GCF_052068495.1. Classification (NCBI taxonomy): domain Bacteria; kingdom Bacillati; phylum Actinomycetota; class Actinomycetes; order Micromonosporales; family Micromonosporaceae; genus Micromonospora; species Micromonospora sp. SD12. The sequence goes on along the minus strand of NZ_JBQHDF010000002.1, from coordinate 286,495 downwards.
GCACGGCACCAGCGTGCTGCGGCTCGCCCGGGACGTGGACGACGCGGACCCGGCCCTGACGCGGCGCTGGCAGGACGTCGTCGACCGGCTGCTCGCGGCCCGCCGGGAACGGCCGCAGCCGGCCCTGGACGACAAGGTGGTCGCCGCCTGGAACGGCCTGGTCATCACCGCGATCGCCGAGTTCAACCGGGTGGCCGACACGTTCGGGCCGGCCGGCCCCGACGACGGGTCGCAGACGCTGGAGGGCGTCGCCGACGGCACCTATGGCGCGATGCGCGACGCCGCCGAGTACCTGGCGAGGGTGCACATCGTCGACGGGCGGCTGCGCCGCGTGTCCCGCAACGGGGTGGTCGGCGATCCCGCCGGGGTGCTGGAGGACTACGGCTGCGTCGCCGAGGCGTTCTGCGCCATGCACCAGGTCACCGGCGAGGGGCGTTGGCTGGAGCTGGCCGGCCAACTGCTCGACGTCGCGCTGGAGCGGTTCGCCGCCCCGGGCGGTGCCTTCTACGACACCGCCGACGACGCCGAACGGCTGGTCAGCCGCCCCGCCGACCCCACCGACAACGCCACCCCGTCCGGGCGCTCCGCGATCGTCGCGGCGCTGGTCGCGTACGCGGCGCTGACCGGCGAGACCCGCTACCGGGAAGCCGCCGAGGCGGCCCTGTCGACCGTGGCGCCCATCGTCGGCCGGCACGCCCGCTTCACCGGCTACGCGGCCACCGTCGGGGAGGCGCTGCTCTCCGGACCGTACGAGATCGCGGTGGTCACGGACGACCCGGCCGGGGACCCGCTGGTCGCGGCGGCACACCGGCACGCCCCACCCGGCGCGGTGGTCGTTGCGGGCCGCCCCGGTCAGCCCGGCATGCCCCTGCTCGCCGACCGGCCGATGGTCGACGGGCGGCCCACCGCGTACGTCTGCCGGGGTTTCGTCTGCGAGCGCCCCGTGACGGCGGTGGACGACCTGATCGGCCAGCTCGGCCGGCGCTGAGTCGCACGGCCGGGGCGGCCGGGACCGGGGGTCGGGGATGCGGCAGCCGGCGACACAGGTCGCGGGGCGTGCCGATAGGCTGACGCCGCTATGGATTCCCGTACCGGTCTGCCCGTTGTCGGCATGGTGGGCGGTGGCCAACTGGCCCGGATGACCCACCAGTCCGCGATCGCCCTCGGCCAGTCGCTGCGCGTGCTCGCGCTGGCCCCCGACGACGGCGCCGCGCTGGTCGCCGCCGACGTCCAGTACGGCGACCACACCGACCTCGCCGCGCTGCGCACCTTCGCCAAGGCCTGCGACGTGGTCACCTTCGACCACGAGCATGTCCCCACCGAGCACATCCGGACGCTGGCGGCCGAAGGCGTGAAGCTCTTCCCGCCGGCCGACGCGCTGCTGCACGCCCAGGACAAGCGGGCCATGCGGGAGCGGCTCGGCGAGCTGGGCGCGCCGAACCCGGCGTGGCGACCCGTGGCGGAGCCCGCCGACCTGGTGGCGTTCGGCGACGAGGTCGGCTGGCCGGTGGTGCTCAAGGCGGCCCGTGGCGGGTACGACGGCCGGGGCGTCTGGCTGGTCGACGACGCGACGCAGGCCGACGGGCTGGCGAAGACCCTGCTGGCCGGCGGCACCCGGCTGATCGTCGAGGAGCGGGTGCCGCTGCGCCGGGAGCTGGCCGTGCAGGTGGCGCGCTCGCCGTTCGGGCAGGTCGCCGCGTATCCGGTGGTCGAGACGGTGCAGCGGGACGGCATCTGCGTCGAGGTGCTCGCCCCCGCGCCGGGCCTGCCGGAGGAGCTGGCGGTAGCCGCCCAGCAACTCGCCATCGACCTGGCGACCGCGCTCGGCGTGGTCGGCCTGCTCGCCGTGGAGCTGTTCGAGGTGGCCGACCAGACGGCGCCCGCCGGCAGCCGGATCGTGGTGAACGAGCTGGCGATGCGGCCGCACAACTCCGGGCACTGGACCATCGAGGGCGCGCGTACGTCGCAGTTCGAGCAGCACCTGCGCGCCGTGCTCGACTACCCGATGGGGGACACCTCGCTGACCGCTCCCGTGGCGGTGATGGCGAACGTGCTCGGCGGCGACCCGGGCGGGATGTCGATCGACGAGCGGCTGCACCACCTCTTCGCGGCCGAGCCGGGCGCCAAGGTGCACCTCTACGGCAAGCAGGTGCGTCCCGGCCGCAAGATCGGGCACGTCACGGTGCTCGGTGACGACCTGGACGACGTACGGGCGCGGGCCGCGCGGGCCGCCCGCTGGCTGCGCGAGGGGCACGAGTGAGCGTGACAGGTCAGGTTGCCGGCCCCGAGGGCGCGAACGAGAGGCAGAGCGCGGTGAGCGTCGTTGGGCTGATCATGGGCAGCGACTCGGACTGGCCGACGATGAGGGCTGCCGCCGAGGCGCTGGACGAGTTCGAGGTGCCCTACGAGGTCGAGGTCGTCTCGGCCCACCGTACGCCGATCAAGATGATCGACTACGGACGCGCCGCGGCCGACCGGGGCCTGAAGGTCATCATCGCCGGGGCGGGTGGCGCGGCGGCGCTGCCCGGCATGGTCGCCTCGGTCACCCCGCTGCCGGTGATCGGCGTCCCGGTGCCGTTGAAGCACCTCGACGGGATGGATTCGCTGCTCTCCATCGTGCAGATGCCGGCCGGTGTGCCGGTGGCCACCGTGTCGATCGGCAACGCCCGCAACGCCGGGTTGCTCGCCGTCCGCATCCTGGCCGCCGCCGACCGCACCCTGCTCGACCGCATGTCGGCCTACCAGGCCGACCTGGAGCAGTTGGTCGCCGAAAAGGACGCCGCCCTGCGCGCCTCCCTCGCCTGACCTGCGCCTCCCCATGCCGCCCGGGGCTGCCGACCTGACCGGCGGACGGCACAAGCGCCGCCTCTGGCCCAGGCCCTCCCACGCGGTGCCTGCTCCGCTGCGCGTCGTGCCTCCCACGCCGCTTCGCGCTTCCCGCCGCGCCTGCGTCTCCTGCCCCACTCCGCCCCTCGCGCCGTGCGGTTCCTCGCGCTGTTCCGCCCCTCGCGCTGTTCCGCCCCTGCCTGTCGAGCTTGCGCCTTCCGCACCGCTTCGCGCCTCTCCTGGCTCTCCGTGTCGTTCTTGCCCTTGCGCCGGACCTGTCTCGCGCGGTATCCAGCGGCCGGGCTACCGGATCGGCGGCTCGGCCGATGCCGTTGTTGCTCCGCCTCGCCAGCGCTCCGATCCGCTGCCCGTGAGCCCGGATCGGCCACCAGGAGGCCGATAGGCCACGGGGGTCGTCACTTGAAGTAACCGGGCAGTCCGTCACTCAGCGTTGCCATCTTGACCCGGAGGGGTCTGATCCCTTCGGGCCCTTTGCTCTGCATCCATCGACGCACCGCCCATCTGAGCTGGCACTTCTCTTTTGGTTGTCTGGACGAGGCGGCCAGGACTCGTAACGCATTGTGAGTGGTGCGCCGGTGGCTGCAGAGCAAAGGGCACAGAGGGCGGGTGGCCGTTGCTCCTCATGCCTTACACTGTGTGATCGCGTGGCTGGCAGGCGCGTGCCCGGCACTTCGTGGTCCGGTGGTCGGTGCCGTCACGAGGAACGGGTTGTGCAGCATGCCGGCGTGCGGGAGCGGCGGATGCGCGACCCGGGTCGAGCGTCGCCGTCCGGCCCCGGTCGTCCTCGCGTCCGACGGCGCACGTTCATCTACCGTGGGCCCCGCGCCCTCAGTGTGGTCGAGTCCGAACCACGCCGGCGTTCCGTTGGCGCTTCAGGCCCGCCGTCGACTGTCGCGGGCGCAACCCGCCCGGGACCGAGCCAGTGCCGCAGCCGGCCTGCGCCTGCAAGCGGCCTGCGCCCGGAATAGGGCGGCGCCGGTGACAGGCCCGCACTCGCGCCCGTCCCCGGGGGTGGGCCCGGTGTCAGCGCATGCCGCGCAGGGCTGTCTGGAGGCGTTCCTGGGCTCGGCGTCGGCGCTCGTTGCTCGCGCCGAGCGCCAGCAGCAGGATGCCGACGGGAATCAGGGCCAGCCACGGTCCCAGGCTGAACAGCGCGTGCACCGCCGCGATGGCGGTCACGGCGGCGCCGACGATCACCGGTGCCTGTTGCTGGCTCATCGACCCGAAGACGAGTACGGCCACGGCGCCGAGCAGCAGCAGCACCTGGCGCAGCGTGCTGGAGTCCGTCGCCAGCACGATCGCCAGGGTGGGCACGAAGGCGGCGACGAGCGCGGGCCCGTACGCGACCCAGCTGCTCAGATCGGGCCGGTGCCGCAGCTCCAGCACGCCGACGAGCAGGGCCAGCGCCGCGAAGGGCAGGGTGTACGCCTCCGGCAGGGCCACGTCGGCGACCCGCATCAGGATCCACCAGGCGGTGATCTCGCAGACCACCACCGCCCAGAACAGGATGCGTCGCTCCACCGGTCGGCGACCCGGCCGGGTGGCCGCCACACCGAGGACCGCGCCCCAGGCCGCGAGCAGCGCCGCGATGTGCCGGGGCGAGTCGAAGGCCAGCGCCAGGGCGATCAGGGCGGCAGCGTGCCCGCTCCACTCGACGGTGGCCGCCTCCCGCTGGGCCTCGGGGCGACGCAGCCTGGGCAGGGTCGCGGCGAAAACCTGGAGGGCCGCCCCCACCGCCAGTACGCCGATCGCGGACCAGACGGCCGCGAGCCCGGCCACCAGGCCGGCGGTGAGCACGAAGAGCTGTGCCATCAGCGAGGCGAACAGCCAGCCGAGGATGCGCGCCCGCTGGGTGGTGCCGAAGATCGCGGCCACCGTGCCGACGCCGACGGCGCCACCCAGGGTGAACAGGGTCAGCTCCCGAGTCGCCAGGCCACCGACCAGGCCCGCGCTCCCGGCGGCGAGCCCGATGGCGAAGACGAGCACCCGGGTCAGGCGCAGCGAGCGGGCCCGCTCGACCAGCGGTGGGGGCGGGGTGAGCGCCAGCCCCAGCATCGCGATGGTGAACACGGACAGCGCCGCCAGGGTGCTCGCCGGCCAGCCGTTGCCGAGCGACGCCGGGGTGATCAGCAGGGTCACGGCGGCGCCGGGCAGCACGACCGGTACCGCCCGGGAGCGCCGCCCGCCGCTGAAGCCGGTGGCGGCCAGCGCGGCGGTCGCGGTGAGCAGCAGCGCGGTCAGCACGTGGGTCGGGTCGACCGCCTCGGGGGGCGGGGTGAGCAGCTCCGGGGGTGGTCCCTGCCAGACCCGGCCGAGGCTGCGGTGCGGATCGACCAGCGCGACGACCAGGGCCGGGGCGATCGACACCAGCGCCAGGACGGTGGGCAGCGCACCGGCGGCGAGCGCACCGGCGGCGGGGCTGACCCGCCAGCGGCGCTGCGTCCCGTCGTCGGGCAGCCGCCGCAGTGCGCCGTCGAGCAGCACCGACCAGCGTCGTACGGGCTGGGCCGCGCCGACCGGCGGTTCGGTCGCGCCCCGGACCAGCTCGGCGAGCACCCCGAGCAGGGCCGCGGCGGCGGCGTACACACCGACGGGCTGGTTGGTGGGGACGGCGGCCAGGGCGCTCACCGTGGCGCCACCGGCCACCGCCGCGCTCGCCCAGGGCAGGTACTGCGGGACCCGCCGCCGGACGGCCGCCACCGCCGCCAGGCCCAGGCTCGACGCGGCCAACGCGGCGGTGAGCACCACCTCCGGCGCGCGCCCGAACTCGGCGGCCAGCGCCGCGACGGCACCCGGGAACGCGAGCAGGGCGGCGCCGGCCGCGGCGCCTCCGATCTGGGCGAGGTGCGGGGGCATCCCCTCGTTCTCGATGTCCTCCACCAGCGGCACGGCCAGCGACCGGGCCAGCGCGGCCACCACGAGGCCGATCAGCGCGATGCTGCCCAGCGCCAGCGCGGTGGTCCACGGCCGGACCAGACCCGCTCCGGCGGCGTGCAGGGCGACGACGCCGGCCACGACGGCCCGGGACAGGCCCGCCCGGGGATCGACGGCGGCCACGGCAGCCGCCCCGAAGACGGTGGCGACCATGCCGCCGACCAGGACGGGCGACCACCACGGCAGGTCGAACGCGGCCGGCGCGCCGATCGTGGCGAGTACGGCCGCCACGCCCGACACGTCGTACTTCCACGGTGGTGGCAGCAGCACCGCGGCGGCGACGCCGAGCAGCGCCAGGGCCACGGGGGCCTGCCACGTCGACCCGCCGGTCGGCCCGGCCGGCCAGCCGGTCAGGTCCCCGTTCCAGATCGGGCCGGGGGTGGCGAGCACGCCCAGCCCGCCCCGCAGCGCGCTCCAGCCGGCCAGCAGCCCGATCAGCACGCCGCCGACGGCGAGGCCGACGGTCGGTCCGCGTCGCCACTCCTCCGGCATGGCCCGGGCGGCCACGGCCACCACCAGCACCAGCCCGGCGGCGACGGCGAGCTGCCCGCCGGGAGCGAGGACGGCCGCGATCCGGGCCAGGGTGGCGATCAGGGCGGCGGTGACCGCCGCGGCGGCCAGGTCGGAGCCGTCCAGGGTGAGGTCGGAGCGTCGGCCGGCGTCGATGGGACCGGCGAACACCACCATGGCGCCGGCGACGAGCAGCAGGCCACCCACCCAGGCGTCGGCGGCGGTGGCGCCCGGGGCGCCGAACGCGGCGGCGGTGACCGTGACCGCGCCGAGGGCGGTGCCGACGGCCAGCGGCGTCGGGATGCGTCGCTGGGAGACCTGCACGACGGCGGCGTGGCCGAGGGTGACGCAGACCGCCAGGAAGCTGGCCGCGAGCACCGGGACGGTGACCTCGCGCAGGCTCGCCGGGGTGGGCGTCGGGTCGACCGGCACGGTCGCGGCGACGAAGGCGGCCACCGCGCCCGGCAGGGCGAACGCCGCGCCCCCGGCGGCCCAGGCCGAGACGGTGTCGGCCGCCGCCGGGGCGAGTCGCATCCGGGGCGCCACGGCGACGAGGACCCCGGCGGCGAACAGGGTGAGCAGGACCGCCGTGGTCAGCGCCGGCCGGGCCAGTCCGGCACCCGCGCCGAAGAGGCCGACGCCGGCGGCGGTGGCCGCGTGCGCCAGCGCCGCGCGTTCCGTGCGGGCGGAGAGCCCGACCACCCCGATGCCGACCGCCGTCAGCACCATCGGCCAGGGCGCGGCCGCCCATCCGAGGCCGAACGACGCGGGTACGGCGAGCGCGGTCAGCGCCGCACCGACCACGGCGAACTCCCGGCGGATCTCGGACGGCAGGGCCAGCACCGCCGCGACGGTCAGCAGGAAGGCGCTCGCGGCGAGCTGCCAGGCGGCCGGGCCCACGGCCGCCGCCAGCTCGGCCGGGTAGCGGTCCAGGTCGGCCGCCCAGGCCGGCAGCGCGGCCCGGACGGGGGCGACCCCGGCGCGGAGGGCGCCACCGGCGACCACCACCCCGCTGACGGTGAGCGCGACCGCCGAGGCGAGCTGCGGCCCGCGTCGGGCCGCCTCCGGTACCGCCCGGACGGCCAGCCCGGTGAGCGTGATGACGGCGGCGATCAGCAGCAGCGCCCGCCCGGGGAAGGCCACCGAGGCGATCCGGCTCAGCGCACCGATCACGGCGAGGGTGAAGATCCCGGCGCCGAGGTCGGGCAGCGGCGGCCGGCGCAGCACCAGCGTGCCGGCCAGCCCCACGGCGGCAGCCAGCAGCAGCGCCAGCCCGGCCCCGGTCGCGGCCGGCACGGTGCCCGCGCGCAGCAGGGCGGAGACGGCGTACGCGAGGGCGAGGGCGACCGCCACCCCGTGCAGCACCCAGGTCAGCTCCCGCAGCCACGGCACCGGACGGCCGGCCGGGGCCCGGTCCTGCGCCGGCAGCCCGCCGTCGAGCACCTCGCCGGCCTCCTCGGGCGCCCCCTCGGGCCGGCCGTCGGCGTGGCGCTGCCGGGGTGCGCTCGCGGGCGCGGCCGGGGGCTCGGGCAGGTCCTGGCGGACCGGCCGCTCCACGGTGACGGGGGAACGCGCCAGCCACAGGTCGAGCAGGGCCACCGCCGTCAGCACCAGCGCCCAGCCGCCGGGGCCGGTGATCCGGTCGTACGCCAGCAACGGCAGCACCGGCTGGGCGGCCAGTACGGTGGCGAAGCGGGGCGCGCGCAGCCCCGTCCAGCCCGCGTAGCCGAACGATACGCCGGCGGTGACGGCGAAGACGATGGCGCCGAAGATCGCGCCCGAGGCACCGCCGTTGCCGATCCGGTCGACCGCCCACAGCGCGTAGCCGGCGAGCGGCACCAGGAGCAGGCCGACGGCCGAGATGGTCTCGGCGGTCGAGGTGAGCCCGCGCCGGGCCAGCACCGGCGGGGCGAGCAGCATGAGCACGGTCGCGAGCAGCAGGACGCCCAGCCGGGCCAGCGCGTCCATGGAGCTGGTGGCCACCGCGGCGAAGACCACGGCGGCGACGCCGAGCAGCAGCGCGCCGAGCCCGAGGGGGATGTTCTGCACCTCGCGGGAGGACGCCTCCGGTGGATGCTCCGGGTCGTCGGCGTCGAGCCAGGTGGCGGCCGACGGCGGGGGCGGGGGCGGGTCCTCCGGGCCGGCCGGGGTGCCCTGCCGGGGGACCCGGGGCGGGGCGCCGGTGGCGGCCGTGGGCGGCCGGCGGCCCGGCCTCTTGCGCAGCACCCGGCGGGGGCGGGTGGCCTGCTTGAGGCGTTCCTCACCGGCGTGGGCGAGGATGTCCCGCTGGAAGAGCGCGGCCTGCATCTTGGCGGCGATCTGCCGCTGCTCGCTGGCGATGGCCGCCTCGCGGGCCTTCATCTCCGCGATGGACCGCTCGATCTGCGCCAGGTGCTCGACCCACTGTGGCTGGTGCGCACCGCAGTGCGGGCAGCTGACGGCCGGCTTGATCTCCCGGCCGCACGAGGAGCACTGAAAGGTCGCCACGACACCCCTCCACCCGCACTGTGGACTCCCACCCTCGCAGCATGCCCAATGTGGGCGCGGATTTCGACAATTGTCGGCGGGTCCGGGACAAAGATCGTCCATGCGGACGGCGAACGGCCGGTCGCGGAGCGTGCTCCGCGACCGGCCGTCGGTCGTCGATCGTCAGGGGCGGCCCATGCCGCGGTACTCCCAGCCGGCCTGCGTCCACAGTGCCGAGTCCAGGCAGTTGCGGCCGTCGACCACCTTGCGGCCGGCGACCAGCTCGCCGAGGGCCACCGGGTCGGCGTTGCGGAAGTCGGCCCACTCGGTGAGTACGCAGACCAGGTCCGCGCCGGTCACGGCCTCGTTGATGCCGGGCTCGTAGACCAGCTCGGGCGCCACCGCGCGCGCCCGTTCCATGCCCTGCGGGTCGTAGACGTGCACGTCGGCGCCGGCCTTGCGCAGCAGCGAGGCGACGGAGAGCGCCGGCGCGTCGCGTACGTCGTCGGTGTTGGGCTTGAAGGTCGCGCCGAGCACGGCCACGCGCATGCCGGAGAGGTCGGGCCCGGCGGGCCCGGAGCGGCGGCCGAGCAGCTCGGCGGCGAGCTGGACCACCCGGGTCCGGCGACGCAGGTTGATCAGGTCGACCTCGTGCAGGAAGCGCAGCGCCTCCCCGGCGCCCAACTCCTGGGCGCGGGCCTGGAACGCCCGGATGTCCTTGGGCAGGCAGGCGCCGCCGAAGCCGAGCCCGGCCTGGAGGAACCGGTTGCCGATGCGCGGGTCGAAGCCGATGGCCCGGGCGAGGTGGGTGACGTCGCCGCCGGAGGCCTCGCAGACCTCGGCCATCGCGTTGATGAAGGAGATCTTGGTGGCGAGGAAGGCGTTCGCGGCGACCTTGACCAGCTCGGCGGTGGCGAAGTCGGTGACCACGAGGGGCACCTCGCGGTCCTCGGTGGCGGCCAGGTCGAAGACGCCCTTGTGGGCGGCGTAGAGCATGCCGTTGGCCCACTCGCTCTTGACGCCGACGACGATCCGGTTGGGCCGCAGCACGTCGTCGACGGCGAAGCCCTCCTGGAGGAACTCCGGGCTCCACGCCACCTCGACCCCCAGATCGGTGGGGGTGTGCTTGCTGACCAGCTGCTCCACCCACTCGGCGGTGCCGACCGGCACGGTCGACTTGCCGACGATGAGCGCCTTGCGGGTCAGGTGCTGGGCCAGGCTGGTGACCGACGCCTCGACGTACGACAGGTCGGCGCCCATCCCGTCGGCGCGCTGCGGCGTGCCGACGCAGATGAAGTGCACGTCACCGAACTCGGCGACCTCGGCGATGTCCGTGCTGAATCGCAGCCGCCCGGCGCCCAGGTTGCGCTTGAGCAGCTCGTCGAGGCCGGGCTCGTGGATCGGCACCTCGCCGGCGTTCAGCATGGCGATCTTGTCGGCGTCGACGTCGAAGCCGAGCACCTCGTAGCCGAGCTCGGCGTAGCAGATGGCGTAGGTCGCACCGAGGTAGCCGGTGCCCAGGAAGGTCACCCGCGGTCGCTGCGCACCGGAGGGGGGCGTCACCGCGGCGATGGCGGGCATCGGCTGGGTGTTGGGGTACGGGATCGTCACGCCTGTCTTCTCCGCTCGCGCTGGCGTCGCGTCGTCGCGTCGCGTTCTGCTGCGGCGCCTGGGCGGGCACCGGAGGGACTCTAACGTCTGTCGGTTCCATCGTCGCCGGGCGGCTTCGGCGCTCTGCCACGTTCGAGGCTACGCGGCGGTAACATCACCTGAACTCTGTCGCTATCCTTCAGTCTGCGCCGTCGGCGGTCAGGAGACGCTACAGACTGCGCATGATAGCGGTGAAGGGGAGGGGCCGACATGGCCGCAGAGCAGTCGTTCGACGTCTACCGGTTGCCCGAGGAACACGAGGCGATCCGGGAGGCGGTCCGTGAGGTCTGTGCGGCCAAGGTGGCGCCGCACGCCGCCGAGGCCGATGAGACCGGCGAGTTCCCGAAGGCGTCCTACGACGCCCTGCGGGCCGCCGACTTCCACGCCCCACACATCCCCGTCGAGTACGGCGGCGCGGGCGCGGACGCCCTGGCCACGGCCATCGTGATCGAGGAGGTGGCGCGCGCCTGCGCCTCGTCCTCGCTGATCCCGGCGGTCAACAAGCTCGGCACGATGCCGCTGCTGCTGGCCGGCTCCGAGGAGCTGAAGCGGAAGTACCTGACCCCGGTCGCGGCGGGCGACGCGATGTTCTCGTACTGCCTCTCCGAGCCGGAGGCGGGCAGCGACGCGGCGTCGATGACCACCCGCGCGGTGCGTGACGGCGATCACTGGGTGCTCAACGGCGTGAAGCGCTGGATCACCAACGCCGGGGTCTCCGAGTTCTACACGGTCTTCGCGGTGACCGACCCGGCGGCCCGGTCCCGGGGCATCTCCGCCTTCGTGGTCGAGAAGTCCGACCCGGGGGTCAGCTTCGGCGCCCCGGAGAAGAAGCTCGGCGTCAAGGGCTCGCCGACCCGCGAGGTCTACCTGGACAACGTCCGGATCCCGGCGGACCGCATGATCGGCGCCGAGGGCACCGGCTTCGGCACCGCGATGAAGACCCTGGACCACACGCGGGTCACCATCGCCGCGCAGGCCGTCGGCATCGCCCAGGGCGCGCTCGACTACGCCAAGGGGTACGTCCAGGAGCGCAAGCAGTTCGGCAAGGCGGTCGCCGAGTTCCAGGGCGTGCAGTTCATGCTCGCCGACATGGGCATGAAGCTGGAGGCGGCCCGGCAGCTCACGTACACGGCGGCCGGCAAGTCCGAGCGGGGCGACGCCGACCTGACCTACTTCGGCGCGGCGGCCAAGTGCTTCGCCTCGGACGCGGCCATGGAGATCACCACCGACGCGGTGCAGCTGCTCGGCGGCTACGGCTACACCCGGGACTACCCGGTCGAGCGGATGATGCGGGACGCCAAGATCACCCAGATCTACGAGGGCACCAACCAGGTGCAGCGCATCGTGATGGCCCGTCAGCTCCTGAAGGGCTGACCGGTCGGCGGGCGGGCCGGACGACCGGCCCGCCCGCGTCCTCACCGGATCTCGGTCGTGGTGTCCTCTTCCGGCCGGTTGCCGGAGCGCGGCGGCGCCGACCACGGTGACCCCCCGCCGGTGCGGCGCGGCAGCGGCTCGGTCGGCGTCGGGTCCGGGTAGCCGAGGCTCGGCGGCGCGGTGTCCCGGTCGGCCGGCTCGGCCGGCGGCCAGTCGGTCAGCGTGAAGTCGCTGCGCTCCGGCCCCTCGGCGGGCGCCGGCGTCGGCTCGGTCACCGGTCGGGGCCAGCGCCGCCAGCGCTGCCCGCTGAAGGTGGCCACGAGCAGCAGCAGGCCGATCAGGAAGAGCGTGCCGTTCTCGACCGGCAGGTGCAGCGGCAGGGGGTCGCCGAAGACCTTCCAGCCGTCCGGGATGCGGTCCCGCACCTCGAAGGGCGCGACGAACATCCCCACGTACGGGGCGGCGAGCAGCAGCCCGGCCACGAGGGGGCCGAGCGGCGAGGTGCGCAGCGTGCCGAGCAGGCCGAGCAGGATCCCGCCGACGGCGAGGTACACGGCGGGCTCGATGAGATTGGCCGAGTTCGACGTGCCGATCTCGACCCAACGGCCGACGGTGCCCGCCGACCCGTCCTGCCCGAGGGTGACCAGCACCCACGTGACGGGCACCACCACCAACCCCGCGAGGAAGCTCCAGAGATGTCGCATCCGCGCACCGTACCGTCTTCGACATGACCGAGCACCCCTCCACCGCGCCGGCCGGCAAGCCGACCTCCTACTCCCGGGTCACCCTGAGCCGGATCATGACCGCGGTCGACGTCAACCTCTACGGCACCGTGCACGGCGGCGTGCTGATGAAGTTCATCGACGACGTGGCGGGGGCCGCCGCGGCCCGGCACAGCGGCGGTACGGCGGTCACCGCCGCCATCGACGAGATCGTCTTCACCGAGGCGGTCCGGGTCGGTGACCTGCTGCACGCGCACGCACAGGTGAACTGGACGGGGCAGACCTCCATGGAGGTCGGGGTCCGGGTCGTGGCGGAGCGGTGGGACTCGGCCGAGGACGAGCCGGTGCGGGTCGCCACCGCGTACCTCGTCTTCGTGGGCGTCGACCTCGGCGGCGCGCCCCGGGCGGTCCGGCCGGTGCTGGCGGAGAGCCCGGAGGACGAGCGCCGGTTCCGGGAGGCGGAGATCCGCCGTGCCCACCGACTGGCCCGCCGCCGCGCCATCCAGGCCCACCGCGCCGGCTGACGCGTCCGCCCGCCCCGCCCACACAGGGTGGGGCCGGGGCATGTGGGCTCCGCACGTGCGCCGGCGGAGGTCGGGTGCGGAGAATGGCGCTCTGAGGTAGGGCAAGATGGCGCCACGGCCCATTTCACAGTGTCGTGCGGGGCCAGGGGAGGGTGGAGCAGTGGGTGACGTGCTGTGGGCGCCGCCGGCGGACGTACGCGAGCGGTCCCGGATCGGGAGCTACCTGCGCTGGCTGCGTGAGCACCGGGGGCTGGACTTCGCCGACTACGACGAGCTGTGGCGCTGGTCGGTCACGGACCTCGACGCGTTCTGGCGGTCGGTCTGGGACCACTTCGAGGTGGTGGCGCACACCCCGCCGACGGCCACGCTGACCGACCGCGGGATGCCCGGGGCCAGGTGGTTCCCCGGCGCCACCCTCAACTACGCCGAGAACGTGCTGCGGATGCCCGGCCGGGCCGACGACGACCCGGTGGTGATCGCGCACGGCCAGACCCGGGCGCCGGTCACCCTCACCGCCGCCGAGCTGCGCGAGCAGGTACGCCGGGTGGCCGCCGGGCTGCGCCGGCTCGGCGTCACCGCCGGCGACCGGGTCGCCGCGTACGCGCCCAACATCCCCGAGACGTACGTGCTGCTGCTCGCCACCAGCAGCCTGGGCGCGATCTTCTCCTCCTGCGCGCCGGAGTTCGGCACCCGCAGCGTCACCGACCGGTGGCAGCAGATCGAGCCGAAGGTACTGGTCGCGGTGGACGGCTACCGCTACGGTGAGAAGCCGGTCGACCGGCGCGCCGAGGTGGCCGCGATCCGGGCCGCCCTGCCGTCGCTGGAACACACCGTCGGCATCGCCTACCTCGACCCGGCCCCCGCGCCCTCGGGTGGCGCCACGGACCGGACGCCGGCCCCGTTCGAGGGCGCGCTGGCCTGGTCGGAGCTGGCCGCCGACACCGACGAGCCGCTGACGTTCACCCCGGTCGCCTTCGACCACCCGCTCTACGTGCTCTACTCCTCCGGCACCACCGGGCTGCCGAAGCCCATCGTGCACGGCCACGGCGGCATCCTGCTGGAGCACCTGAAGATGCTGGCCCTGCACCACGACCTGGGCCCGGCGGACCGGTTCTTCTGGTTCACCACCACCGGCTGGATGATGTGGAACTTCCTGGTCTCCGGGCCGGCGGTGGGCGCGACGATCGTGCTCTTCGACGGCAACCCGGGCCACCCGGACCTGGGCGCGCTGTGGCGGCTGGCGGAGGAGACCGGCACCACGTACTTCGGCACCTCCGCGCCGTTCCTGCTGGCCTGCCGCAAGGCCGGGCTGGTGCCGAAGGAGACCGCCGACCTGTCCGCGCTGCGCGGGGTCGGCTCGACCGGCGCGCCGCTGCCCGCCGAGGGCTTCACCTGGGTGTACGAGACGGTCGGCGACGACCTTCAGCTCCAGTCGCTCTCCGGCGGCACGGACGTGTGCACCGGCTTCGTCGGCGGCGTGCCGCTGCTGGCGGTGCACGCCGGGGAGATCACCTGCCGGGCGCTCGGCGCCAAGGTGGAGGCCCGGTCCGCCGACGGGACCCCGGTCATCGGCGAGCTGGGCGAGCTGGTGATCACCGAGCCGATGCCGAGCATGCCGGTGGGCTTCTGGAACGACCCGGACGGCAGCCGCTACCGGGAGGCGTACTTCGACCTCTATCCGGGCGTCTGGCGGCACGGCGACTGGATCACGATCAACGACCGGGGCGGCTGCGTGATCACGGGCCGCTCCGACGCCACCCTCAACCGGGGCGGCGTACGCCTCGGCACCGCCGAGTTCTACTCGGTGGTCGAGGGGCTCGACGAGGTCGTCGACTCGGTGGTCGTGCACCTGGAGGACGACGAGGGCGGCGCCGGTGAGCTGCTGCTGTTCGTGGTGCTCGCCGAGGGGCTGGAGCTGGACGACGCGATGCGGAAGAAGATCTGCCGCGAGCTGCGTACCGCCCTGTCGCCCCGGCACGTGCCGGACGAGATCCACCAGGTGCGGGCCGTCCCGCGCACCCTGTCGGCCAAGAAGCTGGAGGTCCCGGTGAAGAAGATCCTCACCGGCACCCCGGTGGACTCGGCGGCGGCCCGGGGCGCCCTGGCCAACCCGGAGTCCCTGACGGCCTTCGCCACCCTCGCCGAGCACCGTGGTCAGGTGCGCAGCACGTTGGCGTAGATGAGCCAGGCCAGCGCGGATTTGGCCACGAGGCTGAGCAGGATGTACGAGACCTCGCCGTAGCGGTAGTCACGCCATCGACCGCGCTGGGCGTACTGCAGTGCCATGTTGAGCGCGAAGCTCGCGAAGAGGAGAAACTGGATGACGATGATCGCCCAGACGAAGCCGGGGATCTCCGGCGGCTGGGCGACGTAGACGGCGATCGCCAGCCAGGGGGCCAGGCCGACCAGCGAACCGAACCAGAAGGCGCTCCAGTCGGCGCGTCCCGGCACCTGCTGCCGCTCCAACAGCAGGCCGAACAGGATCATCGCGGTGTTCGCGCCGAAGATCCCGATGACCGCCGCGAGATCGCGGATCCCCACGAACAGCCCGATCAGGACGATCATGATCGAGGCGCTGACCGAGTACTCGATCCAGCGGGCGTAGTTGGTGCGGCGATCCAGGTTGCGCGCGTACCAGCGGTGCACGCCCGGGGCCGCGGTGACGAGATGGTCGAGCGCGGCGAGGAGCAGGAAGACCGCCACCGCCGGCCCGATGGCGAGTCGGAAGGCCACCTCCGGGAGCGTGGCGTCGCGCAGCGTCGTCGGGTCGGCCGTCAGGTACGACGCGGTGATCGGCAGGGACAGGTCGTTGCTGGCCGCCCACATCCAACCGCCCTCGACGGCCAGGATCAGCCCGACCAGCACGTTGAACCCGCGCAGCCGCCGGTAGCGATCACGGCCTGCCGCTGGTGGACGTCCCATGTGCGCCACCCTAGAGCCCGGAATGTCCGTTCGTTGCCATATGGGGGCTCTGCTGGCGGAGTTGAGGTGCCCGCGAAGCGGGGTCAGCGAAGGGGGCGGGTCACGCGTTCCGTGGTGGCCCGCGAGGGCAGGCGGGCCGGGTCGGCGTTGGCGCAGAGGACCGTGGTGGCGCCGACCGTCAGCGGGGCGAGCAGCCAGTCGGCCGGGTCGGGGTACGCGCCCGTGTCGATCAGGACCCGGTCGCCGGGGGCGATGCCCAGTTCCGTCGCGCGGGCGGCCGCGCGGCCCAGCAGCGCCGCCTCGCCCGGGCCGCCGGCGGCGTACGGGCTGAAGTGGTCGCCGTGGGCGCGTACCTCGGAGACGTAGTCGGCGTAGCCGGCCGGCACCTGGCGCATCGGCAGGGCGAACGGGTGCAGGGCGAGGACGTACCGCTCGCCCGCCGACCAGGCCGCCGCCTCGTCGAGGCGCGTCTCGGCGGCGAAGAGCACGTCCACGTCCCCCGGCGTGTCGGCGACGGTCAGCCCGGCCGACCAGCAGCCGAGCAGCACCGCGGCGGTCTGCCAGTGCGGGGGCAGCACCACCCCGGCGACGTCGCCGGGGCCCACGGCCACCTCGTCGACGAGCAGGTTGGCCGTCTTGGCCACCCAGTTCGCCAGCGTGGCGCCGGAGAGTTCGGTCCGCTCGCCCGTGGCGTCGTCGTACCAGGTCAGCAGCGGTCTGGTCGGGTCGGTCGCGATCGCGTCGGCGAAGACCCGGGCAATGTTGTCGGCCATCGGCGCGAACGATACGCCCCCGGCGGCCGTACTCGATGACGGCGACAAGTCGGCGTACCGTCGGGTCGCAGTCAGCGTGGGCGCCGCGCTCCGGCGTAGGCTTGCCGGAGTGTTGTTCCCCACAGGCCCGTCAGTTCAAGGAGTCGCCCCGTGACCGCCGGTCGCCCGCCCCGCGTGCTCATCGACGCCACGAGTGTCCCCGTCGACCGTGGTGGTGTCGGTCGATACGTCGACGGCCTGCTCGGCGCCCTCGGCAAGGTGTGCGGGTCGGGGGTGGAGCTGGCTGTCGTCTGTCTCCGCACCGACCTGGAGCGCTACACCCGGATGCTGCCCGGCGCGGAGATCATCCCGGCCCCGGCCGCCGTCGCGCACCGCCCCGCCCGGCTCGCCTGGGAGCAGACGGGTCTGCCGCTGCTCGCCCAGCAGGTGGGCGCGCAGGTGCTGCACTCGCCCTTCTACACCTGCCCGCTGCGCGCCGGTTGTCCCGTCACGGTGACCGTGCACGACGCGACGTTCTTCACCGAGCCGGAGCACTACGACAAGTCGCGGCGCACCTTCTTCCGCAGCGCGATCAAGACGTCCCTGCGCCGCGCCAACCGGGTGATCGTGCCGAGCAAGGCCACCCGCGACGAGCTGATCCGGCTGCTCGACGCCGATCCCACCCGGATCGACGTCGCGTACCACGGCGTCGACCACGCCGCCTTCCACGCGCCCAGCGACGAGGAGAAGGCCCGGGTCCGGGCCCGGCTGGGGCTGGGCGGCACCAACTACGTGGCCTTCCTGGGCGCCAAGGAGCCGCGCAAGAACGTGCCGAACCTGATCCGCGGCTGGGCGCGCGCGGTAGCCGAGCGGGAGGACCCGCCGGCCCTGGTGATCGCCGGTGGCCAGGGGCACGACGACGACATCGACCGCGCGGTGGCGGAGGTCCCGTCGCACCTGCGGCTGCTCCGCCCGGGTTACCTCCGCTACGGGGACCTGCCCGGCTTCCTCGGCGGGGCCCTGGTGGCCGCCTATCCGTCCTACGGGGAGGGTTTCGGCCTGCCGATCCTGGAGGCGATGGCGTGCGCCGCCCCGGTGCTGACCACACCCCGGCTGTCGCTGCCGGAGGTGGGCGGCGACGCGGTCGCGTACACCAGCGAGGCGCCCGACCAGATCGCCACCGACCTGGCCGCCCTGCTCGACGACGAGCAGCGGCGGTTGTCCCTGGCCAAGGCCGGTTTCGACCGGGCCAAGGAGTTCACCTGGGAGTCCAGCGCCGAGGTGCACATCGCCGCCTGGAGCCGGGCCCGGTCCTGACCGCCGCGACCGGCGTCGCGAGAATGCGTCCCCGGTCAGGCGAATCGGGCATGATGTGCGGGTGATCTACGCCGTCATTCCGGCGGGTGGCAGTGGCACGAGGTTGTGGCCGCTGTCCCGTGCCGGCCACCCCAAGTTCCTCCACCCGCTGACCGGTTCCACCGCCTCGCTGCTCCAGGCGACGGTGGACCGGCTGGGCCCGCTGACCACCGCCGAGCGCACCCTGGTGGTCACCGGGACCGCGCACGTGGCGGCGGTCGCACGCCAGCTCGCCGGCGTGCCGGAGGAGAACATCCTGGTCGAGCCGTCGCCCCGGGACTCGTGCGCGGCGATCGCCCTGGCCGCCGCGGTCATCGCGCGGCGCGACCCGGAGGCGGTGATGGGCTCCTTCGCCGCCGACCACCTCATCGGTGACCCGGAGCGCTGGCGGGAGGTGGTCCTGCAGGCGGTACGCGGCGCGGAGCGGGGCCTGCTGATGACGGTCGGCATCACCCCGACGCGGGCCGAGACCGGCTACGGCTACCTCCAGACCGGGGACCCGGTCGACGGGGGCCCGCTGCGGCCGGTCGCCGAGTTCAAGGAGAAGCCGAGCGCGGAGGTGGCCGAGGCGTACCTGCGCTCCGGGCGGCACCTCTGGAACGCCAGCATGTTCGTCTGGCGGGTCGACGTGTTCCTCGCCGAGCTGGCCCGCCAGCAGCCCGCCCTGCACGCCGGGATCGTCGCGATCGCCGAGGCGTGGGGCACCGAGGAGCAGGACGACGTGCTCGGCACGGTCTGGCCGACGCTGCCGAAGATCTCCGTCGACTACGCGGTGATGGAGGGCGCGGCGACCGCCGGCCGGGTGGCGACCGTGCCGGGCGACTTCGGCTGGAACGACGTCGGCGACTTCCACACGCTGGGCGAGGTGCTGCCCGCCGACGCGGACGGCAACGTGGTGCTCGGCGTCGACGCCAAGCCGGGGGTGCTGCTGCGCGACAGCACCGCCCTGGTCGTGGTGCCCCACTCCGGGCGCCTGGTGGCCGCCGTCGGCGTACACGACCTGATCATCGTCGACACGCCGGACGCGCTGCTGGTCTGCCCACGGGACCGGGCGCAGGACGTCAAGAAGGTCGTCGACGAGCTCAAGGAACGGGGCGAAGAGGGGCTCGTCTGAGCGTCGCGAGGGCCGGGGCGACCAGGCGTGCCGTCCCGCCGGCCAGCGGCTGCGGCAGCCGGTCCGGCGGGAACCAGCCGAGCGCCTCGGACTCCTCGCTGACCCGCTCCACCGCGCCGGGCGGGGCGAGCACGGCGAAGCGTACGTCGTGGTGCAGCGAGCCGCCCTGGCAGCTCACCGGGTGGATGTCGACGTCGATCGGTACCGGGTCGATCCGCAGGCCGGCGATGCCGGACTCCTCACCCGCCTCGCGCAGGGCGGCGGCGGCGAGGGTCCGGTCGACCGGCTCGCAGTGCCCGCCGAGCTGCACCCACCGCCGGAACTTGCCGTGCAGGCAGAGCAGCACCCGTGACCCGGTGGCGTCGAGGACCAGCGCGCTCGCCGTGACGTGCCCGGGCCGGTGCGTCCGGCTCATCGCCACCGGCCCGGCGGCCAGCAGCGCCAGGGTGCGGTCGCGCGCCTCGGCGGCGTCCGGGCCGGTGGGCTCCCAGCGGCTCAGCGTCGCGAGGGCGTCGGCGTGCAGCGCCGTGTGCGCCTCGGCGTGCCGCGCCTCGTCCGCTACGGCGTGCCGCGCCTGATCCGCCCCGGCGTGCGGGGCCGTGTGCGTCTCGGTGGGCGGCGTCCGCGCCTCCGCGTCCGGCGACGGTCGGGAGGCGGCGGCGGTGGGGGAGTCGGCCATGCCGACACTGTACGAGCCGACGCTTCGTACCCTGGCCGGGTGACCTTGCGACTGTTGGAGTTCGTCGTGGCCGGCAACGAGGCCAGCGATCTGCTGCCGGTGCGCTCCGCGCCGCTGCTGCGGGTGCACGGTGCCCGGCGCGGCTTCTGGACCGTGCTGGACGAGGGGCCGGTGGAGCAGTGCCTGGCCCTGCTGCTGGAGCTGGACGACGGCCGCTGGGTCGCCCACCACGTGGCCGCCGACGCGGGGGCGGAGAACGGCCGTACGGAGGACGGCGAGGCGCTGGCCCACCACGACGGCTGGGTGTACGTCTTCGGCTCCCACTTCGGCTCGAAGGCGGGGCCGCTGCGCCCGCGACGCGCCTTCGTGGCCCGGTTCCGTGAGGACGACGCGGCGGCGGGCCGCGTACCGGTGCAGGTGGTGCGTAACCGGTTCCGGCTGCACCGGGCGGTCAACGACGCCCTGCTCAAGGCGGCGTTCATCCCGCTGCCGCCGGGCGAGCGGGTGCGGGCCCGGTTCATCGGGGAGACCGTGGCCCGGGGCACGGCCCGCGCGAAGGGCTGGGTCAGCCGGCTCGTCCCCGACGACCTGCCGCTGAACGTCGAGGCGGCGGCCTTCACGCCGACCGGCGGTGTCCTGCTCGGGCTGCGCTTCCCGGTCACCACCGACGGCGAGCCGATCCTGGTCGAGCTGACCGGGGTGCCGGGCATGTTCGACCCCGTGCCGAGCTGGCCGCAGGCGTCGGGGGCGTACGT
The DNA here is from genome assembly GCF_052068495.1 of Micromonospora sp. SD12. Classification (NCBI taxonomy): domain Bacteria; kingdom Bacillati; phylum Actinomycetota; class Actinomycetes; order Micromonosporales; family Micromonosporaceae; genus Micromonospora; species Micromonospora sp. SD12. Next base: position 265,890 of record NZ_JBQHDF010000002.1, on the reverse strand, counting down.
CCTGACGGGGGTGACGCCACCCGGCGCGCTGGCCGGCTTCCGGGCGATCACGCCCACGGACGACGGCGGCTACGCGGCGATCGTCGGGTCGATCGACGCGTTGGGCAAGGGCTCGGTGCTGCTCGACGACCATCCGGCCGGCGGCGAGGTCACCTCCCGGCACGTCCGGTTTCCCCCGCCCGGCGACGGGCACCTGGTCCCCGGCCAGGTGGTGGCCGAGCTGGCGCCGTTCCACCACGTGGAGGGGGTGGCCGAGTGCGACGGGCAGAGCTTCTACGTCACCGACGAGGACCATCGGGTGGCGCTCTGGGTCGGTTGACCGGCGGTGGCCGACGACCGGACGACACCTCCGCGGAGCAAGGCCGCAGACCCTCGTGGTGTCGCCCGGCCGCCGGTCTTCCCCGCCCCCGGGTGCCCGGTTCCGGGCGTGTCGGGTGAAGCACCCGCCCCCGTGCACGGGCAGTGGAAGCATGCCCAACGGCCCCGGGGGACGTCGAGGTCTTTCAGCCCACGCTTAAAAACGGAGATAAGTGCCGGCCAGGTACAGTGCAAACGGTTGCCAGGCATCCCCCCTGCCGGGCGACGCGGGAGCCGTCCATGCTGAAGATCTACTTTTCCGCCGAGGACATCCTCCGGACCCGGGTGGCTCCGGCGGCGGACCCGGTGTGGGAGCTGGTTCTCAGCCTGCACCTGCTGCCCGGCCGTGGCCGGGACCCGCTGCTGGCGGGCTGGCGGCGCAGCGTGACGCGCGGCCTGCGTGAGGGCAGTGACTCGGCGGGGCTGCGGCTGCTCCTGACGCTCAACCCGCCCCGCGGCTACTTCCCGGACTTCCTCACCCCGTACCAGAGCATGTCGGGGTTCGAGGCCGGCATGGAGGCGGTCCGCAGCACCCCCGTGGCGCTGCTGCAACGCGACCTGGCGCTGCTCGCCGCCGGCAGTTCCCTGCCGGCCGGCGCCGCTCCGCTGGCCCGGGGCGAGCCGGACACGCTGCGCGACCTGACCGGCGCGATGGAGCGTTACCGCGGCCTGGCCATCGATCCGTACTGGACCCGGATCCAGGCGGCGGTGGAGGCCGACCGGGCCCGGCGGGCCCGGGCCCTGCTCGACGGCGGGGTGGAAGGGCTGCTGGGCAGCCTGCGGCCGGCCATGCGGTGGGAGTCGGGGGTGCTGGAGATCCGCGACTACCCGCACAGTCGGGAGCTGCACCTGGGCGGGCGCGGGCTGCTGCTGGTGCCGTCGTTCTTCTGCGCGTCGACACCGGTCGCCCTGCTCGACCCGGCGCTGCCGCCGGTCCTGGTCTATCCGGTGGACCGGCTCGGCGGCCTGCTGCCGGCCCCCGGCGAGGGCGGCGGCGTCGGCACGCCCGACCCGGGGCGGGAGGCGCTGGCCGCGCTGCTGGGGCGTACCCGGGCCGCCGTCCTGGCGGCCAGCGACGACGGCTGCACCACCGGCGAGGTGGCCCGCCGGCTCAACATCTCGGCCGCCGCGGCGAGCCAGCACACCACCGTGCTGCGCAACGCCGGCCTCCTGGTCAGCCAGCGCGACCGCAACACCGTCCTGCACACCCTGACCCCGCTGGGGCGGTCGATGCTCAACTCCTGAGCGCGCGGGCCGTCACAGGGCCAGGGCGGCGCTGGCGGTGGTGCCGGGGGGTGGGGGCAGCAGCAGGGAGGCGACGCCCTCGGTCGCCAGGGCGGTGCGGAAACGTTGCAGGTCGGCGCCGAAGCGGACCAGATCGACCGGGCCGGCCGGGGTGGCCGGAGAACCGAGCACCAGCGTCGTCGCCTCCGCCGGCCACCCGGGCACCCGGGCGGTCAGCCCGGCGCGGGCCTCCTCGTCGCCTACCAGGCTGAAGACCGTGCCGGGCGCGACGACCCCCGCGACCGCGCCGATCGCCCGGCGTACGGCCGCCGGGTCGGGCGGGGTCGGGTTGAGGCCGTCCGCCAGGGTGGCGGCGGCGGCCAGCCCGGCGGCCTTCGCCTCGGCGGTGCCCAGCGAGAACAGGTCCATGGACGCGTCCCGGACCAGCGCCGACGCGCCGACACCATCGTCCGGCCGGGGGGCGGTGAGGTAGCCGCGTACCACCGCCACCGGCATCTGGTCACACTTGCCCTTGATCAGCTCGCCCGCGCCGGCCAGCTCGTCCACCACCGCCATCTGGGTGAGCTGGAGCTCGTTGCCGTACGGGTCGACCTCGCCCCGGTGGTCGCGGATCGCGTCCATCCCGGCGACACCGAGCGCGACGTCGGTCAGCCCGTTGCGCCAGGGCCGGCCCATCGTGTCGCTGACGATCACCGCGACGTCCACGCCGTGGCGCTCGCGCAGGGCGGCGCGCAGCGCCCGGGCCGAGGCGTCCGGGTCCTCGGGGAGCAGGACGAGCCGGGTCTTGTCGACGTTCGAGGCGTCGATGCCCGCCGACGCCATCACGAAGCCGTGGTGGGTCTGCACGATCCGGGTGGCGCCCCGGGTGGCCACCACCCGTGCCGTCTCGGCAGCCAGCACCTCGTCCCGCGCGGCGAGCCGCTCCGGGCCGTCCGCCGGGACGTCGACCAGGCGGCCCTCCGCCTTCGAGACGATCTTGCTGGTCACCACCAGCACGTCGCCGTCGCGCAGCCAGGGCGCGGCGGTGGCGATCAGGGCTGCCAGGTCGTCGCCCTCGGACACGTGGCCGATGCCCGGCACCGGCAGGATCTCCAACCTCACGTCAGCTCCAGCGCGGCGCGGACCATGGCCGCCGTCGCCGCCTCGTCGGTCATCCGCAGCGGCGCCGCGCGGACCGTCACCTCCGGCACCACGGCGCCGGCGTCCTCCTCGGCGACCAGCCAGCCGTCGAGCAGCCCGCCCGCCGGCCGGCCGCCGTAGAGCCGCCCCACGCCGGCCGCGCTGCACTCCACCCCCAGCACCGCCAGGCAGCGGTCGGCCATGCCGCGCACCGGCGCGCCGCCGATGATCGGCGACACGCCGACCACCGGAGCGGGACCGTCGGCGACCGCCTCGCGCAGCCCGGGCACGGCCAGGATCGGGGCGACGCTCACCACCGGGTTGCTCGGCGCGATGAGCACCACGTCGGCCCCGGCGATCGCCTCCAGCACGCCGGGCGCGGGCCGGGCGGTCTCCGCGCCGACGAAGACGAACCGGTGGGTGGGGACGTCGCCGCGGTGGCGCACCCACCACTCCTGGAAGTGGATCGCCCGCTGGCCGCCGTCGAGCTCCACCACCACGTGCGTCTCCAGCCGGTCGTCGGTCGCCGGCAGCAGGCGTACGCCGGGCTGCCAGCGTTCGGCGAGCGCCTCGGTGACCGAGTGCAGCGGGTAGCCGGCGTTGACCATCGTGGTCCGCACCAGGTGGGTGGCGACGTCCTTGTCGCCGAGCCCGAACCAGGTGGGCTCGGCGCCGTACGCGGCGAGTTCCTGCTTGACCGTCCAGCTCTCGCCGACGCGCCCCCAGCCCCGCTCGGGGTCGGCGCCGCCACCCAGCGTGTACATGACGCTGTCCAGGTCGGGGCAGACCTTGAGCCCGTGCAGGAGCAGATCGTCGCCGACGTTGACCACGGCGGTCACCTCGGCGCCGACCTCGCGGGCGTACGCCCGCACGCCGACCAGGAAGCGAGCGCCTCCGATGCCGCCCGTCAGAACCACGATGCGCATCCGCCCATCCTCGCGCACGGGCCGCCTCCGGTCCGCCGGTGGGCGGGGAGACTAGGCTCACGTCGGCAACCGTCCGCATTCGCCCCGAGGGGGATCCCGTGACCAGCCCCGCCGAGCCCGCGTCCAACGACGCGACGCAGGCCAGCCAGCTGACCAAGCCGCTGCGTGAACTCGCCGCGTTCGTGCTCCTCGGCGCGAACGCCGTGTTCCTCTTCGTCGGCCTGATCCGGCTGGTGACGCCGACCGAGTACAGCACATTCGGCGGCCGGGCGGGCAGCGCCTTCTTCGCCTTCGTCGGCGTGGAGGCGGTCTTCCTGCCGCTGCTGGCCGTACTGCTCGCCACGCATGTGAAGCCCCCGGTGCCGAAGGCGAAGCTGATCACCCAGGTCGCCCTGGGCGAGTACGCCGTCAGCGCCCTGTTCGGCGGGCTGACCTTCCTCTTCTGGACGGTCGACCGGCTGGCCGAGGGCGAGATCCTCGACGCCTTCCTGGGCCTGCTCAGCCGCGTGGCCTGGCTGGCGCTCTTCGCGGTCGCCGCGTACGTCGTGTTCAAGATCTGGCGCACCCTCTACCACGTGCCGAAGCCGAAGCCCCAGCCCGGCGTGTACGGGCAGCCGCAGCCCGGGTGGCCCCAGCAGCAGGGCGGCTACCCCGCCCCGGGCCAGCAGGTCCCCGGGCAGCAGGTTCCGGGTCAGCAGGTCCCCGGCCAGCAGGGCGCCTGGCAGGCGCCGGGCCCTTACGGCGCCCCGTACGGTCAGCAGCCCGCGCCGTTCGCCGGCGGCCCGCAGCAGGGTTCGCCGTTCGCCCCGGCACCGCAGTCGGCGCCCCCGGCGCCGCAGTCCGCGCCCCCGGCCACTCCCGCGCCGCCGTTCGGCCAGCCGCAGAGCGCCCCGCCGTTCGGCCCGCCGCCCTCGGCCGACCCCACCCAGGCGATCCCGCGCCAGCCCGTCGAGCACGCCGAGCCCACCCAGGCGATCCCGCGTCCCACCGGCGACGAGACCGACCGCACCCAGCGCATCGATCCCGGCGACAACCCGGACGCCCCTCGCTGATCGCGGCCATGTCCCACCCGAGCGCCCCGCACGGCCCACCGTGCGGGGCGCTCGCTGTCCCACCCACTCCAGCATGGCGAGGGGCGGGCCAGCATGGCGAGGGGCTGGTCGGCGCGGCGAGGGCGGGCCGGCAGGACGGGGGTGGGCTCAGCACGGAGGCGAGGGTGGGCGCGGGGGTGCGCATGTTCACGTCGTGGGCCCAGGTGGGCAGGGGCGGAACGGGCCGGATGAGCGCCTAGGCTGGGCGGATGGTTGATCGCACCGTGCCCGGCCCGACCGACGCGAGCGTGCGGCGGGCACTGCACCGGGCCGCGACCGGGCGGACGCTGGACGTCGACGAGGCCACCGCGCTGCTGGCCGCCCGGGGCGGGGCGCTGGACGAACTGCTGGACGTGGCGGGCGCCGTGCGCGACGCCGGGCTGCGCGAGGCTGGGCGGCCGGGGGTGGTCACGTACTCGAAGAAGGTCTTCATTCCCCTCACCCGGCTGTGCCGGGACCGGTGCCACTACTGCACCTTCGCGACGGTGCCCCACCGGTTGCCGGCGGCCTTCCTCGACCGCGACGAGGTCCTCGCCATCGCCCGGGCGGGCGCGGCCCAGGGCTGCAAGGAGGCCCTCTTCACGCTCGGTGACCGGCCGGAGGAGCGCTGGCCGGCGGCCCGGCAATGGCTGGACGAGCGCGGGTACGACTCCACGCTGGACTACCTGCGCGCCTGCGCGGTGGCGGTGCTGGAGGAGACCGGGCTGCTGCCGCACCTGAACCCGGGCGTGCTCTCCTGGTCGGAGTTGCAGCGGCTCAAGCCCGTCGCGCCCAGCATGGGGATGATGCTGGAGACCACGGCGACGCGGCTCTGGTCGGAGCCCGGCGGCCCGCACTTCGGCTCGCCGGACAAGGAGCCTGCGGTACGGCTGCGGGTGCTCGACGACGCGGGCCGGGTCGGGGTGCCGTTCACCACGGGCATCCTGATCGGCATCGGCGAGACCCCGGCCGAGCGGGTCGACGCGATCTTCGCGATCCGCCGGGCCCACCGCGAGTACGGCCACCTCCAGGAGGTGATCGTGCAGAACTTCCGCGCGAAGCCGGACACGGCGATGCGCGGCATGCCCGACGCCGAGCTGCACGACCTGGCCGCCACGGTGGCGGTGACCCGGGTGCTGCTCGGGCCGAAGGCCCGCATCCAGGCCCCGCCGAACCTCATCGCGGGCGAGTACGACCTGCTGCTGCGCGCCGGCATCGACGACTGGGGCGGGGTGTCCCCGCTGACCCCGGACCACGTCAACCCGGAGCGCCCCTGGCCGCAGATCGACGAGCTGGCCCGGCACACGGAGAAGTCGGGATTCACGCTGCGTGAGCGGCTGACGATCTACCCCGAGTACGTGCGGGCCGGCGACCCGTGGCTGGACCCGCGCCTGCTGCCGCACGTCGGTGCGCTGGCCGACCCGGCGACGGGGCTGGCCGTCGAGGACGCCCGGCCGGTGGGCCGCCCCTGGCAGGAGCCCGACGAGACGTACGGCGGGCGGACCGACCTGCACACCACCATCGACACCACCGGGCGGACGGGCGACCGGCGCGGCGACTTCGACCACGTCTACGGCGACTGGTCCGAGGTGGCCGGAAAGGTCACCGCCGGCGGCGGGGGCAGGACCGACGACGACCTGCGGGCCGGTCTGCGGCTGGCGGCCGACGACCCGGCCGCGCTGCTGGAGCCGAGGCACGCCGACGCCGCGCTGGCGCTGTTCGCCGCCGACGGGCCGGCGCTGGACGAGCTGTGCCGGCTCGCCGACGACGTCCGCCGGGCGGCGGTCGGCGACGACGTGACGTACGTGGTCAACCGCAACATCAACTTCAGCAACGTCTGCTATGTCGGCTGCCGGTTCTGCGCCTTCGCCCAGCGGGAGCGCGACGCCGACGCGTACCGGCTCTCGGTGGAGCAGGTCGCCGACCGGGCCGAGGAGGCGTGGGCGGCCGGCGCCAGCGAGGTCTGCCTCCAGGGCGGGATCGACCCGAAGCTGCCGGTGACCATCTACGCCGACCTGGTCCGGGCGATCAAGGCGCGGGTGCCGGGGATGCACGTGCACGCGTTCTCGCCGATGGAGATCGTCACCGCCGCCGCCAAGGCCGGCGTGTCGGTGAGGGAGTGGCTGACCGGGCTGCGCGAGGCCGGGCTGGACACCATCCCGGGCACCGCCGCCGAGATTCTCGACGACGACGTGCGCTGGGTGCTCACCAAGGGCAAGCTGCCGGCCGCCGCCTGGGTCGACGTGGTCGGCACGGCCCACGAGCTGGGCATCCGGTCCAGCTCCACCATGATGTACGGCCACGTGGACCACCCCGCGCAGTGGCTCGCGCACTTCCGGGTGCTGGCCGGGGTGCAGGACCGTACGGGCGGCTTCACCGAGTTCGTGGCGCTGCCGTTCGTGCACACCAACGCGCCGATCTACCTGGCGGGCATCGCCCGCCCGGGGCCGACGTGGCGGGAGAACCGGGTCGTGCACGCGATGGCCCGGCTGCTGCTGCACGGCCGCATCGACAACATCCAGTGCTCGTGGGTGAAGCTCGGCGACGAGGGTACGGCGGTGATGCTCCGGGGCGGCTGCAACGACCTGGGTGGCACGCTGATGGAGGAGACGATCTCCCGGATGGCCGGCTCCGGCAACGGCTCGGCGCGTACCGAGGAGCAGTTGATCGCCATGGCGGCGGCCGCCGGTCGACCGGCCCGCAGGCGCACGACGGCGTACGGCAGCCCCCGACCCTAGCCTGGCCGGCGCCCGGTGGGTCGCGCGGCAGCCCGCTCGGACCGGTCGCGCGGCGGTCTCGCCCTGACGGGTCGCGTGTCGATCCGCACTGACCGGTCGCGTGCCGGTCCGCCCTGGTCGGCCGCGATGGACATCGACGGCCGTGGCGACCGTCCACGCCGGATTCCGCGTCCCGCGCCGTCGTCAGGGTGGGCGCGACGGCCGTGTCCGTACCGCCTGTTGGGACCGAAGCGCTTCGATCGGGCGGGATTTCCCTCGCGGGTGGAGCGCCGCCGGAAGCGCCCGGCGCAGCAGCGTGTCGGCGGCTGACCGGAAGCGGGGAGGCCGCCTCGCGTCGACGCGCCGCGTCCACATGGTGGGCGCGGCGCGGTCGCCGTCCCGGGCTCGGCGGGCGGTACGCGCCAAGTCGGGTTAACCTGTGCCCCACCAAGATCAACGGATCGTGGTGGGTGACTTCCGAGGGTCTCCATCGTCCTGCCCCGCCGGTCCGATGGGGAGGCGCCACGGGAGAAAACTCGGGCAACTCGCCGGAGAGGGCGTTACTCGGCCGGGGTCTGAATCGATAGGGCAGGTTGCGGGGCCGGGTGGTCGGGTGGCCGTCCGGAGTGTTGTCGGGAGGGCGACTCCATTATCAAGTCCGGCTTGACGGCGCACGCATTACACGCGTGTAATTTGAATGGGGTTGTTCGCACGGAACGCAACGAATCGGGACCGTACGGACAAGCACGCCTTCCGCGTGGGGGGTTGCAGCGGCGATGACGCCGGTGCGCGACAAGGAGGCATCTGATGGACGGCCAGCTTGAGGTGGCCGACCTGCTCGGAAACGCGCCGGAGTGGCAGGAGCGGGCGCTCTGCTCCCAAACCGATCCGGAGGCGTTCTTTCCCGAGAAGGGCGGCTCGACCCGCGAGGCGAAGCGGATCTGCTCGCGCTGCGAGGTGAAGACGGAATGCCTCGAATACGCTCTCGGCCACGACGAGCGATTCGGGATCTGGGGTGGGCTCTCGGAGCGGGAGCGGCGCAAGCTCAAGCGGCGGGCCGCCTGAGCGTTGCCGGGCCGGGGCGGTGGGGGCCGCCCGGCTCAGGCCAACTCGTCGGGGTCCACCCCGAGCAGATTGGCCACCTGTTCGATGATCACGTCGTGCACGAGATCCGCGAGGTCCTCGCGATCCATCGCACGGAACTCCAACGGCCGGCGGTAGAGCACGATCCGCGGCGGCACCTCCTGTCGGCCCGGCCGGCCCGGCAGCAGCCGGGCGAGCGGCACCTCGCCGTCCTCCAGCACGTCGGAGTCATAGACGTTGAGGTCCGGCGGGACGTCCTCCACCGCGAACTCGACGCCGGCCAACTCCTTGGCGAACCGCCGTTCGAGGGTCTCGACGGTGTCCAGCACCAGATCGTCGAAGATCTCCGCCTTCGTACGCGCCAACGGCACCGTCGCCGGCACCAGCCGCCCGCGCAGACCGCGGCCGTGCCGGTCGCGGTGGGCGCGCCGGCCAGGGCCGGGGCGGCGGTGTTCCGGGCTCGTCATGAGGAAAGGTTAGCGCCCGCACCGACCTGGCCTGCGGCAGCGGCACCGGCGCGGCGCGGCGCGACCGACCGGGCCGAATTGTGATCACCGTGACGGGCGTGTCGCAACGCGAAGCAGTGCGCCCGACCCGGTAATGGAGATACCCTGCCGCCGTGAGGTCACCACGGCGCTGCTCCCGTAATGGCTGCCCCCGGCAAGCGGTCGCCACGCTGACCTATGTCTACAACGAGTCGACAGCGGTGGTCGGCCCGTTGGCGGCGTTCGCCGAGCCGCACACGTACGACCTCTGTGAACCGCACGCCCGGAGCCTGACGGCGCCGCGCGGCTGGGACGTCGTCCGGCACGAGGGCGAGTTCGAGCCCCCGCCGCCCACCACCGACGATCTGGTCGCCCTCGCCGAGGCCGTCCGCGAGGCCGCCCGCCCGGTGGCCCCGCGCCCGCCCGAGGACGACCAGGCCACCAACTCGACCCCCCAGACGGGCCGTAGGGGTCACCTGCGCGTCATCCCCCCGAACCACTGACCCGCCGCCTCGGTGCGTCCCGGCCGTAGCAGAGGTCGCGGCGGGAGTCACGGGAGCCGGGAGAGAAGCCCGCGCGGACCCGGCAGCCCTGCCTGCGGGCCGGATGGGCGCGCCGGGCACTGTCGAGCTGAACCGTCTACGACATCGCGGCGCCGCCGCCGGTGGCGCCGGCCGTCGGCGAGCCTGGGCGCAGGCACGCCAACGATGCGCCGGTCCACCTTCCACGTCGGTCCAACCCGCACGTCGGTTGGCCTGGCGTCGCTCGTTCCGGTGCCTGGTCCGACGCTGCGGCGGAGCATGTCCAGGGCCTTTTCCGGGCGGTCGTCGGGCACCTCGGACGCGCGAAACAGATCCCGCCGCGACACGCCGGCAGCGTGACGACAAGGGCACTCAGCGTGGCTACCGTGCGCCCCAGTGTGATCGCGGGCGCGGGAGGTCGGATCGTGAACGAAGCACTGCGGGTGGCGATGGCCGAGAAGGGGGAGACCGCCGAGTCGCTGGCGGAGAAGGTGGGTGTCGACCCGAAGACGGCGGGACGGTGGCTCGCCTCGGGCCGGATCCCGCATCCCAGGACCCGGCTCGCCGTCGCCGAGGTCCTCGGGCGCGACGCCGCCGAGCTGTGGCCGGAGCCGTTCCGCCGCCGCGACCTGCCGTGGTTCCGGCCGTGGGCCGAGCTGGAGCAGGACGCCGTCACGATCAGGTCGTACGAGCCGCTGCTCGTGCCGGGCCTCCTTTAGACCGAGGGGTACGCCCGCGCGGTGCTGGCGACCGGCGGCCTGCTGCCGGCGGCCGAGGTCGACGAGATCGTGGGCGGCCGGCTCGCCCGGCAGGCGATCCTGGCCCGGGACGCCCCGCCCCAGCTCGTCGCCGTGATCGACGAGGTGGTGCTGCGCCGGCGGGTGGGGGACGAGGCGGTGATGGCCGCGCAGCTGGCCCACCTGCTGGCGGTCGCCGCGCAGGAGCACGTGCAGGTCCGGGTGATCCCCGCCGAGGCGCCGTGGCACACCGGCCTCGCCGGGCCGTTCGTGCTGATCCGGCTGCCCGACGGCGCCGAGACGGCCTATCTGGACAACCAACTGCGCGGTCAGGTCGTGACCGAGAGTGCCGACATTGCTAGCCTGGGCGCGAGATGGGAGAGCGTCGCCGGCGAGGCGCTGCCGCGACGCCAGTCGATCGAGCTGATCGGGGAAGTGGCGACGACATGGACATGACCGACGCCCGCTGGCGCACCGCGACCCGCAGCAGCAACAACGGCGGAAACTGCGTCGAGGTGGCCGACAACCTGCCCGGTCGGGTGCTCGTGCGGGACAGCAAGGACCGCGCCGGGGGCGTGCTCACCTTCGCGCCGGACGCCTGGCGGGCGTTCGTCGGGTCGGCCGGCCGTGACGGGCGCGCCGGCTGATCGGGCGGTGCCGCAGGCTGCACGTCTGTCCGCGCAGCTTCAGCTCAGGCGACTGTGGTCGAGTCTGATCGAAGTCACGGCGTAGCGGTGACTAGCTTGTGTCTCAACCTCGGGCCCGGCCTGGCGCCGGACCATTCTTACCGGTAACCCGCCAGACCTCCGATACCTGCCCCAGCCGCGGTCCACGCGGCCAGCCGCCTCATCGCGTACATCGCCGGTCCGTTGTCACTGTCGCCGCCGCGCCCCGACCGCGCGGGTACCCGCGCGGTCGGGGCGCGGCGTGCGCCCGGATCCGGTGCCGCGGTCGTGCGGGCGCGTCGGCTATCTTGACCGCCAACTTACTGCTTTACTAGGGTACTAGTAAAGCAGTAAGGAGCTGCCGTGTTCGTCTTCCGGCTCGACACCCACTCCGGCGTGCCGCCGTACCTGCAACTCGTCCAGCAGGTCCGCCAGGCGGTGCTGCTGGGCTTTCTCCAACCCGGTGACCGCCTCCCGCTCATTCGCGAGGTGGTCGAGGACCTGGCGATCAATCCGAACACCGTCGCCAAGGCGTACCGGCAGATGGAGCAGGAGAGCCTGGTCACCGGCCGGCCCGGCCAGGGCACGTTCGTCAATGAACAGCAGTCGGCCGCGATGTCGGCATCGACGTACACGTCGCTGCGCCGCGGCCTGACGACCTGGCTGCGCCGCGCCTACGCGGCCGGCCTCGACGAGCAGGCGGTCAACGCGCTTTTTGCTTCCGTCCACCAGCAGACGAGGAATGAGGACGTGGCGTGACAGCGACCGAGTTCGCGCTGAGCACCGACGGTGTGGGCAAGCGGTACCGGAAGGGCTGGGCGCTGCGCGACTGCACCCTGGCCCTGCCGGCGGGCGGCGTGATCGCCCTGGTCGGGCCGAACGGCGCGGGCAAGACCACGCTGCTGCGCCTGGTCGTCGGGTTGCTGGCACCGAGCACCGGCACGGTGGAGGTCCTCGGCCACGACGTCACCGCCAGCACCCCGCAAACTCTGTCCCGGGTCGGGTTCCTGGCCCAGGACCATCCGCTGTACAAGCGCTTCACCGTCGCCGAGATGCTCCGCTTCGGCCGGGCCTGCAACCTGCGGTTCGATCAGGGGCTGGCCGAGCGCCGGCTGGCGAAGCTGGGCATTCCGCTCGACCGCAGGGCCGGAACGCTCTCCGGCGGGCAGCAGGCCCAGGTCGCGTTGGCTCTGGCCCTGGCGAAGCGGCCGGACCTGCTCGTCCTCGACGAGCCGGTGGCCAGCCTCGACCCGCTGGCCCGGCACGAGTTCCTGCAGGTCCTCATGGGCGCGGTGGCCGAAGGCGGGGTGACCGTCCTGTTCTCCTCCCACGTCGTGCACGAGCTGGAGCGCGTCTGCGACCACCTGGTCGTGCTTAACCACGGCCGGGTAACGCTCACCGGTGACATCGACACCCTCCTCGCCGAACACCGGCTGCTCGTCGGCCCGCGCACGGCCACCGACCTCGACCGGGCCGGCGCCGTCGTGGAGGCCGTCCACAGCGACCGGCACACGACCCTGCTGGTGCGCGACGGCGCGATCCCGGCCGCGCCTGGGTGGCAGGCCCAGCCGGTCGCGCTGGAGGACCTGGTGCTGGCGTACCTGCGCCGGCCGTCCGAGCCGAGCGCCGCGGTCACGTCGGGGGTGGCGGCATGACGTGGTTGATCTGGCGCCAGCACCGGACCGAGGTCTGCGTCCTGGGTCTGCTTGTCGGCATGTTCGGCATCGCCCTGCTCGTGCTCGGGACGCAGGCCCACGACCTGTTCCCCGGCGGTCCCGCCCGGTGTGCGGGGGAGGTTGGTGTCAACGAGGCCTGCGCGGCCTCCTTCCGCCGGCTCGACGAGGAGTACGGGAACGTCGAGAACCTCCTGGCGGCCTTCTACCTGGTCCCCGTCGTCATCGGTGCGTTCCTCGGCGCGCCGCTGCTCGCGCGCGAACTGGAGGACGGCACCTGGCAACTCGCCTGGACGCAGGCCGTGCCGCGGATGCGCTGGCTGACGGCCAAGCTCGCGGCACTGGCCGGCGTCACCGTCACGCTCACCGGGATGTTCACCGCGGTGCTCACCTGGTTCCGTCAGCCGTTCGACGCGTGGGAAGGGCGGTTCCAGTACGACGCCTTCGACGTGGAGGGACTTGTTCCGGTGGCGTACGCGCTGTTCGCGTTCGGCGTCGCCACCGCCGCCGGGGCGATCCTGCGGCGCAGCCTGCCCGCGTTCGGCGTCGCGTTCGGGGCGTTCCTCGCCGCCCGGATGTCGGTGGGGCTGTTGGCCCGTCCCGCGTACGCCACCCCGCTCACCACCATGGAGCCGGTCCCCGTCGGCGGCTCGAAGGACCAGGCGGGGCACCGGCCCGTGCCCAGCTTCGCTGACTGGATAATCGAACACGGCTACGCAGACGCCACCGGTCGCAGGCTGAGCTCGACCGAGTACTACGAGCTGGAGGGCGCCGCCAACCGGGCCGGCACCAACCTCAACCAGTTCCTGCACGCGCGGGGCATCCAGCAGTTCGAGGTCTACCACCCGGCCGACCGGTTCTGGACGTTCCAGCTCATCGAGGCGGCCCTGTTCATCGCCGTCGCGGCGGTCCTGATCGGTGTGGTGGTGTGGCGGGTACGGCGCCGAATGATCTAGCTTGATCTTGACCTACGGTGAGCGTGTGAGCACCCCGTCCCCGCCGAAGAGGTTCAAGGTCAAGCTGGGCGGCCCCCTTGACCGTTGGGCTCGCGGGGCGGTCTGGCTGCTGGAGGACGTGGAAGGGCGTTGTTGGACACGGACCCGCCGTCCGTCGTCGCCGTCGGCTCATGCCAAGATCTGTCGTTCACCGCACCTGACCCCTCGCCGGCAGGTCACCCCGCCCGACCGCCGGCGAACGCGCAAGGAGTCGTCACATGCGAACTCCCCTCCGGCCCCTCACCCGGCGCGGGCTGCTGACCGGCGCGCTCGGCTCGGCGGCGCTGCTGGCGGCGGGCGGCTCGCTGGCCGGCTGCGGCACCAGGGCCGCCACCCAGACGGAGGCCGGCTGCGTCAGCGAGGACCTGTCCGGCACCGAGAAGACGCTGACGTTCTCCAACTGGCCGCAGTACATGGACGTGGACGACGCCGACGCCGCCAAGCGACCCACCCTGGACGCGTTCGTCGCCAAGAGCGGCATCCAGGTCACCTACACCGAGGACATCAACGACAACAACGAGTTCTTCGGCAAGGTGCAGAACCAGCTCGCGGGATGCCAGCCCACCGGGCGGGACATCATGGTGCTCAGCGACTGGATGTCGGCGCGGATGATCCGGCTCGGCTGGGTCCAGAAGCTCGACACGTCGAAGCTGCCCAACGTCGAGGCCAACCTGCTGCCCTCGCTGCGCGGCCGGTCCTTCGACCCCGAGGACCAGCTCGCCATCCCGTGGCAGTCCGGCCTGGCCGGCCTCGCCTACAACGGCAGGGTGACCAGGGAGATCCGTACGGTCGACGAACTGCTCACCCGCCCCGACCTCAAGGGCAGGGTGACCGCGCTGGCCGAGATGCGCGACACCATGGGCCTGCTGCTCCAGTCGAACGGCCACGACCCGGCGAACTTCACCGGCGCCCAGTTCGACGACGCGCTCGCCAAACTGAAGAAGGCCGTCACCGCCGGGCAGATCCGCCGGTTCACCGGCAACGACTACGCGCCGGAACTCGCCAGAGGCGACGTCGCCGCCTGCATCGGCTGGTCCGGCGACGCCGTCCAGCTCGGCTTCGACGACGACAAGATCAGGTTCGTGGTACCCGACTCCGGTGCGATGATCTGGTCGGACAACGTGGTGGTGCCGAACAGGGCCAGCCACAAGGGCAACGCCGAGCGGCTCGTCGACCACTACTACGACCCGGCGATCGCCGCCCGGCTCGCCGCGTTCGTCAACTACATCTGCCCCGTGCGGGGCGCCCAGGCCGAGATGGAGAAGATCGACCCGACGCTTGCCGCCAACCCGCTGATCTTCCCCGACGACGCCATGCTCGCCAGGTGCAAGGTCTTCATGGCGCTGGACGAGAAGCAGGAACGCGAGTACGAGGGCAAGTTCCAGCAGGTCATCGGGGCGTGAGTGGGATGGGTGGGACGACTGCGGGGCGCGGGGGCCCGGCCGGCGACCTGCGGCTGGCCAACCTCACCAAGCGGTTCGGCGCCGTCACGGCGGTGGACGACCTCAGCCTGACCGTCGCGCAGGGCGCGTACTTCGCCCTGCTCGGCCCGTCCGGCTGCGGCAAGACCACCACGCTGCGGATGACCGCCGGCCTGGAGGAGCCCACCGGCGGGCAGGTGCTGCTGGGCGAACGGGACGTCACCCGGCTGCGCCCGCACAAGCGGCCCGTGAACACCGTCTTCCAGAGCTACGCCCTCTTCCCGCACCTGGACGTCTTCGAGAACGTCGCGTTCGGCCTGCGTCGGCGGGGCATCCGCTCCGTCGACGACGAGGTCATGGGCATGCTCGCGCTGGTGCAGCTCGACGACCACGGCCACCGCCGCCCCGCCCAGCTCTCCGGTGGGCAGCAGCAGCGGGTCGCGCTGGCCCGGGCCCTGGTCAACCGCCCGCAGGTGCTGCTGCTCGACGAGCCGCTCGGCGCGCTGGACCTGACGCTGCGCCGGCGGATGCAGCTCGAACTCAAGCGGATCCAGACCGAGGTCGGCATCACGTTCGTGCACGTCACCCACGACCAGGAGGAGGCCATGACGCTGGCCGACACCGTCGCGGTGATGAACGCCGGGCGGATCGAGCAGCTCGGCGCCCCCGCCGATCTCTACGAGTACCCGGCCACGGCGTTCGTGGCGAACTTCCTCGGCCAGTCCAACCTGCTCGCCGGCGAGGCGGCCGGCGCGGGCGGCGGCGAGGTGTCGGTGTCGGCGCACGGCCGCCGCTTCTCGGTGCCCGTCGGCCGGGCCCGGGTCGAGCGGGGTCCGGTCCACCTGGGCGTACGCCCGGAGAAGCTGCACCTGGTCGACTCCGCCGACCAGGTCCCCGCCGGGTGCCAGCACGTCACCGGCATCGTCACCGACGCCTCCTACGTGGGGGTGAGCACCCAGTACCTGCTGCGTACCGGCTGGGGCGGCGAGCTGTCGGTCTTCGTGGCCAACACGGGCACCGCCCGGCCGGTGCCGGTGGGCGCGGAGGCGGTCGCGTACTGGGACCCTCGGCACGCCTTCCTGCTGCCCCGGGAGACCGGCGAGCAGGATCGGAGCGCGCCGGTGCGGGACGAGCCGGTCGGCGCGTCCTCGTGAGCGTCCCGGCCCGGCGGCCCACCGGAGCCGGCGAGCCGGCGCCGCCCCGCCGGCCCGGACGGCAGGGGCTCCTGCCGTACCTGCTGCTGTTGCCCGCGGCGGCGTGGCTGGTGCTCTTCTTCGCGGTGCCACTGGTGCAGCTCGCCGCCGCCAGCCTCTACGACCCCGCCGGCTCGCTCGCCACCGGGTACGCGATGGGCTGGGCGTTCGGCAACTACCCCGACGCGCTGGCCGCGTACTGGCCGCAGTTCGGGCGGTCCTTCTTCTACGCCGGCGCCGCCCTGGTGCTGGCGCTGCTGGCCGGCTACCCGCTCGCGTACGCCATCGCGCAGAAGGCCGGCCGGTGGAAGAACCTGCTGCTGGTCTGCGTGGTCGCGCCGATGTTCACCAGCTTCCTGGTGCGCACGCTGGCGTGGAAGACCATCCTGTCGGACAACGGCTGGCTCGTCGGGCTGCTGCGCGACGTACACCTGCTCGGCGCCGACGGCCGGCTGCTGGCCACCCCCGTCGCGGTGGTGCTCGGCCTGACGTACAACTTCCTGCCCTTCCTGGTGCTGCCGCTGTACGCGAGCCTTGAGCGGCTCGACCCCCGGCTGCTGGAGGCGGCCGGCGACCTCTACGCCGGCCCGTGGCGGGCCTTCCGGCGGGTCACGCTGCCGCTGTCCATGCCCGGCCTGGTCGCCGGCACGCTGCTGTTCTTCATCCCGGCCAGCGGCGACTACATCAACGCCGAACTGCTCGGCACCCCCAACGAATACATGATCGGCAACGTCATCGACTCCGCGTTCCTGGTCCGGCTGGACTACCCGCAGGGCGCGGCGCTGTCGTTCCTGCTGATGGCGGCGATCCTCGCGGTGGTCTTCGGCTACCTGCGCCGGGCCGGCACGGAGGAGGTCCTGTGAGCGCGAGGAGTGCAGCGCAGCCGAGCCCCGCAGTCGCGAACGAGAGGCCGGCCCCGTGAGCGCGCGGATCTCCCGCTGGCTGGCCGACCGGTGGATCATGGGCGTGGCGCTGCTGGCGCTCGGCTACCTGCTCCTGCCGATCGCCGTGGTCGCCGCCCTTTCCTTCAACCGCCCCTCCAGCCGCCTGTCGTACGACTTCAACGAGTTCACCCTCGACAACTGGCGCAACCCGTGCGCCACCTCCGACATGTGCGACGCGGTGGTGCGCAGCGTCCAGATCGGCTTCGTCGCCACCGTGCTCGCCACGGTGCTGGGCACCCTGATGGCGTTCGCGCTGGCGCGGCACCAGTTCCGCGGCCGCTCCGGGATCAACGTGCTGATCTTCCTGCCGATGGCCACCCCCGAACTGGTGATGGGCACCTCACTGCTGGCCCTCTTCGTCTCCGCCGGGGTGCCGCAGGGCTTCTGGACCGTCGTCGTCGCGCACGTGATGTTCTGCCTGTCGTTCGTGGTGGTCACCGTCAAGGCACGGCTGGCCGGGATGGACTCCCGGCTGGAGGAGGCCGCGATGGACCTCTACGCGAGCGAGTGGCAGACCTTCCGGCGGATCACCCTGCCGCTGGCGCTGCCCGGCATCGTGGCCGCCGCGCTGCTGGCGTTCTCGCTCTCCTTCGACGACTTCATCGTGACGAACTTCAACGCCGGCACCACCGTCACGTTCCCCATGTACGTCTGGGGTGCCGCCCAGCGGGGCATCCCGCCGCAGGTCAACGTCATCGGCACCGCCATGTTCGCGGTCGCGCTGCTGCTGGTGCTGGCCGGCACCCTACGCGGGCGGCGGACGAGAAGGGCCCCTCGCCGCGCGTGAGCGGTGGCGAGGGGCCCTTCGGCGCGGCCGTGCTGCGGGCCGTGCCTGGAGCTGACGAACCCTAGAGAATCAGGGTCCAGCCGTCGATGTAGCCGGTGTCGCCGGACGCGGCGTCCTGGACGCGCAGCTTCCAGGTGCCGTTGCGGGTCTCCGAGGAGAGGTTGACGGTGTAGGTCTGGTTGATGTTGTCGGCGGAGCCGCCCGAGCGGTTGTGCAGCGTGTAGGCGCTGCCGTCGGGGGCGACGAGGCTGACGACGAGGTCACCGATGTAGGTGTGCACGATCTGCACGGCGACCTTGCTGGTCGACGAGGCGGTGCCGGTGCAGCCGGTGATCGCGATGCTGCTGGTGACGGTCGCGTTGTCGCTGACGGTCACGTTGTTGGCGTTGCTGCCGGTGCAGTCCGTCGAGCCGGAGCCGCCCAGGTTGAGCGTCCAGCTGTTCAGGTACCCGGTGTCGCCGCTGGCGGCGTCCTGGACGCGCAGCTTCCAGGTGCCGTTGGCGACCTCGGAGGAGAGGTTCACCGGGTAGGTCTGGTTGATGTTGTCGGCGGAGCCGCCGGTGCGGTTGTGCAGCGGGTAGGCGCTGCCGTCGGGGGCGACGAGGCTGACGACGAGGTCACCGACGTACGTGTGCACCAGGTCGACGGCGACCGTGCTGGCGGCGCCGGCGTTGCCGGTGCAGCCCGCGATGGTGATGGTGCTCTCCACCGTGGCGTTGTCGCGGACGGCCACGTCGGTGCCGTTGGTCTGGGTGCAGCCGGTCGGCGGGGGCGGCGGCGGGGGCGTGGTGCCGCCGTCGCCGACGTACAGCAGCTTGTTGGGCGAGCCGGTGCCGGGGCTGGTCACCGCGTTGCTGGTGGCGTCGGCGACGAGCTTGTCGCGCACCTGCTGCGGGGTGAACGTCGGGTTGGCGGCGACCACGAGCGCGGCGGCGCCGACCACGTGCGGGGTGGCCATCGAGGTGCCGCTGATGGTGTTCGTGGCCGTGTCGCCGGTGTGCCAGGCCGAGGTGATCGAGCTGCCGGGGGCGAAGATGTCCAGGCAGGTGCCGATGTTGGAGAACGACGAGCGGGCGTCGGTGTTGGTGGTCGAGCCGACGGTGATACCGGCCGGGGTGCTGGCCGGGGAGCTGTTGCAGGCGTTCGCGCCGCTGTCGTTCCCGGCCGCGAGGCCGTAGCTGACGCCGTCGGCGATGGAGCGGGCCACCGCGTCGTTGACGGCCTGGTTGAAGCCGCCGCCGAGGCTCATGTTGGCCACCGCGAGCTGACCGGCGGCGTGGTCGCCGGTCACCCAGTCGACGCCCTGGATGACGCCGGCGTTGGTGCCGCTGCCCGCGCAGTCGAGCACCCGTACGCCGACCAGCGTGACGCCCTTGGCCACGCCGTAGGCGGTGCCGCCGACCGTGCCGGCCACGTGCGTGCCGTGCCCGTTGCAGTCGTCGGCGGTGCCGCCGTCGATGGCGTCGAAGCCGGAGACGGCACGACCACCGAAGTCGCTGTGGCTGAACCGGATGCCGGTGTCGATGATGTACGCCTTCACGCCCGAGCCGGTGTTCGGGTAGGTGAAGGAGTTGTTCAGCGGCAGCGCGCGCTGGTCGACCCGGTCCAGGCCCCAGGACGGGGTGGGGCTCTGCGTACCGCTGATCCGCATGGTGTGGTTCTGCTGCACGTAGCGCACCGAGGGGTCGGCGGCGAGCCGCTTGGCCTCCGCCTCGGACAGCCGGGCCTCGAATCCGCGCAGCGCGTTCTGGTACGTCCGGTTGACCGCGCCGCGGTGCCGGCCGGCGAGGTCACGCGCCTTCTTCGTGACGTCGGCCCGGCCCACGGAGGTGTCCTTGAACACCACGATGTACGACTCGTCGACGGCGGTGGCGCCGCCGGCCATGAGGATCTGTCCCTCGGCGGGGGCGGCCATCGCCGGGGCGCCGAACGCCACGGCGGTGGCGACGGCGGCGGTCAGCACACCGGCGCGCCAGCGGCGCACGGCTGGATAGGGGAGTGTCATCCCTCGGGTGTTCCTCTCGCTACACGACGGCGGGTCCCGCCATCGATCGCAATTGATCAAAGTGAGCACGAGCGTAGGGCCTCCACGGCAAAAAGTGGAGACGTGAGGACGTCTTGTGTTTGGACGGCGAACTGCGGTAATGCATCGACGCCTCGCGAGGTCCCGGCCGCCGCCCGCTCGTGCGGATCAGCTCCCTGCGGAGGGTCTACGCTGCTGCGTGTGGACTCCGTCGCGTTCCAGGTCGCCTCCCGCCCCGCCCACGGCGAGGGCGAGCTGACCGTCCACCACCCGTACGACGGGCGCGTCGTCGGTCGTACCACCCTCGCCACCGCCGACCAGGTCGAAGCGGCCGTCGCGGCAGCCGCCGGGGTGGCCGCGGAGGCCGCGGCCCTGCCCGCGCACGCCCGCGCGGCGGCCCTGGACCACGTCTCCCGGCGCCTCGCCGAACGGGCCGAGGAGTTCGCGCGGCTCATCACCGCCGAGAACGGCAAGCCGCTGAAGTGGGCCCGCGCCGAGGTCGGCCGCGCCGTCTCCACCTTCCGCTGGGCCGCCGAGGAGGCCCGGCGATTCTCCGGCGAGCTGCAACGCCTCGACACCGACCCCGCCGCCACCGGGCGGATCGCCCTGGTCCGGCGGGTGCCGAAAGGGCCGGTGCTCGGCATCACGCCGTTCAACTTCCCGCTGAACCTCGTCGCGCACAAGGTCGCCCCGGCCATCGCCGTCGGCGCACCGATCGTCGTCAAGCCCGCCCCCGCCACCCCGCTGTCGGCGCTGCTGCTGGGCGAGCTGCTCGCCGGGACCGACCTGCCGGCGGGGATGTTCTCGGTCCTGCCGCTGCCCAACGAGCGCGCCGCCGAGCTGGTCGTCGACCCCCGGCTGCCGGTGGTCTCGTTCACCGGCTCCGGGCCGGTCGGCGCGGCGATCCGCCGCCGCGTGCCCGAGAAGCACGTCACCCTGGAGCTGGGCGGCAACGCCGCCGCCGTGATCTGCGAGGACTGGAACACCGACGAGGACCTGACGTTCGCCGCGCACCGCATCGCGACGTTCTCCAACTACCAGGCCGGCCAGTCGTGCATCGCCGTGCAGCGCGTCTACGTGCACGAATGGCTCTACGACGCGTTCCTGCCCCGGCTCGTCGCGGCGGTGCGGGAACTGCGCGTCGGCGACCCGTCCGACCCGCTCACCGACGTCGGGCCGCTGATCTCCGCCGACGCCGCCGCGCGGGTCGAGGCGTGGGTGGACGAGGCGGTCACCGCCGGCGCCGCCATCGAGACGGGCGGCCGGCGCGAGGGCACGACCTACCCGCCGACCGTGCTCTCGGGCGTACCGGCGGACGCCAAGGTCCGTACCGAGGAGGTCTTCGGGCCGGTGCTGGTGGTCGCCCGCGTCGCGCACGACCAGGCCGCGTTCGCCGCCGTCAACGACTCGGCGTACGGGTTGCAGGCGGGCGTCTTCACCCACCGCCTCGACACTGCCTTCGCGGCGCACCGCACGCTGGAGGTGGGCGGGGTGATCGTCGGCGACGTGCCGTCGTACCGGGCCGACCAGATGCCGTACGGCGGGGTGAAGGGCAGCGGCGTCGGGCGCGAGGGCCTGCGCAGCGCCATGGACGACTACACGGAGCCCCGGGTGATGGTGCTGACCGGCCTGTCGCTGTAGCCGCTCGCCCGGCGCCGCCCGCTCACCAGGTGCCGTCGTCGCGTACGCGGGCCGGCGCCCGGCCGAGCAGCAGGGTGGTCAGCGCGGCGTCGATGTCCTCGCCGAGGAACCACTCGCCGGCCTGGTCCAACGCGAAGATCCGACCCCGCTGGTCCACGACGAAGATGCTCTCCTGCCGCTCGGTGCCGATGGGGAAGAGCCGTACGCCGAGCACGGCGGCGAAGTCCGCGAGCGTGTCGGCGGTGTGGGCGACCTGTCGCGGACGGATGTCGAAGCGCGAGATCCAGACCTGCTCGCCCGGCCCGCGCCGGGCACCTACCAGGCTCGGGAAGGCGGTGAGTGTCGCCAGGACTGCGGGAAAGTCGACATGCGCGGACGTCTCACCCCTGACGGCCCCGACGTCCCTGATGGCGGACAGGGCGACGATCTCGTCGCCGAAGTGCGGGCGCCAGCCGGCCGCGACGAGCGCCTGGGCGACCTCCGGGTGGAAGCGGCCCGGGGCGGGGTCCGGCTGTGGGTCGGGCTGCCACGGCATCGTGAACGCCCGGTCGGACCAGGGCAGCACGTTGAAGTCCACGAGCATGTCGACGCACGAGTCGCATGGGCGGTCGGCGAGGCCGCCGTTCGGATCGCCCGGCTCGCGTACGCGATAGACCTCGAACCGGGCGGTATGGAGGATGTCCTTCGCGTCGGCCATGCCGAGGGGGGCGATGCCTTCGGCGGCGCGGTGGTGGTCGTAGTGGTGCAGGACGTCGGAGACGACGATGAGTTCGGCGTGCCGTTCGCCGCCGCGTACGAGGTGCCCGGGGGGGAGTCCGTCCAGGTAGGAGCGTACGAGTGGGTGGTGGTTGAGCGTGACGTCGCCCTTGGCGCCGTGCGCGCGGAACAATCGTCCTTCGAGTGTCAGGTGCGCCGCCGTGTTGGGCGTCGGCAGGCGGCGGATCTCGCGGAGCAGTTGGCTTGCCGGATCGACCGTGCGAGGCACAGGCGAGCCTGCCGGCCGACTCCGGCGGTACATCTGCGCGACGGTGTCGGCGGGCACGCGGGGCCAGGTGGTCACCTCGCCGGTGAGCTTGTCCACCACCGTGGTCGGCAGGTCGCCGGGAACCGTCCTGGCCTCGATGGGCACGGTGGAAGTGATGATGTAGCCGAGGTCGAACTCGTCGACGCTGTGGTGGCATTCGTGTCCCAGGCGCTGTGACTCGCGGCGGGCCCACACGGCGGCGAGTTGCTCGGCCTGTTGGCGATCGATCACGGCTTGAAAGTACCGGACCCCACGGATTCGTGGCGGCCGGTATGGTTCGCCCTACCGACGGTAACCGGGGGAGGGTGGCGTTGGCCGAGAGTGTGGACCGGGACGCCAATCGTGCGCTGCGGGCGCGGTTCGACGAGGTGTACGGGGACTATCAGCGGCTCAGGTCCGGCCTGGACGAGCTACAGGTTCGGCTCGCCGAGTTGCGGGTGACCGAGCGCTCCGAGGACGGCCAGGTGACCGCCACCGCCGGGGCCCGGGGCGAGGTGATCTCGGTGGAGCTGCACCCGTCCGTCTTCAACGACCGTGACGCGAAGGCGTTGGGCCGCAAGATCACCGCCACCGTCCACCGGGCCGGCGCCGCGGCGGTCGCCGCCACCCAGGAACTCGTGGCCGGTTACCTGCCCGCCGGCTCCGGGGCGACGGACTTCCTGCGTACGGGTGACTTCGGTTCGCTGCTGGGCCGCGCCGACGCCGTGCTGCGCCGGAGCGAGTGATGGAGGGTCAGCTCTGGCTCGACCCGCAGCGCGCTCGGCGTGGGGGCGTCGACCTCTCGTTGTCCGGCGAGGCGATCACGGCACGTCGCCGCGAGGCAGGCGGTGCCATCGCGGCAGCGAGCGGTCGGTCGCCGTGGGGCAAGGACGACATCGGGGCCGCCTTCGAGCAGAAATATCGCGGCTTCGAGGAACTGGTCCTGCGCACGTGGGAGGGAATCGGCCGGCACGTGGAGGGCCTCGGTGCCGACGTGGTCCGGTCGGTGGACGCCAACCTGCGGACGGACGCGGCGAGTGCCGGTCGGCTCGGGCGCGCCGGTGACCGGCACCAGCAGCGTTGATCCGCTGAGGAGTTTCGGATGAGTGTGTTGCCGAGCCCCATCCCGCACCCGCTGGACTACTCGCCGTGGCAGTTGCCGGGCTGGGTCTACGAGGCCCTCGACTGGGTGATCGGTGTGGAGTGGCCCGAGGGCAACGAACGGGCGGTCTGGGAACTCGCCGATCAGTGGTATGCGGTGGCGACCGTCCTGGCGGGGCCGAGGGCCGACGCGGTGGCCGCGGCCGGGGAGGTGCGCAGCGGCTACGGCGGGGTCGGGGCGGTGGCCGCTGCCTTCGACAGCGCCTGGCGGCGGGTGGCGGAGGGCGACGAGGCGCCGCTGCCGGTGCTGCTGGCCGTCAGTACGGAGCTGGGACGGTTGGTGGAGGAGTGCGGCTGCGACATCGAGGGCGCCAAGCTCGAGGTCTGGATCGAGCTGGGCATCCTGGTGGTCGAGTTGCTGGCGCTGGCCGTCGCGGCCGTGCTCACCGCGGGTGCCGCCTCGCCCGCCGCCGGGGCGGCGATCACGGCCACCAGGCTGATCGTGCAGCAGATCTTCAAACGGCTGATGGCACAGCTCGCCCGCAAGTCGATCAAGCAGGGGCTCAAGGAGGCCGGCGAGCGGGCCGCGAAGGAGGTCACCAAGGGCGGCGTGCGAGGGTTCAGCCGGCGAGCGGCGCTGAGCGGCGTGTCCGAGGCAGCCGAGGAGAGCGGCATCAACCTCGCCACCCAGGCCTACCAGAACTCGACGGGTCGCCGGCACGGGCTGGACGTGACGGAGCTGGGGACCACGGCGCTCGGCGGTATGGCCGGCGGGGCGGTGGCACCGCTGGCCGGTCTCGGGCGGCACGCCACCGGCCGGGGAGCCCGGATCGGGGAGCACTTCGGCCGCGAGATGGCCGGCGAGGTCATGGCAGACCAGGCCGCGAGCCTGGCCACGGGCCAGGGGCTGACCTCGATGGAGGACGCCGCCCGCGCGGCCGCGTCCGGTGTCCGGGGTTCCGCCACCGCCCAGGCCGACGCGGCGTTGCAGGCGCGGCTCAACGGCCAGATGAGCGCCCTGGCCGGGATGTCGCTGACGTCGACGCAAGCTGGCGGGCTCCCGACGCCTCCCGAAGTGCCGGCAGCGGATGGGCCACCTGTCGCCATGCCCGCAGCCGGAGCGGGGCCGTCCGTTGCGGTGCCGAGTGTAGGCGTGGAGCCGCCGACTCCCGGGCCAGGGACATCGGCCGGTGCGCCGGTCGAGGACCAGCGAGGTGCGAGCGGCGTCGACACGGCACCACCGGCCCCGCCGTCGGGCGAGGCCCGGACGACGCCGACCGAACCCGCGACGACGATCGCCGCCCGCGCCGGAGACACCGACGCGCCGTTGACCGCTGGCGGTATCGAACACGCCGGCGCGTACTCCGTGGCCACCTCGTCCGCGCTGCCGGAGTCGGCCCTGAGCCCCACCCTCTCCTCCGCCGCGACGGCGACGCCCGTCCTCGGCGCCGCCGGGGGTGTCTCGGCCGGCGTGGAGGGCCAGACGACCATTTCCGCAAACGCCGCGAGCGGCGCCACCTCCGTCAACGTCGCGAGTGCAGTTGGTCCGTCGAATGCGCCGACAGCGGCTCCGGTGAACGGGCCCAGCACCGGCGTGGGCACCGCGACGGTCGGGCCGGCCCCCGCCTCGTTCCCTGAGCCGAGAACTGTTGCCCCCGTTCCCGGTGCGGGCCACGTTCCGTCGGTCGCCAATCCCGAGCCTGCCGTCGCACGAGGAGTCACCGGAGCGGTGCCGGCACAGCCGCCGGCACCACCGACGATGCTGCCTTCGCCGGATGCGCCGGCAGCCGAGCGGAATCCGCACGTCCGTAGCGACACGTCGGCAGCGGCCGGTCAGCATGATTCGGCCGGCCCCCGGGTCAGAAGCCCCGAGTGGTACGCGGCCAAGTGGGCCCTCGACCGGGACGCGTTCGAGAGACGTCGCTACCGCGGCTACTACGAGTCGCAGCGGGCGTGGTTCGAGGACAAGCGCCGTTTTGACGAAGCTGTGCGACTCAGGGCCCGTGCGGACGAGCATCACCAGAGGGCGCGGGACTTCGCCGCCCACGCCTTCCATCTGCACCAGACGGGCCAGGCGCGCCAGGCTGACCGGTGGCAGTGGGCGGCGAACGACGAGATGCGGGCGTACGGGGAGTACCTGGACTACGCGGAAGCCGTACTGGCCGGCGGCGTCGTGCCGTCCGTCGTGGGCGTCGTAGATCCCGCGGACTTCCGCCGGATCAACGACGACGTCGGCGACTTGGCGTACGGTGCTGTGGAGACCGTCGACCGCTCGGCGCTGACGGGCGACGACTACCCGCCGCCGATCGACCGGTCCCGGAACTACGGTCGGCCCGGCGGTCTGCGTCCGCCGCTGGCCCTGCACCAGACCGACATCGAGCGTCAGGTGCCCCGAGCACCTGACGGAAGCGTGCAGCGCAACGCCGACCCACGAGTGGGTGGCTGGTTCGGGTTGGTCAACGACGGCGGACCGCAGGCCGACCCGACCCGCGGCATCAACTGCATCGACTGCACCCTGTCGATGTTCGACACCTGGATGCACGGTCGCCCCCGGGTGGCCGCGCCCCGCACCTTCGACGCCTACCTGGCGGGCGACATCACCTGCCCCATCAACGGCGAACGCGACGGCATCGGGCGGGTGGAGGACATCACCGGAGGACGCTTCCAGCGTCTCTGCCAGCCGACCGAGGACATCCAGGGTGTTGAGCGGCAGCGGGCCATCGACACGGGATACCGCAACCTCCACGACCAGCTCCGCCTCGGGGGCCACGGCAGCTTCGCCTTTATCGTCAACAACTGGGAACAGGGCGGTTCCCACATCTGGGTCGCTCTCAACCAGAACGGCACCATTCTCTACCTCGACCCGCAGACCGGCGCCATTTCGACGACGCCGCTGTACCGGCACCACGGCGTCCCGCATCCGCACAACGCCGTCGACACCGAGGTCCTGGTGATCGGTTCGGACGGCAGACCGATGCCGCTGGGCGGGCTGCGGCGGGGGCGGTTCAGCCAGCGACCGGACCTGCCGGAGTACCCACCCGTCGACACCGACCAGGGCTACGGCGAGATCTTCCTCAACCGCATGCACCTGCTCGATGGTCCCGGCGCGGCGCCGTCCGACGGGTCGATGCCACCAGGGCTCCCACGACAGTCCGACGAGGCGGGACCGGCCCCCGAACGCAGCGACACACCGTCCGAGGACCTGCGGACGGCGCGGGAACGCGCGCAGGCGGAACGGGCGGGGAATCCGATTGCCGTCGGCGCGATCCTGGCCGCAGAGCCCGACCTGGAACGGGTCTTCGCCGCTGGCGTGACGCCGGCCGAGGTGGCGGCCGGCGTAGACCCCTCGGCACTCCGGCGACTCGTACCGCAACTTGACGACGCGGGCGCTGAAGACGTGGCGCGGCTGTTTGCGGATCCGCGCGTGCAGCGGATGCTGGACGAGACGTGGCGGCAGCCGCCCAAGGACGAGCCGATGTTGGCCGAGAACCTCGTCCGACAGTTGGGGCAGCGACCTGACCTGGCGCGGATGGTCCTCGCTGCGCCTGAGTTGGCCACTTCGCTGACGGCTCGTCCCGTGACACTGCATCACCTCGCCAGTCAGCAACAGGCGGTCAACGTCCTCGGGTCTGTCTTGGATCACATCGAGAAGTCCGGTCCCGAAGCGGTGCCCACCGTAGAGGTGCGGCCACCTGAGGGATCTCTGAGTGACGAGCTGAAGGTGCTCAGCGACTCGGTTAGTCCTCGGAAGCGGAAGGTCCACCAGCCCGGCTTCGACCCTTCCTGGAAGGAAGACGAGAACTATCGGTTGGACTACCTCAGCAATCTCTACAGGGAAGCGTCGGTGGCTCAACTGGAACTCAACGAACTGGCGGTACGAATGGCCGGCGGGCGTGGCTTGGCAAGCTGGCGCGAAAAGCCCAAGGACCATCAGCGCGTACTCGACAAGATAAGGGAATATGGGAACGATGTTTCGTCTCTAAAAGATCTCGCCGGAGCCAGGATCCAGTTCGACAGCTTGAGCGACCTGTATCAGGCACTCTCACGAATCGGTCAGGATCCCGACGTCGAGGTGGTAGCTAAGAAGGATCGTTTCCTTGGGCCCCAGTTGAGCGGGTACCGAGATGTGCTGTTAAGTTTGCGGATGTCAAACGATCACATCGCTGAACTTCGCCTGCAACTCCTTGCGTTGGATGAGGTGGCAGAGTGGGAGCACGCGCTTTACGAGGTGCGTAGGGACCTTGACGCCATGGCAGAATCGCAGGGTCGTCCCTTGACGACAAGAGAGCTGGCTATCAGGGACGGACTTGCTCTCAAGGAGCAGGAAGCGTTTCGGCTCGCCCTGGAGCGCCACCAGGAAGGAGGGGGAGAGCGGTGAGCCACCGACCTCCGGGCAGTCTCCCGGCCTTCTTCAGCTATTACGAGACTCCCGTCAAGCTGGTAGCTGATGAAGTGGGCCATGTGATTGGATGGAAGCTTTCGAAAGCTGATGGCGGCTGGGAGCGAGCCGACGATCTCGTCAGGAAGATCCTCCTTGTCGGCGGCGATGAGATCGAAGAGTTGTCCCGCAATGAGTTCATCGAGTACGCCGAACATGACCGAGGGAGGTACCTCCGCGGCGCCGGCCCGATCTTCGCGCTTTACGAGACAGTGAACGCGATCGTGGAGCAGGCGGACCTGGAACGGCGACCGCTCACGCCGCACGAGTCGGCGTTGGTGGCAGGTATTCGAAGAAAGACCTTCGTCATGTTCGAAGAACAACTTCAACAGGCGGGTGACCCCGCAGCCGATCCTTCATTGGGGGTGGAGGGAAGCAGTTCTTCCTGAGCTTGGCGCGCTGCGGAAACCTGTTGCGGCTCGTCGAGCCTTGGCTCGGGGCGCTGGTATGGCTGACTCTCCGTCGACCGAGCCACCGCCCTCTCCAGGGATGCCTTCACCCGGCGCTTCGGCTGGTCGAACTCGTTCCTCCACCCGACGATCATCCCTGCTCAGGCGGCGACACGGTCGATGGGTGGGCCTGCTCGTCAGGTGCTGCGGGACCAGCGGTCACGTATGAACCGAGGTGCGTCTCCTGCTCCCAGCCGGCTGGTGACCCGCCGTCGCGGAGAGGCCAGATTCAGGTCGGCTTGCCGAGCCGGAATACCATGGCGAAATGGCTGAATCAGACAATGGGCAGAAGTCGTCCGGCCCGGGGAGGTGGCAGTCCAACGCCTGGGCGTGGCCGGTCGGCCTCATGCTCGGCCTGGTCATCGGCCTGGCAGCCCTCGACGGAGCCACCGGTGTGGCAATCGGTATCGCCATGGGCGTCGCCTTCGCCGTGGCCCTGGGCGCCGGCAGCACCCAGGACGACAGCGAAGACGAGGACAGTGCCGACAGCGACGACGACAGTAAGGACGCCGTCAGCGATCCCGGCAGCGAGGACGGCGACGGGCAGAACGCTCACGAGCAGGGCGCCGAGCGGCAGAGAGTCAGCCCGGAGGGTGCCGGGACGCCGGGTACCGACGGGCAGGGCGCCGACAGGTCGCGTACCGACGGGCCGTCGTGACGTCGGGCGAACCCGGAGCCGTGCGGGTGGGGACGACCGGGGCGCCGGACCCTCGGACGGTCGTGCCGGGCAGCGTGGCGGAGGCGCTGGCCGTACAGGAGCGGTTGCGGCCGCTGGTGGACCTGGTGGGGCCCGGCCCGGCCGAGCCCGCGACGGTGGCGGGGCTGGACGTGGCGTACGCCGAGAGCGGTGACCGGCTCGCGGCGGCCGTGACCGTGCTCGACGCCCGGACCCTCGCGGTGGTCGACTCGGCGGTGAGCGTGGGCCGGCCCGCGTTCGCGTACGTCCCGGGGCTCTTCGCCTTCCGCGAGTTGCCCGCGCTGCTCGACGCGCTCGACCGGCTGACCGTGCGGCCCGAGCTGCTGGTCTGCGACGGGCACGGGCTGGCCCATCCGCGCCGGTTCGGGCTCGCCTGTCACCTGGGCGTGGTGACCGGCCTGCCGGCGATCGGGGTGGGCAAGACGCCGCTGCTCGGCGAGTGGACGCCGCCGACCGACCGGCGGGGGGCGTGGGCGCCGTTGCGCGACGGGGACGAGATCGTGGGTCGGGTGCTGCGTACCCGCGACGGCGTGAAGCCGGTCTTCGTCAGCGTCGGCCACCGGATGAGCCTCGACGGGGCGACCGCGCGGGTGCTGGCGTTGACGCCGCGCTACCGGCTGCCGGAGACCACCCGTACGGCCGACCGGCTCTGCCGCGACGCACTGGCCGCCGCCGGAGCGACCACCCGGGGCGCCTGAGGCCCGCCGCCGCGCCGATGACCCGGACGGACGCGCTCGTCGCCGGAAGCCGCCGCCGGCTTGGCGACCCGGACCGGGCGGGACCGCCGTTCTCTGCCGTCGAGGGGCCGGTTGACCCCGAGGCCGACAGCAGGCGACCGTTCGGCCGGGTCAGGTGCCTCGACCGGCCTGCCGGGTAATACGGCGCACATCCGGAGTGCTCTATGACCGGGCCCTGACAGGCCCCGGTAGTAGCCTGACCGGCGGACCCCCGTCGGGGGAGGAACGGCGAGGTGATCATGGCGGTACGTCGGCACGCGGCGCGGCTCGCGACGGTCTGCACGTTGCTGGGCGGCCTGGTGGCGCTCGGCGCGACGCCGGCGCTCGCCGAGGGCGACTCGGTCCGGGTGCGTTCGGCGGGCAGCTTCACCGCCGGCGGTTCCGCCGGAGGCGTCTCGATCGAGGTGCGCAAGCGCAGCGACGGCTGCGTGCTGCTGCGTACCGCCGTGGGGCTGCGCCTGGCCGGCCTGCGCGCCGACCAGGCCAGCGTGCAGGTCAACGTGGGCGGACGCTGGTTCCCGGTGCCGCTCTCGGGGGGTCGCGGCAGCGCCGCGACGTCGGCCACCTCACCGCTGAACCCGAGGCTCTGCAAGGGCAAGGGCATCACGGTGCGCTACCGGGTGGCGTTCGCCGCGGAGGCGCCGGCCGGTCGGCTGACCGTGAGCGGCGTGGCCAGCGACGCTCTCGGGCGGGCCCTGGGCCGGGGCGCCGAGGCGTCCCGCGTGGTCGGCGGCCGGGCGTCGGCCTCGCCGACGCCGAAGCCCTCGAAGAAGCCGTCGCCGACCCCGAGCGCGACCGCCACCGAGGTGCGGGCCGGCGCGGAGGACCCGAGCCTGGCCGCCGTCGCCGGCCGGGGGGCCGGCTCCGTCAGTAACGCCGCCGAGGAGGAGTCCTCGGGCGGTTCGGTGGTCATGTTCTTCGGCATCGCGATGGTCGCCGTCGGGATCCTGCTCATCGTCCTGCTCTTCCGCCGCTCCCGGGCGGACAAGGAGCCGGCCGGCGACCCGGGCCACGTCCCGCTGCCCCGCAACCCCGGCGGCACCACCTACCGCTCCGGGCAGGGCCCGACCGTGGCTCCCGGCCCGCCCGGTCAGGTGTACGGCCAGCAACCCCCCGCCCCCGGCCTGTACGGCGGCACGCCCGCGCCGCGCTCGGCGGGCGGCGTGTACGGCAGCCGCCCGACGCCGGAGGCCACCCAGGTGGTGCCCGGCGCCCCAGCCTCCCCGCCCGTGTCGGCCCCGCCTGCCAGCCCCAGGTCGGCGCCCCCGGCACCGGCGCAGTACGGTCAACCCGCGACACCGGGACAGTACGGCCAGCCGGCAGCACCGGGACCGTACGGCCCACCGGCGGCACCCGGGGAGTACGGCCAGCCACAGGCTGCGGGGCAGTACGGCCAGCCGCCGGCCGCGCCGTCCGGTCAGGGCGGGCCGAGTGATCCGCCGACCTCCACGCCGCCCGGTCAACGCAAGCCTGGCGACCCGCCGCCGGAGGCCGGCGGTGGCGACCACACCGTGTTCATGCCCCGGCTCCCC
The DNA here is from genome assembly GCF_052068495.1 of Micromonospora sp. SD12. Classification (NCBI taxonomy): domain Bacteria; kingdom Bacillati; phylum Actinomycetota; class Actinomycetes; order Micromonosporales; family Micromonosporaceae; genus Micromonospora; species Micromonospora sp. SD12. The sequence continues at coordinate 234,331 of NZ_JBQHDF010000002.1, read as the reverse complement.
GGCTGAGCCGGGCCGCGCGGCGCCCCTCCGATACGCTCAGGCCGTTGACGACCTGCGGCGCAAGGAGCGAGACCGGTGTCTGATCTGTCCCAGATCGTGAAGGCCTACGACGTCCGTGGGACGGTGCCGGACCAGTGGGACGAGCGCGCCGCCGAGGCCCTCGGCGCGGCCTTCGCGCAGGTGCTGAACGGCTTCGGCGAGCAGAACGGGGAAGTGCTCGTCGCGCACGACATGCGGGCCACCGGTCCGGGTCTGGCCGCCGCCTTCGCCGCTGGCGTACGCGCCGAGGGTCGCGGGGTCATCGAGCTGGGCCTCGCCTCGACCGACATGCTCTACTACGCCTCCGGCGCGCTGGGGCTGCCCGGCGCGATGTTCACGGCCAGCCACAACCCGGCGCAGTACAACGGCATCAAGATGTGCCGCTCCGGGGCCCGCCCGATCGGGCAGGACACCGGGCTGGCCGAGATCCGCGAGCGGGCGCAGGCCCTGCTGGACAAGGACGAGGCCCGCCCGGCCGACGCGTCGGCCGCGCCGGCCGAGCGCCGGGACCTGCTGGCCGACTACGCGGCGTACCTGCGGCAGCTGGTCGACCTCTCCGGCATCCGTCCGCTGAAGGTGGTCGTCGACGCGGGCAACGGCATGGGTGGCTACACCGTTCCGGCCGTGCTCGGCGACACCGTCCTGCCGGCGCTGCCGCTGGAGATCGTGCCGCTCTACTTCGAGCTGGACGGCACCTTCCCCAACCACGAGGCCAACCCGCTGGACCCGGCCAACCTGGTCGACCTCCAGCGCGCGGTGATCGAGCACGGCGCCGAGATCGGCCTGGCGTTCGACGGCGACGCCGACCGCTGCTTCGTGGTGGACGAGCGGGGCGAGCCGGTCTCGCCGTCGGCGATCACCGCCCTGGTGGCGGCCCGTGAGCTGGCCAAGCACCCCGGCTCGACGGTGATCCACAATCTGATCACCTCCAAGGCGGTGCCGGAGATCATCCGTGAGCACGGCGGCGAGCCGGTCGTCGCGCGTGTCGGGCACTCCTTCATCAAGGCGGAGATGGCCCGCACGAACGCGATCTTCGGCGGCGAGCACTCGGCCCACTACTACTTCCGCGACTTCTGGTTCGCCGACACCGGCATGCTGGCCGCGCTGCACACGCTGGCCGCCCTGGGCGAGCAGTCGCTGCCGCTGTCCGTGCTGGCCGCCGAGTACGAGCGCTACGTCGCCTCCGGCGAGATCAACTCGACGGTGGCCGACCAGGCCGCCAAGGTGGCCGAGGTGCGGGCCGCGTACCCGCAGGCCGACGCCGACGAACTGGACGGGCTGACCCTGCGCTTCCCGGACGGCGCGTGGTTCAATCTGCGCGCCTCCAACACCGAGCCGCTGCTGCGGCTCAACGTGGAGGCCCCGACCCGGGAGCGGATGACCGCCCTCCGCGACGAGGTGCTCGACCGGGTTCGCCGATAGGATCGCCTGCGCCGGTCGGCACCGTCGATCGGTGAAACCGCATACGTGGAAGGAGCCGCGCCGTGGCCCTGGACCCGCAGTTGCTGGAAATCCTCGCCTGTCCGGACACGCATCACGCCCCGCTCGACTACGACGCGCAGGCGCAGACGCTGACCTGCACCGAGTGCGGCCGGATCTTCGAGGTCCGCGACGACGTGCCGGTGCTGCTGCTGGACGAGGCGCGCGGCCCTTCGGAGCAGTCATGATCGACGGTACGGCCGGGGTCAGCGGCCGCCGCGAGCCCGACGAGGCACTCCTCGACGACCCGGCCGCGCTGGCCGAGCACGACCCGGGCGGCATGCTGCGGCACACCGCCTCCGCCGGGGCGCAGGTCCGCGAGACGGCCGCCCTGGCCGCCGAGGCCAACCTCCAGGTGCTCGCCGACGAGGGCCGCCCCCGCGCGGTCGTCATCGCGGGCATCGGCACCGCCGGGCGTACGGGCGACGTGCTGGCCACCGTGGCCGGGCCGCGCTGCCCGGTGCCGGTCATCCCGCACCGCAGCGCCGGCGTGCCCGGCTGGGTGGGCGCCGCCGACGTGGTGATCGCCGTCAGCGCCTCCGGCCGCAGCCCCGAGGCGCTGGGCGCCGCCGAGGCCGCGCACCGGCGGGGCGCCCGGCTGGTCGCCGTCGGCGCGCCCGACTCGCAGTTGCAGTCCGTGGCCGAGCGGGCCCGGGCGCCGTTCATCCCGGTGCCCCGGCGCGCCCCGGCCCGGGCCAGCCTCTGGGCGCTCACCGTGCCGGTCCTGCTCGCCGCCCGTACGCTCGGCCTCGTGAAGGTCAACGAGGCGGACCTGGCGGAGACCGCGGCCCGGCTGGACGCGGAGGCCGACCGCTGCCGTCCGACGGCCGAGTCCTTCGTCAACCCGGCGAAGTCGCTGGCCCTGGGCCTGGCCGGCTCGGTGCCGATCGTCTGGGGCTCGTCGCCGCTGGCGACCGTCGCGGCCCGCCGCTTCGGCGACACCCTGTCCGCCAACGCCCGCTACCCGGTGGTCAGCGGTGCGCTCGGCGAGGCGGGGCGTGGTCGGGTCGGCCTGCTCGACGGCGTCTTCGGCGGCCTGGCGGAGGGGGAGCGGGACATCTTCGCCGACCCCGACGAGGAGGAGCCGTCGGGCACCCGGCTGCGGTTGGTCCTGCTGCGCGACGGCGGGCTGAACCCGGAGGACGACGCCGACGAGCCGCTCGACGTCGAGGAGCGCCGCGCGGACGCGGTACAGACCCTCGCCGAGCGGCGGGGCGTGCGCTGCGACGTGGTGACAGCCGAGGGCGGCTCCGCGCTGGAACGGCTCGCCTCGCTGGTCGCCGTGCCGGACTTCGCCTCGATCTACCTCGCCCTGGCCCACGGACTGGACCCGATGGCCGTACCGGCCATCACGGAAATGAAGGAGCTGGCAAACCAGTGAGCGATAGCAGGGAACGGGCCGAGCGGCGCACCGCGCCGACGCCCGGCGGGGCCGCGCGACGCGACGGAGCGACCGCGTGAGCGCCAACGGTGGTACGAAGGCGATCGTCGCCGCCCTGCTGGCCAACGCCGGCATCGCCGTCACCAAGTTCGTCGCGTTCCTGCTGACCGGATCGTCGTCGATGCTGGCGGAGTCGATCCACTCGGTGGCCGACTCCGGCAACCAGGGTCTGCTGCTGCTCGGTGGACGGCGGGCCAAGCGTGCGGCCACCCCGCAGCACCCCTTCGGCTACGGCCGGGAGCGCTACATCTACGCGTTCATCGTGTCCATCGTGCTGTTCAGCGTCGGTGGCCTGTTCGCCCTCTACGAGGCGTACCACAAGTGGTCGCACGAGGAGGGCATCACCTCGTGGCACTGGGTGCCGGTCGTGGTGCTGGTGGCGGCGATCATCATGGAGACGTTCTCCTTCCGCACCGCGATCGTCGAGTCCAACCTCGTCCGGGGCAACCAGTCCTGGGTGAAGTTCGTGCGGCGGGCCAAGGCCCCCGAGCTGCCGGTGGTGCTGCTGGAGGACCTGGGCGCGCTGGTCGGTCTGGTCTTCGCGCTCTTCGGCGTCGGCATGACGCTGATCACCGGCAACGGCCGGTGGGACGCGGTCGGCACCGCGATGATCGGTGTGCTGCTGGTGGCGATCGCGATCATCCTCGCCATCGAGACCAAGAGTCTGCTGCTCGGCGAGGGCGCCGAGGCGCAGGACGTCGCGGTGATCGAGAAGGCGGTCACCGACGGGCCGGAGTTCGAGCGGATCATCCACATGAAGACGCTCTACCTCGGTCCTGAGGAGCTGATGGTGGCCGCCAAGGTGGCCGTGCCGGCGGGCGTCACCGCGGAGGTGCTGGCCCGCAGCATCAACACCGTCGAGACCCGGATCCGCGCCGCCGTGCCGACGGCCCGGGTGATCTACCTGGAGCCGGACATCTACAGCGTCGCCGCCGAGCGTGCGGGCGCCGGCGCGGCGTCGTCCGCCGCGGCGGGGGCCGAGCCGGGTGAGGCCGCCGGGCGGCCCGGGAGCTGACCGGTGGAACTGCTGCACGGTCCGATCCGCGACTACGCCTGGGGGTCCCGCTCGGCCATCGCCGAGTTGCAGGGGCGGCCGGTGCCGAGCGACGGCCCGGAGGCCGAACTGTGGCTGGGCGCCCACCCGGGCGCCCCGGCCGCGGTCGACCGCGACGGCAACCGGGTGAGCCTGACCGACCTGCTGCTCGCCGAGCCGGACCACTGGCTCGGCGAGCGGCTGGTCGGCCGGTTCGGCACCCGGCTGCCGTTCCTGCTCAAGGTGCTCGCCGCCGACGCCCCGCTGAGCCTCCAGGCGCACCCGGACGCCGAGCAGGCCCGCGCCGGGCACGCCGCCGACGCGGCCCGCCCCGACGGGCAGCGCAACTACGTCGACCCGTACCACAAGCCGGAGCTGCTGGTGGCGCTCTCGCCGATGGAGGCGCTCTGCGGTTTCCGGGACCCGGCCGCCTCGGCGGCGGTGCTGACCGGTTTCGGCGTACCCCCGCTGGAGCCGGTGCTGGCGGCGCTGCGCACCGGCCCGGCCGGCCTGCGCGAGGCCGTACGGCTGCTGCTGACCTGGCCGGTCGACCGGCGCGACGCGCTGGTGGCGGCCGTGGCGTCGGCGCCGGTCGCGGGGCCTGACGCGGAGCTGGCTCGGAACCTGGCCGCGGCCTACCCGGGCGACCCCGGGGTGCTGGTGGCGATGCTGCTCAACCGGGTGCGGCTGGCGCCCGGCGAGGCGATCTGGATGCCGGCCGGCAACCTGCATGCCTACCTGCGCGGGACCGGCGTGGAGATCATGGCGGCCAGCGACAACGTGCTGCGCGGCGGGCTGACGCCGAAGCGGGTGGACGTCGAGGAGCTGCTGCGGGTGCTGCGCTTCGAGGTGCTCCACGACCCGGTGGTGCCGCCGCTGGAGGTGGCCCCGGGGCTGGTCACCTGGCCGGTGCCGGTGGAGGACTTCGCGCTGCACCGGGTGACGGTGGACGCGGGGCTGCCGCAGGTGACGGTCGAGGTGCCGGGGCCCCGGGTGGTGCTCTGCCGCTCCGGCGAGGTCTCGGTCGACGATGGGGCCGGCGCGGTGACGCTCGGGCCCGGTCGGGCCGCCGTCGGCAGCGCGACCGCCGGAGCGCTGCGGGTGGGCGGCGCGGGGGAGGCGTACGTCGCGAGCTGCGGCCTGCGCTGACCGGCGCCCGGGGCGGCGACACGAGTCCGACTTTTCCGGAATAGCTTGACTCTCCCTTGGCGCAGTGTGACTCTATGGGTACGCAGCGTTATCGCGACGACGGTCCGAGAACGCGCGCGGGGGAACCAAACCGGGGGGATGCACGGGGCGGGCGGCCATGGACGGGACTTCGTCCACGACCGGTCGCCCCGTGCGCTGTCCGCCGATGTCTTCGTGTCCTCTTCACCCGGCCGGTCCTCGCGGCGGCGGCTCGCGAGCGTAAGGTGAATGGTCGCGCAGCACATCGTCCGACAGGAGATTCCATGACCAGCACCCTCCCGGCGTCCGCCAGTGGCACGCCGTCCGAGGCCCGGCCGAGCACTCTCGCCGAGGGCGACTACAAGGTGGCGGATCTGTCGCTCGCCGAGTTCGGGCGCAAGGAGATCCAGCTCGCCGAGCACGAGATGCCCGGCCTGATGGCGATCCGTCGTGAGTTCGCCGACGCCCAGCCGCTCGCCGGTGCCCGGATCACCGGGTCGCTGCACATGACCATCCAGACCGCCGTCCTGATCGAGACCCTGGTCGCGCTCGGCGCGCAGGTCCGCTGGGCGTCCTGCAACATCTTCTCCACCCAGGACCACGCCGCCGCCGCGATCGTGGTCGGCCCCGACGGCACCCCCGAGGCCCCGGCCGGCGTTCCGGTCTACGCCTGGAAGGGCGAGAGCCTGGAGGAGTACTGGTGGTGCACCGAGCGGGTGCTCACCTGGCCCGACGGGCAGGGCCCGAACATGATCCTCGACGACGGCGGCGACGCCACCCTGCTGGTGCACAAGGGCGCCGAGTTCGAGAAGGCCGGCGCCGTCCCGCCGGTCGAGTCCGCCGACTCCGAGGAGTACGCGGTCATCCTCGGCGTGCTCCACCGCTCGCTCGCCGAGGACGGCCAGCGGTGGACCCGGATCGCCGCCGGCATCAAGGGCGTGACCGAGGAGACCACCACCGGCGTGCACCGGCTCTACGAGATGCACCGGGCCGGCACCCTGCTCTTCCCCGCCATCAACGTCAACGACTCGGTGACGAAGAGCAAGTTCGACAACAAGTACGGCTGCCGCCACTCGCTGATCGACGGCATCAACCGCGCCACCGACGTGCTGATCGGCGGCAAGATGGCGGTCGTGCTCGGCTACGGCGACGTCGGCAAGGGCTGCGCCGAGTCGCTGCGCGGGCAGGGCGCCCGGGTCGTGGTGACCGAGGTCGACCCGATCTGCGCACTCCAGGCGGCGATGGACGGCTACCAGGTCGCCACCCTGGACGACGTGGTCGAGCAGGCCGACATCTTCATCACCGCCACCGGCTGCTTCGACGTCATCACCAACGAGCACATGGCCCGGATGAAGCACCAGGCCATCGTCGGCAACATCGGCCACTTCGACAACGAGATCGACATGGCCGGCCTGGCGAAGCGTTCCGACGTCGAGCGGGTCAACATCAAGCCGCAGGTCGACCTCTGGAAGTTCGCCGACGGGCACGCCATCATCGTGCTGTCGGAGGGCCGCCTGCTGAACCTGGGCAACGCCACCGGCCACCCGAGCTTCGTGATGTCGAACTCGTTCGCCAACCAGACGATCGCCCAGATCGAGCTGTTCACCAAGACCGAGGAATACCCGATCGGCGTCTACGTGCTGCCCAAGCACCTCGACGAGAAGGTCGCCCGGCTGCACCTCGAGGCGCTCGGCGCCAAGCTGAGCACCCTGACCAAGGAGCAGGCGTCCTACCTCGGCGTCTCCGTGGAGGGCCCGTTCAAGCCGGAGCACTACCGGTACTGATCCCGGCCGCACCGACCGGGCCGACCGCTCCCCGCCGAGCGGCCGGCCCGGTCGGCTTTTCCGGGGGCGGGCGCGCCGCCGGCACGGGGGCGAGCCGGCCGGCGTTGCCGCGCGGGCGGACGCGTGCCGCCGGGCGGTCAGTCCCGGTGCGAGCGGCGGCGGGCGGGGCGGACCCAGCTCCACACGCACCAGGCGAGCCACGCCACCGACACCACGGCGGCCAGCACGCGCAGGCGCAGCGCGTCGAGCAGCAGCACCACGGCGAGGACGGCCAGCCACGGCCCGAACGCCCTCACGACCGCCACCGGCCGAGCACCATCCGGCGGACCAGCGGCGGAGCGATCCACGACCAGACGCAGAAGAGCATCCAGGCCAGGGCGAACAGGCCGCCGAGCACGTCCAGGCCGGCCGCCGAGAGCAGCACGATCACGCCGACCGCGAGCAGCCAGGTGCGCAGGATCCCCAGCCGGTAGAGCGGACGCAACGGCAGCAGCAGCGGGTGCGCGTACACCCGGGTCTCCCAGGCGGCGTCGGCGTAGTCGGCGTCGGTCGGGTCCTGTGCCGACGCCTGCCCGAAGGCGCGGTGCGCGGCGCCCACCCGGCCGCGCTGGGCGGCGGCGACGCCGTGCAGGGCGAGGGCCACGGGGTTGCCCGGCCACGCCCCGAGGAACTCCCGGGCCACCCGCTCGGCCGCCCGGTCGTCACCCCGGGCGTACGCGAGCTGGAACCGCGAGGCGAAGACGGCCGGCGCGTCCGGCGCGATCGCCGCCGCGCGGGCCACCAGGCGTTCCGCCTTGTCCGGCTGGCCGGCGGCCGAGCAGAGGTCGGCGTACTGGCAGAGCAGCCACGGGTTCTCCGGCTCGATGGCGAGCGCGTCGAGCAGCGCCCGCTCGGCGAGGGCGTGCTCGCGGCGGTGGCGCAGCGCGAGGCCGAGCCGGCCGAGCAGTTCGGCGTCCGGGCCGTGCTCGGCGAGCCCCTGCCGCGCCACGGTCACCACGTCGTCCCAGCGGTCGAGCACGGTCAGCGCGCCCGCCCGCAGCCGGAACGCGAGCCGGCTGGTGGCCAGCGGGGCGGGCAGCCGGTCGACCTCCGTCAGGGCCTGCTCCGGGCGGTTCACCTCCAGCAGGTGGGCGACCCGGGCGAGCTGCGTCTCCGGGCCGGTCACGCGACGGCCACCAGGAAGACCAGGACGGCCTCGGTGAAGCCGAGCACCAGCACCGCCCCGAGGCCGGGCAGCCACAACGACGCGGGCTGGCCGCCACGCAGCTCGTACGACCGGAACAGGCGGTTCTGCGTGGCGGCGGCCACCAGCCAGACCAGCGCGCCGGCCAGCGCCCCCACCAGCCGTACGGGTCGGCCGGCCCCGTCGTCGACGATCGCGAGCGTCATCGTCAGCCGGGCGAGCAGCCCGGCCAGCCCGGTGCCGAGCACCGCCAACTGCGCCGGGCGGGACACTCCGAGCCGGCGCCCGTTGAGCAGGGCGAGCACGGTGACGGCCGTCGGGCCGCCGAAGACGGCGGGAAAGATCAACGACTGGGGCCGCCACGGCGGGCGCCGCGTCTCGTACGCCGCCGGCGCGATCGTGGGGGTGAACAGGTCGTCGGCCACGGTGATCCTGTCTCGGTAGGGGCGAGCCGGATCCTGCCACAATCGACGCGCGGCCCGCCTCCCCCCGGACGGTTCGGGGCGACCGTCCAGCCCGCTCAGCTGCCGGCGTCGGGGACCGACCCGCCGCCGTCCCACGCCGACGGGGCAGCCGCGGGCCGTACCGCCGGAACGGCCCGCGCCGCCACGGCCTGCGCGGGCGTGGCCTGCGCCGGCATGGCGGTCCGGGGCACCGGCGCGAGGTCGGGCGCCGGCGGCCGGATCGGGTTCGCGGGTGCGGGCGGCGCGAGCACCAGTTCGGGCCAGAGCGACGCGGCGGCCGTCCGGCCGAACGCCAGCCGGTACCGCGCCCGTCGGTGTCGCTCGCCGAGGACCGCGGCCAGGTAGACCGACTCGGGCATGCCCGCGGGCGGGGGCGGCGCGATCACCGCGGAGACCTCGGTCCACAGGCCGCGCCCCAGCCGCCCGCGCGCCGGCTCCGCGAGCTGGTGCACCCGCGCCAGGTACTGCCGGGCGGCCAACGCCAGGCCGTCGTCCAGCCGGCTGAGGTCCGCCGTGCAGGCCCAGCCGGCCAGCGCGGGCACCGCCGTCGGAACCGGCCGCCAGGCGGTCGCCGCGCGGGTGTGCACGACCAGCGTGCCCGCCACCAGGTCGCCCAGCCGACGCCCGCGCCGGTCGGTCAGCATCACCGACACCCCGGCCACCCAGCTCAGCAGCGGCAGCACCAGGCCGGGCCACTCCACGGCCACGCCGACCAGCGCCCGGATCAACGACTGCCGCGCGGCGACCGGGGCGCCGTCGGCGCTGACCACGCGCAGCCCGACGGCCATCTTGCCCAGCGTGCGGCCGTGGTTGAAGCGCTCGCACAGCACCGGGTAGCCGACCAGCACCAGGATCAGGCCCACCGTCGCGAGCCCGCCGGCCAGGGCGCCGTCGACCAGCCCGTCGGGCAGGCCGAGGAGCGCGGCGCCGACGCTCATGGACAGCGCCAGCATGAGGGCCGCCTGGGCCAGGACGTCGAGCAGCAGCGCGAGCACCCGGGAGCCGATCCGGGCGGCCCGGACGTCCAGTTCCACGGCCTCCCCGCTGACCAGCCCGGCGTCTGCCCACGGTGCGGGTCGCGGTTGTGCTCTCACCCCGACAGTGAACACTATGATCCCCGGACGGGGGTGACGGTGGATCTCGACGCGTACGTCGCGGAACACGGCGGACAGTGGCGACGGCTGGAGGAGCTCTCCGGGCGCGGCCGGCTCGACGCCGCCGAGGTCGACGAGCTGGTCGCTCTCTACCAGCGGGCCACCACCCAGCTGTCGGTGCTGCGCAGCCGCTCACCCGACCCGGCGCTGGTCAGCCAGCTCTCCCAGGTGGTGCTGCGTGCCCGCGCCCGGCTCACCGGCCGACCGCGCCCGTCGTGGGCGGCGGTCGGGCGGTTCCTCGTGGCCGGCTTCCCCGCCGCCGTCTACCGCGCCTGGCCCTGGTGGTGCGGGGTGGCGACGGGCTTCACCCTGCTCAGCCTCTTCCTGATCTGGTACGTGGCCGACAACCCGCAGACGGCGGCGGCCTTCATCGGCGACGAGGCGGCCGCCGACCTGGTCGAGTCCGGGTTCGCCGGCTACTACACCGAGTACGCCGCGCCGACCTTCGCCTTCCACCTGTGGACGCACAACGCCTGGCTCGCCGCCCAGTGCCTCGCCGCCGGGGTGCTGATCGTGCCGGTGCTCTACCTGCTCTGGCAGAACGCCCTCAACATCGGCGTGGTCGGCGGGGTGATGGTCGCCTACGGCCGCGCGGACGTCTTCTTCGGCCTGATCACCCCGCACGGGCTGCTGGAACTCACCGGGGTCTTCGTGGCCGCCGGCGTGGGCCTGCGCATCGGCTGGTCCTGGATCGCGCCACCGACACAGCTCACCCGGGGGCAGGCGGTGGCCCGGGCCGGCCGCGAGGGAGTCCTGGTCGCGGTCGGGCTGGTGGGGCTCTTCGCGGTCTCCGCCGTCATCGAGGCGTTCGTGACCCCGGCGCCCGTGCCGGTCCCGCTGCGCGTCGCCGTGGGCGCCGCCGTCTGGCTCGCCTTCCTGGCGTACGTGGTGCTCCTCGGCCGCCGCGCGGGTGCCGCACCCTCCGGCGCGCACGACGGGGACGACGTACTCGATCTCCACCCGGGACGCTGACCCTCGGTGCGGCCCCAAGCCGCCTCAGAGCTGACCGAGGGCCTTGAGGCGCAGGTAGGTGTCGGCCAGCGTGGAGGCCAGGCGGCCCGCCGGGGCGTCCACGACCGTCACGCCGTGGCGACCCAGGGCGGTGCGGACGCGGTCGCGTTCGGCCAGGGCCCGCCAGGCCGCCGCGGCGGCGTAGGCGTCCGCCGGGCGCTGCGGGACGGCGGTGGTGAGGGCGGTCAGCACCGGATCGTGCGTCGCCGCGACCACCACCCGGTGCCGGCCGGCGAGCCGGGGGAGCACCGGCAGCAGCCCCTCGCCGAGGGCGCCCGCCTCCAGCGCCGTGAAGAGCACCACCAGGCTGCGCTGGCGCTGCCGGCGCAGCAGCTCGCCGGCGATCAGGTCGAAGTCCGTCTCCGCCAGCGTCGGCTGGAGCGGGGCGAGGGCGTGCACCACGCGCGGCAGTAGGGCCGGCCCGCCCGTGCCGGTGACCGTGGCCCGTACGGCCGTGTCGGCCGCGAGCACGTCAACCCGGTCGCCGGCGCGGGCGGCGAGGGCGGTGAGCAGCAGGGCGGCGTCGATGGCGGTGTCCAGCCGGGGCTCGTCGCCGACCCGCACCGCCGAGGTCCGCCCGGTGTCCAGCACGCACAGCAGCCGGCGGTCCCGCTCCGGCCGCCACGTACGCACCAGCACGTCGGCCCGGCGCGCGCTCGCCCGCCAGTCGATCGAGCGCACGTCGTCGCCGACCACGTACTCGCGGAGGGTGTCGAACTCGGTGCCCTGGCCCCGCCCGCGGCTCACCTGGGTGCCGTCGATGACCCGCAGCCGGGACAGCTTCTCCGGCAGGTGCCGGCGGGAGTCGAAGCGCGGCAGCACGCGCAGCGTCCACGGCGGCGTGGCCGGCCGGCCGGAGCGCTGCCGGAATCCCAGCCCCAGCGGCCCGAACGAGCGCACCGTCAGCGCCACCGCCGGCCGGTCGCCCCGCCGCAGCGGGGTCAGCCGGCTGGGCAGCGCCACGGTCACGCCGGGATCGACGCGTACGAGCCGCGACGGGGGCACGTCGGGGCGGGCGCCGGCGGAGGGCACCCAGGCGTCGCGGACCTTGGCCCGCAGCGTACGGCCGGAGGGGTTGTGCAGCAGCAGCGCGACGGTGGCGGTGCCGCCGAGCCGGACCGCGCGGTCCCCCTGCCGGGCGGCCGTGAGCGCACCCGGCGGCGCGGCCAGCGCCCGGTCGAGCAGCACCAGCAGCAGCACCGCCCCGGTCATCACCAGCAGCCCGACGAACGGCGCCGGCCAGGCCGGCAGGGTCAGCGCGCCGACCGCCAGCAGGAGCGCCGCCCGCCAGGTCATCGCGGCGTCGGCACGGTGGCGAGCACCGTGTCCAGCACCGCGTCCACGCCGACGCCCTCCAACTCCACCTCGGGGCGCAGCCGCAGCCGGTGCCGCAGCGTCGGCCGGGCGACCGCCTTCACGTCGTCCGGTACGACGTGGTCGCGGCCGGCCAGCCAGGCCCACGCCTTGGCGGTGTTGAGCAGCGCCGTCGCGCCCCGGGGCGAGGCGCCCAGCTCCAGCGCCGGGGTGTTGCGGGTGGCCCGGCAGAGGTCGACGATGTAGCCGAAGAGCGGCTCGGCCACGTGCACCCGGCCGACCGCCGCCCGGGCAGCCGCCAGGTCGGCCGCGTCGGCCACCGGCCGTACGCCGGCAGCGGCCAGGTCGCGGGGGTCGAAGCCGGCGTGGTGCGCGCGGAGCACGCCCAACTCCTCGTCCCGGTTGGGCAGCGGCACGGTGAGCTTGAGCAGGAAGCGGTCGAGCTGCGCCTCCGGCAGCGGGTAGGTGCCCTCGTACTCGATCGGGTTCTGGGTGGCGGCGACGATGAACGGGTCGGGCAGCGGCCGCCGATCGCCCTCCACCGAGACCTGCCGCTCCTCCATCACCTCCAGCAGCGCCGACTGGGTCTTCGGCGGCGTCCGGTTGATCTCGTCGGCGAGCAGGAGGTTGGTGAAGACCGGCCCCTCGCGGAAGGTGAAGGCGGCGGTGTGCGGGTCGAAGATCAGCGAGCCGGTGACGTCGCCCGGCATCAGGTCCGGGGTGAACTGCACCCGCTTGGAGCCCAGGTCGAGGGCGGTGGCCACGGTGCGGATCAGCAGCGTCTTGGCCACGCCCGGTACGCCCTCCAGCAGCACGTGCCCGCGGCAGAGCAGGGCGATCACCAGGCCGGTGACGACCGCGTCCTGCCCGACGACCGCCTTGGCGACCTCGGTACGCAGCCGGTGCAGGGCGGCGCGCGGGTCGACGGGCTCGATGGTCGACGGCTCGGCGGTGCCGGCGGGTCGGGTCACCGGGGGTCTCCTTCGGCTCGGTGCGGATGCGGTGCGGCAGGCGGTGGCGGCCCCTCGGCGGGCGGCGCGGCGGCCGGGGCCGGTCCGTCGGTGGCCGGAGGTGGTCCCTCGTGGAACGGCACCGCGGCCGGGTGCGGGGCCCCGGCGGGCGGGGGCGGTCCGTCGGCGGTGTGCGGGGCGACGGCGCGGGTGAGCCGGTCCAGCGCGCGGGCCAGGTCCAGCAGGTCCCCGTCGGTCTCGGGCTCGGCGCCGTGCAGCACCTCGTCGGTCCACCGCGGGTCGTCGCCGGTACGGGCGGCCACCGCGGCGGCCACGTCGGCCGGCGGCGCGGTCGGCGGCAGGTGCAACCGGGGCGTCAGGCGGTCGAGGGCGGCGGCCCGCAGCGTCCGGGCGGCCGCGTCCCGGGCACCGGCCTTCTCGTAGAGGCGGGCGCGGCCGAGCACCGTCTCGGCCGAGCGGACCGTGACCGGCAGCGGCTCGGGGGCCGGCGGGCCGAGCCGCCGGGCCCGCCAGAGCGCGGCCAACAGGGCGGCCACGGCGAGTTGGGCCAGCAACGCCCACAGCCAGCGGGGGAAGGCGGACCACAGCGGGTCCGGCGGGTCGGGCCGGTCGGCCCGCGAATCGCCCTCGCCGTCGTCGTTCCTGTCGCCGGCGGTATTCCCGCCGGGACCGCCGGGATCCCCGTCGCCGGTGCCGGTGCCGTCGCCGTCTCCGCTGCCCGGTCGGCCGTCCCCGGTGGAGCCGCCCGGCGTGGGCGACCAGGCCGGGCGGCCGGTGCTGCCGTTGCCGAAGACCGGCGGGGGTTCGGGGCCGTCCAGGTCGAGCCACACCACCCGACCCGGCCCGCCGAGCAGCGCGGTGGCGAACGCCCGGTTGTCCCACTCGTCGATCCGGTCGTTGCGGAACGGGTCGCTGGCGCCCACCACGACCGTTGCGTCGGGGACCCGGGGCAGCAGGGCGAGCCCGTCGGCGAAGCAGAACCGGACGGGCGCCGAGGCGCCCGGGGTGGCCGCGTAGCGTTGCAGCCCGACCGCCGCCCGCCCCAGCTGGCGCAGCTCGGGCAACGGGCAGGGCAGGCCCCGCGCGTCCGGCCCCACCGCCTGCGCGGCCCACCGGCGGCCGGCCGGCTCCACGGGCAGCCCGACCGCCTCCAGCACCCGGCGCGGCGGATCCACCAGCACCAGCCTGGTGGTCGAGGGCAGCGAGTCCAACGCGCCGACCGTGTCGGGGTGCAGCAGGGTCGGCGCGGGCACGAAAAGCGTGGTCGCACCGCTGCGGGCGGCCAGCAGCGCCGGCAGCGTCTCCGTCTCCCGCTGCACGGTGACGCCCCGCTCGCGCAGCGCGTCGGCGAGCCGGCTGCCGCCGTCGTCCCCGGTCGCGACGGGGGAGAGGAACCCCCGGTCGTCGGGGTCGGGCTGGTCGACCGCGTGGGTGACCAGGGTCGTGGTCAGCAGCAGCGCGGCCAGGCCCAGCGGGATCAGCAGCCGGTGCCGGCGGCGTTGGGGAGCGGCGGCGGTCCGTGGGGCCGGCGGGGCGGCGGTGGCGGGTGCGCTCATGCTCGGGGCCCGTCCTCGGGGTGCCCGGTCAGCACCCGGTCCAGCTCGGCGGCGTGCTCCCGCATCCGGTGGTCGTGCTCGACGGAGGCGGGGCGCTGGCCGTACCAGACCTCGGAGAAGACCGCCCCGGCGGCGCCGAGCGGCGGGCCCACCTGCGGCCGGCTGTCCGTCGCGGCGCGTACCAGCTCGACGACGGTCATGCCGGGCTGCGGCTGCACCACGCGGCGGGCGGCCAGCTCCCGGACCATCGCCCGCAGCCGCTCCCGGACGGCCTCGGCGTACCGGCCCTCGGCGGCGAGCCGGTCCGCGAGGGAGACGTACGCGGCGGCCGCCAGCTCCGGCTCGCGGGGCGCGGGGACGACCGGCTGCCCGGCGGCCTCCGGCGGCGCGGGCCTGCAGCGCCGGCGCAGCCGGGGCAGCCGCCGGGGGATCCAGGCCGGGAACGTGTACCAGCCGACCGCGACCAGCACCGTGGCGAGCACCAGCAGCAGCGCGACCAGGGGCAGCGGCACCCGGTCGCCGAGCGCCGCCGTGGTCTCGGTCCACCACCGGCTGAAGCTCATCGCCCGGCCGCCAGCAGGACAGCCTCGGGCGTGCCCGCCCTGGCCCGGGAGAGCCGGATGTCCAGTCCCTCGGTACGCATCCGGGTCTCCAGGTGCAGCACCGCGTCGAGGCAGGCCAGGGCCGGGTAGGCGACGGCGTTCACGCCCGCCCAGACGGCCAGCGACAGCCAGCCGGCCCAGGCCCGGTCGACGAGGTCGAACGAGTCCAGCCCGAGGTAGACGCCGATGCCGAGGCCCAGGCGCACGATCCACCACACCAGGTAGCCGAGCAGCCGGATCCAGCCGGCCCGGCCGGCGCCCCGGACGGCCAGGGCGGCGGAGCGCAACGGGGCGCGCAGCGGGTGCACCCGGTCCACGACCAGCGCCGGCGCCACGGCGCCGAGCAGGGCGAAACCGACGATCCAGACCGGCCCGAACAGCGCGAACCCACACATCACCACGCCGACCAGGACGGCCAGCAGCAGGGTGGCGCCCCAGCGCGCGCTGGCCGGGCGGAGCAGCTCCCGGGCCCCGACCGTACGGCCGAGCAGCGCGGCCCCGGCGGCGCGGGCGGCCGGGTTGCCCAGCAGCAGGACGACCACCGCCTCGGTCGCCGCGCCCACCGCCAGCAGCAGCCAG
The DNA here is from genome assembly GCF_052068495.1 of Micromonospora sp. SD12. Taxonomy (NCBI): domain Bacteria; kingdom Bacillati; phylum Actinomycetota; class Actinomycetes; order Micromonosporales; family Micromonosporaceae; genus Micromonospora; species Micromonospora sp. SD12. The sequence continues at coordinate 218,554 of NZ_JBQHDF010000002.1, read as the reverse complement.
TACGCCCCGAACCGCCCGGACTCCAGGAACCACACGGGCGGCGCCGTGCCAGCGAAGAGGCGCAGCGGGTACAGCAGGAGCTGCTCGGCCACGGCCAGCGCGAGGGCGACCGGCACCAGCACCCGGGCCTGGGCGCGCAGCAGCAGGACCGCGGAGTCCAGCAGCTCGCCGACCGTGAGGGGGCGGCGCGGAAGCACGGCGGTCGGGCCGGCGTCGGGCACGCGTACTCCTGGGGAGGGACGGCGGTGGCGCGTGACGGCGCACGCGGGGATCATGGTGACACGCCCGTTCCGATCGGGTGGACCCGCACGTCGGGGCGGCGACGCCGGGCACCTGTTGCTGGGCGGCGACGTCCCACGGCAGTACCGTGCCGGGTGACGGGGATCCCACCTAACTGAAGGGGATGGAAACATTAACCCCATGAGAGCCCGGGTACTGGTGGTCGACGACGACCCCGCGCTCGCCGAGATGCTCGGCATCGTCCTGCGCAGCGAGGGCTTCCTGCCCTCGTTCGTCGCCGACGGCGAGCGGGCGCTGGCGGCGTTCCGCGAGAACCGCCCCGACATCGTCCTGCTCGACCTCATGCTCCCCGGCATGAGCGGCATCGACGTGGCGCGGTCGATCCGGGCCGAGTCGGGCGTGCCGATCGTCATGCTGACCGCCAAGAGCGACACGGTCGACGTGGTCCTCGGCCTGGAGTCCGGGGCCGACGACTACGTGGTCAAGCCGTTCAAGCCCAAGGAGCTGGTCGCCCGGATGCGGGCGCGGCTGCGCCGCGGCGAGGACGTCGCCCCGGAGATGTTGACCATCGGGCCGCCCGGCAACCAGATCACCATCGACGTCCCGGCGCACACCGTCAGCCGCAACGGCGAGGAGGTGAAGCTGACGCCGCTGGAGTTCGACCTGCTGGTCGCGCTCGCCCGCAAGCCGCGCCAGGTCTTCACCCGCGAGGTGCTGCTGGAGCAGGTCTGGGGCTACCGGCACGCGGCGGACACGCGGCTGGTCAACGTGCACGTGCAGCGGCTGCGGGCCAAGATCGAGCCGGATCCGGAGCGGCCGGAAATCATCCTCACCGTGCGGGGCGTGGGCTACAAGGCGGGCACCGGATAGCCTGGTCACACTGTGGCCACCTCCCCCATCCCGGACCCCCCGACGGCAGTCCCGCGCCGGCGCGTCGCCGCGCGGGAGCTGTGGCGTGGCGTGCACGGCCGGGCCGCGCGCCTGCTCGCCGGCCTGCACCAGGCCTGGCGGCGGTCGCTCCAACTGCGGGTGGTGACCATCACACTGGTCGCGTCCAGTCTGCTGGTGGGCGGTTTCGCCTACCTGATCGCCGACAAGATCACCGGCATCCTGGTGGAGAACGTCGAGACGGACGTGCGGGTGCGGCTGGGCAGCGGCGCGGACTACGCGGCGAAGCAGTTCGGCCTCTACAACCAGCCGCAGGAGACGCAGCTCCAGGAGACCATCGAGGGCACGGTCAACTACCTGGCCGGCGGCGACCCGCAGCAGACCACCGGCGTGATCGTGGCGCTCGCCGCCGACAACCACACCGACGCCATCCAGCCGCGCTCCTCGCCCGCCGTCAACGTCCGTCCGCTGATCAGCCCGGAGCTGCGCGAGACGGTCGCCGGGGGCAAGGTCGCCAGCCAGATCCGCACGGGGCGCCTCGGCGAGGAGCGCACGAAGTACCTGGTCTACGGCTCCCCGGTGCCCACCCGGTTCGGTCAGGTGGAGCTCTACTACCTCGTACCGCTGGCCCGGCAGGACGCCACGGCCGCCGAGGTCCGGGACACCGTGGCCGCCACCGGAGCGGCCCTGGTGCTCCTGCTCGGCCTGCTCGCCGGCCTGGTCACCCGGCTGGTGGTGACCCCGGTACGGGTCGCCGCCCGGACGGCCCAGCGGCTCTCCGCCGGCCTGCTCGACCAGCGCATGGTGGTCAACGGCGAGGACGACCTCGCCCTGCTCGCGGCGTCGTTCAACCAGATGGCCACCAACCTGCAACGGCAGATCCTGCGGCTGGAGGAGATGTCCCGGCTGCAACGCCGCTTCACCTCCGACGTCTCGCACGAGCTGCGCACCCCGCTGACCACGGTCCGGATGGCCGCCGACCTGATCTTCGCGGAGCGCGACGAGTTCGACCCGGCGGTGGCGCGCAGCGCCGAGCTGCTCCAGGCCGAGCTGGACAGGTTCGAGGAGCTGCTGACCGACCTGCTGGAGATCAGCCGCTTCGACGCCGGCTTCGCCATGCTCGACTCCGAGCCGACCGACCTGGTGCCGGTCGTGCACCGGGTGGCCGACCGGCTGGCCGGCCTCGCGGAGCGCGTCGGCGTGGCCATCGAGCTGGACGTCCCCGGCACCCCGGTGATCGCCGAGGTCGATCCCCGGCGGGTGGAGCGGGTGCTGCGCAACCTGGTCGGCAACGCCGTCGAGCACGGCGAGGCCAAGCCGGTGCTGATCACGCTCGGAATGGACGACACGGCGGTGGCGATCACCGTCCGCGACCACGGGGTGGGGCTCAAGCCGGGCGAGGAGAAGCTGGTGTTCAACCGCTTCTGGCGGGCCGATCCGTCCCGGGCCCGGCAGACCGGCGGCACCGGGCTGGGCCTGTCGATCAGCCTGGAGGACGCCCGGCTGCACGGCGGCTGGCTGGAGGCCTGGGGTGCGCCCGGACAGGGTGCCCAGTTCCGGCTCACCCTGCCGTCGCGGGCCGGCGACCGGTTGACCACCTCGCCGTTGCGCCTGGTGCCGGCCGACGCCGCGCTGCCCTTCGGCGGGCCCCGGTCGGGCGGGCTGCTGGCCATCGGCCCCGGCACTCAGGGCGCCCTCGCGATCGGTCCGGGCACCGACGGCGCGCTGACCGTCGGTCCGGGGCGGCCGGGCAACGGTGGGCACGCGGAGGTGGGGTCGTGAGGCGTCGGCTGCTCGCCGGACTGCTCGGCGGCGCGCTGCTGCTGGGCGGCGTGGCCGGCTGCGGCATTCCGGAGAACACCGAGGTCCGGGTGGACGGGCCGGGACCGGCGGCGGAGGGCGGTTCGACCAGCGGCAGCCGGGGCGAGCCCCCGAGCCGGAGCGCGGCCGGCACCGACGCCGAGCAGTTCGTCCAGAACTTCCTCTCCGCCGCGGCCGGCGAACCGGACGGGGCGTACCAGCGGGTCCGGCAGTTCATCGTGCCGGCGGACCGCGACCGCCTCCAGACCAAGCAGGGCAGCGAGGTCACGCTGGCCGTCGTCCGGCTCACCGAGGAGCCGGTGCCCGTCTACGCCCCGGACCGGACCGAGGTCACCCTCAAGGTGCAGCAGGTCGGGCAGCTGCGCACGGACGGCACGTTGGCCCCGCCGGAGACGAGCACCACGACCTACACCTTCGAGCTGCGCAGCCAGGCCGGGCCGGACGGCCTGACGGACGGCGGGCTGTACGTGGCGAACCCGCCGACCGCGTTGCTGCTCAGCGTCGAGGCGCTGGAGACGTACTACCAGAGCCGGACGATCTACTTCTGGAACAACGACCGCACCCGGCTCGTCCCCGACCAGCGTTACCTGCCGCTCGCCGTGCCGGACGAGCGGCGGGTCAGCGAGGTGGTCAAGTGGCTGACCGCCGGGCCCTCGGCCTGGCTCGGCACGGCCGTGCGCCGGCTGCCGGACGGCACCCGCCTGATCAACAACGCCACCCGGACGGACGGCCGCTGGGAGGTCGACCTGGAGATGCCGGAGGACAAGGCCCGGCTGGAGCAGCTCGGCACGCAGCTCGCCTGGTCGCTGTCGGACCTCGACGGGCCGCTCGACATCAAGATCCGCAACCAGTCGCAGGAGTTCATCCCCGACCTGGAACGGCGCCGCCTGGACCGCCCGGTGCACCAGCTCCCGGAGAGCTTCCAGCGGTTCTGCGTCTACGAGGGCGCCGTCCACCCGCTGGCCTACCCGGGAGAGCCGACCGGCCCGGTGCCCGTGGACCCCAAGGCGAACCGGAACGTCGTCTCCGCCGGGCTCAGCCGCGCCGACAACCAGATCCTGGCGGCGCTGGTGGTCTCCGACGCCAACCGCCAGTGGCTCTCCGTCGGCACCGGCACCGACCCGGTGGCCACCTTCACCCGCAGCGCCAAGGGGTACGCCGCCATGGGCCAGCCGGTCTGGCTGCGCTCCACGTACCGGGGGCAGCCGGCCGGGCTCGTGGTCGCCGACGGGAGCCTCTACCGCTTCGACGCCCAGGCGCAGCTCACCGCCGTGCCGCTGGGCGTACCCGGTCCGGTGACCGCCGTGGCGGCCTCGCTGGACGGGCACCGGATCGCCGTCATCGCCGGGGGCACGCTCTACGTCGCCGCCCTCAGCCCCGACGGCGCGGGGGCGACCCCCGGCCCGGCCCGTCGGCTGCACACCCGGCTGACCAGCCTGTCGGCCGTCGACTGGTACGGCGAGAACACCCTGGTCCTCGCGGGCGCGGTCGGCCGCCCAGCGGTCTACGAGGTCAGCGTGGACGGCGCCCGGGAGAGCCGGTTGGAGGACAAGATCGGCGCCCGGGTGACGCACCTCGCCGCGTACCCGGCGAACGCGGTGGGTCGCCTCGGCGCCGCGATGTACGAGGCGAACGGGGTCGCGTACCGCAGCAGCCCGTTCGAGCGGATCCAGCCGCAGCAGGTGCAGGAGGTCACGCCGCCGTCGGCCGGGGCGCGCGCCGGCAACCCGACCGCCCCCTTCTTCCTCTACTGATCTCCGTGCGGGATCTCGGCGGGCTCTGGGCGGACCTCACCGACCTGGTGCTGCCCGTGGAGTGCGCCGGCTGCCGGGAACGCCGACCGGGGCTGCGGCACGGCGTCTGCCCGGAGTGCGTGGCGGCGCTCGGCGCGTTGCGCCCCAGGGCCGTACGCCCCACTCCCGCCCCGCCCGACCTGCCGCCCTGCGTCGCCCTCGGCCCGTACGCCGGCCCGCTGCGGGAGGCGCTGCTGGCGTACAAGGACCACGGGCGACACGGGCTGGCCCGGCCGCTGGGGGCGCTGCTCGCCGAGGTCGTGGCGGCGGCGGTGGGTGAGGCCCGCCCGGTGACGCTGGTGCCGGTGCCGGACACCGCGGCGGCGGCCCGCGCCCGCTACGGCGACCACCTCGGCCGGCTGACCCGGCACTGCGCGGACCGGCTGCGCCGGGCGGGCTGGCCGGTGCGGGTGCGCCGTCCCCTGCGGGCCCTGCCCCGACCCGACTCGGTGACGCTGGACAGCGCCGGCCGCGCGGCGGCGGCCGAGTCGGCCTTCCGGGTCCGCCCGCGGGTGCCGTCCGTGCCCGACGGGGCGGCGGTGGTGGTGCTCGACGACATCCTCACCACCGGCGCCACCCTCGCCGCCGTGGGGCGGGCGCTGACGGCGAGCGGGCTGTCACCCACGGTCGCCGCGGTGCTCGCCGCGACCGAGAAACGGCACCGGCCGTAGCGCTGCGTGTTTCCGTTTCACCCGTTGGTGTATGAGCCGTGAAAAATTGTGGGCCGTCCCGGCGACTGGGGGTGACTGTCGGGCGAATTGGAGTTAGCGTTTTCGTGTCGGGGGTAGGAGGTCTTTCCACCCGCTCCCGGCGGTGAAAGGAGGCGTAGCCGCACTGACCGGTCGACGCCGAGTGGGACCTCCCCCGGGGGCGCACGACCGGATGTTGGAACGAACGACCGTCCGAACTAGGGAGGTCACATGGACATCGTGGTCAAGGGCCGTAACGTCGAAGTGCCGGATCACTACCGGGTGCACGTGGCGGAGAAACTCGCGAAGATCGAACGTTACGATCACAAACTTATTCGTGTCGATGTAGAGCTTTTCCACGAGCGCAATCCGCGCCAGGCGGACCACTGCCAGCGCGTCGAAATCACCTGCGTTTCCCGTGGCCCGGTGATCCGGGCGGAGGCCTGCACGAACGACTTCTACAGCGCGCTCGACGCGGCCATCGCCAAGCTGGACACCCGGTTGCGCCGGGCGGCCGACCGCCGCCGCGTCCACCGCGGACGGCACGCGCCGCTCTCCGTCGCCGCCGCCACCGCCGGCCTGCCGGTCGCCGGTCTCGACGGGCCGCTGGGTGCGTCCCCCGACGGCTCCGCCACGGCCACCGCCGTGGCCGAACGGGTCGAGGAGGAGCACGACCAGCCCTGGCACATCGCGCGGGAGAAGGTGCACCCCGCCGAGCCGATGACCGTCGACGAAGCCCTGTTCCAGATGGAACTCGTCGGCCACGACTTCTACCTGTTCCAGGACAAGGAGTCCGGCCGCCCGAGCGTCGTCTACCGACGGCACGCCTACGACTACGGAATCATCTCCCTGGACGCCTGAGCCGCCCGCGCCGTGGTGGTGGCCCACGCCGCCACCACGGCCCCGGGCCGGCCTCCGGGCGGCCCGCCCGCCCGCCGCGTCGGCGCTCGACTGCGCGGCGTCGACGCCCGGCGTACCTCCCGGACTGCCGCCGGTCAGCGCAGATCGTCGGGGAGCAGCCCGAAGACCAGGTCGTCGAGGCGGGTGCCGGACGGTCCCGGCAGGCGCCCGCGCAGCAGGCCCTCCCGGCGGAATCCCACCCGCTCCAGCACCCCGTGCGAGGGGGTGTTGTCGGGCACGGTGCCGGCCACCAGCCGGGCGAGCCCCGCCGGGCCGAACGCCCAGCCGGCCAGGAGCCGCACCGCCCGGGTGGCCAGCCCGCGTCCCCGCCGCTCGGGCAGGAGCGCGTAGCCGACCGAACCCTCACCGGCCGCCGGGTCGGAGATGCTGAGCCCACAGCTGCCCGCCGGCTCGCCGGTGACCGCGTCGAGGATCAGCAGCCGGGCGATGGCCCCGGTGAGCCACGCGCTCTCGGCAGTCAGGCAGCGCCGCTCGATGGCCGCCCGGGTCGGCGGCACCGGCGGGGCCTGGTTCGCCACCACCTCCGGCCGTGAGTGCAGCCGGTACATCAGGTCGACGTCGTCCGGGCCGAGCCGGCGCAGGGTCACCACGCCGTCGGTCAGCCGGCCCTCGGGCAGGTCGGGCAGCGCCCGGGGGGCCGGGCCGGGCGGGTCGTCGGCGAGCCGTACCCACACCAGCAGGTCCGTCCGGCCGCCGCCGCGCAGCTGGCCGGCCGCCCGGCGTACGCCCTCGTGGCGGAAGCCGGCGGCGAGCGCCACCCGCTGGCTGGCCGGATTCTCGGCGTGGGTCAGCAGCTCCAGCCGGTCGACGCCGTGGCGCAGCGCGGCGTCGGCCAGGGCCCGGGTCGCGGCGGTGGCGACCCCGCGCCGCCGCGCCCACGGCGCGACCCAGTAGCCCACCTCCGCCTGCCGGCGCGGCGTCACGACCTGGCCGATGCCCGCGCCGCCGACCAGGCGGTCGGTGGCCGGATCGGCGATGGCGTACGCGGCCCCGCCGCTGGCCCAGGCGGCCGGGGCGCCCTCGGTGATCCACCACCGGGCGTCGGCCTCGGTGTACGGCTGCGGCATGCCGGGGTTGAACCGCAGGTTGACCGGGTCGCCGCAGCCGGCGGCGAGGTCGGCGGCGTCGGCGGGGCGGAACTGCCGCAGCCGCACCCCGTCGGCCTCGATCGTCTCCGGCGTCATGCCAGGTCCCCGGCCAGCAGCGCGCCGACCCAGACGTCCACCCGCTGGTCGCGGTGGGTGAGCCCGCCCCGGGCGATGCCCTCGACCGTGAAGCCGGCCTTCTCGGCGACCCGGCGGGACGCGGTGTTGCCGACGTTGGCCCGCCACTCGATGCGGGCCAGGCCCAGCGTGGCGAAGCCCCAGGCGCTGAGCGCGGTCAGCGCGGCCGACAGGTGGCCGCGGCCCCGGGCCCGGGGGTCGGCTATGAAGCCCACGTCGGCCAGCAGCGGGTCGGCGGCGGAGAGCCGCAGGTCGATCGTGCCCACGTACCGGTCGTCGACGTCGGCGACCACGAAGCAGGCGCTGCTGCCGCCGGCCCAGGTGCTGCGCGTGTAGGCCAGGTACGACTCGGCGTCCGCCCGCTCGTAGGGATCGGGCAGGCTGGTCCAGCGGATGGTCTCCGGGTCCCGGCAGGTGTCGACGATCGCGTCCAGGTCGCGCTCCTCCATGGGACGCAGCCGCATCTCGGTGCCGCCGGCGGTGGCGAAGAGGACGGGCGGGGGTGCGCCGAATACGGCGGCGCGGCGGGCCTCCAGGGTGCCCGGGCCGACGGGACCGGTCTCGCCGGGTGCGGGCACCTCGCCGGGGAGCAGTGAGCCGATCCAGCCCGCGGGGCTGCCGTCGGGGGCGGGGTCGGCGAGGCGCAGCCGGCCCTCGACGCGGAAGCCCGCCCGGAGCGCGACCAGGCGGGAGGCGTGGTTGCCCACCTCGGCCTGCCAGATCAGCCGGCGCAGCTTCAGCGCGTCGAACGCCCAGCGGGCGACGGCGCGGCTGGCCCGGACGGCCACGCCCGCACCCCGGGCCCAGGGCGCGGTCCAGTAGCCGATCTCGCCGGAGCGCAGGCCGGTGTCGATCGAGACGAGCCCGCAGGAGGCGAGCAACTCGCCGGTGGCGGCGTCGCAGACCGCGAACGGCGTCCCGGTGCCCGTCGCCCAGTCCGCCGTGGCTACCTCGGTCACGAACCTGTGTGCGTGTTCGGGCAGGTACGGGCGAGGTACGGTGGTCCAGCGCTGGATGTCCGGGTCCTGGCACGCCCGGTGCACAGCGTCGGCGTCGGTCGCCCGCCAGGGGCGCAGCAGCAGGCCGTCCTCGGTGATCTCCACAGGTTCCACCCGAGCCATCGTGCCGGACCGTTCGCGGACGGCGTAACCGGATTTCGGCGGCGCGGCGCGTGCCGGGCGTGTTATGTCGGTTTCGCCGACTCGGAGGGCCGCCACCAGTGACCATCGCGCCGATGGAGCGCCTACGATGGTTCGAGACTGTCTAGGGGAGCGTTGATCCGTGTCGATTCTGGAAAAGGTCCTCCGCGCGGGCGAGGGCCGTATGGTGCGCCGGCTGAAGGCCATCGCCGCCGCCGTCAACTCGATCGAGGACGACTACGTCAACCTCACCGACGACGAGTTGCGCGGCATGACCGACCAGTTCAAGGAGCGGCTCGCCGACGGCGAGACCCTCGACGACCTGCTGCCGGAGGCGTTCGCGGTCTGCCGCGAGGCGGCCGCCCGGGTGCTCGGCCAGCGGCCCTACGACGTCCAGGTCATGGGCGGCGCGGCGCTGCACTTCGGCAACATCGCCGAGATGAAGACCGGTGAGGGCAAGACCCTGACCTCGGTCATGCCGGTCTACCTCAACGCGCTCTCCGGCGAGGGCGTGCACGTCATCACGGTCAACGACTACCTGGCCCAGCGTGACGCCGCCTGGATGGGGCGGGTGCACGAGTTCCTCGGCCTCACCGTCGGCGTGGTGCTGCCCAACCGGCCGGCCACCGAGCACCGGGCCGCCTACGAGTGCGACATCACGTACGGCACCAACAACGAGTTCGGCTTCGACTACCTGCGCGACAACATGGCGTGGTCGAAGGAGGAGCTGGTCCAGCGCGGCCACAACTTCGCGGTGGTCGACGAGGTCGACTCGATCCTGATCGACGAGGCCCGCACCCCGCTGATCATCTCCGGCCCGGCCGAGCACTCCGCCCGCTGGTACTCGGAGTTCGCGGGCGTCGTGGCCCGGCTCCAGCCCGGCAAGGACGGCGAGGGCGACTACGAGGTCGACCACTCCAAGCGCACCATCGCGGTCACCGAGCGCGGCGTGGCCAAGGTCGAGGACCGGCTGGGCATCGACAACCTCTACGAGTCGGTCAACACCCCGCTGGTGGGCTACCTCAACAACGCCATCAAGGCCAAGGAGCTCTACAAGCGCGACAAGGACTACATCGTCAGCGACGGCGAGGTCCTGATCGTCGACGAGTTCACCGGGCGCATCCTGCACGGCCGCCGCTACAACGAGGGCATGCACCAGGCGATCGAGGCCAAGGAGGGGGTGGAGATCAAGCAGGAGAACCAGACCCTGGCCACCATCACCCTCCAGAACTACTTCCGCCTCTACGAGAAGCTCTCCGGCATGACCGGTACCGCCCAGACCGAGGCGGGCGAGTTCAACAAGGTCTACAAGGTCGGCGTGGTGACGATCCCGACCCACCGGCCGATGGTCCGGCAGGACCGGCCGGACGTGATCTACAAGACCGAGAAGGCCAAGTTCAACGCCGTGGTGGAGGACATCGCCGAGCGGCACGCGATGGGTCAGCCGGTGCTCGTGGGCACGGTCTCGGTCGAGAATTCCGAGATCATCTCCCAGCTCCTGCGCCGGCGCGGCATCCCGCACTCCGTGCTGAACGCCAAGTTCCACGCCCGTGAGGCCGAGATCGTCGCCCAGGCCGGCCGCAAGGGCGCCGTCACCGTCGCCACCAACATGGCCGGTCGTGGCACCGACATCCTGCTCGGCGGCAACGCCGAGTTCCTCGCCGCCAACGAGCTGCGCCAGCGTGGCCTCGACCCGATGGAGCACGAGGAGGAGTACGCCAAGGCGATGGAGGAGGTCCTGCCCCAGTGGAAGCAGGCCTGCGACGCCGAGGCGGAGGAGGTCGCCGCCGCCGGTGGCCTCTACGTGCTGGGCACCGAGCGGCACGAGTCCCGCCGCATCGACAACCAGCTGCGCGGTCGGTCGGGCCGGCAGGGTGACCCGGGCGAGTCCCGCTTCTACCTCTCCCTCCAGGACGAGCTGATGAAGCGCTTCCGCTCCGGCGCCGTCGAGGCGGTCATGGAGCGCTTCAACATCCCGGAGGACGTGCCCATCGAGTCGAAGATGGTCACCAAGCAGATCAAGAGCGCGCAGGCCCAGATCGAGGGCCAGAACGCCGAGATCCGCAAGAACGTCCTCAAGTACGACGAGGTCATGAACAAGCAGCGCCAGGTGATCTACGCCGAGCGGCTGCGGGTGCTCAACGGCGAGGACCTCTCCGACCAGGTCCGCAACATGATCGACGACGTCGTCGAGGCGTACGTGCGGGGGGCCACCGCCGACGGCTACGGCGAGGACTGGGACCTGGAGCAGCTCTGGGCCAGCCTCAAGCAGCTCTACCCGGTGGGCGTGACGATCGACGAGCTGGAGGAGGAGGCCGGCGGCTCGCGGGCCGGCATCGACGCCGATTTCCTGCTCTCCCGGCTCAAGGACGACGCGCACGCCGCGTACGACCGGCGCGAGGAGCAGCTCGGCGAGGAGGGCACCCGCCAGCTGGAGCGGATGGTCCTGCTCCAGGTCATCGACCGCAAGTGGCGCGAGCACCTCTACGAGATGGACTACCTCCAGGAGGGCATCAGCCTGCGGGCGTACGCCCAGCGCGACCCGGTGGTGGAATACCAGCGCGAGGGCTTCGACATGTTCGCCACCATGATGGACGGCATCAAGGAGGAGACGGTCGGCTTCCTCTACAACCTCGAGGTGCAGGTCAACGAGCCGGAGCCGGAGGCCGAGGAGGTCCAGCTGCTCGACAAGCCGGTCGAGATCCGGGCCAAGGGCCTGGGCCGGGCGCCGCAGCAGCAGGGCCTGCAATACTCCGCGCCGACCATCGACGGCGAGGCCGGTGCCGGCGCGGTGGCCGTCGAGCGTGCCGAGCAGCAGGCGCCGGCGCTGGGCGTCGGTGGCCCGGCCCCGGCGGCCCCGGCCGCGCCGGGGACGACCGCCCCGGCGGCGCCGCAGCGCCCGGCGTCCGGCCAGCGCGGCCCGGGCGTCCCGGCGGCCAGCAGCCGGCGGGTGGCGCCGGGGCAGGCGGAGGCCGGCAACGGCCCGTCCCGCAACGCGCCGTGCCCGTGCGGGTCCGGCCGGAAGTACAAGCGCTGCCACGGCTCCCCCAACGGCGGCGCGTGACAAGCAGTTGAGCGGGCCCGCGCCCGCCGGAGCAGTCGAGCCGTGGTCCTCGTGGACCACGGCTCGCTTCCGTCTCGGCGAACGTCCGGGCGCCGTGGCCGGAGCCCGGACGCTCAGAGCACCTGTAGGGCCGTGCAGAGCCACCTGCCCCGGCGGTGCTCCAGGCGCAGCGCCATCGCCCAGGTGCGCCCGCCCGCGCCGGCGAGGACCGCGGCGACCTCGACGGCGGCGGCGCGCGGCTCGCAGACCCGCAGCCGACGCAGGCGTACGGCCGGCCGGGTCGACCGGCGGCGGACCGGACCGGAGCGGGCGGTGGCGCGGGCCAGCTCGGGCAGCAGCCCGGCGGCCCGGGACGGATCGAGCAGCGGCCTGAGCTGCCCGGGCGGGCGGTAGCCGTTGATCACCTCAAGGCAGGTGCCGACGAAGCGGTGCGCGGCCCGGGTCGCCTCGGGGGTGGCGGTCACGAGCGCGTCGAGCGGCAGCGGGGCGGCGCTGCGCCGGCCGGGGCCGGTCGGCGCGGGTCGCTGCCGGCGGCCGAGCGGTCGGTCGGCCTCGCGTCGGGCCGGCTCGAACAGGTCGAGCACGAGCTGGGCGTGGCCCGGGGCCGGCCAGTGGGCGGCGTCGTCGTCGGTGAACGGCGGCTCGAACGAGGGGGCGGGGCGCAGCCGGACGGGAGGCCGCGCCGGCCCGGGACGGCGGGGGTCGGTCATCCGGGAACCTCCCATGATTCCTGCGTTTGCTTCCGTTTGCCTTCGACAGGCTCCATCTTCGGGCATGGCAGAGCCCTCGGTCAATGCCCTGCGGATCGGCCCGGTTACTCCGGGTCGCGCTCGGTCAGCGGATTGCTGCGCACCCACTCGGCCGTCTCGGCGTACTTGCGCTCGATGTACTCCTCCAGCCGGGCACGCTCCACGCGCCACTGGCCGCGTCCGCCGATCTTGATCGCGGGCAGCTCGCCGCTGCGCACCATGTGATAGACCTGCGAGTCCGACACGTTCAGCTCGGTGGCCACGTCGGAGAGCAGCAGGAACCTCGGCTCCACGAGAACCCCCGGGGTTGGCGTCGTTTGGTTCAGTTTGCCACCGACCACCGACGTGGCCCAGCCGACGGGTCGCGACCTGCGGCGACGCCTTCGCGGGACACACCGGCGGGGCGCTTCCGCCCGCACAGGTCGCGGTGTATGACGGTCACGGGATAGGGCATGATCGGCCGGGACCGGCGGAGGCCGGCACGGAACCTGAGCGGGGAGACGACCGGTGACCGAGCAGCTTGTCCGGGTGTACGTGCCGGCGACCGTTCCGATGCTGACCCTCCTGCGCGGCCCCGGGCTGCCGGTGGCCGCCGCGCACGCGGTGACCCCCACGCTGCGCGAGTGGTACGCCGAGGGCGACGAGGAGGAGCTGGAGTACGTCGCCTTCACGCGGGCCGCCCAGGACGCGTTGCAACTGCTGCGGGCCGACCCGGACGCGCCCCGCCGCCGGGTGGTCGTCTCGGTGGACCTGCCCGCCTCGGCGGTGGCCCGGGGCGACGGAGAGCTGGGCTCCAGCGCGGTCGAGCTGGGCGACCCCGTGCCGGTCGGCGCCGTCGCGGCCGTCCACGTGGACGGCGCCGACGCGGTCGAGGACGTCACCGCCGCGACGGAGGCGGTCACCGAGGCCCTGGCTGGCGACGCGGACGCGCAGTTCACGGTCGACGGTGCCGAGGACCACGAGCTGGAGTGGTACGACGTCACCGAGCTGGACCTGCTGCTGCGCGCCACCTCCTGACCGACCGCCGCCCGCACCGACGGGGCGCCGACCGCGCCGGCGGGCGTGGCTGGTGCCCGGGTCAGCGGGTGAACGCGGTCTCGGCCGGCTCGTCGTCGTCGGCGTGGGCCGGCCCCAGGGTGCGGCCGAAGGCGATCATCGCGGTCAGGGCGCCGACGAAGAGCACCCAGATGGCGTTGTCGATCCGGGAGGTACCCAGCGAGGTCTGGGCCACCGCGTCCGCCTCGCTCAGCGCACCGGCCAGGTCGAGCAGGGACCGCCCGCCGACCCGGATGATCACCTCGGCCACGAGCAGGAGCAGGCCCGGGCCGGCCCCGGCCAGCAGATAGGCGGGCCAGCGGGGCGCGGGCGCCGCCGCATCGAGCCGGGCGGCCCGACGGCGGGCCAGGGTCAGGTATCCGAAGGCCAGCAGCCCGGCCACCAGGCCGGCGAGCAGGGACTCGGTGCGCGAGACCCACTTGGCCGCGCTCAACAGCGACTCCTGGCCGTCGCCGCTGCCGAACAGGTCGAAGAGCGGGTCGCGGGCCCGGCTGAAGGCCACCACGAAGATCAGCGTGCCGAGGGCGGCGGCCACCACGGCCCCGACCACGGGCCCGCTGCGGGCGCCGGCGACGGCTCCGCCGATGGTCGCGGCGGCGGCGGTGGTGGCGGCGATCACGTTGGTGGTCGCGTTGTCGGCGTACGTCAGGTTGATCGCGAACGCGGCGGCGAGCCCGACGAGCAGGCCGGTGCCGATCGCCGCCAGGAAGCGCAGGGTGACCCGGTCGCTGCCCCGGCGGGCGAGCAGGTCCACGCCGAAGAGGGCGAAGCCGGCGCCCGCGACCAGCGCGGCCGAGATCACCCCCGGCAGGGCGAACGCGGAGAGGCTGATGGCGGTGAGCCCGGCTGCCGCCGAGCTGATCACCTCGCGGGTCGACCAGAGCATCGCGGCGAGCCACCCGAGGGCCAGCAGGGCGAGCACCGGCGCCCCGGGCGCGAACGCCGCAGCGGTACCGCCCCGCGCGTCGGCGGAGGGCCCGGCCCCGGTCGCGTCGGTCGTGTCCACCGGTCCGGCGCCGGTGGCGTCCTGTGCTTCGGCGGTGGAGTCCCCGACGGCGTCCGTCGTGGCGGCGTCGGCGGCCGACGCCGACCGGTCCGACTCCGCGGCTGCGGAGCTGCCGGGCTGCTTGGTCATCGTGTTCCCTCCGACGGACGCCCGGCCCCGGTGGGCCGGCAGTTCACCGGCCACCCAGCGTACGCGTCCACGAGCCCCGTTCCCCGTGCCCGCCCTCCCGCCGCCGACCCGGGCCCGGGTCGGCGGCGGGAGGGCGCCGGCCCGGCGGAGGAGCCCTCGATCGATGAAGCCTGGCGCGGGGCGGCGACGCGGCGGCGACGGCCACGGGTGGGACGGCGGTGGGGGCGGGGCGTGGAAGAATCGGGGAAGGCCCCGCTGTCGTGACCGGTGAACCCGGCGCGGCGTCGGCGCCGGTCGTCCGGCCGGTGCCCGCGGGTCCGGTTTCGCCACCGCTGCCGAGATCGCCAGGAGCCTTGATGGACGCCGTGTTCTCCGTACCCGAGCCCCGCAACGAGCCGGTGCGCAACTACGAGCCGGGCAGCACCGACCGGGAACGGCTCCAGCGGCGGCTGACCGAGCTGGCCGCCGAGCGGATCGACCTGCCGATGACCATTGCCGGCGAGCAGCGGATGGCCGCCGGCGAGTCGATCGACGTCGTGCAGCCGCACAGGCACGCGCACGTGCTCGGCGTCACCGCCCACGCCACCCACGACGACGCCCGCGCCGCCGTGAAGGCGGCCAAGGACGCCGCCCCGATGTGGCGGGCCCTGCCGTTCGAGGAGCGGGCCGCGATCTTCCTGCGGGCCGCCGAGCTGCTCGCCGGCCCGTGGCGGGACACGCTGAACGCGGCCACCATGCTCGGCCAGTCGAAGACGGCGATCCAGGCCGAGATCGACGCCGCCTGCGAGTTCATCGACTTCCTCCGGTTCAACGTGCACTTCGCCCGGGAGCTGCTCGAGGCGCAGCCGATGTCGTCGCCGGGCGTGTGGAACCGCTTCGACCACCGCCCGCTGGAGGGCTTCGTCTACGCGGTCACCCCGTTCAACTTCACCGCCATCGCCGGCAACCTGCCCTCGGCGCCGGCCCTGCTGGGCAACACCGTGGTCTGGAAGCCGGGCCCGACCCAGCAGTTCGCCGCGCACTTCACCATGCGGCTGTTCGAGGCGGCCGGCCTGCCCCCCGGCGTGATCAACATGGTCACCGGGCGCGGCGAGGAGGTCTCCGACGTGGTGCTCGCCGACGCCGACCTGGCCGGCATCCACTTCACGGGCTCCACGAAGGTTTTCCAGCACCTGTGGCGGACCGTCGGCGAGAACATCTCCCGCTATCGCGGCTACCCCCGGCTGGTCGGCGAGACCGGCGGCAAGGACTTCGTCGTCGCGCACACCAGCGCCGACGTCGACGCCCTGCACACCGCCCTGATCCGCGGCGCCTTCGAATACCAGGGCCAGAAGTGCTCGGCGGCGTCCCGGGCGTACGTCCCGCGTTCGCTGTGGGAGGGCGGGCTGCGCGACCGGCTGGCCGCCACCGCGGAGTCCCTCACCTACGGCGACGTCACCGACTTCGGCAACTTCGGCGGCGCGGTGATCGACGCCAGGGCGTTCGACCGGCACACGGCCGCGCTGGAGCTGATCGGCGGCGACGACGCCTGCCGGGTCCTCGCCGGCGGCACCGCCGACGACTCGGTGGGCTGGTTCGTCCGGCCGACGCTCTTCGAGTGCACCGACGCGGCCCACGAGACCTTCACCACCGAGTACTTCGGGCCGATCCTCGGCGTGCACGTCTTCGACGACGGCCGCTTCGACGACGTGGTCGCCCAGGCCGAGTCGATCGCGCCGTACGCCCTGACCGGGTCGATCTTCGCGACGGACCGCCGGGTGGTCGACGCGGTGGCCGAGAAGATGCGGTACGCCGCCGGCAACTTCTACATCAACGACAAGCCGACCGGCGCGGTGGTCGGGCAGCAGCCCTTCGGCGGCGCCCGCGCCAGCGGCACCAACGACAAGGCCGGCTCCTGGCACAACCTCGTCCGGTGGATGTCGCCCCGCACGATCAAGGAGACCTTCGTCGCGCCGACCGACCACACCTATCCCCACATGGGCTGAGGCGTGCCGAAGGGCCCCCTCCCGGCGTCGAGCGCACGGGAGGGGGCCCTTCCCCGCACCCCTACCGGGGAGAGGCGGGGGCAGCCGTACGGCGGTACCGTGGCCGCTGTGACCCACCCCACCCCCGCTCAGGACCCCCACTTCGGCGAGCAGGGTGGCCTGCTCACCTACACCGACTACCTCCGGCTGGCCGACCTGCTGGCCGCCCAGGTGCCGGAGTCCGACCCGGCCTCCCACGACGAGCTGCTCTTCATCACCATCCACCAGGTCTACGAGCTGTGGTTCAAGCTGCTGCTCGCGGAGCTGACCGACGCCCGGGACCGGCTGCTCGCCGGCGAGACCTACCTGCCCCGGGTGCGGCTGGAGCGCTGCCACGTGGTGGAGCGGGTCCTGATCGGTCAGGTCGACGTGATCGACACGATGACCCCGCAGGACTTCCTGGCCTTCCGCACCAAGCTCGCCCCGGCCTCGGGCTTCCAGTCCGCCCAGTTCCGGGAGATCGAGTTCCTCTCCGGCCTGAAGGACCCGGACTACCTGCGCCGTTTCCGGGGCCTGCCCGACGCCGAGCGGGAGCGCCTGGAACGGCGGCTGGCCGAGCCGAGCCTCTGGGACGGCTTCCTGGCCGTGCTCGGCAGGGCCGGCTTCGACGTCGCCGAGGAGGAGTCGCGCTTCGCCGCGTACACCACCATCGCGGGGGACCGGGAGCGGTTCGGGCCGCTGTGGGACCTCGCGGAGGCGCTGGTCGCCCACGACCAGGCGTTCTCGCTGTGGCGGGCCCGGCACGTGCTGATGGCCGAGCGGCAGATCGGCACGAAGCCCGGCACCGGGGGCTCGGCGGGTGGGGCGTACCTGCGCTCGCGCGTGGAGACCCGGTTCTACCCGGAGCTGTGGGAGCTGCGTAGCCGGCTGTGACCCCCGGGCTTCCCCCGGTGACTCCCCGGGGGACCGTCCCGCCCGCCTCCCCGGCGGACTGTCTCGCGCCGACAGTGCACATAGGAACCCGACCGGGTGGCGAAAATGCCAAATCCTGGACGCCGGGTCGGCAAAGTGGCAGCGTGAGGGGCATGGCGGATTCCGGAGTCAACCCCACGGCGGCGGCCCTGCTCGGGCTGCTCCACGAGGGCCCCATGACAGGTGGCCAGTTGATGGCCGCCGCCGAGCGCCGGCTGGCGCCGTACTGGTCGATGACGCGTAGCCAGGTCTACCGGGAGCTGCCGGTGCTGGCCGAGCGGGGCCTGGTCCGGATGGGCAAGCCCGGCCCGCGTTCCAGCCAGCCGTACGCGATCACCGCAGCGGGAAAACGGACATTCTCCCGCTGGCTGGCCGAGGAGCCGGGGCGGGACACCATCCGCAATCCGATCGCCCTGCGGATCGCCTTCGGTGAGCTGCACTCGGCCAGCCAGCTCAAGAACCTCCAGGCGGCGGCCAACGAATACCACACCGAGGCCCTGGCCAAGGTCCGGGAGCAGGTCAAGAACGCCAAGAAGGAGGGCGACGCGTACGACGCCAGCGCGCTGGAGTTCGCCGTCGCCTACCACAAGGCCGCCCTGTCCTGGCTGAAGAGCGCCCCGGTCGGCTGACCGCCCCGGCCCGACGGCATCTTTTCGGCTCGTGACTGCGGGGTCTCGTAGGTTCACTCCTCGCACGAGCGGCACCTTTTCGGCTCGTGACTGCGGAGTCTCGTAGGTTCACTCCTCGCATGAGCGGCACCTTTTTGGCTCGTGACTGCGGGGCTCGCAAGCTCACTCCTCGCACGAGCAGTACCCTTGTCTGTCGTGACCGCTGCCGATTACGCCGAACAGCTCAAGGACCTCGACGCCACCCTGCGCAACATCGAGGCGGTGCTCGACATCGACCGGCTGCGCGCGGACAAGGACCGCCTGGAGCAGGAGGCCTCCGCGCCCGACCTGTGGGACGACCAGGCGAAGGCCCAACAGGTGACCTCCCAGTTGTCGTACGTCAACGGCGAGATCAGCAAGCTCGGCAGCCTCCGTTCCGGGCTCGACGACGCCAAGGTGCTGCTGGAGCTGGCCGAGGCGGAGTCCGACCCGGGGGTGCTCACCGAGGTCGAGGCGGAGATCGCCTCGCTGGGCAAGGCCATCGAGGAGATGGAGGTCCGCACCCTGCTCTCCGGCGAGTACGACTCCCGGGAGGCGCTGGTCGCCATCCGGGCCGGCGCCGGCGGCGTGGACGCGGCGGACTTCGCCGAGATGCTGCTGCGGATGTACCTGCGCTGGGCCGAGCGGCACGGCTACCCGACGGAGGTCTACGAGACCTCCTACGCCGAGGAGGCGGGCCTGAAGTCGGCCACCTTCACGGTCAAGGTGCCCTACGCGTACGGCACGCTCAGTGTCGAGTCGGGCACCCACCGGCTCGTCCGGATCAGCCCCTTCGACAACCAGGGCCGCCGGCAGACCAGCTTCGCCGGCGTCGAGGTGCTGCCGGTGGTCGAGCAGACCGACAGCATCGAGATCCCCGAGAACGAGATGCGGGTCGACGTCTACCGCTCCTCCGGCCCGGGCGGGCAGAGCGTCAACACCACCGACTCGGCCGTGCGGCTCACGCACATCCCGACCGGCATCGTGGTCACCTGCCAGAACGAGAAGTCCCAGCTGCAGAACAAGGCCTCCGCGCTGCGGGTGCTCCAGGCCCGGCTGCTGGAGCGCAAGCGCCAGGAGGAGCAGGCCAAGCTCCAGGGCCTGAAGACCGACGCCGCCGGCTCCTGGGGCGACCAGATGCGCTCGTACGTCCTGCACCCGTACCAGATGGTGAAGGATCTGCGGACCGAGCAGGAGACGGGCAACCCGACCGCGGTCTTCGACGGCGACCTGGACAAGTTCCTGGAGGCGGGCATCCGGTGGCGCAAGCAGCAGCAGCTCGCCGGCGACGCTGCGTGATCGACCGTGGGCGGAGCGCGTCGTCGATCTCTCCGGTACGCCCGAATTGGATGACGCGACTCGCAACGGCGGGGCGTGGGGCTTGGCTCCCCGGTTACACCGCGTAGACTCACCACCCGTGATTCAGCTTGAGCAAGTGACGAAGACGTACCCGAAGGCGTCCCGGCCTTCGCTCGACAACGTGTCCGTCTCGATCGAGAAGGGCGAGTTCGTCTTCTTCATCGGTCCATCCGGCTCCGGCAAGTCCACCATCATCAAGTTGCTGCTGCACGAGGTCTCGCCCAACAAGGGGCGGGTCGTCGTCAACAGCAAGGACGTCACGTCGATGCGTTCCTGGAAGCGACCCCACTTCCGGCGTTCCATCGGCTGCGTGTTCCAGGACTTCCGGCTGCTGCCGAACCGCACCGCGTACGAGAACGTGGCGTTCGCCCTCGAGGTGATCGGCAAGACCAAGGCGGTCGCCCGCCGGGTCGTGCCCGAGGTTCTGGAGCTGGTCGGGCTCGGTGGCAAGGAGCACCGCTACCCGCACGAGCTCTCCGGTGGTGAGCAGCAGCGGGTCGCCGTCGCCCGGGCGTTCGTGAACCGTCCGCTGATCCTGCTCGCGGACGAGCCGACCGGAAACCTGGACCCGGACACCTCGATCGAGATCATGCGCCTGCTGGACCGGATCAACCGCACCGGCACGACCGTCGTGATGGTCACGCACGACTCCAACATCGTGAACCAGATGCGCCGCCGGGTCATCGAGATCGAGAGCGGCCGCATCGTGCGCGACCAGGCCCGCGGCGTCTACGGCTGAGCCGACGCCACCCCTGCGCAGCCTGACGACGAACACCTCATGCCGGAGACCCGGAGGAAATCCCGATGCGCGTGAAATACGTCCTGTCCGAGGTACTGGTCGGACTGTGGCGCAACGTGACCATGACCATCGCGATGATCATTACGATGGCGGTCTCGCTGACCATGCTCGGCGCCAGCGGTCTGATGTACCGCCAGGTCGACGACATGAAGGACCTGTACTACAAGAACATCCAGGTCTCCATCTTCCTCGACCAGGAGGTGAGCCCCGAGCAGCGTGACGCGCTGGCCGCCAAGCTGGAGGGCGACCCGCTGGTCAAGGAGAGCATCTACGTCAACAAGGACGAGGCGTACAAGCGCTTCCAGGAGATGTTCCAGGACGCTCCGGACCTGCTCAGCGCCGTGAAGGCGGACAGCCTGCCCGAGTCCTTCCGGCTCACGCTCAACAATCCTGAGCAGTACAAGAGCATCTACGACCAGTACAAGGACACCGAGGGCGTCGACGAGATCGTCGACCAGAGTCGGCTGCTGGACAAGATCTTCGACATCCTCACCTCGATCCAGAACATCGCCCTGGCCGCCGCCATCGTGATGGCCGTCGCCGCGCTGCTCCTGGTCGCCAACACGATCCAGGTGGCCGCGTACAGCAAGCGGCGTGAGGTCGCGGTCATGAAGCTGGTCGGCGCGTCGAACTGGTTCATCCAGGCGCCGTTCGTGCTGGAGGCCGTGGTCGCCGGTCTGATCGGTTCGCTGCTCGGCCTGGTGGCCCTGATCGCGGCCAAGTACCTGCTGTTCGACGGGTCGCTCCAGGCGTTGCAGGGTCTGCTCTCGCCGGTGAGCTGGGGCGACATCCTGTTCATGTTCCCGCTGATGGCCGGCGTCGGTGCCCTGGTCAGCGCGGTGACCGCCTGGGTCACGCTCCGCTTCTACCTGCGGGTCTGACGCCGTACGGCTCGACGAGGACCCTCCCGCGCCAGGAATAAACGGCGCGGGAGGGTCCTTGTCGTTCGGGTAGCATGATCTCCGCCCCGCGGCCGGTGACGTCCGGCGCGGATCACCGGAAAGGGGGTGGCGCCGATGCCACGGGAAAAGGGACGCAAGGTCGTCGCCTCCAACAAGAAGGCCCGGCACGACTACGCGATCCTCGACACCTACGAGGCGGGCATGGCGTTGACCGGCACCGAGGTCAAGTCGTTGCGGGCCGGGCGCGCGTCGCTGGTCGACGCGTTCGCGCAGGAGCGCAACGGCGAGCTCTACCTGCACGGGATGCACATCCCGGAATACACGCAGGGCACGTGGACCAACCACGAGCCCCGGCGGACCCGCAAGCTGCTGCTCAAGCGGCTGGAGATCGACCGGCTGATCGGCAAGACCCGCGAGGGCGGCCTGACCATGGTGCCGTTGCAGGTCTACTTCTCCGACGGCTGGGCGAAGGTGGAGATCGCCCTGGCGAAGGGCAAGAAGTCGTACGACAAGCGGCAGGACCTCGCCAAGCGGGACGCGGACCGGGAGATCGCCCGGGTCGCCGGCCGGCGTGGCAAGGGAATGGACGACTGATCTGTCGCATTCGTCCCGGTCGGCTCGCCGGCCCCCGGGGCTCGGGATGAAACCCGTTGCGGTAGGCGTTACGCTTGTCGGTGCCGCCACATGGGCGGCCTGTCGAGGGGGTGACTGGTTTCGACTTCGTACGCAGCGACAGGGGAAGCGAGCCGAGGAAGCCGACGTCGTCTCGAGAATCGGTCGTCGGAAACCAATAAGCGCCAAGAACAATCGCGCTGACTTCGCTCTCGCCGCCTGAGGCGAGTAGTGAGTCTGTCGGCCTGGGAGTGCCTTCGACCCAGTCTGCCGGCATCAGCTAGAAGGCTGGCCAATCGGACCCGGTCGCGGGGTCCGTGCGGCGAGATCAATCAGCGACTGGGCCCGTCACACCAACTTGCTCGCGTGAGCGGTGGGGCCGAGTAGAGGCATAGCGAGCTGCGCTCGGAGAAGCCCTGACAAACCGGCGAAGGACCCGGGTTCGATTCCCGGCACCTCCACCACCCAGACGATGCGCCCCGGTCCACGCGACCGGGGCGCATCGTCGTGTCCGGCCCCGGCCGCCCGCCCTGGGCCGTGGCGCCGCCGGGCCGCCCTGGGCCGTGGTGCCGCCGGGCCCTCCCGTGCTGTGAGGTTGCTGGGCCTCAGGGGACAGGTGGGGCGGGCGGGACGGATGAGGTGGGGCCGGCCCCTGGACAGGGCGACGCGGCGGGTCCACCATCGCTGTACGCGGTCAGACGCGACGCGGGAGGTGCCCATGGTCACCGGTCCGATCCAGCAGCCGCCCACCCTTTCCGGAGGGCTCCGGCCGCCCGCCGCGCGCCGGCCCGCCGTCACCGGGCTCGGGGACCTGCACCCGCTCGCCCGGGCCCTGGCCGCCGCGCCGGCCGAACCGCGCTGGCGGGAACGCCTCCTCGTGGGGCTGGGCCCCGTGCGGCGGAGCTTCACCGAGCACGTCCGGGTCACCGAGGGGCCCGCCGGCCTGTACGCCGAGCTGCTCGGCCAGGCGCCCCGGCTGGCACGCGGCGTACGGCTGCTGGCCCGGGAGCACGTCGTGATCACCGCCGCGCTGGCCGCCCTCCAGCACGCGGCGGAGGCGCCGGACGCCTCGGTCGACGACCTGCTCGGCCGGGCCGGGTACCTGCTGCGGGTCCTCGCCGGGCACCGGCAGCGCGGCGCGGACCTGCTCTGGGAGGCGTACGAGACGGATCTCGGCGGAGAGACCTGATCGCGGGGAACCGGCGTGCGAATGCCGGCGTCCAACCGACATGCGCCGTACCGCCGCCCTGCTGGGCCTTCCACTGTTGATGATCGTCGCCGGGTGCGCGCCGGCCGGCTCCGACCCCGCTGTCGACGCGCCCGCCGCCGACCCGCGCCGGGACGCCTTCGCCCAGCGGGCCACCGAGGTGGCCGACGCGTGGCGACCGCTCCCCGCGTGGAAGTCCGGTTACGTGCCGTTGCAGGACCCGACGGTGCTCGTCGGCGACCCGGGCTTCACCGAGGAGACCAGGGTCGCCTTCCGCAGCGGCTGGTACCGCGACCAGATCGACCTGCCGACCGCGAAGCCCGCCGACGGCGCCATCCGGTTCCCGGACGGCACGTTGAGCGTCCCGCTGGTCAGCGCCGCCACCGCGTACGGGCAGCTCGACCAGGGCGACCCGCCGCCGTGCGACGGCCGTCCCCGGGACCCCGGGCCGAAGCTCCCCGGCGGTGGTCCCACCATCGAGCCGGGCCCCGACGGCCCGGTGAGCAGCGCCCCGCAGACCGCCTGCGTTCCGCTCACGGTCACCGCCGTGAAGCTGGGCACCGCGCCCGTGCGCACCAGCCGGGGCGAGGCGCAGGTGCCGGCGTGGCTGTTCACCGTCGAGGAACTTGCCGCGCCGGTCGCCCGGCTCGCCGTGGCGCCGCAGGCCGTCAGCGCACCGCCCGAGCCCGCCCCGCCGGCCGGCCCGGCCCCGCAGGGCGTGGTCGGCGCCCAGGACGTCCAGTCCGTCGACGGCGCCGAGCTGACCTGGCGGCTCGGCGTGGGTAGCTGCGACACCGGGATCACGCCGCTGGTGCAGGAGCGCGACGACGTCGTGGTGGTGGGCGGCAGCGTGGTCACCGCCACCGGTGTGTGCAACTCGATGCTGAAGCTCGAACCGGTCACCGCCATGCTGAAGGCGCCGCTGGGTGGCCGGCCGGTCCTCGACGTGCTCACCGGCGCGCCGCTGCGCCTCGCGTCGAGCTGACGCCGGGTGCCGGTCCTGGCCGGACCCCCGCGCTCGCGCAGCCGCCGGCACAGGGCAGTCACGCCACCGTCCCGGGCCGGCGAGATCGGCGCCGCGCTGGGAGTTGACGGAGCGGGCCGCCCGGCGCGGACCGGGCGGCTCACAGGAGGCGGGGCACCTCGGTGCTGACCGGCACCGGCAGCACCGTCGGGCCGTCCGCGTGCAGCCCGGCGGCCAGGGCCTCGCCGAGCTGCTCCGGGGTCTGCGCGACGGTGGCGGCGCAGCCGTAGCCGCGGGCGATGGCGGTGAGGTCCAGCCCGGGCAGGTCCAGCCCGGGCACCCCGGGCGTGTCCTTGAACGCGGCGAAGGCCTTCAGGATGGCGTACTGCTGATTGACCGGCACCACGACGACCAGCGGCAGGCGCAGCCGCGCGGCCGTCCAGAGCGCCTGCACCGAGTAGTGGAACGACCCGTCCCCGATGACCGCCACCACCGGCCGTCCCCGTCCGGTGTCGCGCTGGGCGAGCGCGACGCCGACCGCCGCCGGCAGGCCGTACCCGAGGCCGCCGCTGGCCATCGTGAAGTACGACCCGGGGCGGGTGGCGCGCAGCCGGCGGCGTAGCGCCGGCAGGTTGGACGGCGACTCCTGGACCAGGATCCCGTCGGCCGGCCAGTGCCGGGCCAGGGCCGCGAAGAGGGCGTCCGGTTCCAGCGGCAGCCCATCGGCCGGCGGCGGCGGGTCGGGGCGCGCCGGCGGCGCCGGCCGGTCCGCCGCCGGGAGCAGGTCGACCAGGGCGGCCAGGGCCAGCCCGGCGTCGCCGAGCAGGCTGTCGCCCACGGGGGCCCGGGCCGCCTCGTCAGGGTCGTCGGTGACGTGCAGCAGGCGTGCCCCGGCGGGCAGGTGCTCGCCCGGCACGTGCGGGTAGTAGCGGAACACCGGCGCCCCCACCACCAGCACGGTGTCGTGCCCGTCCAGGGCCTGCGACAGCGGCCCGATCGCGAAGGGGAGCACGCCCCGGAAGAACGGGTGGTCCTCGGGGAAGGCGGCCCGCTCCGGGGCGGGTGCCGACCAGACCGGTGCGGCCAGCCGCTCCGCCAGCGCCACGGCGGCGGGCCAGCCGTCGGCCCGGTCGACGGCCGCGCCGAGCACCAGCACGGGCGCGCGGCTGGCGGCCAGCACGTCGGCGAACTCGCGCAGCCGGTGCGGGTCGGGGGCGAACCGGGTGGCCACCGTCCGCACCGCCGGCGGCGGGCCGGACGGCTGCGCCCAGTCGTCGAGGGGCAGCGAGAGGAAGACCGGCCCGGCGGGCGGCTGCACGGCCGTCGCGTACGCCCGCATCAGCGCCGCCGGGACGTCCTGCGCGCGCACCGGCTCGTGGCTCCACTTGACGTACGGCTGGGGCAGCTCGGTGGCCCGCCGGCTGGTCAGCCGGGGCTCGGCCAGCAGCATCTCCCGGGTCTGCTGGCCGGCGGTGACGATCAGCGGGGTGCGGTTGTGCCACGCGGTGACCAGGTTGCCCATGCCGTTGCCCGTGCCGGGGGCGGTGTGCAGGTTGACGTGCGCCGGCCGGCCGGTGACCTGCGCGTAGCCGTCCGCCATGCCGACGGCCGACGCCTCGTGCAGGGCGTGCACGTAGTGGAAGTCGTCGGGGAAGTCCCGCAGGAACGGCTCCTCGGTGGAGCCCGGGTTACCGAAGACGGTGGTCAGGCCGAGGGCACGGAGCAGGTCGTACGTGGTGTCGCGGACCGTAGCCATCGCCTCCCAATCTATCGGGATGACTCGGGCGGTCCGGGCCTTTCGCCCCCTCGCGCCTCAGGGCAGCGCGAAGGGCAGGGTGATGCCGTCCAGCGCGCGCCCGCAGTCGCAGTCCCGCTCGGTCGGCAGCTCGGCGACGGCCGCCAGCAGCAGGCCCCGCAGCCGGTCCGTGTTCTCGCCGAAGACCCGGAACACCTCCTCCTGCGTCACCGCCCCGCCGCCCTCGACGCCCGCGTCCAGGTCGGTGACCAGGGCGATCGAGGAGTAGCAGAGGGCCAGCTCGCGGGCGAGCACCGCCTCCGGGTGGCCGGTCATGTTGACCACCGCGCCGCCGATCGAGGCGTACCACCGCGACTCGGCCCGGGTGGAGAAGCGCGGGCCCTCGACCACCACCACCGTCCCGCCGTCGACCGCCGGCACGTCCCGGCCGGCCGCGGCGGCCAGCAGCGTACGCCGCCCGGCCGGGCAGTACGGGTCGGCGAAGGAGACGTGTACCGCGCCCCGGTCGTAGTAGGTCTGCGTCCGCCCGCTGGTGCGGTCGATCAGCTGGTCGGGCACCACGAACGTGCCCGGCCCGAGCTCCGGCCGCAGGCCGCCCACGGCGCAGGGGGCGAGCACCTGGCGTACGCCGAGCGAGCGCAGCGCCCAGAGGTTGGCCCGGTACGGGATCAGGTGCGGCGGGTGGCGGTGGTCGCGGCCGTGGCGAGGCAGGAACGCCACCCGCCGCCCGCCCACCTCGGCGACGGTGACGGCGTCGGACGGCGGCCCGTAGGGCGTCTCCACCACGTGCTCGGTCGCGCCGTCGAGCAGTGCGTAGAGCCCCGAGCCACCGATCACCGCGAGTTCCGCCGTGGGACCCATCGGTCCTCCCTCGTGTCTGTCGATCAACCGACCGTCAGACCTTAACCACCGCCCCGGGGGCAAGCTATGGTGCCAGGCATGGCGTTCACAGCGCGGATGACACCGGTGCCCCCGGGCGTCCCGGTCCGGTCGGTCTGACGGGGTGTCCGGCATGCAGGGAGAGGGGCAGGCCATCGGCGGGCGGGCGACGGGGTCGATGACCGGGCGGCTGCTGGTCGCGACGCCGGCGCTGAAGGATCCGAACTTCGACCGTACGGTCGTGCTGCTGGTGGCGCACGAGCCTGGCGGCGCCCTCGGTGTGGTGCTCAACCGGGCCACCGAGGTGCCGGTCGCCGACGTGCTCGGCGACTGGAGCGACCTGGCCCGCGACCCGGCGGTGCTCTTCGAGGGCGGCCCCGTGCAGCCCGACTCGGCGATCTGCCTGGCCCGGATGCGGCACCCGGTGCAGCGGCTAAGGGGATTCCACCAGGTCTCCGGGGCGGTCGGCACCCTCGACCTCTCCGTCGACCCGGGGCCGCTGCGCGAGGGCATCACCGGCATCCGGGTCTTCGCCGGCTACTCCGGCTGGGGCACGGGGCAGTTGGAGCAGGAGATCGAGGACGGCTCCTGGTTCGTCCTCGACGCGCTGCCCGGCGACGCCTTCGTCGACCGGCCGGACGACCTGTGGCCGATGGTGCTGCGCCGTCAGGGCGGCATGATGGCGGCGGTCGCGCACTTCCCGCCGGACGTGGCGCTCAACTGAACGCCGGGACGCCCGGGTGCCACGCCCGCCGACGGGTGGCCCCCCGCGAGATGACCATGCGACGGGCGCTGTGTATAGTTCTCTCGTGCCCGGGTGACCGGGACGAGGCAAGGGGCCGTGGCGCAGCTGGTAGCGCACCACACTGGCAGTGTGGGGGTCAGGGGTTCGAGTCCCCTCGGCTCCACCCTTGCGAAAGCCCTGGTGCGGGAGTCGTCCCGCCCCAGGGCTTTCGGCTTTCCGGCGTGGTCCCGCACCGCCGCCCGCCGACGGCGAGCGGAATAGGGGTTCCGTCCCACGAATGAGGCGTTGTCGCCCGTCGGCGCCCGTGCCACGATCGCCGCACTGGAGGCCCTTCCCCGCCCGGTGGTGGGGCCGATCCCGTGGCGCGCCGCGAAGGAGCCGATGGTGGATCACCCCCACGCGTTGACAGCCGAGCAGTCGGAGCAGTTCCGGCGCGACGGGCACCTGATCCTGCGGGGCGTGCTCCCCACCGCGACGCTCGACGCGCTGCACGGCTCGTTCAGCCGCGTCGTCGACCACCTCGCCCGGCAGTGGCAGCAGCGGGGAGTGGTCACCGAGACCTTCGCCGACCTGCCGTACGACCAGCGCTACCTGCGCCTGATCGAGTCCAGCCAGGTCCGCGTGCCGGCCGCCTGGCGGCGGATCCTGGTGGGACGCCCGGTGTACGACCTGTGGCGCACCCCGGAGCTGCTCGGGCCGGTGCGCAGCCTGATCGGTGACGAGGTCTACGCGCACGGCGTGTGGAACGCCCGGCCGCGTGACCCCCACGGCCGTACCCAGCAGGTCGCCTGGCACCAGGACGCCTACTACTACAAGGGCTGGGACCCGTCGGTCGGGCCGCTGCTGTCGGCGTGGATCCCGCTGGTGCCGGTCGACGAGGACACCGCCTGCCTCCAGTTCGTCACCGGCTCGCACACCCGGGGCTGGATCTCCCGCGACCGCCTGCCGAACGGCGAGTACGGCACGTCGGACGAGGCCGTCGGGGACGGCCCGGTCAGCACGGCCCGGATGGAGCCCGGCGACGTGGTGATCTTCACGGACACGACGCTGCACCGCTCGACGCCCAACGTGTCGGACCGCATCCGGTGGAACATCGACATCCGGTTCGCCCCGGCCGTCGACGAGGTGATCCGGAACTCGCCGCGCGGCTACCGCTGCTTCAGCGCCGCCGACCCGGCCCGGGTCGAGTCGTTCGAGACCTGGGCCGGCCGCTACCGCTACGAGCCCGAGGACCTGCTGACCGAGCTGACCAACTTCGAGGAGGGCTACGACCTCGACGTGCTCAGGGCCTTCTCCCGGGCGTCGCCGTACGCCGACATCTACTGAGGACGCCGCCGGCTCAGCCGAGGTGACGCTCGATCTCGGCCAGCTCGTCGGCGCCGAGGTCGAGGTTGTCGAGGGCGGCGATGTTCGCCTCCAGCTGCGGCACGCTGCTCGCCCCGATGATCAGGCTGGTCATCCGGGCATCGCGCAGCGCCCAGGCGAGCGCGAGCTGGGCCAGCGACTGGCCGCGCCGCTCGGCGACCGCGCCGAGCGCCCGGATGGTGGCCATCCTGGCCTCGTCGAGGTCGCCCTCGCTGAGGAAGACGCTGGTGCGCACCCGGGAATCCTCGGGGATGCCGCCCAGGTAGCGGTCCGTGAGCAGCCCCTGGGCCAGCGGGCTGTACGCGATGCAGCCCGCGCCGACCCGCTCCAGCGTGTCGAGCAGGCCGTCGTCCTCGGTCCACCGGTTGAACATCGAGTACGACGGCTGGTTGATCAGCAGCGGCGTACCCAGGTCGCGCAGGATCGCGGCGGCCCGCTCGGTCTGCGCCGAGTCGTAGTTGGAGACGCCGACGTAGAGCGCCTTGCCGGCCCGCACGACGGCGTCCAGGGCGCCCATCGTCTCCTCCAGCGGGGTGTCCGGGTCGAAGCGGTGCGAGTAGAAGATGTCGACGTGGTCCAGCCCGAGGCGGCGCAGCGACTGCTCCAGCGAGGAGACCAGGTACTTGCGCGAGCCCCACTCGCCGTACGGGCCGGGCCACATGAGGTACCCGGCCTTGGTGGAGACGACCAGCTCGTCCCGGTACGCCCTCAGGTCGGTGGCGAGCATCCGGCCGAAGCTCTCCTCGGCGGCGCCCGGCGGTGGCCCGTAGTTGTTCGCCAGGTCGAAGTGGGTCACGCCGAGGTCGAAGGCGCGGCGCACGATGTCCCGCTGCCGCTCGTACGGCCGGTCGGGGCCGAAGTTGTGCCACAGCCCGAGCGAGATGGCGGGCAGCCGCAGCCCGCTGCGTCCGCTGCGCCGGTAGGTCATCTTGTCGTAGCGCTGGTCCGCGGCGAGGTAGGTCACGGTCACCGAGCCTAGCCCCGCCGGCCGCCGACGCGCGGCGAACGGGCCTGGGACAACGGACGCCGGGGTAGTTTCGGGGCCATGCGTTTCGTCGAGCTCGACACCCCGAAGCCCCTGTCCAAGATCGGCCTCGGCACCTGGCAGTTCGGGTCCCGGGAGTGGGGCTACGGCCCCGAGTACGAGCGCCGGGCGGCCGACATCGTCCGGCGCGCCGTCGACCTCGGGATCACCGTCTTCGACACCGCCGAGCTGTACGGCTTCGGCCGCAGCGAGCGGATCCTCGGCGACGCCCTCGGCGACGACCGGCAGAAGGTGGTGCTCGCCACCAAGATCTTCCCGATCCTGCCGGTCGCCCCGGTGGTGCAGCAGCGGGCGGTCGCCTCGGCCGCCCGGCTCGGCGTCACCCACCTCGACCTCTACCAGGTGCACCAGGCCAACCCGCTGGTCGCCGACCACACCACGATGCGCGGCATGCGCGCGTTGCAGGACGTCGGGCTGGTCGGCGAGGTCGGCGTCAGCAACTACGGCCTGCGCCGCTGGCAGGTCGCCGAGGCGGCGCTCGGCCGGCGGGTGCTGAGCAACCAGGTCCGCTACAGCATGATCGACCGTGGGCCCGAGCACGACCTGCTGCCGTACGCGAAGCAGGCCGGCCGCGTCGTCATCGCGTACAGCCCGCTCGCCCAGGGGTTCCTCTCCGGCCGCTACGACGCGAAGAACCCGCCGAGCGGCGCGGTACGCCGGGCCAACCCGTACTTCCTGCCCGAGAACCTGGAACGCGGCGCGACCCTGATCGAGACCCTGCGGCAGGTGGCCGACGCCCACGACGCCACCCCCAGCCAGATCGCCCTGGCCTACCTGCTGCGCCACCCGAACGTGCTGGCCATCCCCGGCGCGTCCGGCGTGGAGCAGGTCGAACGCAACGCGGCGGCCGCCGACATCGACCTGGCCGACGACGAACACGCCGCGCTCGCGCGGGCGGCCAAGGAGTTCCGCCCGATCACCGGCCTCGCGGCGGCGCCCCGCCTGCTGCGGGCCCGGATCGGCCGGTGACCCCGCCGCCGGACACACCGCCGCCGGACTGACGGCGTCGAGCTGGCCGCCGCTGAGCTGACCGGCGTCGGGCCACACCCGGCCGGGTGGGCGCCGGGGCGGCCGGGCGGCCCGCCCGTCCGCCGATCTCCCCGACGTGGGGGAGTCGGCCCGGGGCGGGACCGGGACAGAATGGGCCGGTGAAGCCCCGCACGGTCGTCGCCCCGCTGGTGGCCGCCAGCACCTGGCGGCGCGGCGTGTTCCTGCTGCTCGGCGGGGTGCTCGCGCTGCCGTACGTGCTGCTCGCGGTGGCCTTCGCCCAGATGCTGACCCGCTCGGACGTGCCCCGGCCGCTGGTGCTGTCCCTGCTCGCCGTCGCGGCGACCATCGCGGCGGTCCCGGTCTTCCTCGACGGACCCCGGGCGTTGGAGATCGCCGCCGCGCGGACCCTGCTCGGCGTCGACCTGCCGGACCCGGCCCCCGGGCACGCCGCCGACCGGGAGACCCGGCTGCGCTCGGCGCTCTGGATCGGGCTGCACCTGATCAGCGGCGGGCTCGTGGTGGCCGCGCTGTTCAGCGCCGTGCCCATGGCGCTGGCCTTCATCGGGCAGCAGTTCGGGCTCGACACGGGGATGACCGGCGGCGACCGGTTCGGGCCGCTCGACGGGCGGGACACCGGCTGGCTGACCGTCGCGGGCGTCGTGGTGCTGGTGACGCTCGGCTACGCCGTGGCGGGGCTGGGCGCGCTGGCGGTGTCGATGGCCCCCGTGCTGCTCGGCCCGGCCCCGGCGGAACGGATCGCGGCCCTGGAGGCGCGCGCCACGCGCCTGGCCGAACGCAACCGGCTGGCCCGGGAGCTGCACGACTCGGTGGGCCACGCCCTCACCGTCGCCACCCTCCAGGCCGGGGCCGCCCGCGAGCTGCTGGACCGGGACCCGGAGTTCGTCCGGCGCGCGCTCGGCGCGATCGAGGAGGCGGGGCGACGGGCCATGGACGACCTCGACCACGTGCTGGGGCTGCTCCGCGAGCCCGACGGGCGGCCGGCGGCGCCCGCGCCGCAGCGTACGCTCGCCGACCTGGACCGGTTGGTGGCCGACACCCGCGCGGCCGGCCTGCCGGTCGACGCCCGGCGCACCGGCGACCCGGCCGACCTGCCGGCGGCGGTCTCCCGGGAGGGCTACCGGATCGTCCAGGAGGGGCTGACCAACGCCGCCCGGTACGGCCGGGGGCCGGTCGCGCTGCGCCTCGACGTGCACGCCGACGCGCTGGAGTTGGAGCTGGACAACGCGCTGGGCCGGCCGCGCCGCGCGGACCCGGGCCGGGGCGGCCGGGGCCTGGACGGGATGCGGGAACGGGTGCTGCTGTTGGGCGGCCGGTTGACCGTCGGGCCGGACGGCGACCGCTGGCGCATCCGGGTGCGGCTGCCGTTCGAGGAGGGCCGATGACGACCGGGACCGCGACGCCGAGCACGGGCGTGCTGATCGTCGACGACGACGAGCTGATCCGGGTCGGGCTGCGGGCGATCCTCGACGCCCAACCCGACCTGCGGGTGCTCGGCGAGGCCGCCGACGGCGCGGAGGTGCCGCCGCTGGTGGCCCGGCTGCGCCCGCAGGTGGTGCTGATGGACGTGCGGATGCCCGGCATCGACGGCATCCAGGCGACGCGACGGCTGCTCGCCACCTCCGCCGACCCGCCCCGGGTCCTCGTGGTGACCACGTTCGCCAACGACGAGTACGTCTACGAGGCGCTGCGCGCCGGGGCCAGCGGATTCCTGCTCAAGCGGGCCCGGCCCGCCGAGGTGGTGGAGGCGGTCCGGGTGGTGGCGCGGGGCGAGTCGCTGCTCTTCCCCGCCGCCATCCGCCGCCTCGCCGGGGCGTACGGGGGGCGGGGCGCCGACCGGCTGGCGTCCGCCCGGCTCACCGACCGGGAGGCCGAGGTGCTGCGGCTGATGACCACGGGACTGTCCAACCCGGAGATCGCCACGCACCTGGTGGTCGGGGTGGAGACCGTGAAGACCCACGTCGGCAACGTGCTGGCCAAGCTCGGCGTACGCGACCGCACCCAGGCGGTGATCGCCGCGTACGAGTCGGGATTCGTCACCCCGTCGGGCTGAGCTTTCCCTCCCGAGGGGGAGCCGGTTCACCGCCGCACGGGAGGGCGGGCGCGGCCCGTCGGCCGAGGCTGGGAGGCATGACGACGACCACCGCTCCCACCCACCGACCGGCCCTCGACCGGCTCGCCCCGGCCGCCGCCGGCTGGCTCGGCCTCTGG
Source organism: Micromonospora sp. SD12 (assembly GCF_052068495.1). NCBI lineage: Bacteria > Bacillati > Actinomycetota > Actinomycetes > Micromonosporales > Micromonosporaceae > Micromonospora > Micromonospora sp. SD12. Next base: position 185,401 of record NZ_JBQHDF010000002.1, on the reverse strand, counting down.
GGACTGCTCGCCCTGGTCAGCGCCGTCACCGGCGCCGGCTACCCGTTCGGGGCGAACGATCCGCGCGGCGGCGAGGCCAACCTGCTCCGGCTGGTCCCCACCGACCTCGGGCCACCCCTGTTCGCCGTGGTGCTGCTCGGCGCCGCGGTGGCCGCGCTCGCCATGACCGGGCCGGCCCGCCGCCCGGCCCGGCCGCTGCGCACCCTGCTGCTGGCGTACGCCTGGGCCGTCGCCTTCCTGCTCGCCGTCGTCGTGCCGGACGTGGGGGTGCTGACGATCCTCGGCTACGCCCCGATCCTGCTCGTCGGCGCGCCGTTCGGCTGGCCGCCGGTCGACTACGCCGAGGTGTTCACCTGGGCGCTGTCCGTCCGGTTCGCGGCCGTGGTCGGCGGGGTGCTGCTGGCCGGGGCGGCGCTGCGTTGGCAGCGGCGCACCGCCGGCGCCTGCCCGGCGTGCGGTCGCGACGGCGTCGACCACGGCTGGACCTCGCCCGCCTCGGCCGCGCGCTGGGGACGCGTGGCGGCCTGGACGGCGGCCACCATCCCCGCCCTGTACGCGGTCACCCGGCTCGCCTGGGCGCTCGACGTCCCGCTCGGCATCGAACGGTCGTTCCTCGACGAGATGCGGGAGTCGGGCCTGGTCTGGGCGGGTGCCGGGCTGGGCGGCTTCGCCCTGGTGGGCGCGGTGCTCACCCTCGGGCTGGTGCAGCGGTGGGGGGAACGGTTCCCGCGCTGGACGGTGGGCCTGGCCGGGCGGCCGGTGCCGGTCGCGCTGGCCGTCGTCCCGGCGACCCTGGTCGCGGTGGCGGTCACCGCGGCGAGCCTCGGCCTGCTCGCCAGCCCCGACTTCTGGGACTTCTCCGGCGGGCTAAGCCTGGCCACCGCCCCGATGCTGCTCTGGCCGCTCTGGGGCGTCGCGCTCGGCGCCGCCACGTACGCGTACCACCTGCGCCGCCGGGGCGCCTGCCGGCGTTGCGGGCGCGGCTGAGGCCGCCGCACGCGGTTGCGGGCCGGGGGACCTGACGGGGGGTGCCCGGCCCGGGACGCGTGGCGGATGGGGGGTGTCGTCGACGGGCCGTGCGGGCGAGCGGCCGGTCGGCGGCGCCCGCCCGCCGCCGTCCGGGATAGGGAGTGAGCTTTCGACGAGGTCGCCGCGTCGCCTCGTGAGCTAGCGTGGGTCGGGTGACTGCGCCTTCCCCGGTTACCCCGGCCCCACCGGCCGACCTGCCCGGCACGCTCGGCGAGCTGCGGGCGGCCGGCCACGCGTACCGCACGGTCAAGCGGGAACTCCGCGACAACCTCCTGGCCCGGATGCGTTCCGGCGCCGACCGCTTCCCCGGCATCGTCGGATACGACGACACGGTGCTGCCCGAGGTCGAGCGGGCCCTGCTCGCCGGGCACGACATGGTGCTGCTCGGCGAGCGGGGCCAGGGCAAGACCCGGCTCATCCGCTCGCTGGTGGGCCTGCTCGACGAGTGGACCCCCGTGATCGCCGGCTCGGTGCTCAACGAGCACCCGATGCACCCGCTCACCCCGGCCTCGCGGGCGCTGGTCGCCGAGGCCGGCGACGCCCTGCCGGTGGCCTGGCTGCACCGCTCGATGCGCTACGGCGAGAAGCTCGCCACCCCGGACACCAGCGTCGGCGACCTGATCGGCGACGTCGACCCGATCCGGATCGCCCAGGGGCGCACCCTCGGCGACCCGGAGACCATCCACTTCGGGCTCGTCCCGCGCACCAACCGGGGCATCTTCGCCGTCAACGAGCTGCCCGACCTGGCCGAGCGGATCCAGGTGGCGCTGCTCAACGTGCTGGAGGAGCGGGACATCCAGGTCCGCGGCTACCAGCTGCGGCTGCCGCTGGACCTGTTCCTGGTGGCCAGCGCCAACCCGGAGGACTACACCAACCGGGGCCGGATCATCACCCCGCTGAAGGACCGCTTCGGCGCCGAGGTCCGCACCCACTACCCGGTCGACCTCGACCTGGAGCTGGCCCTGATCCGGCAGGAGGCCGACCTGGTCGCCGAGGTGCCGGAGCACGTGCTGGAGGTCCTCGCGCGGTTCGCCCGCGCGGTGCGCGAGTCGCCGTCGGTGGACCCTCGCTCCGGGGTCTCCGCCCGCTTCGCCATCGCCGCCGCCGAGACGGTCGCCGCCGCCGCGCTGCGTCGCGCCGGCCTGCTGGCCGTCGCCGACACCCCCGAGGGGGTACGCCCCGAGGCACCGGTCGCCCGGGTCGGCGACGCGGTGCCGGTGACGTCGACCCTGCGCGGCAAGGTCGAGTTCGAGAGCGGCGAGGAGGGCCGGGAGGTGGAGATCCTCGGCCACCTGCTGCGTACCGCGACCGCCGAGACGTTCCGGGCCCGGCTGGCCGGGCTGGACCTCTCCGGCTTCACCGCCCTCGTCGACGGGGACGCGGTGATCGAGACCGGGGAGCTGGTCGGCTCCGCCGAGCTGCTGCGCCAGGTGGGCACCGTACCCGGGCTCGCCAAGGCCCTGGACCGGCTGGGGCTGGGCGACGCGCCCAGCCCCGAGCAGGCGGCGGCCGGCGTGGAGTTCGTCCTGGAAGGGCTGCACCTGACCCGGCGGCTCGGCAAGGACGTCACCGACTCCGGCCGGACCCGCTACGGCGGCCGGGCCTGAGCATGGCCGGCAACCGGTTCCGGTACGGGCAGTGGCGGGGCGGCCCCGACCCGCTCGCGCCCCCGTACGACGTGCGGGGGGCGGTGGACGCCGTCGGCGCCGAGGTGCTGGCCGGCGGCAGCCTGCGGGAGGCGCTGCGCGGCCTGCTGCGGCACGGGCCCCAGGGGCGCGGCGGGCTCGACGACCTCGCCGCCCGGGCCAGGCGGCTGCGTCGGGAGGCGCTGCGCCGGGGCGACCTGGACGGGGCCGTCACCCGGGCCCGGGCCCTGCTCGACCAGGCGCTCGCCGCCGAGCGGGACGAGCTGCGCGGGCGCGGCGACGACGACGCGCGGTTCGCCGAGGCGGTGCTGGACAACCTGCCCCGCTCGACGGCCCGGGCCGTGGAGGAGCTGACCGGATACCGGTGGGCCAGCGACGAGGCCCGCGAGACGTACCAGCGGATCCTCGACGGGCTGCGCGACGACGTGCTCGGCCAGCGCTTCGCCGGGCTGCGCGACGCGGTGCGCGCCTCGGCGGACCCGGCCGCCCAGCAGCGGCTGGCCGAGATGATGCGCGACCTCAACGACCTGCTCGCCCGGCACGCCCGGTCGGAGGACACCACCGACGCCTTCGCCGAGTTCATGCGCCGGCACGGCGAGTTCTTCCCGGAGCAGCCGGCCGACGTCGACGAGCTGGTCGACGTACTGGCCCGGCGGTCGGCCGCCGGCGAGCGGCTGATGCGCTCGCTGTCGGAGCGCCAGCGCGAGGAACTGGCCGGCCTGATGCGGCAGTCGCTCGGCGACCGGCTCGCCGGGGAGCTGTCCGCGCTGGACGCCAACCTGCGCGCGCTCCGCCCCGACCTGCACCGGGGCCCGGGCGAGCGGGTGCGGGGCGAGCGGCCGCTCGGCTACGGCGAGGCCGCCGGCGCGCTCGGCGAGATCGCCGAGCTGGACGAGCTGCTGGACCAGCTCGACCAGGAGCATCCGGGCGCCACCCTGGACGACGTCGACGTCGACGCGGTGGCCCGGACGCTGGGCCGGGACGCCGCCGACGACGTACGCCGGCTGCGGGAGCTGGAGCGGGAGCTGCGCCGGCAGGGCTGGGTGAGCCGGGACGCCGACGGGCTGACCCTGAGCCCGAAGGCGCTGCGCCGGCTCGGCGGCACGGCGCTGCGGCGCGTCTTCGCCGACCTGACGGCCGGGCCGCGCGGCCAGCACGACCTGCGCGCGGCGGGCGCCGCCGGCGAGGTCAGCGGCGGCTCCCGGCCGTGGGGGTACGGCGACGAGCAGCCCCTCGACGTGGTGCGGACGCTGACCCGGGCGGTCCGCCGCGCCGGCTCCGGCGTGCCGGTGCAGCTGGCCGTCGAGGACTTCGAGGTGGTCGAGACCGAGCGGCGGGCCTCGGCGGCGGTGGTGCTCTGCGTCGACCTGTCCTACTCGATGATCTCGCAGGGCCGGTGGGGCCCGATGAAGCAGACCGCGCTGGCGCTGGCGCACCTGATGGCGACCCGGTTTCCGCAGGACGCGTTGCAGATCGTCGGATTCGGCCTGGAGGCGCTGCCGCTGACCCAGCAGGAGCTGGCTGCCGTCGAGCCCGACCTGCGGCAGGGGACGAACCTCCAGCACGCGCTGCGGCTGGCCGCCCGGCACCTGCGGCGGCACCCGGACGCCGAGCCGGTGGTGCTGGTGGTCACCGACGGGGAGCCGACCGCCCACCTGGACCCGGACGACGGGGAGGCGCTGTTCCACTGGCCGCCGCTGCCGGAGACGATCGAGGCGACCGTACGCGAGGTGGACCGGCTCACCCGCTACGGCGCCACGCTCAACCTGTTCATGCTCGGCGACGACCCCGGCCTGCGCCGCTTCGTCGACGCGGTGGCCCGCCGCTCGAAGGGCCGCATGTTCACGCCGGACCTGGAGGACCTCGGCGAGTACGTGGTCTCCGACTACCTGCGCACCCGCCAGCCCCGACGGCGCTGACCGGCGGATTCGACGGAACCGAGCGGCTGCGGCTGCGGCGCGGCCCAGGGTGGTACCACCTCGAACGCTGTCGAGCTGCCGGCCGCTGCCCCTGGTCCTGTTGACGGGGCAGCTCGACAGCGCTCGATCAGCCCTTCGGCCTGCGGCGTCCCGGCACGCGTTCCAGCCGGTCCCTCCCGGCCGGTCTCTCCCGGCCGGTCTCTCCCGGCCGGTCTCTCCCGGCCGGTCCCTTCCGGGTGAACCGTCCGCGGGAACGCCGGGCCGGACAGCGCGGGCCGGGATTGACTGGGGACATGGACAGCGGGGCGTTGCGGGGGGCGTACGCGGAGGTGCTCGCGGAGGTCGAGGCGGGCGGGTTCGGGGTGCCGCCGGCCGGGCAGTTGAGCGCCGAGCAGATCGTCGCGCACCTCGCCGCCAACGACGAGTTGATGACCGAGGCGACCGAGGCGGTCCTCGCCGGTTCGCCGTTCGCGTACTACGACCTGGAGACCATCCACCGTCCCCAGGTGGACGCGCTGGTCGCCGAGTGCGGTGGGCTCGACGGGCTGGCCACCCTGCTGCGGGCCACGAGCCAGAAGCTTTGCGCCCTGACCGATCGGCTCGGCCCGGCGGCCCAGACCCCGGTGGAGACCCACCTGCGCGAGGGCTTCGACCTGGTCGTGGACGAGCCGCTGCCCTGGGCCCGCACGTTGGACCTGCACACCCGGGTGCACCTGCCGAAGCACCTGGCCCAGTTGCGCATGCTGCGCGCCGGCTGAGCCTCGTCAGTCGACGACCCGGACGTCCTTCCAGAAGGCGACTCGGTCGCGGACCTGCTCCGCCTCCGGCTTCGGCTCGGGGTAGTACCAGACCGCGTCGGCGCTGGTCCGGCCCTCGTGTTCGAGGGTGTAGTAGGACGCCGTGCCCTTCCACGGGCACACCGTGTGCGTGTCGGACTCGCGGACGAGGTCGTCGCGCAGGGCGGCACGCGGGAAGTAGTGGTTCCCCTCGACCAGCACGGTGTCGTCGCTCTCGGCCACGACCAGGTCGTTCCAGACGGCTCTCGGCATGGCTCCCACGCTATGCCGGTCGGCCGGCTGCGGCCAGTCGTCCGGTCATGTCGCGGACGCGCCTGGTCACGTCCCCCGCGATGGGCGCCGCGGCGCGTACAGTGATCGCATGTGTGCGGTCCGTGTGGATCATCATCCGGTCGACCACGAGGGCGCGGTGGCCCGGCTGCGACGGTCGTACGCGGCCGTGCCCGCGGGCGAACCGGTGCGCCTCGCCAAGCGCACCTCCAACCTGTTCCGCCCCCGGTCCGCCCCGCGCGCGCCGGGTCTGGACGTCACCGGGCTCACCGGCGTGCTCGCCGTCGACCCGGTCGCCCGCACGGCCGACGTGCAGGGCATGTGCACCTATGAGGACCTGGTCGACGCGACCCTGCCGCACGGGCTGATGCCGCTGGTGGTGCCGCAGTTGCGCACCATCACCCTCGGCGGGGCGGTGACCGGGCTCGGCATCGAGTCGACCTCGTTCCGCAACGGCCTGCCGCACGAGTCGGTGGTCGAGATGGACGTGCTGACCGGGGCGGGTGCGCTCGTCACCGCCCGTCCGGAGGGGGAGCACGCCGACCTCTTCGCGGCGTTCCCCAACTCGCTGGGCAGCCTCGGCTACGCCACCCGGCTGCGCATCGAGCTTCAGCCGGTACGCCGCTTCGTGGCCCTGCGCAACGTCCGCTTCACCCGGCTGGAGGCTCTGGCCGACGCGCTCGCCGAGGTCACCGCGACCCGGTCCTGGGGCGGGGAGGCGGTGGACGTGATGGACGGGGTGATGTTCAGCCCCGGCGAGGCGTACCTCGTGCTCGGCACCTTCACCGACGACGTGCCGGCGGCGAGCGACTACACGGGACAGGACATCTACTACCGGTCGCTGCGCCGGCGCACCCGCGACGCACTGACCACGTACGACTATCTCTGGCGCTGGGACACCGACTGGTTCTGGTGTTCGGCGGCGTTCGGAGTGCAGCACCCGGTCCTCCGGCGGGTCTGGCCGGCGCGGTGGCGACGCAGCGACGTCTACCACCGGCTGGTCCGGCTGGAGCACCGGCACGGCGTGGCCGCCCGGATCGACCGCCTGCGCGGTCAGCCGGCGCGCGAGCGGGTGGTGCAGGACGTGGAGATCCCGCTGGAGCGGACGGCGGAGTTCCTGCGCTGGTTCGCCGGCACGGTCGGGATGACCCCGGTCTGGCTGTGCCCGCTGCGGCTGCGCGAACCGGCCGGTCCCGGATCGGGTCGGGCCTGGCCGCTGTATCCGCTCCGGGCCGGTCAGAACTACGTGAACATCGGCTTCTGGGGCAGCGTGCCGATCAAGGAGGGCGCCGCCGACGGCGACGTCAACCGGGCGATCGAGCGCATGGTGTCGGAGCTGGGCGGCCACAAGTCGCTCTACTCCGACGCGTACTACGACCGGGATTCCTTCGACCGGCTCTACGGCGGCGCGACGTGGCGCGCGGTGAGGGACCGCTACGACCCGGACCACCGGCTCACCGGACTGTACGAGAAGGCGGTAGCACGAGCATGAGCCTGACCGATCGAGACCAGGGGGCGGCGAGCGCTCCCGCCAGCCCGCCGGCGGGGAGCCGGCGCCCGGGTCCGACCGTGGCGGACGTCGTCCGCGCGTTGACCACCGGGGCCCTCCCGGTGCGGGTCACCGGGTACGACGGCAGCGCGGTGGGCCCGGCCGACGCCGGGATCACCCTGTCGATCCGTTCCGAACGGGGCCTGACGTACCTGCTCACCGCGCCGGGCGACCTGGGCATGGCCCGGGCGTACGTCGGCGGCGACCTGGCGTTGCAGGGGGTGCACCCGGGCGACCCGTACGAGGCGTTGCGGGTGCTCAAGGACGAGCTGCGGCTGCGTACGCCGTCGCTGGCCGAGGGGCTGGCCCTGGTGCGCGGGCTGGGCTGGGAGCGGCTGATGCCGCCGCCGCCTCCGCCGCAGGAGGCGCAGCCGCGCTGGAAGCGCCTGATGAACGGGCTGCGGCACTCCCGGTTGCGGGACAGCACCGCGATCTCCCACCACTACGACGTCTCGAACGCCTTCTACGAGAAGGTGCTCGGCCCGTCGATGACGTACACCTGCGCGGTCTTCCGCTCGCCCGACGACACGCTGGAGCAGGCGCAGGCGGCCAAGTACGACCTGGTGGCCCAGAAGCTGGCGCTCAGGGCGGGGATGCGGCTGCTCGACGTGGGCTGCGGTTGGGGCGGCATGGTCCGGCACGCGGCCCGCGAGTACGGGGTGAAGGCGCTCGGGGTGACCCTGTCCCGGGCGCAGGCCGAGTGGGCGCGGGCGGCGATCGAGCGGGAGGGGCTGACCGGCCTGGCCGAGGTGCGCCACCTCGACTACCGGGACGCGCCGCGCGAGCAGTTCGACGCGGTCTCCTCGATCGGCCTGACCGAGCACATCGGGGTACGCAACTACCCAACCTACTTCGGTGCCCTGCGGGACCGGCTGCGGCCCGACGGCCGCCTGCTCAACCACTGCATCACCCGGGCCGACAACCGCGCGCCGCACCGCTCGGGCGCGTTCATCGACCGCTACGTCTTCCCGGACGGGGAGTTGGCCGGCCCGGGGCGCCTGGTCGGCGAGATCCACGACGTCGGGCTGGAGGTGCAGCACGAGGAGAACCTGCGGCTGCACTACGCGCTGACCCTGGCCGCCTGGTGCCGCAACCTCGTGGCGCACTGGGACTTCTGCGTCTCCGAGGTGGGGGCGGGCACGGCCCGGGTCTGGGGTCTCTACATGGCCGGCTCCCGGCTGGCCTTCGAGCGCAACGGCATCCAGCTGCACCAGGTGCTGGCCACCCGCAACGGCCCGGAGGGGGCGAGCGGCTATCCGCTGCGCCCCGACTGGCTGCCCTGATCCGCGTCCGACAGCCGCGCCGCCCGTCGGCGCGGCTGTCGTCGAACCAATTGACAAACAGATTTTGTACGTACAAACTGATTTTGCTATGAGAGACGTCCTGTACCTGGAACAGATCGAGCAGGCCGAGGTCCTGCTCAAGCCGCACCGCGTCGAGGTGCTGCGGCACCTGGCCGAACCGCGCACCTGCACCGAGGTCGCCACCCGGCTGGAGCAGACGCCGCAGCGCGTCTACTACCACGTCAAGCAGCTCGTCGCCGCCGGGCTCGTCGAGCTCGTCGACGAGCGCAAGGTCCGGGGCATCACCGAGGGCATCTACCAGGCCGCCGCCCGGTCCTACTGGCTGTCGCCCCGGCTGGTCGGCCGGATCGGCCTGCGCCGCGCCCGCGACGAGCTGAGCCTCGGCCACCTGCTGGACCTGATGGAGGAGGTCCAGGAGGACATCGCCGGGCTGGACCGCGCCGCCCCCGAGCTCCCCTCGATCGGGGTCGCCGGCGAGATCCGGGTGCCGGCGGAGCTGCGCCAGCAGTTCCTGCACGACCTGCAGAGCACTCTGCGGGACCTGTTCACGCGCTACGGGGGCGCCGAGGGCGACGCCTTCAAACTCGCCGTGGCCTGCTATCCGAAGGGGAAAGACCGTGACTGAACCGATGAGGCTGCCCGTCCGGCTCGCCGCGCCCGCCGAGGCCGTCCGCCGCGCCCTGACCGACCCGGCCGAGCTGCGCGTCTGGCTCGCCGAGCACGCCGAGGTCGAGCTGCCGCGACGGTACGAGTTCTGGGGCCGGCACACCCCGGAGGGCGACGCGCCGCACCAGCGGCTGCTGCACGTCGACGACGACACGCTGCGCTTCGCCTGGCTGCTCGACGGGGTCGAGACCACCACCGAGTTCGCCCTGCGCCCGGAGGGCCCCGACACCACCGTGCTGACCCTGACCCAGAGCCACTTCGACTTCGCCGAGGCGATGAGCGGCAGCACCATCCGCGGCGTGCTCCAGACGTTCTGGAGCCTGTCGATCGCCAACCTGGCCGCCCACCTGGAGGGTCAGCCGCTGCTGCCGAAGGTCGACTTCACCTCCGCCGAGATGCGCGGCGAGCTGCTGATCGACGCGCCGGTGGCGAAGGTGTTCGAGTCGCTGACCGACTCCGAGCAGGCCAGCGCCTGGTTCGGCTACCCGATCGGCATCGAGCCGTGGGTCGGCGGGCGCTACGCCATGGGCGGCTTCGAGTCCGGCTACGCGGCCAAGGTCGTCGACCTGGAGCCCGACCGGAAGCTGTCGGTGGACTGGGGGCCGACGGGTGTCAGCACCTGGGAGCTGGCCGAGTCGCAGGGCAAGACGAAGCTGACCTTCGTGCAGTCCGGCTTCGACGAGCAGAACCCGCCGTACGGGGCCTGGGCCGGGTCGGTCTCGGGGCTGTTCGAGCTGCGCCGCTTCCACGAGATGAAGGACTGGCAGCCCATCTGGCTCCCGGCGGAGGTGCCGGGCCTGGAACCCGAGTCCGCGAAGGCGACGAGCTGACGTACGCCCCCGGGGCGCGCCGTGCGACCGAAGGTGCCTGGCCTGTGGCGCGGGCCGGGCACCTTCGGCGCCGTCAGGCGATGGCGGCGATGTCGCCGTCGTCGAAGTAGATGGCCTGGTGCAGTCGCCCGCCCAGGGCCGCCGCGTAGCGGGCCACCACGTCCTGGCCCGAGATCCTGCCTTGCTCGATCTGGGAGACGCGGCCCTTGGTGACGCCCATCCGTTCGGCGATCTGCTGTTGGGTGAACCCTCTGGCGCGGCGGATCTCGGCCAGGCGATGCCCGACGACCTCGGCGAGGAGTTCCTCCTTGCCCCCGGCGCGGCGCACGTACTCCGCCCGGACGTCCTTCCAGCGCACGTGGCTGCTCACCGTCGTCCCCCCTCCTGCTGTGCCCGTTCCTTCAGGTGGATCTCATAGCGTTGCTCGGCCAGTGGAATGGCCTGTCGGTACCAGCTGTCCCACTGTCCCGCCTTGTCGCCGGCGACGAGCGGGATGCTGGAACGCCAGGGGTCGAAGACGAAGAGGATACGGACCGAGCCTGGCCGCAGCTCCTTGAGGTTCGCGATCGCCGACCCCGTTATGGTGTCGACGAGCGGCCGGCCGAGTCCCGGCCCTGCCTCGGCCAGGGCGTCGATGGCGTGGACGACCCGCGCAAGGGTCGGGGGATCGAGGTCGTCTATCCACTCGCGAACCTCGTCGACCACGAAGATGTCCCACTCCTCCTGCTCCACGAGCCGAGTATAGTTAATGCTATACCCTGGTCGCGGGCATGCTTCCCTTCGCGGAAAGCGGAGAATTCACAGGTGATAGTCGGGCCTCCGGTGGGTAGTGAAGGGCGATGTTCTTCATCTTCGGCCTTCGTACCAAGGTCAGCCAGTCCGGCGTGGTGCAGCAGGTCTGCCGCAACTGCCGCAACCACGCCGCGCAGGTGATCACGCGCCGGTCGACGAAGTTCAGCCTGTTCTTCGTGCCGATCATCCCGATCCGCACCCGCTACGTGCAGCAGTGCACCTTCTGCGGCGTCCAGTACGACATCTCCCGCGCCGAGGCCGAGCGCCTCCCCGTCGGCTGAACACCACCGATGGCCCGTTTCCTCTGCTGGCTGATCGGCCGGCAGCCCGCCGTGCCCGCGCCGGCCCCGGTGCACACCGTCTCCCGGCCGCCGTGCACTCCCGGACGTCGCCGCCGTCGCCGCGACCGCCGACCGCTGGCCGGCACCGCCCTGCCCCGTTCGCCCTGGAACCGCTCCGCCGGGCGCTGACCGGTCCGTGATCCGTCAGCTCTCGGCAGGCTGGTCGGGTCGTGCCAGGATGTGGCGGTGTCGTACCCCCCTCCTGCGTCGTACCCGCACATGCCCGGCCCCGTGACGCCCATGGTGTACCCCCACCCGATCGCGCCCCCGCCGGGCTACGCGGTGCTCGTCGTCTCGGTGAACCGTGGCCCCTACATCGTGCCCGCACCGACCACGAGCAAGTTCAAGATCGACGGCCAGTCGGTGCCGATCCCCGGTGAGGGCACCTGGCACGTGGTGATCCCCGCCGGGCCGCACGACGTCCGGTACACCGACTTCCTGGGCCTGCCGCTGATCACCACCGCACTGGTCGCCCAGCCCGGCGTGGCGTACCACCTGTCGTTCCGCTTCGGTGGCTGGCGCAACCGCGCCTACGACGGGTACGGCACCGACGTGACGAAGTTCGGGCTCTGGTCGAACTACAGCATCGCGCTGCTCACGCTCGGCGTCTTCGGGCTGCTCTGCTGCGGTGTCCTGGGGCCGTTCACCACCATGCTCTGAGCCGATTCCGTCCCGGTCGGCCCCTGCGGCGGGTGCCACCGGCCGGGGCGGCGCCGGGCACGGGCGGCGGGAACCGCCTATCGTGGCGGATCGTGACGAGCACCGAGGAACGACTGGCCGCGATCCGCGGCGGCGTGCCACCGAGGCGGCACAACGCCCGCACCATCGCCGCCCTGACCGGCAACCCGGGCTGCACCCGGCGGGCCGTACTGGACGGCGCCGGGGTGGACAAGCCCAGACTGGCCGAGCGGATCGGGTTCCCGGCCCGCTTCGGGCAGTCCCGGTTCGCCATCACCCGGGGCAACGCGTTCGAGGCGCAGGTCAAGGCCGACGGCGGGGCCGAGCTGCTGCGGCTGGTCGCCGAGCGGCTGGGCGTACCGGTGCCGGCGGCGGCGAGTTGGACGGACCTCGGCGACGGCGTCGAGGTCGACACGGCCGCCCGGCACCGACGCTCCGCCGCGCTGCTGACCGACGCCACCCCGGGCGGGCCCGACGACACCGCCGCGCTGTTCGACCACCCGCTGCTCGGCCTGGACGTCGCCGGCCGCCGGGTGCACCTGGAGCCGGACCTGGTCGCCGCCCGGCTCGCCGGCCGGTTCCACGTCGTCGAGATCAAGTCGTTCCCGGTGGTCGACGGCCAGGCCGACCCGGCCAAGGTGTCCGCCGCCGCCATCCAGGCCGCCGTCTACGTGCTGGCCCTGCGCGAGCTGCTCGCCGCCGCCGGCCACGACCCGGAGCTGGTGTCGCACGACGCGGTGCTGGTCTGCCCGCGCGACTTCGCCAACCAGCCGGTGGCCAGCCTGGTCGACGTGCGCAAGCAACTGCTGGTGCTGCGTCGCCAGCTCGACCGGATGGCCCGGCTGGACGCGCTGCTGGCCGCCGTGCCCGGGGACTTCACCGCCGACGTGACGGCCGAGCCCGCGGCGCTGCTCGCCGCGCTGTCGGGGGTGACGGCCCGCTACGCGCCCGACTGCCTGGCGGCCTGCGAGCTGGCGTACTTCTGCCGCGACGAGGCGCGCGGGCACACCGGGGCGCTGGGCCGGCCGGTCCGCGAGGCGCTCGGCGGCATCGCCGAGGTCGACGAGGTGCTGGCGCTGGCCGCCGGCGAGCGCACCCCGGAGCCCGGGCAGGAGGAGGCCGCCGCGCTGCTGCGGGCCGCCGCCCGGCTGCGCGCCGACGCCCTCACCGGGACCCCCGCATGAGTACGCCCCACGCGCCCCGACCGACCACGCCGAGCGCCGCGCCCGCCGGACGGGGTGGGCACGCGTGAGTACGCTGCGCGCGTTCGCCCGGGCCCAGGCGCTGGCCGCCGGCGTGGCCCAGCCGGTCGCCACCGTCCGGCACCTGCACCTGTCCGAGCGGCCGCTGGTGCTGGTGCCGCTGGCGATGGCCGGCGAGGCGAACGCGCCGCTGGCGGCGCTGGTGGGCGACGCGCCGGACGCGGCGCGGCTGCTGATCGTGCCGCAGCCCCGCAACCGCGACCAGCGGTTCGCGTTCGCCGCCGAGCTGGCCGCGATCGTGCTGCCCCACCTGGACGGGTTCCGGGGCGTCTCCGAGGCGGTGCCGGTCGACCGGGGCCGGGACGTGCGGTACCGCCACGTCGACGCCCCGCAGCTGCTGGTGCCCAACCCCGCCGGGATCACCTTCCTGCGGCTGCTCGGCCGCTCCACCCGGTTCCGCCGCCCCGACGGGGAGTATCCGGTGCACCCGTCGGTGCCGGTGCTCGGGCGCTGGCTCACCTTCTTCGCCGAGCGGGCCGAGCACCCGGGCTCGTCGGCACTGCTGGCGATGACCGACGCGCTGAGCCTGCATTGGGCCACCGGGCAGAGCGTGGTGGAGGACCTGCACCTGCCGGCGCTGCTCGGCTGGATCGACCCGCCCGCCGGGCTCACCGGCGCCGAGGCGGCGGCCCGGGCCGAGGACCCGGCGACCTGCCCGCCCGCCGGCCCGGCCACCGACCCCGACTTCGACAACACGCTCCTCGCCCCCGCCATCGCCGCGTACACCGCCGCCGAGGACGACCCGGTCGCGCGCGCCGGGGCGTACGCGGAGCTGCGGCGCCTGCTGCACGAGCAGCTCGCGCCCACCTGGGAGCTGATGTGGCGCGGCGTGGGGTTGCTGCGTGCCCTGCCGCCCGGCGCCCGGGTGCCCGGCCGGTGGGACGGCGACAAGGACGCCTTCACCGGCTACGCCGAGCACGTCGACGCCGGCGGCGCGCCGCAGCCCCGCCGGGACGGGGCGGTCACCGCCGCCCAGCGGCTGCACCGGCTCGAACGGGCCCTGACCTCGTACGCGGTGCAGCGCGCCTACGACGACCCGCTGGTGATGGCGGAGCACCGGCTGACCGGGGAGGCGTTCGTCGGCGAGGTGACCCTGGCGGACCCGAAGCGCGTGGACGACACCGGCAAGCGGCCGGTGCTGCGCCCCCGGATCCAGCTGGTCACCACCGAGCCGGTGCCGATGCCGACCGGCGCGGCGCTGTACTCGCCGGCCCGGCCGGCGCAGAAGGCCCGGGTGGTCTTCGTGACCCCGGCGCCGGACGGCAAGACCGAGGTGGTGCTGGAGCTCTCCGGCGGGATGGGGCGGGGGCTGACCGCGCCGCCGGGCAGCGTGCCCGAGGTGGGGGAGCGGCTCTGCTACACGACCCTGTCGGACGCGTTCATGCCGGCGGGGACGTTCCCGGCGCCGGAGGAGACACCGTGGACGCACGGCGGCCCGCCGGCCGCCGCCCCGGCAGGTGGCGTCGGCTCGGCCGGGCCGGTTCCGGACGACGATCCGACGGAAGAGTGGTCCTGAGGGGACGCGGATCGGACACAGGCTGGTTGGGTGTCATTTGTCCTCGGTGGAGGCTTTGCGAGTGAGGTCCCCCGGTCATGCATCGGGCTCGATAGCATGCGCTCTGTCCGGCCGGTTGATCCGGCCCGGATGACACCTAGAGACACGGGGGAACGCATTGTCATCTCGTCGCGCACGCCGGTGGGGCGCCGCCCTGCTGGGCGCAACCCTCGCGGCCGGTCTGCTGGGCGGCGGCTCCGCCTCGGCGATCGCCGCCGCCGATCCGGTTCCGGACGGCAGTTACCTCTTCAACGCCAAGATCACCTTCGGTGACGTCCACGCCTGCTCGGGCGCGCTCATCGACCCCAACTGGATGGTGACGGCGAAGTCCTGCTTCGCCGACGGGACCACCCCGGCCGTCGCCGGCGCGCCCACCCGGACGACCACCGCGCTCGTCGGCCGCACCGACCTCACGACCGCGTCCGGCGCTCAGCGCCGCGTCACCCATATCGTGCCCCACCCCGACCGCAACCTCGCCCTGGCACGGCTCTCCGCCCCGGCCACGGGCGTGCCCACGGTCGCGCTCGCCACCGCCGCGCCGACCGCCGCCGAGACTCTGCGGGTCACCGGCTACGGCCGTACCGCCACCGAGTGGGTGCCGGACCGGCTGCACCAGGGCTCCTTCACCGTCCAGGACGTGACCGGCGGGTCCGTCGGGCTGGTCGGGGCGTCGGCCGGCGCCACTCTCTGCAAGGGCGACGCAGGCGGCCCGGCGTTCCGCGACGTCGCGGGCACCGTCGAGCTGGTCGCCATCGCCGCCACGTCCTGGCAGAAGGGCTGCCTGGGCTCGACCGAGACCCGCGACGGCGCGACCGCCACCCGCGTCGACGACCTCGGACCCTGGGTCCGCGAGCAGCTCGCCGACGTGCAGATCTTCGGCGTCCTCGCCAGCGGGCAGCTCACCTACGGCGTCATCGACTCCGCCACCGGCGACCTGCGGGCCAACCGGCAGTCGACGGCCACCCTCGGCTTCACGCCCAAGGCGATGGCGACGCTGAACGAGAACACGATCCTGATCAACGACACCGGCGGCACCGTGTACCGGGTGGACGTCACCGGGTACGACCCGCTGACCTTCACCAAGACGAGCATCGCCAGCGGCTGGTCGCCGTACGACCGGATGGTCTACGACGGCTACGGCTCCCTCTACTACATCAACGGGAGCACCAACCAGCTCTACCGGCGCACCATCACCAGCGCCAAGCCGACCGGCGCGGACCTCACCCGGACGGTGGCGGTCTCCTCCGGCTTCGCTCAGAAGACCATCACCTCGCCGGCCCCCGGGCGGATCCTCGGCACGGTCTCCGACGGGCGGCTGCTCTCCTACCGCGTCTACGGCGACGGGCCGGGCGGCTGGGCGGTCAACGCGCTGGCCACCACGGGCTGGGCGGGCCCGACGCACCTCGTCTCGCCCGGCGGCGGCCTCTACTACGCCCGCAGCTCCACCGGCCGGCTGGACCGCTACCGCGACGCCAACCCCGTCGACGGCAGCGGCACCGACATCCAGAGCTTCCCCACCGACCCGGTCAGCACGTCCGGCTGGAACCAGACGCTGCTCTCCGCTCGGCCCTGGACCGGGCTCGTCTCGGTCTTCGGCACCAGCCCCGACGGGCGCCTGTCGTACACCGCGCTCGACCCGGTGACCGGGGCGAAGAAGGTCAGCACCGTCTCGGCGCAGACCCTCGGCTTCACCCCGAGGGCGATGGCCGCTCTCAACTCGGACACCATCGTGATGACCGGCACCAACTCGCACCTCTACCGGGTGGACGTCACCAGCCACGAGCCGCTGGCCTTCACCGTGTCCGCGCCGATCGCCACCAGCGGGTGGAGCCACGACCGGCTGGTCTACGACGGCAACGGCGGCCTGTTCGGCACGGCCAGCGGCTTCCTGCGTCGCTACAAGGTGACCAAGGCCAAGCCGGGGCCGGGCGACTTCCCTGGCTGGACGGTCTACAACGGCGACGGCACCCAGGCCTCCGGGTTCAGCCTCCCCACGCTGGCCGCCACCGGCAAGAACCGGCTGGTCGCCACGGCCGGCACCATCCTGGTGGCGTACGACATCGACGCCAGCAACGTGTGGCACCGCGACGATCTGGTGACGACCGGCTGGGGCAACATGACCTCGCTCTTCTCCCCGGGCGGCGGCCACTACTACCGGCGCGCGGCCGACGGCGTGGTCACCGGTCACCTGGACAACAGCCCGTTCAACGGCAGCGGCACCGACGTGACCGCCTACGTGCCGACGGGCACCACCAGCAGCGGATGGGACCCGATCCTGTCGGCCGTGCCGTACGACTCGTGGCCGGACAGCACCCGGCGTTGGTGAGACGCTGACGATCTGACGCACCAACCGTGTGGGCCGCCCGGAGACCGGGCGGCCCACACGCGTTCGGGCGGCATGGGCCGAACGCCCGCCGCCCGCGTGACGCGGGTCGCAGAATCGGGCTTGACCCTCACGTAACGGCAGGCGGGAGCCTCGTTGGCGGAAGGGAGGGAAACCATGGCCTACACGGTGGGACAGGTGGCGAAGGCGGCCGGCGTGACCGTGCGGACGCTGCACCACTACGACGAGATCGGACTGCTCTCGCCAAGCGGACGCAGCGGCACGGGCTACCGGCGCTACGACGACGCCGACCTGGAGCGGTTGCAGCACATCCGCTACTACCGGGAGCTGGGGTTCCCGCTGGAGGAGATCGCCGCGATCCTCGACGACCCGGCGAGCGACCCGGCGGCGCACCTGCGCCGCCAGCACGAGCTGCTGTCCGTACGGATCAGGAAGCTCCAGGAGATGGTCGCGGCGATCGAGTTCGCGATGGAGGCGAGCAAGTTGAACATTCCACTCACCCCGCAGGAGCGGTTCGAGGTCTTCGGCGACTTCGACCCGGACGCGCACACCGAGGAGGTCGAGCAGCGCTGGGGCGACACCGACGCGTACCGCCAGTCGAACGAGCGGGTCTCCCGCTACACGAAGGACGACTGGCTGCGGAACAAGGCCGAGAACGAGGACTGGGCGCGGCGGTTCGTCGAGGTGATGTCCTCCGGGGCACCCGCGGACGGGCCGGCGGCGATGGACCTGGCCGAGGAGCACCGGCAGCTCATCAGCCGCTGGTTCTACGACTGCCCGTTCGAGCTGCACACCTGTCTGGCCGACATGTACGTGTCGGACGAGCGGTTCACCGCGTACTTCGAGACGATCAGGCCGGGGATGGCCGCGTACCTGGGTGAGGCCATCCACGCCAACGCGATCACCCGCGCCTGAGGCGCGGCCGTCCCCGGAGGTCAGCAGTGCTCATCGTCGCCGGCAGTCTCTACGTCGACCCGGACCAGCGGGACGCCTACCTCGCCGACTGCGTGGAGGTCGTCCGGCAGGCACGGTCGGCGCCGGGCTGCGTCGACTTCGCGATCGGCGCGGACCTGGTCGAGCCTGGCCGGATCAACGTCTACGAGCGCTGGGAGTCCGAGGAGCAACTGCTCGACTTCCGGGGATCCGGCCCCGCCGAGGAGCAGACCGTGGCGATCCGCGGCGCGGAGGTGCACCGCTACCTGATCTCCGGGGTCGAGGCGCCCTGACCGGGCCGGGTCACTGCGGCGGCAGGCCAGGGGCGAGGCGGCGCAGCGAGGTGAAGGTGGGGACCAGCGCGTCGTACAGCTCGTTGAACAGCGGCAGCAGGGCGGCGTAGGTGGCGGCGGCGGCCGGGTCGGGGTACGCCGTCTGCTCGATGCGCACCAGGTCGGCGGCGACGTCGACGGACGGGATGAGCCCCAGCGCCTGCATGCCGAGCAGGGCCGCGCCGAAACCGGAGCCCTCGTGCCCGGCGGGGAAGCGCACCGGCACGCCGAGCACGTCGGCGAGCATCTGCCGCCACAGCGGACTGCGCGAGAAGCCGCCGCCGGCCCGGATCTCGCGGACCTCGTTGCCGGCGGCGCGTACCGAGGCCAGCACCAGCGCCAGCTGCTGGCAGACGCCCTCCAGCGCGGCCCGCACCAGGTGCGCGCGGCGGTGGCCGTTGGTCAGCCCCACGTACGCGCCGCGCGGCAGCGCGCTCCAGTGCGGGGCGCGCTCGCTGAGCAGGTACGGCAGCATGATCAGGCCGCCGGAGCCCACCGGTGCCCGGGCGGCCAGCGCCAGCAACTCCTCGGCGTCCTCGCCCAGCTCGGGGGCGAGCGCCTCGCCGACCCAGTCCAGCACGATGCCGCCGTTGTTGATGGCCCCGCCGACCACCCAGCGGTCCTCGGTCAGCGCGTAGCAGAACACCCCGCCGAGTGGGTCGACGCCGGGGTGCTCCACCATCACCCGCATCGCGCCGCTGGTGCCGATCGAGCAGGCCATCACGCCCGGGGCGACCGCGCCGAGCCCGAGGTTGGCCAGCGGGCCGTCCCCGGCGCCGACGACCACCCTCGTGTCGCGGGGCAGCCCGGTGGCCGCGGCGGCCTCGGCGGTGAGGCCGGGCAGCACGGTGGTGGTGGGCACGAGCTGCGGCAACTGCTCGGCGGTGATCTCGGCGATGCCGAGCGCCTCGGAGTCCCAGGAGAGCTGGCGCAGGTCCATCAGCCCGGTGGCGGAGGCGACCGAGTGGTCGGTCACCAGCGTGTCGCACAGCCGCAGCAGCACCCAGTCCTTGACGCCCACCCAGTACGCCACCCGGCCGAACAGCACCGGCTCCTGCTCGGCGAACCAGAGCAGCTTGGGCAACGGCGCCATCGGGTGCACCGGGGTGCCGGTGCGGCGGTGCAGCGCCAGCCCGGACGGGGCGGCGCGCAGCCGCTCGGCCTGTCGGCTGGCCCGCGAGTCCGCCCAGGTGACCGACGGGGTGAGCGGGCGGCCGTCCGGGTCCAGGCCCATCAGGCTGTGCATGGCCGTGCCGAAGCTCAGCCCGGCGACCGGGCGGTCCAGCTCCGCCACGACAGTGCCTATCGCCTCCAGCACCGCCGCGTGGATGTGCCGCGCGTCCTGCTCTGCGTAGCCGGGGTGCGGCTCGTCGAGCGGGTAGCCCGCCGAGTGGTGGGCGAGGCGCACACCGTCCACGTCGTACGCGATCGCCTTGGTGCTGGTGGTGCCGATGTCGACGCCGATCACCACCGGGCGGAGCGGGTAACCCACCGGCCCCACCCCCTCGTCGGCCCTGGGTGCCGCCGACGTTACCCAGCGTCCGGGCGGCCCGTAGGGGGAACAACCTGTTTCCCGACCGGGTCTTCCTCGGCACGCCCGCGCCCGGCGAGAATGCCCGTCAGTGTGAACGCTTCACACGTCCACCCGACGGGGAGGAAGTCACGATGAGGCCGAAGCCGCTCTGCGCGCTGGTCACCGCCCTCGCCACGGTCGCCACCACGGCGGTCGCCGGCGTCCCGCCCGCCGCCGCGCGGCACCAGGACGGCGGCTACTCGGCGGAGATCCGCCGGGCGTCGTACGGCGTTCCGCACATCACCGCCCGCACCTTCGCCAGCCTCGGCTTCGGCGTCGGCCACGTTCAGGCCGAGGACAACATCTGCGTCATCGCGGAGAAGGTCGTCACGGTCAACGCCGAGCGGTCCCGCTACTTCGGCGCCGCGAGCCCCACGGACGCCAACGTGCGCAGCGACCTGTTCCACCGCAAGGCGATCGACGACCGCACCGCAGAGCGGCTGTTGCAGGGGCCCCGCGACGGCGTGCACTCCCCGTCGAACGAGGTCCGCGACCAGATCCGCGGCTTCGTCGCCGGCTACAACAGCTACCTGCGCCGCACCGGCGCGGCCAACCTCACCGACCCGGCCTGCCGGGGCAAGCCGTGGGTGCGCCCGCTGACCGAGCTGGACATGTGGCGGACGAGCTGGGCCAGCATGGTGCGGGCCAGCTCCCGGGCGGTGCTCGACGGTATCGTCGCCGCCGCCCCGCCCACGGCCACCGGCCCGGCCGCCGTCCTCGACGCGCCGGGCGCCGCGGCGGTCGTCGCCGCCCGCGACGGCGCGCCCGCCGGAGTCGGCAGCAACGCGTACGGGCTGGGCGCGCGGGCCACCACCCACGGCGGCGGCATGGTGCTGGCCAACCCGCACTTCCCGTGGGAGGGCGCGGAGCGCTTCTACCGGATGCACCTGAAGGTCCCCGGCCGCTACGACGTGGAGGGCGCGGCGCTGATCGGCGACCCGGTCATCGAGATCGGGCACAACCGCACGCTCGCCTGGAGCCACACCGTCTCCACCGCCCGCCGCTTCGTCTGGCACCGCCTCGCCCTGGTCCCCGGCGACCCCACCTCGTACTACGTGGACGGCCGGGCCCGGAAGATGACCACCCGCACGGTCACCGTCCAGGTGCCCGCCCCGGGCGGCGGCACCGTGCCGGTCAGCCGCACCTTCCACGACACCCACTTCGGGCCGGTGGTCGTCGTCCCCGGCACCTTCGACTGGACCGCCACCGCCGCGTACGCGATCACCGACGTCAACGCCACCAACAACCGCGCCTTCGACGGCTGGCTGGAGATGGGCCGGGCGAAGACCGTACGCGAGCTGAAGCGGGTCCTCGACCGGCACCAGTTCCTGCCCTGGGTGAACGTGATCGCCGCCGACGCCCGCGGCGAGGCGCTCTACGCCGACCACTCGGTGGTGCCCCGGGTCACCGACGAGCTGGCCGCCGCCTGCATCCCCGCGCCGTTCCAGCCGCTCTACGCCTCCAGCGGCCAGGCCGTCCTCGACGGCTCCCGGTCGGCCTGCGCGCTGGGCCGCGACCGCGACGCGGTGGTGCCCGGCATCCTCGGCCCGGCCAACCTGCCGGTCCGCTTCCGCGCCGACTACGTGACGAACTCCAACGACAGCCACTGGCTGGCCAACCCCGAGGCGCCGCTGGAGGGCTACCCGCGCATCATCGGCAACGAGCGCACCGAGCGCAGCCTGCGTACGCGCCTCGGCGTGGAGCAGGTACGGGAGCGGCTCGCCGGCACCGACGGGCTGCCCGGGCGGGGCTACACCACGTCCCGGCTCTGGCAGACGGTCTTCGGCAACCGCGCGTACGGCGGCGAGCTGCTGCGCGACGACCTGGTGGCGCTGTGCGCCGCGCACCCGACGGCGACCGCCTCGGACGGGACGACCGTCGACCTGCGCGGGGCGTGCGCGGCGCTGAAGGGCTGGGACCTGCGGGTCGACCTGGACAGTCGGGGCGCGCACCTGTTCACCGAGTTCGCCCTGGCCGGCGGCATCCGGTTCGCCGACGCGTTCGACGCCGCCGACCCGGTGCGTACGCCGAGCCGGCTGAACACCGCCGACCCGCGCGTGCTCACCGCCCTCGCCGACGCGGTCCGCAAGCTCGCCGGCATCCCGCTCGACGCGCGCCTCGGCGACATCCAGACCGAGCCGCGCGGCGACCGGCGCATCCCGATCCACGGTGGACGCGCCGAGGCCGGCGTCTTCAACTTGATCATCAGTCCGCTGGCGCCCGGCGTCGGCTACCCGAAGGTGGTCCACGGCTCGTCCTTCGTGATGGCCGTCGAGCTGGGCCGCGACGGCCCCTCGGGCCGGCAGATCCTCACCTACTCCCAGTCGAGCAACCCGAATTCTCCCTGGTACGCCGACCAGACCCGGCTCTACTCCGGCAAGGGCTGGGACACCATCAAGTACACGGAGGCGCAGATCAAGGCCGACCCGAACCTGCGCACCTACCGGGTGGGGGAGGGCCGCCGCCACTGACCCGCCGTCCGTCGCGCCCGCCCGGTCACCGCGACCGGGCGGGCGCGACCGCGTTCCCGGCTGCGCCGTGCGGGAGTGCGGGCCACACCCCGTCGGCGCCTACGCTCGCGTCCGCCGCTCGGCGCTCGGCGCTCGCCGTCGACACGCCCGACGGATGCGAATCGACTCGGCGAAATCCTCCTCTCGCCCGATTTCGCCCGTCGTTCGGCCAATTTGCCCCGTTACGGCGTGTCCCCGCCGGGCGTTGTCGCAGTTGACAGCTGTGACACCCCGGTTGGTGGCCTGCGCGGCGAAGGAGTCGGCGTGGCAAGGACTGATTCGACGGGTTCCACGTGGCGGTACCGGTGGGTGCACCGGCAGAACGAACGGCGGCGGCGGGAGTTCCGCAGCGCCGACAAGGCATGGCGACGACGCGACGACGAGCTGCGCCGCCTGCGTACCCTCGCCGAGGAGTTCCAGGGCTCGGCCGAGGCGGGCGCCGGCCTACCCCTGGAGCTCGCGCCCGACGAGGTGGTCTTCTGGGTGCTGCCGGCCGCGCAACTGGTGGAGGTCCGACACACCACCGTGCTGCCCGCGCCGGACCTGACGGTCGCCCCGGCGGCCGCGCCGCCGCGGCCACGCCGGCCCGACGGCGTCCGGGTCGCCGACGCCGGCATGGCGGTCATCACCAACCGCCGGCTGGTGCTGCTCGGCGGTCGCGGCCGGCGCGACTGGTCGTACGGGAGGATGACCGGCCTGGCCCACGACCCGCACGCGCCGGTCACCCTCATGCAGGTGCTGGACCGGCGGCGTACCTCCGGTCTGATGCTCCCCGCCGACGTCGCCGCGGACTTCCGGTTCAAGCTGACCCTGGCCTTCGCCGACGCCATCGAGCAGCGCGGCGCGGTGCTCGACCAGCTCGACGAGGCGATCGCCGAGCACGCGCAGCTCAAGCCGTTCCGGCCGCAGATCGCCACCCCCGCGCAGGCCCGGCACTTCGCGTTCGTGCCCGGCGGCCGGCGCACCGTGGCCGTCGCCGCCGGCATCGCACTGCTGGTGCCCGCGGCCCTGCTGGACACCGATCCCTCCGACCCGACCGGCTCCGAGGTCGCCGTCGCCGCGACCCCCGCGCCGAGCACCGCCGCCCCGCCTGTCGTCCTGCCGGCTGCGCCGGCGAAGGCGCCGCCCGCCGTGTCGAAGCCGCGCCGCAGCAGCACCGCCGCCACGCCGACGCCCGCCCGCGAGCCGCGCTGCGGCGCCCCGGCAAACCCGATGGGGTACGACTTCTGCGGCGGCGAGCGCATCCGCAGGCCGGCCGTCGAGGTCTGCGACTGGTTCGACTGCGTGCCCGAGTTCTGGGCCGGCCGGGGCCACCTCGTGCAGTGCGGGGACGGCTCGGTCAGCCTCACGGGCGGGCGGCGCGACGCCTGCGCCGCGCACGACGGGGTGCGCCGCACGGTCTGGCGCTGACCCCGCTGCGCCACCTGGCCGGGCTGCGACGGGCCGGCTGCGCCACCTGGCCGGGCGGCGGCGGGCCGGCTGGGGCAACGGGCCGGCGGAGGTGACGGGCCGGCGGAGGCGACGGGCCGCGTGTCGTCGTCCGGCTTGGCGGGGGCGTCCGCACCGGCTCCGCGGCACCCCGGTCGGGGCGAGGGCTGACGTGCGCAACGCTGTCGAGCTGATGTCGTAGACGATTCACCGCCCGCTGGCGGCACCGCGCGCCGGATACCAACACCCGATGTCGCAGACGACTCAGCTCGACAGCGTCGCAACGAGCCGCTCTCCGGTACCACCGGGAACACGCCCCAGCTCTCCACCCGCTGTCCCTGCGCCTTCGACCAGCACGCGCCCCCGGCGGGGCAGCCCGGCCGGGCCGGCTCGCCGATTACCGCCGAGGCGATGCGACGCCATCCGAGGAATCCGGGGTGGCGCGGCCGTCGCATGATGTTCCCTGTGATCCACCTCAAGAGCGACCGGCGTCGCAAGAAGAAGAGCCGCTTCGACAACTGCGACGCCTGCAACTGCGACATCCCCTGCTGCGACCTGGGGCTCTTCTCCACCCTGCTGACCCTGGGCGCGCTGGCCGCCCGGCTCGTGGCGCCCGGCCGGGCCTCGGCGCCGTCGACCGACGCCGCCGGGCCCACCATCGCCGCCGGGCGCGCGCCGCTGGTGGACCGGGCCGGACGGGCCGCGATCCTGGGCTACCGGCGCTGGCTGTCGCACCGCTGGCCCGGGCAGTGCCGCTTCACCCCGACGTGCAGCGCGTACGGGCTGGCCGCCGTGGAGCGGTACGGGCTGGCTGTCGGCGGGCGGATGGCCGCCGACCGGGTGCGCCGCTGCCGGCCCGACGTGCCGCGCGGCACCCACGACCCCGTGCGCTGACCGGGTGCCGGCGACCGCTGCGCTGCTGGTCGCGGCGCTCTGAGCTGCGGATATGCCCCCCATCCGCGCCTCGGTATCGGTCATGATGACAGCATGGAGATCCGCTCCGACGACGGTGCCCGGGTGAGAATGCGGCCCGTGGGCTACCAGCCCGGGGTCGAGCCGCCGGACGACCCGGACGAGGCGGCGGAGTGGGACGACTGGCTGCTCGTCGAGACCGACGCCCGCACCGCCGACGGGCAGGCCTGGTCGCACCTCGAACCCTGCCTGACGGTCACCGAGGCGTACGCGCTGGCGGGCTGGCTGCGACAGCAGGCCGAGACGACCAGCGACCCGGCGGAGCCGTCGGCGGTGGCCCGCTTCACCGAGCCGAACCTGGCCTTCCGCACCCGCGTGCTGCGTCGCCGCCGGCTCGCGTTGACGGTCGAGTTCGCGTACGAGTCCCTGCCGCCGTGGATGCGGCGGCAGCCGCCCGGCGCGGTCTACCCGCTGACGCTCACCGTCTCCGCCGACGCCCTCTCGGTGGCCGCGGAGCAGTGGGCGCGGGAGGCCGACGCGTACCCCCGCCGTGCCACCTGCTGACCGCTCAGCCCGGTGGGCTCAGGTCGGGGACGGTGAGTGAGCCGTCGGGGCCGAGGGGGAGGCCCGGGTTCCAGGCGATCTCCCAGACGTGCCCGTCGGGGTCGGCGAAGCAGCCGGCGTAGCCGCCGTAGAAGGTCTCGCGTGCCGGCACGGTCACCCGCGCCCCGGCGTCGGCCGCCGCCGTCAGCAGCTTGTCGACCTCGCCCCGGGAGCGGACGTTCTGCGCCAGCGTCGTCCCGCCGAAGCCGCCCGCGCCCCGGTCGTGCACGCCCGCGTCGGCGGCCAGCTTCTCCCGGCTCCACAGCACCAGCGCCAAGCCGCCGGCCTGGAAGAAGACGGTCTCCTCGACCTCCTGGCCGCGCCAGCCGAGCCGCTCGTAGAAGGCGCGTGCCCTGGCCACGTCGGCGACGCCGAGCGTCACGAGGCTGATCCGCTGCTCCATCATCGGGCGACCCTCCACCTACGACCCGGCACCGTCCACCGCCACCGTAGCGTCGAGCCCGCAGGCTGTCCCGGCTCCGGTGGCTCAGGCCTGGCCCGTCATCCGGTCGGCGAGGCGGCGCAGGGCGGGGGCGGCGGCGAGCAGCGTCTCGCGGTCCGCGCCGTCCAGCTCGGCCAGGGTGGCGGCGAGCAGGTCGCGGCGGTGCCGCCCGTACGCGGCCATCCGCTCCCGGGCCGCGTCGGTCAGCTCCAGTCGGACGGTACGGCGGTCGGCCGGGTCGCGCTCCCGGCGCAGCAGGCCGGCGGTGGTCAGCTCGCCGACGAGGGTGCTGACCGTGTTCGGCGCGGTGCCGAGTCGTTCGGCGGCCTCGCGGACGCCGATTCCCGGCCACCGCTGCACGAGCCGCAGCACCTCCACCTGGGCGTCCGGCAGGACGGTGCGGCCGACCCGCTGGATGGCGGTCCGGCGCAGCATCCGGTGCAGGTCGCCGAGCGCTCCGCCGAGCTGGTCGACCGTCTCGTCCGTCACAGTCAGGCCCTTCGTCGGCGCAATAGCTCTGTAGTCAGAGCTATCGTAACCGGGCCGAGCCGTCAGTGAGGGGACCACCATGCCGCACGCCACCGCGCCACCCGTACCACCGGGCGAGCGCGTCGCCGCGCCCACCGGGCGGGCCGCCGTCGTGCTGCTGGTGCTGCTCGGCACGCTCACCGCCGTCGGGCCGCTCTCCCTCGACACCTACCTGCCGGCGTTCCCGGAGATGACCCGCGACCTGTCCGCCAGCCAGGCGCAGATCCAGCTCTCGCTGACCACGTGCCTCATCGGCATGGCCCTCGGCCAGCTCGTCACCGGCCCGCTCAGCGACCGCTTCGGGCGGCGCCGGCCCGTGCTGGTGGGCGTCGCCGCGTACACCCTGCTGTCGTTGGTGTGCGCGGCCGTGCCGACGGCCGAGACCCTGGCCGCGGCGCGCCTCGCGCAGGGCTTCGCCGGCGGCATGGGCGTCGTCGTCGCCCGCGCCGTCGTCCGCGACCTCTACTCCGGGCGCGAGGCCGCCAAGTACTTCTCCCGGCTCACCCTGGTCTTCGGCGTCGCCCCGATGGCCGCGCCCGCCTTCGGCAGCCTGGTGCTGCGCTTCGGGGACTGGCGTACCGTCTTCGTCGCCCTCGCCGTGACCGGCGCGCTGCTCGCCGCCGCCGTGGCGTGGCGGCTGCCGGAGACGCTGCCCGCCGCGCGGCGCAGCACCGGCGGCCTCGCCGCCACGGCCGCCGCCGGCCGCTCGCTCTTCACCGACCGGATCTTCCTGGGGTACGCGCTGGCGCAGGGCCTCGCCTTCGCCGCGCTCTTCGCCTACATCTCCGGGTCGTCCTTCGTCTTCCAGGACGTCTTCGGCGTCTCGGCCGGCGCGTTCAGCCTCATCTTCGGCGTCAACGCGCTCGCCCTGGTCGCCGCCGGCCAGCTCAACGCCCGCCTGCTGGACCGCTTCGCGCCCCGCACCCTGCTGCTGCGCCCGCTGGGCGTGGGGGTGCTGGCCGCCGCCGTCCTGCTCGCCGGCGCGCTGCTCGGCAGCCTGCCTCTGGTGGCCGTCGCGATCTTCGTCTTCATGGGCTCCCTCGGCATGGTGATGCCGAACGGCACCGCGCTCGCCCTGGACCGGCACCCCGCCCACGCCGGCACGGCCGCCGCGCTGCTCGGCACCATCCAGTCGCTGGTGGGGGCGATGGCCGCGCCGCTGGTCGGCCTGGGCGGCGAGGGCAGCGCCGTCCCGATGGCCGTGGTGCTCGCCGGGGCGGCGGCCGCCTCCCTCGCCGTCGTCGGCACCCTGGCCCGCACCCGCCGCCCCTGACCGCCGCCCCTGACCGCCGTTGCCGTCGCTGTCGGCGCGGAGGGCGGGCCCGAGGTCAGATGGTCGGCTAGCGGCTCAGGTCCGGCGTCGCCGTGCCGGTCAGCCACAGCTCCCCGGCGTTCGCGCGGGCGTGCCCGGCGAGGATCTCCCGTGCCTCGGCGGGGTCGCGACGCGCCGCCGTGATCACCTCGGCCACCCGTCCGGCGGCCTCCTCGACCCAGTCCAGGGGCTGCGGGTCCCGGCGGTTCTGCTCGGCGGCACGCTCGGCGAACCCGGCCGTCACCTCGGCGGCAGGCAGATCACCCAGCAGCAGGTGGGTGTACGTCAGCTCCTCGTCGAGCAGGATGTCGATCCACTCCTGCCCCGGGTCGAGGTCGGCCAACCGTTCCCGCAGGTGCGACAGGTATCCGTCGAGCGACCCGTGGCGGTCGAAGAACGGCACGGCACGGGAGACGATCGTGTCGACCACCTGAGCCGCGATCGGCGCGTACGCGGCCAGGGTGCCCGGTGCCTCCCAACGGCCGAGCCGGAATCCGCAGGTGTAGCTCTCCGGCTCCGGCTCGGCCAGCAACTGCACCTGCGCGTGCAGGAAGAACGCCGGCCCGTGCGCCGACGGCTGCGGTACGACCCGCGCAGCCGTCCAGCCGACCGGGGTGCGGACGAGCGAGTCGCCGGCCAGTTCCCACCCGTCGCCCAGCGCCGGGATCACGTGGCGCCTCAGCGCCTCGATCCACACCTGCGTGTCCATGACGCTCAGCACCGTACCTCGAACACCGGTAGCTGCTTGTTGCGGTACTGCGCCGGCAGGTTGCGGTGCAGCTTGTCGTACCAGTCCTGCTTGAGCCCCTCGTCGCCCGTCTTCAGATCGAGGAAGAACTCGGGCTTCAGCGGGTCGGCGCCCACCACGACGTCGGCACGGGCGCTGCCGGCGGGCCAGGCCTTGCGCCCGAAGTACGGGTTGTAGCGCATCGGCGCGAGGCGGCCCCGCAGGTAGGAGACCTCGCTGTGCAGGTTGCCGCCCTCGGCCTCGATCAGCTCGGCGAACCGTGAGTGCACGGCCGTGCCCCAGGTGGCAGCCGTGTGGTGGGGCTGCCGGGTGACCTCCCGGCAGGCCTGCCGCGCGAGCTGCTCCACCCGGGCCTTCGTCTGCTGCTGGGCGGGCGTCAGGCTGGGCGACGTCGTGGTGGGGAAGACCATCGCGCTGCGGGTGGCCTGGGGCTTGGCGCTGGCCGTGGGGGCGTTCGGCGCCGTGCCCGCCGGGGTCGGCGTGGGCGTGCCCCGAAGACGGCGGTTGCGGATGAGCTCCTTGGCCAGGTCGTCGGCGAGCGCCTTGATGTCGGCCTGGACGAGCGCCCGCGCGACCGTCGACGCCTGGGCGCGGACCGTGTGGACCCTGGGGTTCCGCGACGGGGGGATGCGGTAGCGGGCGAAGCAGGACGTGGTGACGCTGCCGTTGGGCCGCATGCTCTTCGTCGTGGTGCAGGTGGCGACCGGGCGGCCGTCCAGCGTCATCGAGGTGGTGATGGACGCGTTCACCGGCCGGTTGACCGACAGGTACGGCGAGCTCGACACCACCCGGTTCGACACCGTCACGTTGGCGCGGCACCCGTTGACCGTGCACGGCGCGAGGGTGATCGCCCCGTTGAGGGTGAACCTGACCTGGGAGTCGACCGAGTTGCGCAGCTCCTGGACGCGGGCGGCCAGGGTGCGGAAGAACTCCTCGGTCTCCTCGGGAGTGAGGCGGGCGAAGTCGAACTCGAACTCGTCGTCGGCCCGCTCGCCCCGGGCGATCAGCCGTACGCCTCCCGATCCGTGGTCGTTGCGGGTGCCGGTGACCGTCGGGCCGGTGCCCGCCCGGGCCGCCACCCGGACGACCTGCCGCGGCTCGGCGGTGGTCACGTAGACCTGCATCCCGCCCGCGTCGATGACCTGCACCGGCACGCCGTCGACCGTCGTGGTGGCGCCGGGGACCGGCAGGTCGGCGACGCCCTCGCCCGCCAGCACCTCGGCCAGGGTCGAGGGGGCCAGCGAGTCGCCGAGGTCGAGGCCGAAATGGTCGTCGGCGACCTGCACCCACTGCCGGCCGTACTCCGCGACGACGTCGGCCCGTACGCCCGTGCCGCGCCAGTAGGCGGCGGGGGCCTTGACGAAGGTGCGTTCGCCGGTGTCCAGCGCCTGGAGGCGGTGACCGTTCACGCCGAGCTGCGCCAACGTCGAGCCCTCGGCGGTGACCCGCGCGTCGACGGTGACCCGGTCGCCGTCGTCGGTGAACCAGCCGGTGTAGCGGGCGCCGGGCACACCCGCCACGGTCACCGCCGCGGCGGCCAGGTCGCCGGCCGCCGCGACCTGCCGTGCGACGTGCGGGTCGAGGGGTGGCGCGTCGGGGTCGTCGCCGACGGTGCGGACCAGGAAGACGCCGAGCAGGGCGCAGACCAGCAGCAGCGCGAGGGCGCCGCCGCCGAGGCCGAGGAGGAGCGCGGTGTGATTGCGGCGCGGGGGTGGTGGCGGTGGCGGATAGCCCGGGTACGGCGGGGGCGTGGTCGCGCGCAGCGGGGCTCCCGCCCACGGCTGCCCGGGCGCGGGCCCCGGCCGGTACTGCGGCGGCACCGGTGCCCCGGCGGCGTGGGGCGGCAGCGGCGGGCCCGGCGAAAAGCCGGTGTGTGCGGGCTGCGGGCCCGCCGGTGGGCCGCCCTGCGCAGGCGTCGGACCCGGCGTCGGGCCGGCCTGCGCGGGTGTCGGACCCGGCGTCGGGCCGGTGGGCGCGGGTGTCGGACCCGGCGTCGGGCCGGTGGGCGCGGGCGGCGATGTGGCCGGTGGGCCGGGCTGGGCAGGCACCGGACCCGTCGCCGGGCTGGCCTGCCCGGGCGGCGCAGGCACCGGTGCCTGCGGAGGGTGCGTCGGCTGCTGCTCCGGCTGTGCGTCGTCGGATGCTGCGCCCTGGACCATGATGCCTCCCCGTGAGGTGACCGGCACCGTCGGTGACAGCCTATGGCCTCAATGCAAGAGGGTGTATGTCCGGACGCCTGCGCGGGTGTGACAGTCATCGCGCGCCGGACGCGACGGATGCGGCGGCTGAGCCGGCCGGGCGACCGGCCCGGCACCGGTTGGCGTCGGGCCGGTCGCGCCGTGGCACCGGGCCACCCTCGCAGGTGCGGGATGTTCAGTAGTCGATGTTGATGGCGGCGATCTGGCGGGTGCCGTTCCAGACGATGGCGGGGCCGGCGAAGCGGGAACTGGCGTAGGTCAGCGCCGTCTTGTGGCCGGGGCTGTTGAACCAGGCCTCGATCATCTGCTCGGGTGAGGAGTTGCCCGAGGACGCCCACAGGACCTCGTGGCCGCAGTGCTCGAAGGTGCCGGCGTCCAGGTTCTGCTTCACGCAGGCATCCGCGGCGCGTTGCTCCGTCGTGCGCAGCCTGACCTCGGGCAGCCCGAGCGCGCGACGCCGCTCGTTGAGCAGCACCAGCAGACGCTGTTCCGCCGCGGACACGCCGGTGGACGTGCCGGCAGACCTGGTCGGCGACTTCGTGGGCGTCGGCGATCTGGTCTTCGATGGTTTGGTCGGCGTCGGCGTCGGCGGCATGGTGGAGGCGGAGCGCGAGGGGGTGGGGGACCGGTCGAGCGCCGTCGGGGTAGGGGACGCGAGCGCAGGCTCGGTCGTCCCGGAGGCCGGTGCGGTGACCGCTGTCGAGGACCGCGCGCCTGTCGCGCTCAACGGCTGCCTGCTCGGCTCGGCGGCGTAACCGGCGAGGATGAAACCTCCGCCTCCGACCACGGCGACGGCCGCGAGGACGCCGACCAGGGTCTTGGGTAGGGACACCGCTGCGACGCGGGCCTGCCCCAGCAACCCGGCGGTCTTCGCGTGGCCGCCCGCCGACGCGGCGCCCCGGGACGCGCCGGCGGCGGTGCGCACCCGCTGCGTGACGTGCCAGGCGAGACCGGCCGGGAGCGGCGTGAGCGCCAGGCCGGCCAGCAGCCGCTCGGCCGGGACCAGGTCCGACGTGACGTCCGGGCAGTACGCGCAGGTCCGGATGTGCCGTGCCAACCGCTTACGCCACACCGGCGCCGGCCGGCCGTCCCAGTCGGAGGCCGTGTCGAGCAGGCCGGCGCAGCCGGGCCGGGCGGCGAGGGCCCGCACCACCAGACGAGCGATGTCCAGCTGTGCCTTCATCCGGGCCACGCGGACGGTCACGTGGTGCGGGTCCAGGTGCAGGGCGTCGGCGAGGTCGGCGCGGGAGAGGTGACCGGCCTCGACCAGCCACCACAGGGACAGCAGGTGGCGGTGGTCGTCGTCCAGCCAGCGCGTGGCCAGGGCGACCTCGCGGCGCTGGTCGGAGAGACGGAGCCGGGTCAGGGTCAGATCCTCGAAGTCGGAACCCGGATCGATCACGCTGTCGATGTCCTCCGGCGACGCCGGTGCGGTGTGCCGGTACTGGCGGGAGGTGCGAACCTCGTTCATGGTGACGGCCACCAGCCACGACCGGAAGAGCCGCGGGTCGCGCACGCCCGCCAGCCCCCGCACGACGCTCAACATCGTGTTCTGCACGACGTCGTCGACATCCGCCGACCGGTTCAGTGCCCGGCCCACGATGTTGTAGACAAGTGGCAGGTAGTGCGAGACGAGTTCGTCCATTGCCGCCTGGTCGCCGCGACGCGCGGCGTCCACCACCGCCGACATGTCGGTCCTGATCGGGTACGCGTGATCGGTCACGCTCACAACCTCGCCTTCACGAGACATCCTCGTACCTACGTGGAGACTGGTTGGCACCTGTCCAGGTCACACAAACTCACGTCGTCGTCGGGGCGCCTCTGAAAGTACCGGCCACCAGCGCGCCCCCGGCATGCCACAGGGGCCGCCGCGACGTGGGGTGTTAAACGGTCGCCCCGGCCCGGCGGGCGCCGGTAGCGTGCCGGCGTGTCCCACCGCACCGTGACCCTCGCCCTGGTCGACGCCGCCGGCGCCCCGCTGGGCGCCCTGCCGCCGTTCGACGTGCCATCACCGTGGTGGCAGGAGATCGCCCCCGTCGTGGCCGAGGCCCGCCGACGGTACGGCGTCGAGGTCGCCGTCCTGCGCCTGCTCAGCGGGGACGACACCGGCACCATCGGCGGCACGGTGACGTACCTCGGACAGGTCGACGAGCCGCCCGCCACGCCGCTCCTCCCCGCGGAGGTGGACCTGTCGGCGGACCCGTTGCGCGCCCCGTACGCCGAACCGGGCGGCCCGGCGCGCAGCCTGGCCTGGGCGACGGGGGAGCTGCGGCGGCTCGGCCGCCCGGCCGAGACCGTCACCCAGCAGCGAACCTGGAACCTGTCGGCGGTCTGGCGGCTCGACGGGCCGGGCGGAACGGCCTGGCTGAAGCAGGTGCCGGCGTTCTTCCGGCACGAGGCCGCCGTGCTGCGCTGGCTCGGCCGGGCCGCGCCGGGGAAGACGTCGACGCTGCTCGCGGACGACGGCGACGGGCGGATGCTGATCGAGCACGTGCCCGGCGAGGACCGCTACGGGGCGCCGATCGAGGAGCGGCTGGCGATGGCCGGCGGCTTCCACCCGGTGCAGGTGCGGTCCGTCCCGGACGTGGCGGAGCTGGTCGCGGCGGGCGTACCCGACCTGCGCGCCGACGCCCTGCCCGGCTGGATCCGCGATCGGCTGGCCGGCCACGACACCTCGCCGGTGCAGGCCCTGCTGGCGGGGCTGGAGGCGCGGCTCGACGAGGTACGCGGGTGCGGGCTGCCGGACACCCTCGT
Source organism: Micromonospora sp. SD12 (assembly GCF_052068495.1). NCBI lineage: Bacteria > Bacillati > Actinomycetota > Actinomycetes > Micromonosporales > Micromonosporaceae > Micromonospora > Micromonospora sp. SD12. The sequence continues at coordinate 152,146 of NZ_JBQHDF010000002.1, read as the reverse complement.
GCACGGCGACCTGCACCCCGGCAACGTACGCGCCGACGCCGGGCGGCACGTCGTCATCGACTGGGGCGACGCGTTCGTGGGACACCCGGCGTTCGACGCGCTGCGGCTGGCCGAGGGGCTCGCCGACGACGTCGCCGCCCCGGTGCTCGCCGAGTGGTGCGCGCGGTGGCGGGCCGAGGTGCCGGGCTGCGAGCCGGAGCGGGCCGTGGAACTGCTGCGGCCGGTCGCGGCGCTGCGAATGGCGGCGGTGTACGCGATGTTCCTCGACGGCATCGAGGCGAGCGAACGGATCTACCACGCGACCGACGTCGACACCTACCTTGAGCAGGCACTCGCGCAAATCGGGCCGGCAATCCCCAGCGGCGGGCACGCCGTCAGGTAGGCCTCGTTCCGGGCCGGCATGGGTTACGCGGGTCCGTACAGAGACACCTCAACGTCGGGCAGGCCGGCGAGAGCGGCCTCTATCAGGGGGCGGACCTCGGCCCAGTCGAGGCCGCCGTTGCCACAGCCGAGAGCCGGCACCGCCACCGAGGCGATGCGGTCGTGGCGGAGGACGCGTACCAGATCGGGTAACCCGGCTTCATGTCAGCGAGGCGGGACGATGAACGCCAGTGACCCTTGGTCGGGAAGTTGATGACGTAGCGGTGCCGACCCGGCACGCGTGAGTCGTACACGAACATCCGCCCGAGACGGACGGTGCCGGCGGCGCACGCGGCGCGGTAGGCGGTGAAGTTGGCGGGGTGTGCCCGCTTGAAGGTCAGGGCGAGGCCCTTGCCCATCACGCCGACGGTGTTGACGGGGTTGACGAGGGCCTCGACGTCCGCGTCGAGAAGGTCGCCGTGCCGGATGCCGATCACCGCACCATGCTGTCAGCCGGCTGTGACACCACCCTTGTGCTCTTCGCCCTTGGTCACTTTGGGTGAGCGGCCACGGTAGCCGATGGCGCCCTCGCCCACCCGCTGGTATGTGCCGACGAAGGCGTCGCCGGGACCGGTGAACGCGACAGTTCCGATGTTGCCGCGCTTGTCCCGCCAACTGGCCCTGGTCAGTGGCAACGAGTCGGCGCCGATCGCGAAGGTGATCTCGCTCGAGCGGTGCCAGCCGCCGCCCCATCCCTCCTCCGTCGTGAATGAGCGCCTCGTCACGGCGGCGTCGGGGTGATCGGCGTGCCACCGCCCGGTCAGCGAGCCCCGGATCTCGCGCGGAGGCTCTCCGCCAGCCGGTCGGCACCAGCCGTAGAAGGCGTTCAGCTCGGCGGTGAGGGTGACCGCGTACTCCGCGCCGGAGGCGTCCGCCCAGGCGAGGTCGGCCAGCAGGCTCTGCTCGCCCCGGTCCACGTACACGGTGATGTCCGGGCCGGGCTGCCACCGGCGGCCCTTGGCCGGCAGGAGTCGGGTCGAGTACCGGAGCACCGGTTCCTCGGCCTCGCGCTGGTCCATGGCCCGCGCGGAACGGCCCCGGTCGAACACCGCGTCGACGGTGATCCGGTTGAGCCAGAGCATGCTGCGGGCGTCGACGGCAGTGGCGAGCCGGAGCCTGTTGGCGCCCGGCCGCAGCCAGCCGGCGGGTATGACGAAGTCCATCTGCTGGAAGAGGTCGCCGCCGCCGGGGATGCGCCAGCCGTGCACCAGGCACCGGTCGTTGACGGTGATGTCGAGCGGCGCGAACCCGGGGGCACCGCCCGACCTGGACACGAGCGCCACGATCCCCAGGGTGGCCTCCCCGCCGGCGTCCGCCGCCGGAACGTCGAACGTCATCTCCACGCACCCGTCGGGGCCGAGCGTGAGATGCCCCCCGGTCGCGGTGCCGCGGTCGATGCGCAGGTCGGCATTCGCGGTCGCCGCCGGACTTCCGGCGAAGGTCACATAGGTCGGTTGCATCGCGCGATGCTATCCACCGGACACAGAGGCAACGGCTCTGCCCGGGTTGGCGCCCTCGTCATCCCGCCGGGCCAGCGTCCGTCCGTGGTGCCCCGGCCACCCTTCCGGCTGCTGTTCACCGACGAGGAACTCGCCATCGCCAGCAACCGGGTGGTGGACGCCTCGGCACACGCATTCTGACAAGCAGTTCGTAACGACATGCGGGGCGCAATGCCCAGGGGAATTGTCACGAGGCCATAGCATCGATGCTATGACCTCGGGTAGCGTGGAGCTGGATCCAGAGGTTCGAGACTGGTTGGAGGGACTGTCAAGCGCAGACTTCGCGCGAGCGGCGTTCTATATCGACCTACTTGGGAGTAGGGGGAGTTCTGCTCGGCCAGCCGCACTCCCGGCAGCTCGACGGCAAGCTGCGAGAGCTGCGTTTCTACCTGGAGCGCGATGCAGTCCGGGTGACGTACTGGATAGCCTCCGATCGGCGGATCATCCTGCTGACCGTGTTTCGCAAGACGCGTATGCGGGAGGACCGGGAGGTGGAACGAGCCCGCCGGGCGCTTGAGCGATGCGTGGCGGAGCGGCACACGGTGAACGAGGGGGCGTAGTGGTGAGTGATCGCGTCGACTGGAACGACCTGCGTGACCGCCGGATGGCGGAACCAGGAGCCGCCGAGGCTTACGAGGCGACGCGCATCGCCTTCGAGCTTGGGCAGGAGGTGCGGCACCTGAGGGAACACAAGGGGTGGAGCCAGAGTCAGTTAGCGAAGTCTGCGGGAATGACCCAGTCCGCCGTTGCCCGGTTCGAGGCTGGCGGCACCGTGCCAACCCTGCCGGTCCTGGAACGTCTCGCACGCGCGCTCAGCATGAAACTGGACGTCAGATTCGCTCCGGACGACGCCGAAGCTGCCTGAGCCGTTCCTTCCCCGAATCGGTTCGTCGTTCCTATGCGGCGAGAGACTCGCACGTGGGGCGGTAAGTGCTGCTCCACGAGTGCGCGGGCGCTGATGCAGCCGCAGGGAGGTCAGCCGGTCCAACCCCTCTTGGCGGGTGCTCATGCGGCGATGGTGCGGGCGGTGGCGTAGACGTCGGCGGGCAGGGCGTGCGCCAACCGCCAGATGATCCGCATGGGCCGGTCGCCGGTGTGCTCCCGGTAGGTCATCGGGCCGGCGTAGAGGTAGGCCGGTGCGCCCAGGTCCCGGTCCGCGACCCGGGTCTCCCGTACGAACAGGTGCACCGTCGAGCCGCGCGAGGCATGGTGGATGTAGCGCTGGCCGGTCGCCGAGGCCGACGACGTGGTGCTCTGCGACTCCCACTGGAACAGGCTGTCGGTGATGGCCCGGTCGGCGTACATGGTGGTGGGGGAGTAGTGCGCCTCCGACTTGACCAGGGTGACGAAGAAGAGGTCGGCCTGGGCGTCGGGCAGCCACTTGACGCCCTCGCGCAGCGATCCCGGGTTCGGCATGCCGAAGGCGGCGCACGCCTCGTTGCGGCTGTAGCGGGCGTGCACCCGCAGCGGCACCTCCGCCGACAGCGGCTCCGGCGTGACCCGGTGGATCCGGTCGCGCAGCACCTCGGCCACCTGCCGCAGCTCGCCGCAGCGGGCCGGCTCCGCCCAGAGCCGCGCCAGCCGCTCGTCCCGGGAGGCCAGCGGCGCGTTCGGCCCCCACAGGTCGAAGTGCAGCATGTCCCAGAGTCGCCCAGCGTCCGGCCGCTGGCCCGCCGCCACCCGGGCCAGCAGGTTCAGGCGGTCCGGGTCGTCGAGGTGCAGCATCCGCCCGATGGCCCGGCCCAATTCCCGGTCGTCCGGCCCCGGCGTCGACGATTCCAGCCCGGCGAGCCGCCGCAGCCCGGTCCACCCGCCGATGGTCGCCGACCGGTAGACGTCCTCGATCTCCACGCCGGTCTCCCGCAGGAACCCGGCGAGGCTGACGTCCCCGAGGTGCCGCAGCTCCGCCAGCAGACCGTTCTTCGACGTCGGCATGACGGTACGCAGGTTGTCGAGCACGACCCGGCGGGCGACGGGGTCCAGCTGGATGTGGCACCCGCTGGGCAGCGACGGGAAGTCCTGCTCGACGGCATCCCTGATCTCCCTGCGGCTGACCCCGGTCAGGGCGCGCCAGCGCAGGTCGAAGCGGAAGTTGGCGTGCTGCCCGCCGATGAAGTCGAGCACCGTCAGGCAGGGCTTGTCGTCGTCCAGGCGCAGCCCCCGGCCGAGCTGCTGGAGGAAGATCGTGGCGCTCTCGGTGGGCCGCAGCATCAGGATCGTGTCGACCATCGGCAGGTCGACGCCCTCGTTGAACAGGTCGACGGTGAAGAGCACCCGCAGCTTGCCGGCCTTGAACTCCCGCAGCAGGTCCTGCTGCACGGGCCGGTCGACCTGGGAGGTCACCGCCGCCGACGGCACTCCGTGCCGGGTGAACCACTCCGCCATGAAGCGGGCGTGGGCGATGCTCACGCAGAACCCGAGCGCCCGCATCCGGTCCACGTCGACCGTGTCGCGTACCGCCGTCAGCACCAGCCGGGCCCGCGCGTCGTTGCCGGTGTAGAGGCCGTCGAGTTCGCCGAGGTCGTACCCCTGGCCGCGCTTCCAGCGCAGCCGCGACAGGTCCACGTCGTCGTGCAGCCCGAAATACTGAAACGGCGCGAGCAACTGCCGCTCCAACGCCTCCCACAGGTGCAGCTCCACCGCCACGCGGCCGTCGAACCACCGCCGTACATCGCGACCGTCGGCCCGGTCGGGGGTCGCCGTCAGCCCCAGCAGTACGCGCGGCCGAAGCCGCTCCAACAGTCGGGCGTACGTCGGTGCCTCCGCGTGGTGGAACTCGTCGACGATCACCATGTCGTACGCCTCGGGGTCGATCTCCCGCCGGTGCAGCGACTGGATGGAGGCGAAGACGTGCCGCCACCTGGTCGGGGTTTTGCCCCCGACCAGCGTTTCGCCGAAGCTGCCGTCGAGCATCACCTGCCGGAACGTCGCCAGGCTCTGGGTGAGGATCTGCTCCTGGTGGGCGACGAAGAGCAGCGAGTCGACCTGACCGTTGCGGTGCAGGCGCCGGAAGTCCAGCGCCGCGACGACCGTCTTGCCGGTGCCGGTCGCCATCACCACCAGGTTCCGGTGCCGGCCGTGCACCTGCCGCTCGGCGTCCAGGTCGGCGAGGATCTCCGCCTGGTACGGGTACGGCCGCACGTCCAGGTTGGCGATCTGCGTGGGCGAGTCCTCGCGCCGCTCCCCGCTGAGCGCGTTGCGTAGCCGCTCGGCGTCCCGGCTGGCGTCGTAGTCCTCGAACGCCGGGTCGTTCCAGTAGTCCTCGAAGGTGGCGGTGAACGTGTCGATGACGTGCGGCTGCTCGACGTTGGAGACGCGCACGTTCCACTCCACGCCGTCGATCAGCGCGGTCTTCGACAGGTTGGACGATCCGACGTACGCGGTGCTCATGCCGTTGTGCCGGCGGAACAGCCACGCCTTGGCGTGCAGTCGGGTGGTCCTGGTCTCGTAGGACACCTTGATCTCGGCGCCCAGCTCGGCGAGCCGGTCGAGGGCCCGCTGATCCGTCGCGCCGAGGTAGGTCGTGGTGATGACGCGCAGCTTGCCGCCCCGGGCGATCAGCTCGCGGATGGCGGGCTCGACGATGCGCAGGCCGTACCACTTGATGAACGCACAGAGCAGGTCGACATGCTCCGCCGACGCCATCTCGTGGGTGACCTCGTGGCCGATGCGGGGCTGGTGGCGGCCGTTGACGAGCAGCGCGCCGGTGGAGAGCGGGGTGGTGGGGCGCTGCGGAAATGCTGGCTGCGCGGGAGGGGTGGGTGGGGCGGCGACGGCGTGCAGGAGGTGCTTGGCGTCGGTGACCTGGTCCTGTGCCGTCGATGCCTGCGGGCTTTCGGCGGCGATGGCGTCGGCGATGCGGTTGGCGAGTTCGATCTGGCGGTGGAGTTTGTCGTCGCCGCTCGGTACGGCGTGCAGGGCGCGGTGGGCCAGGGCGGCGAGGTGACGGGCGAGAGCGTCGGGGGCGTCGGCGGGGTCGAGCTTGTGGTGCTGGACGAGGGCGGGGTCGACGTGCTGGAGGCGGCCGGCCAGCTCGCGGGTGATGAGGTGCTCGTAGATGCCCTGCTCAACATCAGTCATTTGTGAATCCCACTGCTCATAAAAATAGATATGGCCAGCCGTGCTTCGGGGACGGCCTCAGTCCAAGATGGGAAAACTGTAGCCATGCGAGCGAGCTCCAGCGGTCGGTGAAAGTTCTATTTATTGGCTGGGCTCGGAAGAGTGCAGTCGTGAGTATCTGTTATCGTTTGAAGAGTAGGAGCCCTCAGCGCTGAAAGTGTGCTAGCCAATAAAGATCTTCTCAACGTCGCTGTCGATAGCTGCGGAGCGCGATGGCGAAGCGCGCCTGGAGATCCAGTTCTGCCTTTCGTCCGGGAAGTACGCCCACCTCAAACTCCTGCCGCCTCCCTTCAAGCAGATGAACCAGGGATGAGCTCGTTACGGTTGCTGCAAAGATGCATTTCTTCGAGAGGTCCGCAGCAAGTCCCAAAAATTGTCTTCCCATTCCCAGGCTGACGGGCGTTGTGTAGTACTTCCCTTCAACAGTGAGGATCGCGCTACTGCTGGGCGGATCGATTCCCAATTGACGGCAGCGATCGGCGTTCGATTGCGGGAGAACGATGACGTCTGCTTCGTGTGCCACCTTACTCCTGCCGATAACGGCGATTCCCGTATGGACTTCGAGTGGGTCCTTTTGGCTATTTGGAAGGGTTAGGACGGCGTGCGTAAAACTACCTCCAGTGGGGAGCCGCCCAGGGCTGCGGCGAAGGCGGAAGATCGTCGGCGGCAGGTTGGATCCGTCCTCAAAGGATATCTCAAAGCCTTCCTCTGCTGCGGCCTTTAATACGACCGTGAACAGGAAAGCCTCGTATAGGTCGTTGCCGGCAGTTGGTGAAGGTCCACTAGCCGAGAGTGCGGTAGGCATGGCTGCAGGAATAGCGTCCCGTAGCTGTTTAAGAAGATCGTGAGGAGTCCTGCCGGTCGGGGATTCACCCGCGGGTGCCATGTTGTCTCCTAGCAGGTTCCCAGATGTCGTTTCTGGCAATTCTGTCGCCCGGCATGAGCCAGTCGCTGCGGGAAAGCTCCGCTTGGGCGCGGATCTCGTCGATCAGGCTCACAACTGCCCTTGCCCTAGAGGCTGCTGCCTGTGATTCCTCTAGGCTTGGAAGCCGCCACGGCTCCCCCACCCGCCCCCTTACCTCTGCTTCCGGGGGGTCGGCGAATTCTATGCGACCACTCCATGTGTCTATCCAAAGGGAGCCGCCGTCGCCCCTGTCGTCCTCACTAAGTCGGGTCGAGGGCGCTGGGTCTCGATGTGTCGCTACTTCCCGGATATTCGACAGCTCGATTGCTATTTCCTGCTCAATGGCCACTGATCCGGCAGTGGCGACCTCGATTAGGTCGAGAAGCAGCTGCAGCCTCTGCCTGGTTGTTAAAGGTGTGACGACCGCATCCTCATTGCTGAAGCGCGGTCTGGGTGTGCGTCGCCCGACCCCGCTCTGTGGAACTTCGGGGTTGGCGTCTATGGTGATTGAACTTAGCGTAAGGTAATCCGTGATGCCCTCTCCTGTCCGTGGTGGGGTGTGCGCCGTGCGAGAGGACTGTCGCCGGGTATCGTTTGGACTATGCGTAATTCCCTCGGCGGCAAGAATTCTCTCTTGATCTACGAGGAATTCTAATCCGGTTTCGCGCAGAAGTTCTTCAAGAGCTGACAGGAGGTCCTGAATCTGCTCTTCGTTCAAGGGTGCTCCTTTGTTGGTTAAATGGGATTCCTGCCGGTCTGAAACTTGATGATTGCCCTTCCGCTGCGGATGGTCACATTTGTGCACTTAGGGCTTGATCGGTGCGGCGACCGGGACCGTGGTGGCTGGTTGGAGTGCCTGTGGGGATGAAGAGATTTGGATCGGCTCATGGGCTCGTTTGAGATCGGTGGCAACTTCTCGGTGCTGTTTGCTGATACGGGGAGATCTAAGCCTGCTTCTGGGCGTGAGGGGTGGCGGAGCGAAACAATAGTCAGCAACCGAAGGTTTGTGTAGCCTCCACAGCCCACAGCCGTGCAACTTTGGGGTGATTCGATTCATCTATTCGATATCTGTGGTGGTTGTTTGTCGGATCTCGGACAGAAGGAGTGACTCGTGCCCTCGGAACTGACTGAGCGTGTGATCAACCAGGGCGGGCGTGACGCCCAACGTTACGGACGAGTTAGTGCCGTACCTGGTGCCGTCCCAGTCCACTACCTGAGCGCCTGCCTCGCGGGCGATGGCCACACCGGCTGCCATATCCCAGACATGGTTGGATAGCGTAAGCGCGGCATCGAGCTTGCCTTCGGCCAGCCATGCCAAGTCAAGCGCCGCCGTGCCGGTCATTCGAACCCGCTGCACGGACTCGGCGAGCTGCGCGGTCAGGGCGAGCCGGAGTCGGTTTTTGTCCGCCGCACCCTCGCCAACGGCGTAGTCGCCGATGGCCACGATCGCCTCGCTCAGTCGGCTCGTCTGGCTCACCTGAATCGGGCTGCCGTCGACCGTTGCGCCGTCGCCCTGAGCGGCGGCGTAACGGTTGCGGAGGAAGGGCAGCTCGATGACGCCGAGGACCGCCTCGCCGCGGTGCAGCAGCCCGAGCGACACCGCGCAGAGCGGGATGCCTCGCACGAAGTTGGCCGTTCCGTCGATCGGATCGAGCACCCATTGCAGCTCTCCCGACCCGCTGATGCCGTCCTCCTCGCCGAGGAACCCGATGTCGGGAGTCGCGACGCGGAGAAGCTCGCGGACGCTGCGCTCGATCTCGTAGTCCAACGCGGACGCCATGTCGCGGTCGCCCTTGGCTGTGAGTGCACCCGGTGGCTTACGCCGCATGTCCTCGGCCGCCCGCGCAACCGCCTCGATCGCAACAGGCAACAGTGGCCCGTAGTCGCTCACAACTGCTGCCCCCGTCGCCACTGCGTCTCGAAGTGCTGTTCGAACACCGGATACAGTCCGCCGCGAGCCTGTCTCCGTCTGGCGACGAACGCGGGGGAGTCGACCCCTCGGCTCTCCGCGAGGTACGGCTGCGCGACGCAGAGATCGTCGACCAGGATGACGTTGAAGCGCAACGTATCGTCGTAGACCGCCAGTTCCATGCGGTCGTGGAACCCGTCGGGTAGCCGGTCACGTACACGCATCAGCGTTTCGATGTTGAGCTTCGTCAGCCCGGACAACTGCCCCGCCGGAAAGCCCTCCTCCGCCTCGCGTGCCTGGACAGCCTGCCCCGATGGATCGAGGAACAGAAGGCGGACGTGCGCACCGGCCTCGACCAGCTCGTGCCAGCGGCGATCCGGGTAACCCTGCGACAGGAGGTTGAGCGACAGGCCAACGGCGCGCACAGTGCTCGCGCCGCCGAGCAGTTGATCGGGCGGAATGTTGGTGGAGAACTCGGAGCGGTTCGGGTGGACGGCGACGAGGTCTCCGAACCGCTCCTCACCCACGTTGCCCGCGCCGGACGGGTCGAGAATCGCGGAGAGCGCGAGGACCACATCGCCGGGTGGGACTGTGCTCGTCTCCCAGTTGGTGATGTCGTCACCGGTGGGCCGCCAAGTCAGCGTTCGGGCCAGCGCGGCGGCGAAGTCTCCGACGCTAAGTCCGAGGGCTTGACGAGTTCGGGCAACCTGCTCGCGCGCGGCGGCTCCAAGGTCGAGCACGTCCCTGGAGCCCGGGGCTGGCGGGTTCGCCTGAGGTAGCGCCGCGGCGAACCGGCGCTGCGCCTCGTGGGCAGCCTGGGCGAGGGCAGTGTCCAGGGCCGCCTGCATCTCCGGGCGGGGGTTCACGTACTCCCCGCCGGCTTCCCACTTGGAAACGGTCCGTTCGGCCACGCCCAGGTGCACGGCGAAGTCACGGATGCTCATGCGGAGCGCATGGCGGAGTGTCTTCGTCTCGCGGCCGGTCCATCGCTGCACGGGTGTCATCGTGCCGCCTTCGATCATGTCGAGAACGGTCATCGTGCACCTTACCGGCAGCAGATGCAGCGCAGTTACTGGCCAAGTGCAGTGCGTGGTCGTTCTGGTCTTCCCGAAGCTCAGAAATGGTGGATCTATGGCCCGGGGCGGGTGCTGGCTCCGGAACTGCGTCGGTCCCCGAACGACACAGCTCCGCTCCCGCCCACCCCGGCGCCACTCCACCAGCCGCAACGCGAGGGGCAGAAGAACGTGACCACCCTGATCGACGTCATCCCGGCACTGACCATCGCCACCGCAGAGGAAGCCGAAGCCCGACCCGAGCAGGGCGGCTGGGCGTGACCGTGCAGGAGGTGGTCGGCCAGTGGCTGCGGCTCGTGGTGGCGGACGCGGAGCTGTCGCCGTACCTCATCGGGGTCGACCTGGAGCGGCTCGGCGCGCACCTGGCGGCGGGCCTCGCCGCGGCAGTCGAGGGCCAGCCGGCGACCGACCCGTGGCGCGGGTTCGGCCTGTCGGAGGAGCAGCACCGGCGCGTCGTCGACTACCTGGCGGGGGTGCTCTGGGCGCTCGACGTGCCCGACGAGCGGATCGCCCGCGCCCGCCGGGCCTTCGCCGGCGAGGTGGGCGCGTGACCATCGCCGCCGCCTGGGAGACGGCCGTCGAGCGGGGCGTCGACGACTTCTGGTGCACGCTGGAGGATCGTCGCCCCGGCCTGCTCCCCGAGCGGGACGCGCCGCTGCTCTTCGCCGCGCTCGGCCGCCTCACGGTCGGCGGCGACGGCCCGGCCGGGCGGGCGGCGCTGCTGGCGGTGCTCGGCCGCGCGTACCGCCAGCATGGCCTGCTGCCACACGCCGCCACGATCGGCGACGCGCTGCTCGCCGCCGTCGCCCGGCACGCCCGCCCACTGTGGACGCGGCGGCTCGCCGATGCCTGGGAGCACGCCGGCCGCCGCGCCGACGAGGCCGTGCGCCGCGCCGTCGCCCGCGCCGACGACGGGCCAGCCTGGTGCCCCGCCGAGGTGATCGGCCACGACCGGCCGTGCGACACGATCGCCATTCTGACCGTACGCCCCTGGCAGCGCCTGCCCTTCCGGCCCGGCCAGGCGGTCCCGGTCTGCACGCCGCGCCGGCCCGGCCGCTGGCGCTGGCTCTCCCCGGCCAACGCCCCGCGCCCCGACGGCACCGTCGAGCTGCACGTCCGCGCCATCGCCGCCGGGGCCGTCGCCCACAGCCTCGTCCACGACGTACGCCCCGGCGAGCTGCTCTGGCTCGGCCCGCCGCGTGACGCCGGGCTTTGCCTGGACCCGTCCGCGCGGCGGGACCTGCTGCTCGTGGCCGGGGGCACCGGGCTGGCGCCGCTGCGCGCCCTGGTCGAGCAGGTCGCCGCCGCGCCCGACGGCCGGCGGGTGACCCTGGTCGTCGGCGCGCGCACCTTCGCGGACCTGTACGACGCGCCCGCCCTCGACAGCCTCCAGCGTGCCCACCACTGGCTGACCGTCGTGCCCGCCCTCAGCCACGACCCCGGCGCCGAGCCTGCCGAGCGGGGCGACGCCCTCACCGTCGCCCTCGGCCACCGCCGCCCCGAGCACGACGTGTACGTCTGCGGCCCGCCCCCGATGCTCGCCGGTGCGCGGCTGCGGCTGCTCGCCGCCGGGGTGTCCGCCGACCGCATCCACCTGCCGGCGGAGCTGGTGCCCTGATGGCCGTCTACCGCAGCCGCCACGCCCTGCCCGGCCCGCTCACCCCCGACCGGGTCCTCGACGTCACCCTGCCGCGTACGCCGCTCGGCCGGCGCGGCTACCGGGTCGACGAGGTCGACGCGCTGCTGTGCCGCCTCGCCCACGAGCTGCGCGACCGCACCCGCCAGCTCGACCTGACCCGCGCCGAGAACCACCGCATCAAGGAGGCGCTGCGCACCTGGCAGACCCGGCACGCCGAGGAGCGCTCGCGCGCCCGGCAGGCCGGTTCCTCCTGAGTGGACGGAGTGACGCCACCCGATCGGCCACGAGCACGATGATCACTAGGATCGGCGCCGTGATGATCAAACGACGGCTTCCGGCAGTCCTTTTAGGACTGTTGGTGGCCTTCCCGACACTGGGCGTTCCCGCCTACGCCGACGAGCACGAGACCGAGCCCGTCGAACCGCCCAAAGTGGAGCTGGTGCTCGACGTGAGCGGCTCGATGCGGGCCAAGGACATCGGCGGGCGCTCCCGCATCGCCGTCGCGCAGGAGGCGTTCAACGACGTCGTGGACGCGTTGCCCGAGACGACGGATCTCGGCATCCGGGTCCTCGGTGCCACCTACGGCGGCGACGACAAGAAGGTCGGCTGCCAGGACACCCAGCAGCTCGTACCGGTCGGCCCCGTCGACCGGGTGAAGGCCAAGAACGCCATCGCCACCCTGCGCCCGACCGGCTTCACCCCCGTCGGGTTGGCCCTGCGCGAGGCGGCCAAGGACCTCGGCACCGGCGAGACCACCCGGCGCATCGTGCTCATCACCGACGGCGAGGACACCTGCGCGCCGCCGGACCCCTGCGAGGTGGCCCGCGAGCTGGCCGCCCAGGGCACCAAACTGGTGGTCGACACGCTCGGCCTCATCCCCGACGAGAAGGTACGCAGGCAGCTCGTCTGCATCGCCTCGGCGACCGGCGGCACCTATACCTCCGCGCAGAGCAAGGACGACCTGACCCGGCGGATCAAACAGCTCGTGGAACGGGCCAAGGACACGCACGCCAAGACGCCGGCGAAGGTGGCCGGCACCGACGTCTGCGCCAAGGCACCCGTGCTCACCCCCGGCGTCTACACCGACCGGGAGCGCTTCGAGGAGCACCGGTGGTACCGGATCCCGGTCCAGCCGGGGCAGGAGCTGCGGGCCTCGGTGAGCATCGGCCTGGACCGGCCGTTGAACCGGGACTACGGCGTACTGCTGCGGGCCACCGCCACCGACGGGCGGGAACTGGTCCGGGGCAACGACGCCGGCAGCGGTCGTACCGACGTGCTGTCGACCGGCGTGCGCTGGGCGGCGGCGGACGACGACGAGGAGGAGTCGGAGGACGGCGACGAGGGCGGCCTCTTCTCCGACTCGACGGAGAAGGCTCCCGAGCCCACCGTCGTCTGCCTGGTCGTTAGCAACTCCTTCTCCGCCAAGGCGGGTGCCGGTCAGGCCCCGGGCATGCCGCTCGAACTGACCGTCGACCTGGTCGACGCGTCGCCCGCCCCGAACAGCCCGGGCCTCGGCCGGGGCTGGGTGCTGCTGGGCGTACTGACCCTCGCGGGTCTGCTCAGTGGGTTGATCGTTGGTTGGCTGACCCGTTGGTGGGTAGCGGTCTGGAGGACCCGATGACGATGCGGAAGGCTCCGGCCCTGATCTCGGCCCGCCGGGCGGCGGTGCTGCTCGCCGCCACCGGTATCGCCGTCGCGCTGCCGGCCGCCGCCGGCGCCGACACGCCCACCCCGTCGCCGGGGGCCGCCACCATCAACAAGGCCGGCACCTCGTTCCTCACCGCCGCCGGCATCAGCCCCGGCCAGCCCGTACGGGTCGGTGCCTCCGTGGGCGACTACCTGTACTGGTCGTTCACGGCAGCGGCGGGGGACACCCATCACGTGGCGGCCACCGTGTCGCTGCCCGCCGCGGCGAGCCGGAAGGGCGACTCCACCTGGACCGTCGAGGTCTTCGACGGGCTGCGCCGCCGGCAGGCGTGCGTCGCCGGGGCACAGGCCCCGGTGGCCTCCAAGAGCGCCGCCACCGTCGAACTCGACTGCGAGCTGCGCCAGGTGCGCTCGTGGGCCGAGCCGTGGTCGGGTGACCCGCTGCCGGGCACGTACTACGTCCGGCTGTCCGGCATCGAGTTGCCGGAGCAGGAACTGGGCCTGCCGATCGAGGTGAGCCTGCTCGTCGGGGTGGAGTCCGACGGCGACACCGAGCCGGAGGGCGGCGACCTGAAGGAGCCCCTGGTCCCGGCGGTGAACCCGGGCAAGGTGCTCGCCGGCGACCCGACCGCCAGCGCGCCGGCCCCGGCGGCGGCCGGTGACGAGGAGGACGGCTGGTTCGACTGGGTCCGGTGGCCGAGCCTGTCGTCCCGCTGGTACTGGACCATCGCCGGCGGCATCCTGGCCGCCGTCGCGGGTGTGGTCGGCTTCGCCCTGACCCGCCCCCGCCAGCGCGTCAACTGACGATCGCGCGGTGCCGGGCACGGTGAAACCGGTGCACCGGACGAACGAGATCGACGATGACGGCAGGGCGGGCATGACCGAACGGGTCGTGTCCGCCCTGCTCCACCGCCGTAAGTGGGCCGGAATGCCGTGACGGTCCTCGACGCCACGGCGGTGGCCGGGTCGGCGGGTCAGGCTCCCGGCGGCCGGTAGGCCATCCTCATCCGGAGCGCCTCGTCCATGTCCTGGGGCGTCAGGAGCGGGTTGACCCGGGTGTCCAAACCGCCGGCCGCCCGGATCGTGGCGGCCAGGGCGACGGCGGTCTGCTGGTCGGAAAGGTCGCAGATCACGTACGCGTCGTGTGTGCCGAGCGCGAAGTGCAGCGACTCCATCCGGCCGCCGGTGTTCTCGATCAACGCCTGGATCACCTCGGCGCGTCTCGTCCCGCCGTCCTTCATCAACCCGTTGATCCCCTCGACCGTGTAGGTCGCCGTGAACAGGAACTTCGCCATCCGGGCACCACCTCCAGATCCCGGCCGCGCGTACCCGGTCTGCCGGTGTCTAGTCCTGCCGCTCACCGGGACGCGGCCGGGCGGAGCCAGAACGCCGGGGCTCGCCAGCTCACTTCCGCCACGCTGGCGCCATCCGTTCGGACATCTCGCGCCAGAACGTACGCAGGTCCCTGCGGTTGACCGCCTGCCAGTCGGCCCGCGCGCCGGGCCGGAACCAGTGCCCGACGAGGTCGATCTGGTGGGCGCAGAAGACCTCCTCCATCTGGTACGGCAGCTCGTCGCCCTTCGGTGGCAGTGGGCACAGCCGGAACGGGCAGTCGTCGATGCAGGTGGAGCCCGGCTGGACGTCGTGCGCCTGGCGGCGGCTGAGGGTGACCCGCATGGCGCTGCGGTCGATGGTGAGGCACGGGGGCAGGTCGGACCGGCTGGCCCGGGTGAGCCGGCGGGCCCGCTCGATGCCGTTCTGGCCCCGGTCGGCGAGGTTGAGCAGCAGCATCACGTCGGCCAGCAGCCGTTGCGCCCGGGGCTCCAGGACGGCCCAGCCGTGCGAGGCGGGCAGCCAGGAGTCCTGGAGCCGGCGGATGCCGGGCTGCGGGCTGACCGTGCCCACCCGCCCGACGATCTCCCGCTCGTCGATCCAGCAGCGTCGTTCGGGGTGCCGGTCGACGAGCGACTCGACGCACAGGTCCGCGACCTTGCGGACGAGCGGATGGTCGGTGCCGCTGTGGCGGTACGGGGCGCGGTCGCCGCCGCCGGCGATCGAGGTCCAGAAGTCGACCAGCCCGCGCGGGTCCGATCCGTGGCCCCGCTCGCGCAGCGTCTCGCCGGGGTCGCGGGGCAGGGCCAGCAGGGTCAGCGCCTGGATGAGCACCAGGTGGGAGTACCAGAACCGGGAGTGCCGCAGCGCCTTCTCGGCCTCCTCGATCAGCAGGCTGCGGTGCGCCGGATAGACCCGGCAGTTCGCCGCGAGGCGGAACCCCTGGGCGAGCGTGAGCTCGTAGACGCGGGCGCCGTCGGTGGCGTCGGTGACCAGCCGGTGCACCCAGTGCCGCAGGGCCCGGTGGGCCTCGTGCCGCCAGTTCGGCTCGCCGGGGGCGTGCGCGTCGTCGGCGTAGAGGAACAGCGACGGCGTCAGCCAGGTGCGCACCTCGTCGAGTCGTTCCCGGCCCGGCGAGTCGTCCGCCTGCTCGAACGGCAGGTTGCGCAGCGCCCGTACGGCCGCGTTGCCGCCGGCGGCGATCTCGCGGGCCGCGGCCAGCCGGGGAAGGTAGGACGTCTCGTCGGCCATCATGAGGAACAGTTGGTCGTACTGCGGGGTGGGCCGCTGCGACCGGAACCCGGTGGGGGCGGGTGGCCGGTCCACGAGCTGCCGGGCGGCGTCGCCGTACCGGTGCACGAGGGCGATCTTGGCGTCCTCGAGCGGGCGGTCGGTGACGGACCCGTCGCCCTGATAGTGGCACCAGGCGCCGCGGATGGCGTCGGCCAGTCGCCGGTGCGAGGTGTGCCCGGTGGCGGCGTCCATCTCCAGCGCGGCCGCGAACATCTCCAGCGCCCGCGTGCGGTTGCGGGTACGCGCGGCCTCGTCGCAGAGTCGCCGCAGGAAGTCGATCGACCTCTTCCGGGTGGCGTTCGCGTCCCGGCTGTCGACGGGCAGCCCCACCTTCCGCCGTACGGCGTCGCCGAGGCGCGGCAGGTTCCCGGCCCGTACGGTCGGCCGTCGTCGCCCGTCCAGTTGCTCGAACGCGCCCGCGCTGCGGGCGTGCAGGGTGAGGGCGGCCAGCAGCTCCCGCCCGGGACCGTGGTGGTGGCCGAAGGCCCGGGCGAGGAAGCCGGGGTCGCGCGTGGCGGCGGTGAGGAAGCGCGAGCCGAGGTACGCCTGGACGACGCCGTGCTGGAAGCGCACCCCGTCCTGCCGCTTCAGCACGATGTTCAGCGCGTCCCCGGTGGTCTCGGCCAGCCCGACGTCCTGCGCGTTGTCGGCGTCGAGCTTGCACAGCCGGTTCCGCAGCTCGGTCAGGATCCACTGCCGGCTGGCGTCTGCGGTGTCGCCGCCGGTGAGTTCGGTCGTCCGCACGAACAGCCGGTTGTCGCGCAGTCCGAGGCAGGCGAGGGCGGAGAGCACCTCGATCGCGTCGGAGCGCTCGACCTGCGGCAGGCCGTAGTCCTCGTACAGGTCACCGGCGACGGTGGCGTGGTACCACTCCTCCAGCAGGCACCACCGCAGCGCGGCCCTGCCCGGCCCCGTCGGCTCGACGCGGTCCAGCCGGTCGACCTCGTGGAGCTGCCCGATGATCCGCAGGTAGAACGGCGAGTCCGCGACGTCGGCGGCCTTGACCAGTTCGCTGATGCGGTCCCACCGGTGGCCCGCTTCCGAGCGGTGGCTGCGGGCCCGCACGTATTCCAGGGCGGGGCCCTGGGCGAGCGGCTCCAGTTGCAGCAGCAGCGCGTCCAGCCCGCGCAGCGGATCGTCGGGACGCGAGGCGACCACCAGGGGTAGGCGCTCGCGGACCGCGGTGTGGATCGCGTCCCGTAGCACGCTGTCCCGGTCGGCGGGCTCGCCGGCGTCGGCGAGGCTCTCCTCCAGCCCGTCGGCGAGCACCACGAGGCGGTTCTCCAGCCAGAGCCGCCGCCAGATCCGGTCGGCCTCGCCCGAGGACCGCAGCCGGGTGTCGATGGTGCTCTCGAACTGCGCGAGGGCGAGCTGGCGGAAGTTCAGCTTCTCCGGATCGGTGACGCTGCGCAGGTCGACCCCGACCGGTACGACGTCGGCGGCCATCAGCATCTCCGCGAGTCGCGCCAGGGTGGCCGTCTTGCCGGTGCCGATGCCGCCGACCAGGAGCAGCGGTCGCCGGGTCGCCCGGTCGCGCAGCCGCTGGATCAGCAACTCGCACAGCTCGTCGCGGCCGACGACGTCGCTCGGGTCGAGGCCCCGCTCGGCGCTGGGCAGCACCATCCGGCTGTTGCGCATCACGCTGTGCCGGTACCAGCGGCGGACCGGGACGTAACGCCAGTAGTAGAAGAACGCGACGCCCAGCGCCGCGACCATCAGGGGCTTGACGAAGCCCTGCACCTGCCCGCAGTAGTACGCCCTCGGCTGGTTTCCCCCGCACCACCGGGTGACCGGCAGGAGGCGCGGCTCGGTGTCGAGGACCGTCAGGACCAGGGAGAGCACGGTCCAGCCGAGCAACGCCCAGGCGACGGCGACGATCGTCCACCGCAGCCAGCGGCGGTAGCGCCACCGCACCCGGCCGCTGGCCCGCTCGTCGGACCGTCGGCGGCGGTCCCGCTCCGTCCGGCGTTCCCGTCGGGTACGCCACCGGCGCCGGCGCTGGCGTAGCCACAGCTGGGCCGCCCAGACCGGACCACGTTTCGGCCCGCGCACGGACACCCCCATGGTCGACGTGGCCGGTCGACGGACGGAGGCGTCCCGGCCCTCACGTTCACGTTAATGCGGTTCCCGCAGGTGGGAGCCCGGTTTCGGCGTTCCCGCGCCGGCCGGTCACGCCAGAGGCGCCGGACCCTCTACAGTCGACGGTCTCATCGAGGCGACGGCGAGAGGGTACGGATGCGCATCGGCATCAACACGTGGGCGTGGGCGGCGCCGCTGACCGACGAGGCGCTCGCCGAACTGGCCCCACGGATCAGGGCCTGGGGCTTCGACGCCGTCGAGCTGACCGTCCAGGCGCCCGGCGACTGGGACCCCGACCGCGCCGCCGGCCTGCTCGCCGGGCTGGGCCTGGCCCCCGCCGTCTGCGCCGGCCTGCTGCCCGAGCACGACCTGCTCGCCGACGACGAGGAGGTCGTACGGCGTACGGAAGAGTTCGTGCGGCAGTGCGTGCGGGCCGCCGGCCGGGTGGGGGCCGCCGTGGTGGCGGGCCCGCTCTACGCGCCGGCCGGCCGGCGGTGGCTGCTGGACGCGGACGCCCGGCGGGCCACCGTCGCGCGCCTCGTCGAGCGGCTCCGGCCCCTGGCCGACGAGGCCGCCGGCCAGGGCGTGACGATCGCTCTCGAACCGCTCAACCGGTTCGAGACGAGCTTGCTCAACACCGTCGAGCAGGCGCTGGAGGTGGTGGCCGACGTCCCCGGCCTGGGCCTCGCCCTGGACACCTTCCACCTGAACATCGAGGAGCGCGACCTGCCGGCCGCCGTCCGGCTGGCCGGCGACCGGCTCGCGCACGTGCAGGTGTGCGGCAACGACCGTGGGGTGCCCGGCGGCGACCACCTCGACTGGCCGGGGATGTTCGACGCCCTGACCGGCATCGGCTACCGCGGCCAGGTGAACATCGAGTCGTTCACCGCCGAGGCGCTGGCCGTGCCGATGTCCGTGTGGCGGCCCCTCACCGCCGACCCCGACACCCTCGCCATCGAGGGGCTGGCCTTCCTGCGCGGCCTGACCGGGCGTAATCTCCCGTAGACCTCGGGGGGAAGGTGGGATCGATGCGCTCCGGGCTGGAGGTGCCGCCGGCGGTCGAGGCGGAGCGGGTCATCACCGCCGTACTGGCCGACCTGCGCTCCGGCGACCATCGCGGCGTCGTGGTCGACTCGCCGCCGGGGGCCGGCAAGTCGACCCTGGTGGTGCGCGCCGCCGTGGAGCTGGCCGCCGCCGGCGAGCCGCTGATCATCGTCGCGCAGACCAATGAGCAGGTCGACGACCTCATCGACCGGCTGGCGCGCAAGGCGCCCGAGCTGCGCATCGGCCGGCTCTCCGCCGCCGACTACCGGCCGTCCGCGCGGGTCAGGGGCCACGAGACGGTCCGGGTCGCCGCGAAGGTCGCCGACCTCGGCGGTCCGGCCGTCATCATCGGTACGGCCGCCAAGTGGGCGACGGTCGCCGAGGGCTCCTGGCCGTGGGCGATCGTGGACGAGGCGTACCAGATGCGCTCGGACGCCCTGCTGCGCGTGGCCGGGCGGTTCGAGCGGGCGCTGTTCGTCGGCGACCCCGGTCAGCTCGACCCGTTCTCGACCGTGGAGACGGGTCGCTGGACGGGCCTGACCTGGGACCCGATGCAGTCGGCGGTGGCGGTGCTGCTGCGGCACAACCCGGAGCTGCCCGTGCACCGGCTGCCGGTGTCGTGGCGGCTGCCCGCCTCGGCGGCGCCGGTGGTCGCGGCGGCGTTCTACCCGTTCACCGGGTTCCGTGCCGGCACCGGCTCCGCCGACCGGGCGCTGCACCTCGCCGAGCCCGGGGCGGGGGACGCCCTGGACCGGACCGTGGAGCTGGCCGCCGCCACCGGCTGGGCCCTGCACGAGCTGCCGGCGCGGCAGACCCTGCGTACCGATGGCGAGGCCGCCTCGGCCTGTGCGGCCCTGGCGCTGCGGGTGCTCCAGCGCGGCGCGGTCGCCGTCAGCGAGCACGCGCCGGCGGGCGCGCCGGTCACCGCCGACCGGATCGCCGTCGGGGCCGCCCACCGTGACCAGGTCGCGGCCATCCGCGCGCACCTGGGCGAGGCCGGGGCGGGCATCACCGTCGACACCGCCAACCGGCTCCAGGGCCGGGAGTACGACGTGACGATCGTGCTGCACCCGCTGTCGGGCCGCCGCGACGCGACCGCGTTCCACCTCGAGTCGGGGCGGCTGTGCGTGCTGACGTCGCGGCACCGGCACGCGTGCGTCGTCGTGGCGCGCGCCGGGATCGGCGAGCTGTTGGACGCCCACCCGTCGACGGAGATCGTGCACCTCGACGTGCCGGTCAGGTTCCCCGACGGCTGGGAGGCCAACCAGACGATCCTCGCCCTGCTCGCCGCCACGACGGCGACCGCCTGACGCGGCCGTACGCCGTTCGCCGCCGGCCGCGCCACGGATGGTGGCCGACCGCGCGCTGACGGCCGCGTACGCCGTCCGGGGGCCGCGCGGCGTCGGCGCGGGCCCTCGGGCGGGCTGGCGCTCCGTCGTCGGGGCGAGCAGTCGATTACTTGACGTAGTCGGCTTGGAGATAATGCCTGGTCGAGTGACTACCTAGCGTGAGATTCGTTAATCGCACCGCCTTCGTGCCGGTCGGACCCCACATCTGCGGGAGGCCGTCACCGAGGCGACAGACAGGAGAGTCACATGTCAGCTCAGCCAGTCGCCCGCCGGCCCCGACCCCGCGCGGTCGCCCTCCTCCTCGGCGCCGCCGTGGCGGCCGGGGTGATCGTCCCCGCCGCTCCCGCGTCGGCCGCCGTCCCCGGCCTCGTCCGGATCGCCGCGACCAGCGCCAGCAACTCGAACGACTTCCGTAGCGTCACGGCGACCTGCCCGGTGGGCAAGGTGCTGACCGGGACGGGTTACGAGCTCAACGGTGCGACCGGCGAGGCGGTGGTCGACGACCTGCGGCCCAACGGCGGCCCGGCCGTCGCGCCGACCGCCGTCACCGTCGGGGCGTACGAGGCGGAGGCGTTCGCGGGCAACTGGTCCCTCACCGCGTTCGCCATCTGCGCCAACCCGGTCACGGGACTGGTGCGCGTCTCGGCGGCCAGCGCCAGCAACTCGAACGACTTCCGTAGCGTCACGGCGACCTGCCCGGTGGGCAAGGTACTGACCGGGACGGGTTACGAGCTCAACGGTGCGACCGGCGAGGCGGTGGTCGACGACTTCCGGCCCAACGGTGGTGTGGCCGCCGCGCCGACCTCCGTCTTCGTGGGCGCGTACGAGGCCGACGCCTTCGCCGGCAACTGGTCCGCGACGGCGTACGCGATCTGCGCCAACCCCCTGGCGGGCCTGGTCCGCATCTCGGCGGTGAGCCCCAGCGACTCGAACGACTTCCACAGCGTCGCCGCGGCCTGCCCGTTCGGCAAGGTGCTGACCGGGGCCGGCTACGAACTCAACGGCGTCACGGGCGAGGGCGTGGTCGACGACTTCCGCCCCAACGGCGGTCCCGCCGCCGCGCCGGCCACCGCCACCGTCGGCGCGTACGAGGAGGACACGTTCACCGGCAACTGGACCAGCACCGCGTACGCCATCTGCGCGACGGCGTAGCCGGCGGCACCGGCCGGTGGCGTCGCCCCGACCCGGGGCCGGCGCCACCGGCCGAACCCCGCGCCGCCGCCGTCACTCCGGCCGGTCGGGCCCGTGTTCGCGAGCGGTCGTCGCCGCGCGTCAGGCGAACGTGTCGCCGAACTCGCGCACGCCGTCGACGTCGAGCGTGATCCGGCTGTTGTCGGCCCACTGGCCGGTGGCGGCGCGCCAGCTCGGGTCGTCGCGCTCGTCGATGTCGGTCCAGCCGGGCCGGTGGTGGCGCAA
Source organism: Micromonospora sp. SD12 (assembly GCF_052068495.1). Taxonomy (NCBI): domain Bacteria; kingdom Bacillati; phylum Actinomycetota; class Actinomycetes; order Micromonosporales; family Micromonosporaceae; genus Micromonospora; species Micromonospora sp. SD12. The sequence continues at coordinate 130,423 of NZ_JBQHDF010000002.1, read as the reverse complement.
CTGGATCGGCCCGGACGACGCGCCCGGGGCGAGGACGCCGTCGGTGAAGGTCAGCTCCACCCAGCCGGGGATCGGCGTGCCCGGCGGCGGGAAGCGGGTCGGCGTCGGGGTGGGTGCCGGCGTCGACGGCCCGCCGGGCGGCAGGGGCGGCGGGAAGAACGTCGTCGTGCGCCGGATCCGGTCGCAGCCCAGCGCCGCCCAGTCGCAGTTGAGCACCAGCGAGGTGTCGCCGCCCTCGAAGGTCACGTGGTAGCGCACCCGCACGTCGGCGAGGTCGAGCGGCCCGGTGCCGGTGTTGACGACCTGGAGGACGTGCTGGATCTGGTTGTCCGTCGGCGACCAGTCGAGGTTGAGGTAGCTGACCTTCGCCCGCCCGTACGCCGTGCGGACCGGTGTGACGGGGGAGGGGTCGGAGTAGCCGCCGAGGGTGTAGGCGTTGACGACGAGCCGGTACTCGCTGCCCGGCGCGAGGTTGGTCAGCGTCAGGGTGGTGGCGGTCGTGCTGCCGAGGCTGCGGTAGACGTGCGGACCGAGCTGCGCCCGCACCTCGTACGTGATCGGTTCCTCGCCGGCCGGCTCGCCCACCCAGGTCGAGGGCGCCCAGGAGAGGGTGAGCAGGTGCGGCTGGTCGACCACGACGACCGGGCTGCCGGGCGTGGTGAGCGCGGGGGCGTCGTCCGCCCGTGCGGCACCCACGGCGAGCGGGCCCAGCAGCGCGGCGAGGACGACGGCGGTGGTGACGCGACGGACACGCATGGTGGCGATGCTACGAGCAGGAATGGACGCTTATCAATCGTTAGGTGTTCCCCGGGGTGTCGGCCTCGGGTGTCGTCGCCTTCCGAAGTGGACTTCGGCCCGTCTCCGGTGCGACGGCGGCCGACAGCACAGCCGCCGGATTTGCGCCGCCGTCGATCACCTGGATTCATGTCGGTCTACCGATAGATCGACGGCCCAGACGATCTACGTCTGTCGATAGCGTTTCGTGGCACAGGCCGTCCACGAAAGGCGGACCATGAACGATTCCCATACCTCACTGTCCCGGCGGCGGATACTGATCGGCGCCGCTGCCGCCTCGGCGGTCACTGTCGGCGCGGCGGGCGCCGCCCGCGCCGCACCACCCGCCGGCGCAGCGGCGCCGGCCCGGTCCCTCGTCGTGCGGGACCGGATCGCCACCGCCCGGCTCGCGGGTGCGCCGGCCCGCTTCCAGGCCGACTTCCACGAACGTCTCGACGCCTGGCTGGCCTTCTGGTCGGCCAACTCACCGCACGCCTGGAGCCCGCCGGTGCAGGTGTCGGGGCGGGTGGGCGCGGACGGTGCCGCTTTCACGCTGCACGCCATCCGGGTCACCCGCGACGACGAGACGCGGGACGCCTTCGCCGCCGGGCGGTCGGACGCCGCTCACCTGGCCACCCTCGCCAGCCTGCACCACCACTTCCCGTCGGTACGCGTCGAGGCCGGCGGCGCGCTCCGGGTGATCGACGGCCCCGCCGGCTGGACCGGCTCGGCCGAGCAGGTCGCGTTCGCGGTCACCGCCTGCCGCGAACTGTGGGGGCTGCGCGGCGCCGACGCGGCGGACTGGCGGGAGCACCTGGGGCGGGCCGGGCACACCGCCGACCCGACCTCCCGTTCCGGCTGGGCGGCCTTCACCAGGGCGGGCCTGCGGCGCGGGCTGCGGACCGACACGTACTGACCATCGGAGGTAGGACATGGCACGCAGCGAATTCCGTTTCGTCGTCGACGGTGTCGATCTGACGACTGAACAGCAGAGCCTCATCGCCAGCGAGATCCAGAAGGCCGGGCTCAACGCGCTCACCGCCGCGGGCAAGCGGCTGACCAACCCGCTCGCCGTCGGGCACGCCAACATCAAGCTCCGCCCCGAGTGGTACGGCATGTGGGTCATCGACGGCCCGTTCGCCGAGGAACTCGGCCAGAAGATCAACGACATCGGCTTCTGGATGCAGCGGTGACGGATCCCGTCCACCGGCCGGACCCGCCGGAGCGGATGTGCCCGAGTACCCCCGCGGCCAATGCCACGGTGTTCCTCGGCATGATCACTCCGGCGGGGCGGGTCGCCTACGTCACGCCGCCGCTCCCGGCCGAGGTCGCGCTCGCCCAGGCCGCCACGGACACCCCGGTCGAGTCGCGGTACCGGCTCGCCGGCCCGTGCGTCACCGCGAAGTGCGGCTTCTGGACGGGCGAGCACTGCGGCCTCGGTGAACGCGTGGCCGCGTCGTTCCGGGAGGTCGCCGGTCCGGCGGAGGACGACCTGCCGCGCTGCGCGATCCGCCGGACCTGCCGGTGGTACGCCGAACAGGGCCGCGCCGCCTGTGCCGCCTGTTCCCAGGTGGTCACCGACGCCCGCTGACCACCTGACCGCCCCGCCCTCGTGGGCGACCAACCGCCGGGCGGATCCGAGCGGACGCCCGTCCGCCGCGGCGTCGCCCCGCGTAAAGGGCTCGCGATGTCCCACCGTTCCGCTACCGTCTGGGCGTCATGGATCCGCGGTACGACGAGGCCGTCATCGGGCGGGAGCATCCCGCGGCCCTGCTGCGCGCCGAGGTCGACCGGGTGACCGCCAGCCACGGCGGCCTGGTCCTCGTCGCCGGGGAGCCGGGCATCGGCAAGACGACGCTGGTCACGGCGGCGGCCGGCGAGGCCCGTCGGCGGGGCGCGCTGGTGCTCGGCGCGGCCTGCTGGGATTCCGACAGCGCGCCCGGCTACTGGCCCTGGGTGCAGGTGCTACGCGGTCTGCGTCGCTCGTCCGACGACTGGGCCGTGGCCCGCGAGGCGGCCGAGCCGGGCCTCGCGGCGCTGCTCGGCGAGGCGACCGGCGGCACCGCCGGCGAGCCGACGGACGGCGAGGCCGACGAGGCGACCGGCGGTCCGGCCGGCGACGACCTCGTCGAGCAGGAGGAGTTCGCGCTGCACGACGCGGTGACCACCGCGCTGGTCGCGGCGTCGCAGCGCCGTCCGGTGGTGGTGGTGCTCGACGACCTGCACTGGGCCGATCCCGCCTCGATGCGGCTGCTGCGGTTCGCCGCCCAGCACACCTGGTTCGAGCGGCTGCTGCTGATCGGCACCTACCGCGACGCCGAGGTCGAGTCCCCCGACCACCCGCTGCGCGAGCTGCTGATGCCACTGGTGGCGAAGGCGACCACGCTCACCCTCACCGGCCTGTCCCGCGACGAGGTGGCCGCGCTGATGACCCGCACGGCGGGCCGGGCACCCGACGCCGGTCTCCTCGACGAGGTGCACCGGCGCACCGGCGGCAACCCGTTCTTCGTGGAGCAGACCGCCCGGATCTGGCGTGCCGACGGGCGGGTCGGCGCGATCCCCCCGGGCGTACGGGAGGCGGTGCGCCGCCGTCTCGCCCAGTTGCCGGCGGCGGTCGTCGAGGCACTCACCGCCGCCGCCGTGCTCGGCCGGGAGTTCCACCGCCAGGTCCTCGCCGCGTACGCGGGCACGCCCGCGGCGCAGGCCGACCGGCTCCTCGACCGGGCGGTGACCGCCCGGCTCGTGGTGTCCCGGGGCGGTGGCCGGTTCGCCTTCGTCCACGACCTCGTGCGGGAGACCCTCTACGACGCGCTGCCCGACGACGACCGGTGCTCCCGGCACGCCGCGCTCGTGCGGGCCGTCGACCGCGCGCCGGCGCTCGCCGAGCGGCTGATCCCCGCCGACCTGGCCCGGCACGCCCATCTCGCGGGCACCCACCTCGACCCGTCGCGCGCCGCCGAGCTGCTGGTCGCCGCCGCCCGCGACGCGGGTGGCCGGCTCGCGGTGGACGAGTCGGTGGTGCACTTCCGCCGGGCGCTGGAGGTCGCGGAGGACCCGGCCGGCCGCGTGAAGATCATGATCGAGCTGGGTCAACTGCTGCACCACGCGGGCGGCGGCGACGAGGCCCGGCGGCTGCTCGCCGAGGCCGTCACGCTGGCCGTGGCGGTCGACGACCCGGTGGTGCTGGCCCACGTCGCCCTCGTCGTGCACCGCCGCCACGCCGACGGCTCCAGACGTGTCCCCGACCCGGAGGGCGTCGTGCGGGAGGCGTACCGGCGGTTGATCGGCGAGTCCGCCGGCGCCGTCCCGGTCAGCACGCTCGTCACCGATCTGATCGCCGCCACGGAGTCCCTGGCCCGGCGCGGGCACGACGACGAGGCGCTCACCTTCAGCCTCTGGGCCCGCCACGACACCACCTGGGGGCTGGGCTCGGCCCGCGACCGGGCCGCGATCACCGCCGAGATCCGGGACGTGGCGCGCCGGGGCGGCGACGCGGAGACCGTGCTCTGGGCCACCGCGCTGCGCTGGGTCGCGCTGCTGGAACTGGGCGACCCCCGCTACCACGACGAGTTCGCCACCTTCGTGGCCGGCGCCCGACGGGGCGACGTGCGGCACCGCGCCGCCGCCACCATGGACGACGCGATCATCGCCGCGTTCCGTGGCGACTTCGCCCGGGCCGACGAGCTGTTCGGCGAGCTGGCCGGCGTCGGCGAGTGGGACCATTCCGACTTCGCCTTCATGGGTCACCATCTGCGCTGGTCCCGGCTGCACCTCCAGGGTCGCTCCGACGCCGCCCTCCTCGACGAGCTCTCCTCGACCGGCTACCCCCATCCCGAGCTGCTCCGGGGCATCACCGCCGTCGAACGCGGCGACACCGGGTCGGCCCTGCGGCTGGTCACCGGCATCGAGGCCGCCGGCACGGCGTACCCGGGAGCGGTGTCGCCGCTGTGGCTGCGGCTGCGTGCCGGGGTCGCCGCCGCGACCCGCGACCCCCGGCGCTGCGCCGAGGTCCGGGAGGCCCTGCGACCGCACCGCGGGCAGTGGATGTCGGCGCTGTTCGGCTGCGACCTGAGCGGCCCCGTGGACCACTGGCTGGCCCTCGTCGACGCCGCGCAGCGACGCTGGGACGACGCGGTGGCCGGCTTCTCCGCCGCCCGCGACTCCGCCGACCGGTTGGGCGCCCGCCCGTGGTCGGTCCTGGCCCGTGCCGCCCTGGCCGACGCGCTGACCGGGCGGGACGGCCCCGGCGACGTCGCGGCCGCCGCCGGGCTGCGCGAGGCCACCGCCCGCGACGCCACCGACCTGGGCATGCACCAGGTGACCCGACGCCTCACCGGCGCAGAGGAGGCCGGGGCGCCGCCCGTCGGCCACTCCGGGGCCCTCCTCGCGATCACCGGCCCGGTCCCGAACCTCGTCGCCGCTCCGCAGGTGGCGGTCGTCTGGCCGCCCGGCCCGCAGGCGGCGCGCGGGCCGCACGAACCGCGGGCGGCGACCGGGCCGCGGGTGCCGGCCGGCGCCGCCGTTCCGACCGGTGCCGCCGTGGCGCAGCCGTCCGGCGGCAGGCAGGCGTCCGCCAGCGAGCAGGCGCCGGGCCGGGCGTACGGGTTCCGCCGCGACGGGCCGGTCTGGCAGCTCGCGTACGCCGGCGTGGTGGTGCATCTGCCCGACGCGAAGGGGCTGCGCGACCTGCACGTGCTGCTGAGCCGGCCGGGCGTCGACGTCCCTGCGGTCGAACTGCTCGACCCGACCGCCGGGCCGGAACTCGTCGCGGCCCGCCGGATGGGCGGCGACCCGGTCCTCGACGACGAGGCGAAGGCCCGTTACCGGCGGCACCTGGAACGGCTCGACGACGAGATCGACCGGGCCGCCGAGCGCGGCGACCGGCGGCGGATGGCCGACCTCGACGCCGAGCGGGGTGCCCTGCTCGCCGAGCTGCGCGCCGCCGCCGGGCTGGCCGGTCGCAGCCGTCGCCTCGGCGACGAGGCCGAGCGGGCCCGCAAGGCGGTGACCGCCCGCATCCGGGACGCGCTGCGCAAGCTCGACCAGCGCCACCCGGCGCTCGCCGGCCACCTGCGCGACACCGTGTCCACGGGCAGCACCTGCCGCTACCTCCCGCCCGACCCGTTGCCCTGGCGCCTGTAGCCGATCCGCGACCGATCCCCCTCGCGCACGCCGGCAGCCGCGCGCAGCCGGCCCGGCGGACGGACGCCGCGACCCACGCGACGCCCGTCCGGTGGATCGGTCAGCGGCGGTTGTAGCGGTACATCGTCAGCGTGCCGAAGACCACCACGAAGCCGGCGCTCCACAGCAGCGTCCACATCGTGGCCGACGCGTCCGACGTGCCCGACATGACCGCGCGTACCGAGGCCACCAGCTGCGTGATCGGGTTGACCTTGACGAACGCCTGGAGCCAGCCGGGCATCGTCGCGGGCTCGACGAACACGTTGCTGAGGAAGGTCAGCGGGAACAGCACCATCATGCTCACCCCCATCACGGACTTCTCGCTGCGCAGGACGAGACCGAAGAACGTCCAGACCCAGGAGAACGCGAACGAGAAGACCACGAGCAGGCCGATCCCGGCCAGCACACCGGGCAGCCCCCCGTCTGGCCGGAACCCCAGCACCAGCCCGACGCCGAGGATGACCACGGCCGCCAGCACGTACCGCAGCACGTCGCCGAAGATCATGCCGACCAGCGGGGCGGGCCGCCAGACCGAAAGCGTGCGGAACCGGTCGAAGACGCCCTTCTCGATGTCGGTGTTCAGCCCCACCCCGGTGTACATGGTGATCATCACGACGCTCGTCACCATGATGCCGGGCAGGAAGAACTGGAGGTAGTCACGCGGGCTGTCGGCGAGGGCGCCGCCGAACAGGTACGTGAACATCAGCACCATGATGATCGGGAACGCCGTCACGTCGAACAGCTGCTCCGGCACGTGCTTGATCTTCAGCAGCGCGCGCCAGCCGAACGCGAGCGACGCCGACAGCGCGCTCGGTCGGGGCGGTCGCGCGCCGGGCGCGAGGACGGTGGAGAGCGCCTCCGCCGACGGTACGTAGACGGACGGGGCGCGCCCGGTCGTGGTGGCGTTGCTCATCGGGCTGCCTCCAGCTCATCGTCCCGCTCGTCGGCCGCGACGGCGGGGTGGTCGGTCAGGGCCAGGAAGACCTCGTCCAGGCTCGGCTGACCGAGGGAGAAGTCGTCGACGACGATCCCGGCGCGGGCCAGGTCGCCGAGCGCGCGGGCGGCCTGCGCGCCGGCGTCGAGGTCGCTGCCGGCCCCGCCGACGCGCGCGGTGAGCGCGACCGGATCGGGTGCGAGCTGCACCGGTACGCCGAGCGCCGCCTGGAGCAGCTTCTCCGCCTCCGGCCGCTGCCCGGGGTCGCGCAGTCGCAGGTGGACGGTGCCGGAGCCGACCGAGGACTTCAGCTCGCCCGGGGTGCCCTCCGCGATCACCCGGCCGTGGTCCACCACCGCGATGCGGCCGGCGAGATGGTCGGCCTCGTCCAGGTACTGCGTGGTCAGCAGCACGGTCGTGCCGTGCGCCACGACGGCCCGCACGATCTCCCACACCTGGTTGCGGCTGCGCGGGTCCAGCCCCGTCGTCGGCTCGTCGAGGAAGAGCAGGTCGGGGGTGTTGAGGATGCTCGCCGCGATGTCGATGCGCCGCCGCATGCCGCCCGAGTACTTCTTGACCTGCCGGTCGCCCGCCTCGGTCAGGCCGAACGCGGCGAGCATGCCCTCCGCGCGCGCCCGGGCGGCCGGCTTGCGGTGCCCGAGCAGGCGGGCGAGGAGCATCAGGTTCTCCAGCCCGGTCAGGTCCTCGTCCACGGAGGCGTACTGGCCGGTCAGGCTCATCCGGGCGCGTACGGCGTCGGCCTCGGTGACGACGTCGTGACCGAAGACGCGGGCCCGCCCGCCGTCGGGGCGCAGCAGCGTCGCCAGCACCCGTACCGCCGTGGTCTTGCCGGCGCCGTTGGGCCCGAGCAGGCCGTAGACGGTGCCGGCCGGGACCTGGAGATCGATGCCGGCGAGCGCCCGGGTGTCCCCGAACGACCGGGTCAGGCCCTCGGCCTCGATGGCCAGGCCGGTGGTGCGTTTCATGCGTTCTACCTTCCTCATGCGTGACACGTTCAGGAGACGTACGGGCGCGGGGCACGACCGTCGCGCGGGTCCACCCGGCCGACGTAGCCCGTCGTGCCGGCGTGCGGCGCGGTTGAAGACCGTGCGGAGCCGGTCGGGTACCGGCCGATGGAACCGCACCCGTACGACACGATGCCGACCGGTTCGGCCACCCGTCGTACGCGTGGTCGACTCTGTTTCAACGAGCCCGGGAAGCTGTGGTTGTACGTCGGGGTCCCCCTCCCGGCTCCGGTCCCACCCGGGAGGCGCTAGACGACGGCCAGCGCCCCGCCAGATCGGAACTGGCGGGGCGGCGGGCGTCAGGCCGGCTCGTCGAAGAGCACCGGCCAGGGGCGGGGCGACGGCGTGGGCGGCGGTGGCGGGGGCTCCGACCCGTCGGCGAGCACTTCCGCCGCGAGCTGCCCGAACATCGGCGCGGCCGGATGCGCGGCCCGGCGCGGCCAGGCCGCCGAGGTGCGTCGGACCAGGGGTGATCCGGCGATCGGCCGCCAGGCGATCCGGGGCTCCCGACGGGCCGTCGCCGCCGGTTCGACGGCCACCCCGCCGCCGGCCAGCACCAGGCCGAAGAGGAACTCCGGGTTGCGCGCCGGGCGGACCCGGCCGGGGGTGAACCCGTGCCGGCGGCAGACCTCCAGCAGGTGGTCGTGCCAGCCGGGCGCGGTGGCCCGGGGCGCGGTCACCAGGTCCAGGCCGGCCAGCGCCGCCAGCTCGACCTCCCGGCCCCGGGCCAGCGTCGAGGCGCGCGGCAGCAGCACCCCCAGCGGTACGTCGACGGCGGCGCCGAGGCGCAGCCCGCCGTCGGTGACGGGGTGGTGGAGCAGGCCGACGTCCAGCCGCCCCTCGCCCAGCATCCGTTCCTGCTCGCCGCTGGTCAGCTCGTGCAGGTCCACGTCGAGGCCGGGGGCGCGCCCGGCCAGCCGGTCGAGCAGCTCGCGCAGGGTCACCGCGGGGGTCTCCGGCGGCACCCCGGCCCGGAGCACCCCCGACACCCCGTCGCGTACCTGCCGCATCAGGTTGCGCAGCCGGCCCTCCCCGGCGAGCAGTTCCTCGGCCTCGCCGAGGAGCAACTGGCCGGCGACGGTCAGCCGCACCTGCCGGCGGGAGCGGTCGAACAGCTCGACCGCCAGCTCCCGCTCCAGGCGCTGCACGGACTGGCTCAGCGGCGGCTGGGCCATGCCGAGCAGCTCGGCGGCGCGACCGAAGTGCAGCTCGTTGGCGACCACCACGAAGTGGCGCAGGTGCCGGAGCAGGTCCACGGCCGGACCCTACGCCAGCGCCCCGACGCGGGCCGGCGGGCGGCGGCTACGGTGCGCAGGTGGCGACGGAGCGGATCGGCGGGATCTTCGAACGGGCCGGGGTCGTCGGCTGCCTGCACGCCGTCGACCTCGACGCGCCCGACGGGAGCTGCGACGCGGCCGACGAACAGGCGGGGCCGGGAGGGCCGGGGCTCGGGGGAGCGGGACGGCCGGGTGGCCGGCGGGAGGTGGCCCTCCGGGCGGACGAGCAGGTGGTGATCGCCTCGATCTTCAAGGTGCTGCTGGTGCTGGAGTTCGCCCGGCAGGTCGTCGCCGGCCAGCTCGACCCCCGGGAGCGGGTCCTCGTCACCGCCGACGACCGGCTCGGCGGGTGGGGGATCGCCGGCTGCGCCGACGACGCCGAGGTGTCGCTGCGGGACCTGGCGTACTTCGCCATGTCGGTCAGCGACAACACGGCCGCCGACCTGCTGCTGCGCCGGGTCGGGGCGGACGTGCTGCCGATGCTGGCCGCCGAGCTGGGGTTGCCGCGTACCCGGATCGTCGGCGGCCCCCGGCAGCTGGTCGAGACGATGCTCGCCGACGTCGGCGCGCGTACCGAGGCGGACTTCGCCCGGATCTTCCCGACCCTGCCGCCCGAGCGGGTCCGCGCGATGCGGATGTTCGACCCGGCGCACACCACGTCGAGCACCGCCCGGGAGATCACCCGGCTGCTCGGCCTGATCTGGCGGGACGAGGCCGGCCCGCCCGAGGCGTGCGAGATGGTCCGGGGCTGGATGGCCCGGCAGCTCTTCTGGACCCGGCTGGCCTCGGGTTTCCCGCCCGGCGTACGGGTGGCCGGCAAGACCGGCACCCTGCCGGGCCTGCACCTGGAGGCCGGCGTGGTCGAGTATCCCGACGGCGGCCGGTACGCCGTCGCCGTCTTCGTCCGCGCCAGCCAACTCGCCACCCGCCGCATCGACGTGGACCTGGCGATGGGCCAGGCCGCCCGGACCGCCGTCGAGGCCCTGCGCGCCGGCTGACTTTCCGGCCGCGAGACCCCGCCGAAGACCCCGCCGAGCTGGCCCGATATGCCGGCGGATATCGACCGTGTCGGACCCGGATCTTGGACCGTGCGGGGTTCGTGCTGATTGGCTCGGCACCGACCGATCAGCACCACGACGGGGAGAGTTCCGCATGCCCAACCTCGACCGCCGCCGCTTCCTGCGCGACGCCGCCGCCAGCACCGCGCTGGTCACCGCCGGCGGGCTCGCCGGCGCCGCCCCGGCGCACGCCGTGCCGCCGACCACCGCACCGGTCGCCGCCGCCCCGGTGGGCCGCCGCCGCGGCCCGGTCAGCTTCCGCTGGTGGGGTACGTCGGCCTGGCGCATCGACATCGGCGACCGGACGGTCCTGGTCGACCCGTTCCTCAGCCGGATCGACACCGGGCTGTTCAAGGGCGCCTTCGACCAGGCCACCGAGCTGAAGGTCCGCGCCGACGTCGTCGACTCCCTGGTGGACCGGGCCGAGACGGTGCTCGTCACGCACACCCACTGGGACCACTACATGGACACCCCGCACATCGTCGGGCGCACCGGCGCCCGGGTGATCGGCACGCTCACCGCCTACCACCTGGGGCTCGCGTACGGGCTGCCGTCGGGCAGGCTAAGCCCGGTGCGGGGCGGGGAGGTGCTGGACTTCGGCGCGTACACCGTGGAGGTCGTCAGCTCCCTGCACAGCCGCAACGCGTCCTACTCGATGGCCTTCCCCGGCGTACGGGTCAGCCCGCCGCCGAAGCCGGCGACCATCGCCGACCTGCCCGAGGGCGACACCCTCGCCTACCTGCTGCGGGTCTCCGACGGCCCGTCGGTGTTCTTCATGGGCGCGAGCGACTTCGCCGAGCGCAACCTGACCGGGCTGGCCCCCGACGTGGCCATGGTCGCGCTGCCCAGCAGCACGGCCACCGCCGACTACGCCGAGCGGCTGCTCGACGCCCTGGACCGGCCGAAGGTGGTGGTGCCGGTGCACTTCGACAACTTCGAGACCGAGCTGCGCAACCCGGTGCCCGTGGCGCCGTCGGACCGCGAGCGGCTCGACGCGCTCGTCGCGGCCGTACGTCGGGTCTCCCCGCGCAGCCGCGTGATCGTGCCCGAGTACCACACCGCATACCACTTCTGAGGACGGCCGGTGGCCGGGGCCGCCACGGTCGGATCAGAGCCGGCGGATGGCGGCGGAGTCGAGCCGGTAGCCGATGGTGCGGTCGACGATCCGGCCGACGAGGTCCGCCTTGCGTAGCCCGGCGACCCCGCGCAGCTCCAGGCTCGCGGCGAGCACCCGCAGGTCGCGGGCGGTCCAGCCGGAGAGGTACGCCGTACCGTCGTCGCGCCGGGCCATGGCCGCCAGCGCGGCGCGGGCCCGGTTCGGGTCCGGCGCCGGTGCCGCCCGCCGGGCGGGCAGCCGGGCGGGGGCGGCGGCTGTCGTGCCCGGGCGCCCAGCGCGGGTGATCCGGTCGGAGGATGCGGTGGCCGGGGCGGCCCGGTCGGGGAGCGCGGTGGCCGGGGTGGCCCCGTCGGTGGCCGGGTTCCCGGCGGAGGCGAGCAGATCGGTCGGCTCGGCGGGCGGCGCCGCGTCGACCGGCACCACCGCGAGGCGGGCCCGTCCCTCGGCCAGCGCGGCGAGGTCGGCGGCGGGCAGCGCGCGGAGCAGCGCGGCCACCAGTTCGGCGACGTCGCGGGCCGACCCGGTCACGCCCCGACCCGCTCGGGCTGGAGGTGGTCGAGGAACTCGGTGGCGAGCTGGCGCAGCTCGTCGCGGACGGCCGGGGTGGCGACCCGGTCGCGGAGCACCACCGGCACGCCGCGCGGGGCGTTCGTGGCGAACGCGGTGACGTTCTCCCGCAGGGAGGTGGGGAAGACCGGGAGGCCGAGCGCCCGCACCTGGTCCATGTAGCCCTGGTGGGCGGCGATCGGCCGCTGCGCCATGACCTGGATCATGGTGAACACCACGCCGGCGACGCCGGGGGCGACCTTGTGGTGCCGGCGGGTCGTGGCGAACCGGCGGGCGTCGGCGTTGTACTGGTCGACCAGCTCCCGGACGTTGCCGTGCAGGTAGTCGATGCCCAACGTGGACAGGTAGTCGGCCTTCGCCGGGATGAGCAGGTGGTCGCTGGCGATGATGGCCGACTGGGTGACCACGTTGAAGTTCGGCGGGCAGTCGATGAGCACCATGTCGTAGCCGCCGAGCGCGTCGTCGTGCAGGCCCTCGGCCAGTGAGCCGCGTACCCGGAACAGCTCGCGGTCGTACTCGTCGCCGTCGGCCACGGCCCGGGCCAGCGCCAGGTCGATGTCGACGAGCTGGAGGTGGGACGCGATCAGGTCGAGCCGGCCCGCGCCGGTGAGCCGCGCGTTCGCGGGGCCGGGTGAGACGACCAGCTCGCCCAGGGGCGTCGCGGGGACGTCCCCGCGCAGGCCGTCGTACCAGCGCTTCACCGTCCGGCCGTCGCGCAGCCGGTCCCGCCAGTCGTCGGGATCGTAGAAGCCGAACGTCAGGCTGGCCTGCGGATCGAGGTCGATGAGCAGCACCTTCATCCCCCGGTTGGCCAGCTCGGCACCGAGGTTGGCGGTCACCGTGGTCTTGCCGACCCCACCCTTGTAGTTGATCACCGATACGACGTACACCGGCACCTCCCCAGACCGGGAACGGTAGCGGGCCGCCGGAGCGGTGCGGCACCCGCTCCGGGACCCGCTCTTGCTCGTAAATACGTATGTTCGTATTATCGACGTGTGGCGGAGATCGAGGAACGGCTGAGTGCGCTGGAGGCGCAGGTCGCCGCCCTGATGGAGCGCTTCGGGGCGGCGACGCCCCCGGTCGAGGCGGCGCCGGCGGCCGGCGACGTCTTCTGGGCGCTCGACGGGCTGAAACAACGGATTCCGGCCGACGGCGGCGGCGCGGTGCTCTACACCGGCACCGTCCGCCTCGACGACCAGCGCTACGACTGGCAGTACGGGCGCATGGTCGACGACGTGCTCGCGGGCGACTGGACGGAGCTGGCCGGCGTGCTGAGCGCCCTGGCGCATCCGGTGCGGCTGCGCCTGCTGCGGGAGATCCTCGGCGGCCGGCACGGCACCGGCGAGCTGGCCGAGATCGAGGGCCTGGGCACCACCGGCCAACTGCACCACCACCTGCGCCAGCTCACCGCCGCCGGCTGGCTGCACAGCGCCGGCCGGGGCCGCTACGCCGTCACGGCCGAACGGGTCGTGCCGCTGCTGGCCATCCTCACCGCCGCCCGCCGCTGACCCGCCGCACCGGCGCCGCACTCCGCTGACCGCCGCACCGCCGTCGCCCGCCGCTGACCCGCCGCCCACCGCCGTCGCCCGGTTGACGCCTCGCCGGGCCCGGTGGGTGCCGACCCGCCGAAAGCCCCCGACGGAGGGAAGCACCAATGCGTAAGCCAACCGCCCTCGCCCTGGTCGTCGGCCTCGTCGCCGCCGTCGCGGCCATCGGGATCATGCCGCGCGCGCCCCGACTGGGCGGGCAGAGCACCGGCGACGCCGCGCTGGCCGCCGACGTCCGCGCGGCGGTGCCCGACCCGGAGGGCCACCGTGGCCTCGCCGTCGCCGTGCTGGAGAACGGCCTCGTCCGCACCGCCGGCCTGGGCGACCGCGACCCGGCCGGTGGGCCGGTGGAACCGGGCACCCCGTTCGAGATCGGCTCGATCACCAAGGCGATGACCGGGATGCTCCTCGCCCGGCAGGTCGCGACCAACGCGGTACGCCCCGACGAGCCGGCCGGCGCCCTGCTGCCCGCGCTGACCGGGCCCGCCCGCGAGGTCACCCTCGCCGAGCTGGCCAGCCACCGCTCCGGCCTGCCCCGGCTCGCGGTCACCTCGGTCGGGGACGTGGTCGACACCTGGTGGGCGAACGTCACCGGCGGCAACCCGTACGCCGGTCGGGACGCGCGTCGGCTCGTCGACGCCGCCGGCAGCGAAGAGCCCGGCGACGGGCGCGGCGAGGTCCACTACTCCAACCTGGGGGTGGCCCTGCTCGGGCAGGCGCTCGCCACCCGGGCCGGCACGTCGTACCCGGAGCTGCTCGACCGGGAGCTGCTGCGACCGCTCGGCATGACGTCGACCGTGGTGGCGACCGACGCCGACGCCCTGCCGCCCGGACACGCCGAGGGCTCGACGGCCGGCGGTCGCCCGGCCGAGCCCTGGGTCGCCGACGGCTACGCGCCGGCGGGAGTCGGCCCCTGGTCGACCGCCGGGGACCTGGCCCGGCTGCTCGGCGCGACGCTCGCCGGCACCGCCCCCGGCGCCGACGCCGCCACCCCGCGCTTCACCGAGGACGACCGCAACCGGATCGGCTACGGATGGTTCACCACCCGGTACGGCGACCGCGAGATCGTCTGGCACAACGGCGGCACCGGCGGCTTCCGCACCTACCTCGGCTTCGAGCGGGCCACCGGGCGGGGCGTGGTGGTGCTCGGCAACACCGACAAGGGCGTCGAGCCGATCGCCCTGCGGCTGCTCGGCGTACCGGCGCGGGACGCCGACGGCGACGGCCCGCCGCTGCCCGTCTGGATCACCGCGGGGCTCGCGGTGGTGTTCACCTTCCTCGGCGGGCTGAGCCTGCTCGGCGCCGTCCGCCGGGCTCCCGACCGGCTGACCCTGGCGCCCGCCGTCGCCTGGGCGGTGCTCTACCTCGGCCTCGGGCACCGGCTGGGCAACTGGTCGGTGGTGCCCGGCTGGCTCTGGCTGCTCGGCGCCGGCCTCTCGGCGGCCGGGATCGTCCTGGCCGCGTACCGCTGGCGGGGGCTGCCGCCGCTGGCCGGCGCCCCGCCGTGGCGGCGGCTGACCTCGGCGGCGTTCTCCGCCCTCCTGGCGGCCCTGGCCGTGATGATCATCGCCCGCCCCTGAACCCCGCGCCCCGGCGGACGGGCGCACGGCGGTCACGAGGTCGGCGGGGGAGACGCCGGGGTACGCGCCGACGACCTCGTGATCGACGCCCGGGCCGGGGGCGGGTGGGGCTGTTAGAGTCGCGTCGCTCTGCGGTCCGGGGGAAGGGGGCGCGTGTGGTGCCGTTCCGCGACACGCTGTCGCAGCTGCTCAAGGCGCGCTTCCCGGTCCTCTACGTCGAGTCGTCCGAGGAACAGCGGGTGGTCGCCGAGGTCTGCGCCGTCGCCCGGGACGCCACCCTCGTCCGTACGCCCCGGGCGGTGTGGGCCTGGTCGCTGACGACGGGCCTCGTGCAGCCCGACGGCACCACCCGCAAGGGCACCACCGACCCCGACGACGCGCTGGCCGTGGCGCTGCGCGTCGACCAGCCCAGCGTGCTGATCTTCAAGGACCTGCATCCCGCGCACGGCAGCGGCGACCGGCCCGGCACCCCCGGCGTCATCCGCCGGCTGCGGGACGTGGTGGCGGCCTTCAAGGCCGGCCCGGTGCCGCGCACCCTCGTCCTGGTCTCGCCGGTGCTGCACATCCCGGTGGAGCTGGAGAAGGACGTGACGATCGTCGACTTCCCGCTGCCCACCGAGACGGAGATCCGGCGGGTGCTGGACGGCATGATCGCCGCCAACTCCGCGACCGGCCGGATCCGGATCGCGCTGGACGACCTCGGCCGGGAGCGGCTCGCCAAGGCGGCCCTCGGGCTCACCCTGCACGAGGCGGAGAACGCGTTCGCCCGGGCCATGGTCAACGACGGCGTGCTCGACGGCGGCGACCTCGCCGTGGTGCACGAGGAGAAGCGGCAGACCGTACGCAAGTCGGGGCTGCTGGAGTTCGTCGACGCCGCGGTCGACCTCGCCGACGTCGGCGGGCTGGAGAACCTGAAGCGCTGGCTGGCCAAGCGGGACGGCTCCTGGCTGGCCGAGGCGGCGGCGTACGGGCTGCCCGCCCCCCGGGGCGTGCTGATCACCGGCGTGCCCGGCTGCGGCAAGTCGCTGACCGCGAAGGCCATCGCCTCGGCCTGGGGCCTGCCGCTGCTGCGGCTGGACGTCGGACGCGTCTTCGCCGGGCTCGTCGGGTCGAGCGAGCAGAACATGCGCACCGCCATCCGGACCGCCGAGGCGACCGCCCCCTGCGTGCTGTGGGTCGACGAGATCGAGAAGGGCTTCGTCGGCGGGGCCAACGACTCCGGCACCTCCGCCCGGGTCTTCGGCTCCTTCCTGACCTGGATGCAGGAGAAGTCCCGGCCCGTCTTCGTCATCGCGACCGCCAACGACTTCGAACGGCTGCCCCCGGAACTGCTGCGCAAGGGGCGCTTCGACGAGATCTTCTTCGTCGACCTGCCGACCCGCGCGGAGCGCGCGTCGATCTGGCGGGTGCACCTCGCCCGGCGGCTGCGCAACCCGGCCGTCGCCGGCGCCCTGACGCCCGACGACGCCCTGCTCGGCGAGCTGGCCGGGCTCAGCGAGGGGTACTCGGGGGCCGAGATCGAGCAGGCCGTCGTCGGGGGGCTCTTCGACGCCTTCGCCGAACGGCGTCCACTGCGCCGCGACGACCTGATCCGGGCCCTGGTCGCCATGGTGCCGCTCAGCGTCACCCAGGCGGAACGCATCGACGCCGTACGCTCCTGGGCCGACGCCCGCGCCGTCGCCGCCACCGCCGCCGAGGACTGGGATCTCGGTGGCCGTCCCGGCGGGTCCCGGCCCGGCGGCCCGGGGCCGCAGCGGGGTCAGGGCGGACGGGCGGTCGAGTTCTAGTGTGGGCGTCGACACGAACGGAAGGGTCCCGATGAGCGTCTCACTGATACTCCTGCCGCTGGCCGTCGCCGCCGTCGCCGCGACCCACGCCGCCACCGCCGGGCGGGACGGGCAGGGCCACGTCGTCTGCGAGGTGCAGACGCGGATGCGGGACGAGACGCTGCTCGTCGCCGCGCTGCGCGACACCGCCGCGGTGGTCACCGCCGAGCCCGACGCGATCGTCGCGGACTGGGCCGACGTGCGGGCCGGCTTCCGGCGCGGTGAGGACAGC
Source organism: Micromonospora sp. SD12 (assembly GCF_052068495.1). Taxonomy (NCBI): domain Bacteria; kingdom Bacillati; phylum Actinomycetota; class Actinomycetes; order Micromonosporales; family Micromonosporaceae; genus Micromonospora; species Micromonospora sp. SD12. Next base: position 113,305 of record NZ_JBQHDF010000002.1, on the reverse strand, counting down.
ATCTGGTCGGCCCACTTCACGGGCGAGGTCGACGAGCAGCGGGCCGTCGAGGCGGTCCGGGCGATCGACGCCGCGTACGGGCGGCAGGTCCAACGGGCGGTGCTGGAGCGGCTGCGCGAGCAGGCCCCCACCGCCGGGCTGCGCCTGGAGTCCGAAGAGGTCGCCGAGGACGCGAGCGTCCGGCTGGTGTTCGCCGTCGAGGGCCGGTCGTGACGGCGCGGCAGCCACGGATCGTGGTCACCGTGACCAGCGAGGGCGTGGTGAGCGCCGAGACCCGGGACGTGCTCGGCGACGGCTGCCTCGACTACGTCGCCGTGCTGGAGGACCTGCTGGCGGCCCGCACGGTACGCAGCGCGTACACCGCCGACCACGAGCGCGCCGCCGTGCCCGCGCGGCAGGAGGAGCGCGATGTCGAACGCGCCTAGCCCCGGCTGGCCGCCCCCGGCCGTGCCGAGGCCGAGCGCCAGTTGGCAGGTGTTGCAGAGCTGGTGGCTGCTGCTGCCCGTCCTCGGGTGCAGCTGCCTCGGCGGCTTCGGGTTCATCTACGTGGGTGCGCGGGCCCGCCGCGCGGCGTGGTGGATTCCCGGCATCGTCTACGCCGTGGTGGGCTGGACGGCGTTCATGCTCGTCGGCGAGTCGGACAAGGAGAGCGCCGTCAGCGACTGGGCGGTCGGTGTGCTCCTGGCCGTCTGGGCGTCCAGCATCCTGCACGCCGCGCTGATCAACCCGGCGTGGCTGCGCTGGCTCACGCACCGCCGCGCCAGGTCGGCGGCGGCGTGGCCGGGCGGGGCGTACCCGCTGGCCCCGCTGCCCCGGGCGGCTCCCGCCGGTCCGGTGCCCGCCCCCTATCCGGGCATGACGCTGACGTACCCGCCCAGCTCACCGGCGGGGTACCCGTCCCCGTACCCGTCGGCCGCCTACCCACCCCCGTCGGCCGGTTACCCGCAGGCCGCGTCGCCGTACCCGCCCCAACCGTTCGGGCCGGCGGCCCAGCCGCCCGGGTCGCCGGTGGGACAGCCGCCCGCGCCGGCCGATCCGACGATGGTGCCGTACCAGCCGGTCGATTCCTTCGGGTCCGAGCCGCTCGCGCCGCCGTCGGACCCGTGGGCCGACGGGGAGTCCGGGAAGGTCGACGTCAACACGGTCGGGCCGGAGGCCCTCGCCGCGCTGCCCGGCTTCGACCCGCAGCGCGCCCGGCAGGTCCTGGCCGAGCGGGAGCGGCGCGGGTCCTTCGGCAGCCTGGCCGAGTTCGCCGCCGCCGCCAACCTGGCCCCCCACGAGTACGCGCGCCTGCGCGACACCCTGGACTGCGTCCCGCCCGCCGGGCCGGCGCCCGGGCAGCCGCCGCCCGGCCGGGTCCTCGATGTCTGACGACGGTCCCGCGCCCCGCCCGTCGGCCGGGGCGCGGACGGTGGCGGTGGCCCGCTTCCTGGCCGCCACCCGCGCCGAGGGGCCGGGCGAGCGGACGGCCGTCTGGGTGCAGGGCTGCGAGATCCGCTGCCCCGGCTGCTTCAACCCGCATATGTGGACCTTCCGTGGCGGGGAGCGGGTGGCCCCCGCCGACCTGATGCGCCGGGTGCTCGACGCCGGCACCGAGGGGCTGACGCTGCTGGGCGGCGAGCCCTTCGACCAGGCCGCCCCGCTGGCGGTCGTCGCCGCCGGGGTACGCGCCGCCGGTCGTTCGGTGATGACCTTCACCGGTTACACCACGGCCCGGCTGCGTCGCGCGGTCGACGCGGGCCGCGACGACGTCGCGGCGCTGCTCGCGGCGACCGACCTCCTCGTCGCCGGGCCGTTCCTGGCCGACCGGATCGACACCCGGCGGCCCTGGGTGGGCTCCACCAACCAGGAGTTCGTGCTGCTCGACGGCCGCTTCCCGGGCCTGCTCGACGAGGTGTCGCGCAGCCCCGACCGGGTCGAGGTGACCGTCGACGCCGCCGGCCGCGTGGCGGTGAACGGCTGGGCCGAGGTCGACGCCCTCGACGAGTTGCTGGCGTCGGTGGCCCGCCCTCAGCCCCGGCGGCGGGCCAGCGCCGAGCGTCGGTAGCCGTAGAGGGCGTAGATGATCGCGCCGAGCACGAACCAGACGGCGAAGCGCAGCCACGTCTCCGGCGCCAGGTAGGTGATCAGCCAGAGGGAGAAGGCCGCGCCCAGCGCCGGCACCACCGGCATGCCGGGCAGCCGGAAGGTACGCGGCGCGTCCGGGCGGCGGTAGCGCAGCACGATCACCGCGACGCAGACCACCACGAAGGCCAGCAGGATGCCGATGTTGGTCAGCTCCGCCGCCTCCCGGATCGGCAGGAAGCCGGCGATCAGGGCCGAGCCCACGCCGACGATCCAGGTGACCCGGCTCGGCACCCGGCGGACCGGGTGCAGCTTGGCGAACCAGCCCGGCAGCAGACCGTCCCGGCTCATCGAGAACCACACCCGCGTGACGCCGAGCATGAAGGTGAACATCACGGTGAGGATGCCGATGATCGCGCCGACGGCGATCACGCTGGCCAGGCCCGAGAGCCCGACGAAGGCGAACGCCGAGGAGAAGCCGCTCTCCGGGTCGATGTCCCGGTAGTTCTGCATGCCGGTCAGCACCAGCGTGGCCAGCACGTAGAGGACCATCGAGATCGCCAGCGAGTAGATGATCGCCTTGGGCATGTGCCGGCGGGCGTCCTTCGACTCCTCGGCGGCGGTGCTCATCGCGTCGTAGCCGAACACGGCGAAGAAGACCGTGGCCGCGCCGGTCAACGCCCCACCCACCCCGAAGGGGAAGAACGGCGAGTAGTTCTCGGTGCGGATGTGGAAGAAGCCGACCACGACGACCAACAGCACCACGGCGATCTTCAGCCCGACGACGATCGTCTCGAAGCGGGCGGCGGACTTGATCCCCAGGTTCAGCAGGAAGGCGATGAACAGGCAGAGGATCACCGCGAACAGGTCGACCACCCGCCCCTCGCCGGTGCCCGGGGCGCCCAGCATCCAGGCGGGCAGGTCCGCCCCCAGCTCGCCCACGAGGAACGAGAAGTAGCCGGAGATGCCGATCGCCACGACGGCCACGATCGCGGTGTACTCCAGCAGCAGGTCCCAGCCGATGAACCAGCCCACCGCCTCACCGAGCACCGCGTAGCCGTAGGTGTAGGCCGAGCCGGCCTTGGGGATCATGCCCGCGAACTCGGCGTACGACAGGGCCGCCGCCGCGCTGGCCAGCCCGGCGATCAGGAACGACACCAGCACGGCCGGGCCGGCCGTCTCGCTCGCGACGGCGCCGGCCAGGGCGAAGATGCCCGCGCCGATGATGCCGCCCACCCCGATGGCGGTGAGCTGCCAGAGCCCGAGGGAGCGCGCCAGCCCGTCACCGGTCTCGTCGGCGATCTCCTCGACCGGCTTGCGACGGAAGATCCCCGTCCCGCCGCCGCCCGTCGTCCTTCCCGTGGAGGTCATCGTCGTCCCCCTTCCCGACCCGCCCGGCGTGCCCGACCCGCCGGCTGCGATGCCCATGCGGGTACCCGGCAACGACGCCGGTAAATCTCCAACGAGGACACCCGGGCCGGGTTGCGACGCGGGCCGCTACCGGCCGTCGACCTCCGGCTCGGCCGAAGCCGTGTCCTCCGGTCGGGGACGCGGGGCGGCCCGGGTCAGCCGCCAGTACTGCCGTCGCCCGTCGTCGCGGATCACCACCCCCGCGCGGCCCAGCTCGCCGCGCAGCTCCCGGGCCTCGCCGCCCCGGTCGGCGTCGAGCGCGCGCTGCCGGGCCCGCAGCAGCGCGTCCGCGCCGGTCGGCAGCCCGGGCAGGCCCGGCACCCACCGCCGGTACGCGTCCCGGTGCGGGTCGCCGTCGGTCCACGGCCAGCCGTGCGCGCGGAACGCGTCGCGCAGCCGGGCGGCGGCCAGGTCCGAACGCTCCCGGAGCAGTTCCTCGTCGTCCGCGCCGAGCAGCACGAGGTCCTTGCCGTCGACGAAGACCGCGCGCACCGCCCGCCGCCCGACCTCCCGGTCCGCGCGGTCGCGACGCAGCCGTACGCGTTCGGTGTCGACGCTGACGGCGAGCCGTTCGGCGGTGCCCACGGCGGCGACCAGCAGGCCGCCCAGCGTGCCCAGGGCCACTCCGCCGATGCCGGCCTGCGGGTCCGGTAGCCGGGCGACCACCTCGAACAGGTCCCGCGCCGGGGCCCAGGGCAGCCCGGCGACCCACTCCGCGCCGGTGACGAGCAGCCACCCCGCGCCCGCGCCGAGCGCCGGGAAGCCGCCCCAGAGGATCGCCAGTTCCGCCGCGCCGCCGTCGACGACGGTGGGTGCGCCGTAGCCGTCCACCGTCAGGACACCTCGCGCCGCAGCGTGCGGATCAGCCCCGCGACCAGTGGAACGGCCAGCCAGACCAGCAGCGACACGGCGAACCGTCCCCACTGCCCGGCGGTCACGTCCGGCGTGAGCAGCGGCTCCATGGTCCGGCCCGTGTCGAGCCAGCCCGCCGGGCCACGCAGCGGCCGGATCATCTCGCCCAGGATCGACCAGAGGGTCGGCAGCAGCAGGTACCCGACGATCGCCAGCGGGGTGTTGAGCAGCAGCAGGCCGAAGCCGGCCCCCATCAGCACGTTGGCCACCTGGAGCACCACGGCGTGCAACACCAGGGCCCACTCCAGGCGCCAGCTGCCGGCGCCGCCGGTGACCCCGGCGACCAGCGTGCCGGCGGCGGCCACGCCGAGGCTCACCAGCACCGACGCCAGCGCCGCCAGCACCATCGCGGCCAGCTTCGCGACGATCACCCGGCCCCGGCGGGGCACCAGGGCGAACGTGGTCAGCGCCGTACGCTGCGACCACTCCCCGGTGATCGACAGGATGCCCAGCACGGGCAGCAGCAGGCCGATCGGCAGCATCGAGGGGACGAAGAAGTTGTCGAAGGTCTGCGCGGCGTCGTCCGCCCAGATCAACTGGACCACCACGAGGGCGGCGGCCAGCAGCCCGATGGTGATCAGCAACCAGAGCCCGGCCCGGGTGTCGACGAGCTTGCGCAGCTCCACCCCGGTGAGCCGGAGCAGCGACGGCCGGCGTACGCCCGGATGGCCGGGGGTGGCGGCGGCGGTGGGCGGGCTGGCGGTGGTGGTGGTGCTCATCGGACGGCCTCCTGGGTCGACGCGCCGGCGGTCAGGGTGAGGAAGAGCTGCTCCAGGCCGCCGCTGCCGGCTGCCCGCAGCTCGGTGAGGGCGACGCCGGCGTCGGCGGCGGCCTGCCCGACGGCCTCGGCGTCGGCGTGCACCAGCAGCCCCTCGGTGCCCTCGGTGACGGCCAGCCCGGACCGCTCCAGCGCGCCGCGCAGCGCCACGCCGTCGCGGGCCCGGACCAGCGTCCCGCCGCCGGCCAGCAGTTCGGCCTTGTCGCCCTGGGCCACGATCCGGCCGCCCCCGATGACCACCAGCCGGTCCGCGACCGCCTCCACCTCGCGCAGCAGGTGGGAGGAGAGCAGCACGGTGCCGCCCCGGTCGGCGAAGTCGCGCAGCAGGCCGCGCATCCAGAAGATCCCCTCCGGGTCCAGGCCGTTGGCCGGCTCGTCGAGGATCAGCACCCGGGGGTCGCCCAGCAGGGCGTGCGCCAGGCCGAGCCGCTGGCGCATCCCCAGGGAGTACGCCCGCAGCCGGCGCCCGGCCGCGACCTCGTTCAGCCCGACCAGGTCGAGCTTGGTGGCCACCTGCCCACGGTCCACCCCCATCGTGGCGGCGGCCACGGTCAGCGCCTCCCGCCCGGTGCGCCCGGCGTGCTGCGCCGAGGCGTCCAGCAGCACGCCCACCTCGCGTCCCGGGTTCGGCAGTTCCCGGTACGGCCGGCCGCCGACCGTGGCGCCGCCGCCGCTGGGCGGCGTGAGGCCGCAGATCATCCGCATGGTGGTGGACTTGCCGGCGCCGTTGGGCCCGAGGAAGCCGGTGACGGTGCCCGGCCCGCAGCGGAACGACACGTCGTCGACGGCCGTGTGCCGCCCGTACCGTTTGGTGAGGTGTTCCACGTCGATCATGCCGGTCACGCTGCCGGAGCCACCCGGCCGTGCGCTGCGGCCGACGGTGCAGTCCGGTGGCTACCTTGGTCGACACCCTGGTCTCGACTTTGGTAGCTGGTCGGCCCGTCGTGGGGCTGCCTAGCATTGCGGGCGTGACCAGTGCCGCCGTACCGGAGCACCCCTGGCTGCTGCCGGGGGCGCTGAGCGTCGACCCGACGGCCCGGGCCGGGCGGCTGCCGCGGCGCACCACCCGCGACTGGGTGGTGGACTGCCTCTGCTTCCTGCTCTCCCTCGGCTGGGTCCTGCTCGCCACGGCCGACGCGGCGTCGCCCGACCCCGAGTTCGCCACCCCGCTGCCGCAGCGCTGGATGGTCCCGGTCGACGCCGTGCTCGGCCTCGTCTGCTGCGCGTTGATCTGGGCGCGCCGCCGTTGGCCGCTGGGGCTGACGGTGGCGACCCTGCCGCTGACCGTGTTCTCGATGGCGTCAGCGGTCCCGCTGCTGATCTTCTACTTCACGGCCGTGGTGCACCGTCGTACGGCTGTCGCGCTCGGGGTGACCGCCGCCGGTCTGGTCACCAACTTCGCCTTCAGCTACCTGCGCCCGGACCCCCAGATGCCGTACTGGGCGACGACGCTCTGGGGAGTGGTGATCAGCCTCTGCGTGCTGGCGTGGGGGATGTTCGTCCGGGCGCGGCGGCAGCTCGTCGTGTCGCTGCGCGAGCGCGCCGAGCGGGCTGAGGCGGAGCAGCAGTTGCGGGTGGCGCAGGCCCGGCACCTGGAGCGCACCCGCATCGCCCGGGAGATGCACGACGTGCTGGCGCACCGGATCTCGCTGCTCAGCCTGCACGCCGGCGCGCTGGAGTTCCGGCCGGACGCGCCGCCGGGGGAGGTGGCGAGGGCGGCCGGGGTGATCCGGGGCAGCGCCCACGCCGCGTTGCAGGACCTGCGCGAGGTGATCGGGGTGCTCCGCGCGGAGACCGTCACCGAGGAGGACCCGGAGCGCCCACAGCCGACCCTGGGCGACCTGCCCGCGCTCGTCGAGGAGTCGCGGGCGGCCGGGGTGCGGGTCGGTGTCCGCGACGTGGTCACGGCGGGGGAGCAGGTGCCCGCGGCGGTGGGGCGCAGCGTCTACCGCATCGTGCAGGAGGGCCTGACCAACGCCCGCAAGCACGCCGCCGGGGCGGCCGTCACCGTCGACGTCGCCGGCGCACCCGGTGACGGGCTGACCGTGGAGGTACGCAACCGGTGGCCGGTCGGCGGCGTCGCCGACCCGGCGATCCCGGGCGCCGGCACGGGCCTGGTCGGCATCGCCGAGCGGGTCAGCCTGGCCGGCGGCCGGCTGGAGTACGGGCGGGACGACTCCGGCGACTTCCGGCTGGCCGCCTGGCTGCCGTGGCCGGCGTGACCGGCGTGACCGGGCCGGGCGGGGGTGGGCCGGGCCCCACCGCCGACCGGCCGGTGCGGGTGCTGATCGTCGACGACGACGCGCTGGTGCGCGCCGGGCTGTCGATGATCCTCGGCGGCGTGCCGGACCTGCTCGTCGTCGGGGAGGCCGCCGACGGCGGCGAGGTGCCCGCCGCCGTGGCCGCCTGCGCGCCCGACGTGGTGCTGATGGACATCCGGATGCCCCGGGTCGACGGCCTCGCGGCCGCCGAGGCGCTGCGCGCGTCGCCGCACCCGCCGGAGGTGCTGGTGCTGACCACCTTCGACGCCGACGAGCAGGTGCTCCGGGCGCTGCGGGCGGGGGCCGGCGGCTTCCTGCTCAAGGACACCCCGCCGGCCGAGATCGTGCGGGCGGTGCACCGGGTGGCGGCGGGGGAGGCGACGCTCTCCCCGGCGGTCACCCGCCGGCTGATCGACCACGTGACCGCGCCCGGCGCGCCCGGGGGCCCGGAGCCACGCCGGGAGCGGGCGCGGCGTCAGCTCGCCGGGCTCAGCGAGCGGGAGCGCGAGGTCGCGGTCGCGGTCGGGCGGGGCCGGACGAACGCGGAGATCGCCGCCGAGCTGTTCATGAGCGTCGCGACCGTGAAGGCGTACGTGTCGCGGCTGCTGGTGAAGCTCGACCTCAACAACCGGGTCCAGGTCGCCCTGCTGGTGCACGACGCCGGCCTCGTCTGAGGCGGGGTTGAACCTTTCGGCGCGCCGGGCCGTACCAGTCGCCGAGGATGCGGTGCGGCGGGTCGGCCGCACCGCTGCCGGAGCCGCGGGAGGTCTGCCGTGCGATTTGGTGAGCAGTCGACGGATCCCATCGACCAGATCCTGGGCGAGGTGCCGGTACCGGCGTCGCTGACCCCCGAGGACGTCCGGCTCGCGGTGCGGGCCGTGGTGGTGCACGCCGCCGAGGAGTGGCCGGCGGGCCCGCTGTGCCGCAACGACGGCGCGACGTACCCGTGCCGGCTGCACCGCTGGGGCCGGCGGGTGCTGGAGCGGCACGGGCTCAACGAGCGGCAGGTCGACGCGCTGGTGCGGCACGGCAACCCCTTCGTGCACGTGCCGTTCCCGTTCACGGTGACCGGCCCCGCGCCGGCTTCCCGCGCGTCCGCCGGGCACCCGGGCGGTCCGCGGGCGGTCGCGCCCGGCGCCCGGCCCGCCGGCCCCGGCCGGCCGGTGGCTTCCCCCACCACCGCGCCGCGCTGGCCCCGGGCGAGCTGAGCGGGGGTACGCCCGCCGGCACGACCGGGAACGGAACCGGCCCGGGACACGGGGTGTCATCCCGCGTCCCGGGCCGGCGTCGCCGTGCCACCTGCCGGCGTCACCTCTCACCCGTCACCCGTCGACCGCCGGTGACCGTCGCCGCCCGGTCGCCCGGCGTGGCGGTCAGTCGTTGCCGGCGCCGATCCCGCAGTCCGGCGCGGACCAGCTGGTGGTGTTCGGGGTGTCGTCCCGGTCGTTCTCCCGTCGCGAGTCCACGTGCACGTGGTCGTCGTGGTCCGGGTAGCCGGGCCCGTAGATCCCGCTGAAGCCCCGGCTGCGCGCGTCGCGGGCCAGTTGGCAGAGGGAGCTGGTGCGGGAGGTCAGGTCGGCGGCGTTGCCGTAGAGGTGCTGGCTGTCCGACGCCCCGCCGACCTGGCTGTTGCAGACACGGCTGCGGAAGCCGCTGCTGACGTAGAGCGGCTTGTCGCCGAGGCTGCGCCGCATCGCCTCCAGCTTCCACATCGTGCGCAGCGCGTTCTGCCTGGTCTGCGCGGGGGAGAGCGGACCGCCGCTCCAGCCGCCGCGACCGCAGCCGTCGTCCATCTCGCTGAAGCTGAAGTGCCGCGGCGTGCAGTCGTTGTCCTGGAGGTCGTAGAGCTTGCCGTACGTCTGCGGCCCGGCGACGCCGTCGGCGCGCAGCCCGTACGCGGACTGGAATCGCTTGACGGCGGCGGCGGTCTTCGGTCCGTAGCGACCGTCGTTCTCCACGATGTCCCGGTTGCCGGCCCACCCGGCCACCCGGATCTGCAACTGGCGGACGTCGTCGCCGGAGCGTCCCTGGTAGAGGTTGCGCTTCCACGTGTAGCAGCCGTCGGCGTGGGCCGCTGGCGCGGCGACCACCGTGGCGACAGCGGCTGCCGGCAACGCCAGGGCGAATGCGACAGCGGCCCGTTTCAGGGTGTTAACGCGCACAGAAGTCCTCCCGATAGGAGTGCGATTGGGGTGGCGTCCGGGACATCGGCCTGCCCGTCCCGTGATTTCCACCCTGGCAGGGCGACGGACGGTTCGCGGCAATTAACAAGAATTGTCCTCACGATTCGCCGTTCCTGGGCGTTGCCTGGGCAGTACGCGAATTGCGAAACACCCAAGGGTCGGCATTCGACGACAGGGGACCGCGAAAGGCACGGAAAGCGGCAGTCGGGCACACGCAGGGTGATGTGAGCCGGCCAGTCCGACCCGGTAACGTCAGCGCCGGCGGGAGCGGGGGAGGGGGCGGCATGGCACGTGGTGGCGTCTTCTGCATCGAGGGCCAGTGGCACCGCGACCTCAACGAGCGCGGCTCCGTCCTGCCCACCCTCGAACTGCTCGAACGGCTCGGAAAGATCCGCTTCATCCACAAGGACGCGGCCACCCGCGACGAGCTGTTCTACTTCGTCGACCGCTGGCTGCTCAAGCAGTACGCCGACCACCGGGTCGGCTTCTTCGCCATGCACGGCGAGCCGAGCCGGCTCTGCCTCACCGACTGGGAATCGGTGGCGCTCGCCGACGTCGCCGAGCTGATGGCGGGTCGCTGCGAAGGCCGACGGCTCTATTTCGGCAGTTGTTCGGTGCTGCGCGCCTCCGACGCGGTGCTGCGCGGCTTCCTCGACGCCACGGGGGCGGCGCTGATCTGCGGGTACACCCGCGAGGTGGACTGGGTCGAATCGGCCGCCTTCGAAACCGTCCTGCTCGACGTGCTGGCCAACGGCCAGCGCCACAACGCCGCCGAGCTGCGGATGGGCTCGGCGCACTGGGCGCCGCTCGCCTCGTACCTCGGCTTCCGGGTGATCTACGCCAACGGCCGCGCCTGGCGGCCGTCGGTCCGCCCCCGCGTGCCCGCCCAGGCCGCCCGCCGCGCCGCCCCGCGACCCCGGTGAGGTCGCCCGCGTGCCCGCGTGGCCGGTGGGCCACCGCGCCCGGGTGGGCCGGTGCGGTCGCCGTGCGGCGGGCGCCCTGGTAGGAACGAACGATGGCACGCAGCATCGCGACGAACACCCGGGTCGACCGGGCCGAGCTGACCGAGTTCCTCCGGCCGCGGCACCGGGTGGTGCTGATGACCACCCGCGCCGACGGCCGGCCGCAGTCGTCCCCCGTCACCGCCGGGGTGGACGGCGAGGGACGGTTGGTGATCTCCACCTATCCCGGGCGGGCCAAGGTCGCCAACGTCCGCCGCGACCCCCGGGTGTCGGCGTGCGTGCTCTCCGACGACTGGAACGGCCCGTGGGTACACCTCGACGGCACCGCCGAGGTGCTGGACCTGCCGGAGGCGCTGGAACCGCTCGTGGAGTACTTCCGCTGCATCTCCGGCGAGCACCCGGACTGGGACGAGTACCGGGCGGCCATGCTGCGTCAGGGCAAGTCGCTCATCCGGGTCACCATCGACGCGTGGGGTCCGATCGCCACCGGCGGCTTCCCGGCCCACCTCGCCGACTGACCCGCCCCCGCCCTCAGTACGCGGCGGTGAAGCGGGCGTTCTCGTGGCGCGGCTGCTCGATCTCGTCCACGATCGCCACCGCCAGGTCCTCGTAGCTGAGCACCGAGCGGCCCTCGTGGTCGGTCACCGGCTCGTCGCCGCCCGTGCGGTAGTGCCCGGTGCGCTCGCCCGGATGGAACTCCAGCGGCGGCGGGGAGACGTACGTCCAGGTCACCCCGTCGGCCGAGGAGCGGTAGAAGTCGAGGGCGTCGGCCTGCCCCAGTGCCGCGTCGCGGTACTCCTCGGGGAAGTCCGGCTCGTCGAGGTAACGGGTGCCCTTCGGGGTGAGCAGGGTCGAGCCGCCGCCCACGTGGACGATCCGGGGCGCGCCCGGCATGCCCCGCAGCGCGCCGACCAGGTTCCGCGCCGCGTCGAGCCACAGGTTGTGTTCGCCGCCGCCGATCGCCACCACCATGACGTCCGTGTCGGGCGCCAACTCCCGTACGCTCCGCTCGCTGGTGGCGTCCCCGGTCACCACCGTGACGGCCGGTGGCAGGTACGAGGTAGCCTCCGGCCGGCGCACCGCGGCGGTGACCCGGTGGCCCCGGCCGACCGCCTCGGCGGTGATCCGCGAGCCCGCGGTGCCACCCGCGCCGAAAACGACGATGTTGCTCATACCGCCTCCCGCCCGGCCCGTCCGGCCCGGCGGACGTAGCCCGTCTCCAGGCTATTGACCGGTGCCGCCGCGCGCTGGCGGACCGGGGATCCCGGCCGGCGCAACCGCCCTTGCGCCCTCGCCCGGTGTCGGGGTGCACTGGTATCGGGCCGTGACCGCTGAGGGCGGGGGTGGACGCGATGACGAAGGAACGTGACGCGCCCGCCGAGACGCCCGTGCCCCCCGGTCCGTCGACGGCACCGGCGGAGGAACCGGGGACGCGCCGGTCGGATCGGCTGTGGTCGCTGCTGCGTCGGCTCTCACCCGCCGGCCCGCCCGCCGGCCGCTGGTTCGCCGGGGTCCTCGCGGCCGTCGTCACGGCGGTGCTGACCGCCTGGCTCCTCGCCTGGGGTCTCCTACCCGGCACGCCCCCGCCGCCTCCGCCCGACCCCGACGCGCTGCCGTTCACGGTCGCGGTCCGCGTGGGCCACGACCCGACGGACGGCTGGGTGGTCGAGGCGCCGCTGGCGGACATTCCCACCCGACCGGTCTGGTCGGGCGACTGGACGCAGTGGGCCCGGGAGGCCGCCGGAGCCCCGGCCTCCCGGCAGTACGTCTACTTCACCGTCCAGGGAGTCGACGAGGCACAGGTGACCCTCACCGACCTGCGGGTGCGGGCGGTGACGCGGCGTCCCGCCCTGCGGGGCGTGTTCGCCGCTCCGGGCGGGGGCGGCCCGACCGCCTACCGGTGGGTGGACGCGAACCTGGACGAGGACCCTCCGGTGCTCACCGCCGGCATGTTCGACGAGGGCGGGCAGAGCCTCCCCGAGCACGAGCGCAAGGAGATCCGCTTCCCGTACCGGGTGTCGCTGGCCGATGCCGAGACCTTCCTCGTCATCGGCTACACGGATGACTGCGACTGCGACTGGAAGATCGAGCTGGACTGGGCGGCGCGGGGCCGCACCGGCACCGTCACGATCGACGACGCGGGCCGCCCGTTCCGGGTCACCGGCACGGCCCGGGCGCACACCGACTGCCGGACGTCCCCCGACGGGACGGAGGACTGCCGGCAGCGGTGACCCGGCGACCGGAGCCGAGCCGGGACCGTGCCGCCGCTCACCCGCGCCGGCGGAGTGCGGCCGGCTCAGTCGACCAGGGCGGAGTAGACGAGCTGCCGCAGCTGCGGCCGGATCGGGTAGGTGCTCGACGGCATGAGCTGGGTGAAGAACAGGGCCGTGACCTCCTCGGCCGGGTCGACCCAGAACGCCGTGCTGGCCACCCCGCCCCAGTAGTACTCGCCGGGGCTGCTCGGCACCCGGCTCGGGACGGGGTCGTCGACCACGGCGAAGCCGAGCCCGAAGCCGATCCCGTCGAGGGTGGTCTCGGCGAAGCCGCCGGTCGAGAGGGTCTCCAGGTCCTGCCCGCCGGGCAGGTGGTTGCGGGTCATGAAACGCACCGTGCGCGGCCCCAGCAGGCGCACCCCGTCGAGCGCCCCGCCGCGCAGCAGCATCTGGGTGAACCGGTGGTAGTCGGCGGCGCTGGAGATCAGGCCGCCGCCGCCGGAGAGCAGCAGCGGCTTCTCGTACGCCAGGGCGCCGAGCGTGTCGTAGCGGAAGGCGCGGCCGGTGCGCGGGTCGGGCGCGTAGAGAGCGGCGAGCCGCTCGGCGGCGTCGCCCTCGGCCCACCAGTGCGTGTCGGTCATGCCCAGCGGACGGAAGATCCGGTCGGCGAAGAACGCGTCCAGGCTCTGCCCGGAGACCACCTCGACCAGCCGGCCGAGCACGTCGGTGGCGACCGAGTAGCCCCACGCGGTGCCGGGCTGGAACAGCAGGGGCAGCTCGCCGAAGGCCTGGCAGGCCGTCGCCAGGTCGACGTCCGCCGGCGGGTACAGGTCGTAGCCGGCGGCCCGGTAGATGGTGTCGACCACCGAGGTCTGCATGAAGCCGTACGTCAGGCCGGCGGTGTGGGTGAGCAGGTGCCAGACCCGGATCGGCTCGACCGCCGGCACCGTGTACGGCTTGAGGGCCGAGCCCTTGGAGTAGACCCGCAGGTCGGCGAACTCGGGCAGCCACCGGCTGATCTCGTCGGTCAGCTCGAAGCGGCCCTCCTCCCACAGGATCATCGCGGCGACCGAGGTGACGGGCTTCGTCATCGAGTAGATGCGCCAGAGCGTGTCCGCCTCGACGGGCCTGCCCGCCTCCGCGTCGCACAGCCCGTACGTCGAGGAGTGGGCGATCTCGCCCCGGCGGGTGACCAGCACCTGCCAGCCGGCGAGGCGACCGTCGTCGACGTACCTTCCGAAGTGCTCGTCGATGCGCGCCAACCGCGCCGGGTCGAAGCCGATCTGGTCCGGGTCGATGCTGCGTGCCACACTCACGCCGCCGAAACTACTAGCCGGTACGCCGCGCCGGAAGGGCCGCCGCCAGTTGTCCCAGCCCCTCGGTAGCCTGGTCCGATGCCCGAGGTGACCGAGGACGCGACGTTCCGCGACGAGGACTGGTACGGCGAGGAGCTCGTGGACCGGCACTTCGTCCGCTGCACCTTCTTCGACGTCGACCTCAGCGAGGCGGTGAGCCGGGGCGCGGTCTTCGACGGCTGCACCTTCGGCAACGTGCGGTTCAACTCCTCCCGGCACACCGACTCGGCCTTCACCCGCTGCACCTTCCAGCGGTGCAACCTCTTCGAGGTGCAGTTCACCGGCTGCAAGCTCGTGGGCAGCAGCTTCGCCCAGTGCGACCTGCGGCCGCTGACCGTCGCCGGCGGCGACTGGTCGTTCGTCGGGCTGCCCGGTGCCGACCTGCGCGGGGCCCGGCTGACCGACGTCCGGATGCGCGAGGCGGACCTCACCGGGGCCAACCTGACCGGCGCCACGGTCACCGGCGTCGACCTCTCCGCCGCGCAGCTGCACCGCTGCCGGCTCGTCGGTGCCGACCTGCGCGGCAGTGACCTCACGACGCTCGACCCGACGGCGGTGGAGCGGGCCGGGGCCATCGTCGACGCCGCGCAGGCCATCGTGATCGCGCAGGCACTGGGCTTCGAGATCCGCTGACGGGAGCCGACCCGCCCGCAGGACCCGCGACGACGTTCCCGATCGATGTCCGCTACGGTCCGGTGACGAACTGGACACACCCGTCCCGCCCGGCGCGACGGGCGGGGCGGTGCGGGCCGGGAACGCCCACGGCGGGTGTTCGCGTCCGGCCGGGCCGGTGGGGAGTGGAGGGTCGGTGGCGGAGGAAGACCTCACCCGGCAGCGCATCCGGCCGTCGCGGTACGGTGCCCCGCCCCCGATCCGCCACCCCCTCCTCCCCCTGGCCGGGCGCACCCGCGCCGACCTGCGGCGACTGGTCCGGGCGCGGCAGCGCCGCCGGTGGGTCGTCGGAGGGGTGGCCGTGGTCGTCTGCCTGGTCGCCCTCGCGTCGTACCTGATCGCCGGCGACCCCGAACCGGGCGGGCAGAGCGCCGACGGCGTGCCCGCGGGTGCCGGCCGGCCGAGCGGCCTGCCCGGCCTGGAGGGGCGCGACCTCGACGCCGGCCTGGTCTCGCCCGGGCTGCGGCCCCGGCAGCGTCCGCCGAGCCCGTCCCCGACGCCGCCGACGTCCGCCCCGGCGGTGCCGGCGGTGCTCGACGCCGGCATGGCCGAGGCGCCGGCCGAGGTGGACCTGACCACGGTGGGCGGTCGCGACTGGGTCCACTGGGGCCTGCGCGGCGCGGACTCGACGGTCCGCAAGCGCGGCGGCTCCGGCGAGATCCGCGACGAGGGCGGCTCCGGCCGGCGCGGCGGCTGGGACGACAACCAGGAGAGCTTCAGTTGGCGCGACGGCAGCCCGGTCGCCTCGGTGAGTGGCTCGTCCCACGGGGTCTACCGGTGCGGCGTCGGCAGTGGCTTCACGCTCGCGGTGGCCGCCGACGGCCGGGCCCGCACCGTCCGCCTGTACGCCGGGGTGTGGATGGCCCGGGGCCGGCTGGACGCCCGCCTCTCCGTCGGCGGTCCGAGCCGGACCCTGCGGATCGAGGACCGGCACACCAGCCGGTCCACGGAATTCACCATCCGGTTCCAGGCGCCGAAGGGCGGCCGGCTCGTGCTGACCTGGACGGTGGAGCAGGCCTTCAGCGACGACTGCGGCAGCGTCGGGGTCCAGGCGGTCGCGCTGCGCTGACCCCGGCCGCGCTGACCTCGGCGGTCACGGCTCGCTGACCTCGGCGGTCGCGGCTCGTCGGCACCAGTGTCGTCGTTCGCCCGCCGGCCGGTCGTGACCCACAGTAGCGTGGGCGCGACGACCGGTGGGTGCGGGCGAACGGAGAGTCGATGAGCGAGCAGGTGCTGGACAGCCCGCAGGGCTGGGTGGCCGACCACATCCGGCGCTACGTCGAGACCGACGGCGCCGAGGGACACGAGTGGCAGCCCGGTGTCTTCACGCTGCTGCTGACCACCCGGGGCAGGCGTAGCGGGAAGCTGCGGCGCACCGCGCTCATCTACGGCCGCGACGGGGACGCCTACCTGGTTGTCGCCTCGCAGGGCGGCGATCCGAAGCACCCGGCCTGGTACCTGAACCTGCTCGACGAGCCGCTGGTCGAGGTGCAGGTGGGCGCCGAGCACTTCACCGCGCGGGCGCGTACCGCCACGGCGGGGGAGAAGCCGCGCATGTGGTCCACGATGGCCGCCATCTGGCCGGCGTACGACGAGTACCAGGCGAAGACCGACCGCGACATCCCGGTCGTCGTGCTCGAACGCGCCTGACCTGGGCGACAGCCCGTCGTTACCCCACGGGTAATCGACGTCGGGCGGGCGGCGGCGCGAGACTCGGCGTACCGCCCCGGTCATCCGGCCGGGCGCACCGGCCCCCGGGAGGCACCATGCCCGCGTTCGCGCTCGCCCACCTGCACGACGCGCCGATCAACGAGGACATCCTCACCTACATCGAGCGCATCCAGGCCACGCTGGACCCGTTCGGCGGCCGGTTCCGGGTGCACGGCGGCGAGGTGGAGGTCAAGGAGGGCGACTGGCCGGGCACCGTGGTCATCGTCGAGTTCCCCGACGTGGAGCGGGCCCGGGCCTGGTACGACTCGCCGGCGTACCGGGAGATCCTGCCGCTGCGCACCCGGCACATCCCGGGCGCGACGCTGATCGTCGACGGCGTGCCCCCCGACTACGACGCCAGCCGGACGGCCGCGCGGCTGCGGGCCCGGGCGGCCGGCTGACCGGCGGCTCCGCCCCGACGACGTCGCCCACCGCCCGCCGCCCGATCGACGGCGGGCGGTGCCCTGTCCACGCTTCGGGACAGTTTGTCCGTCGCACCGCGTCGATCCCGCCGTAACTTTCTGCTGTCCACGTCCGACCATCCCCTGTGGAGGCGTCACCGATGAGCAGCACCACCACCCGCACCGTCCGTCCGAGGGCCCCCCGGGGCGTGCGGGAGCCGTCCGGGGAGGTGCTCCGGGAGATCCCGATGCCGCCGTACGTGACGGTCGAGGACGCCCAGTTCGCCGTGCGGGCGGTCGTGGTGCACGCGCCCCGGCTCTGGTCCGGCGGGACGATCTGCCGCAACGACGCCAGCCCGCACCCGTGCCGGCTGCACCGCTGGGGAACCCGGGTACTGACGCAGCGCGGCCTGCGTCCCGCCGAGATCGCCGCGCTGATCGAGCGCGGCGACCCGGCGGCCGAGCTTCCGCACCGTCCCGGCGCCTAGCGCCGGCGGGGCCCTCGCACCGGGCCCCGCCGGCCCGTCAGCAGGCGGTCGGCTTGATCCACGCGCACTCCAGGCCCTCCGGGACCCGGGGGGCGTCCGGCGCCGCCGGGGGCGCGACCCGCGCGCCGGTCACGCTCCTTGCCGTGTACGAGGCCAGGGCGATCGCGATCTGGTCCTCCAGCGTCTTCACGGAGGAGGCGAGGTAGTTGTTGAGCAGGATCGAGAACGCCAGCACCCGCCCGTCGGCGTCGGTGACGTAGCCGGAGAGGCCGGAGACGCCGGTCAGGCTGCCGGTCTTGGCGTGCACGTTGCCCGCCGCCGGGGTGCCCCGCATCCGGCTGCGTAGCGTGCCGCCGACGAACCGGTCCGCCTCGCCGGCGACCGGCAGGGCCGCGTACCAGGTGTCGAACCAGGGCTCCGCGCGGACGGCGGTGAGCAGGTCCACGAACTCGTCGGCGGGGATCAGGTTGCGCCGCGAGAGCCCGGAGCCGTCCCGCTGGCGCAGCGTGCCGGTGTCCATCCCGGCGTCGGCGACGTACTCGCTGATCGCGGTCAGCCCGGCCGACCAGGTGCCGGAGCCGGAGAGCACCCGCCCGATCTCCTTGGTCAGCACCTCGGCGTGCCCGTTGTTCGACAGCTTGAGGAACGGCACCATCAGCTCGGCCAGTGGCATCGAGCGGTGCCGGCCCACCTCGGCCGCGCCCTCGGGGGTGGGCTGCCCGAGCACCGTGCGGCCGAGCACCCGTACGCCGTGCCGGCGCAGCGCCGAGCGGAAGACGTCGGCGGCGTAGCCGGTGGGCTCCCAGACGCTGACCCAGTCGCTCTCCGGCGCGGTGCCGAGCGCGATCTGCCCGGTGACCACGACGGTGTTGCTGCCGTGCGCGCGCTCGAAGGAGATCGACGTCGCTCCGCCGGCGACCGTCTCGGCCCGGTTGTCGATCTTCAGGTATCTGGTGGGCGGGGTGGTGGTGACGACCGGTCGCGCCCCGGCGGTCGCGCCGGGGGCGGCGTGGACGATGACGGTGCCCGCGTCGTAGTCGGTGTCCGGCGCCACGGTCAGGGCCGAGACCTGCGCGGCGTAGTAGTACGGCTCGTCGTCCCAGGTCCAGTCCGGCCCGAGGCGGGTGCTGTCGTAGCGGGTGTCGTCGGCCACCAGGTTGCCGGTGACCACCCGGACGCCCGCCTCGGCGACCTGCGCGGCCAGCGCGTCGTAGTCGGCGGCCAGCATGGTCGGGTCGCCGCCGCCACGCAGGTAGAGGTTGCCGGAGACCAGGCCCGCGCGGCGGGCGCCGCTCGTGCGCACCTCGGTGCTGAAGCGGTGGCCCGGCCCGAGCAGTTCCAGCGCGGCCGCCGAGGTCAGCAGCTTGGTGTTGGAGGCGGGCACCAGCCGGCGGTCGCCGTTGCGGTGGTAGACCGTCTCCCCGGTGGTCGCGTCCTTGACCACCACCGAGGCCTGCGCCCCGGCCAGCCGGCTGTCGGCGAGGATCGCGTCGATGGTGGCGTTCAGGCGGGTCGCCGCGGGGGTCGGGGACTCGGCGGTGGCGGTGGGCGCGCCCGCCGTGGCAGCGGCGGCGACCAGCGCCACCAGCGCGAGCGTCCGGGGGAAGAGACGACGATGCATGGGGTGATGCTGCCATGCAGGTATCTGCCAGAAAAGACCGTCGATGGAAAGAAATTTTCCGGGGACCCGGCGGGCTGTGACCGGCGAGACGCTTCCGGCGGGCAGCCGGGCGGGCCCGCCGGTGTTGTACGGGGCATGGACGAGCGCTCCGTCGACGTGCTGGTGATCGGGGCCGGGCAGGCCGGCCTCTCCGCCGGCCACCACCTGGGCCGCGCCGGGTTCGCCCCCGGGGACGGCTTCGTGATCCTCGACGGGGGAGACGGGCCGGGCGGGGCGTGGCGGCACCGCTGGCCCACGCTGCGGCTCGACCGGGTGCACGGCTTCCACGACCTGCCCGGCCTGCCTTTTCCGGCGGCCGGACCCGACCGGCCGGCGGCCGAGGTGGTCAGCGCCTACTTCGCCGCGTACGAGCGCGAGTTCGACCTGCCGGTGCGGCGGCCCGTGCGGGTCCGGGAGGTGCGCGACCGCCCCGACGGCCGGCTGGCCGTGCACACCGACCACGGTTCCTGGAGCACGCGCGCCCTGGTCAACGCCACCGGCACCTGGACCCGGCCGTTCTGGCCGCACTATCCCGGCCGGTCGACCTTCCGGGGCCGGCAGCTGCACACGGCCGACTACCGGGGGCCGGCGGAGTTCGCCGGTCGGCGGGTCGTGGTGGTAGGCGGCGGAACGTCGGCCGTGCAACTGCTCGCCGAGGTCTCGACCGTGGCCGCGGGCACCACCTGGGTGACCCGGCGCCCGCCCGACTTCCGCGACGAGGAGTTCACCCCCGAGCGGGGGCGCGCGGCGGTGGCCCTGGTCGACGCGGCGGTACGCGCGGGCCGCCCGCCGGAGAGCGTGGTGGCGGTGACCGGGCTGCCGCTGACGCCGGAGCTGCGCCGGCTGCGCGAGCGCGGCGTGCTGGACCGGGTACCCGTCTTCGACCGGATCACGCCCGACGGGGTGGCCTGGGACGACGGGCGGTTCGTGCGGGCGGACGTGATCCTGTGGTGCACCGGTTTCCGGGCCGCGCTGGACCATCTCGCGCCACTGCGGCTGCGCGGCCCGGGCGGCGGTATCACGATGGACGGCACCCGGGTGGTCGCCGACGAGCGGATTCACCTGATCGGGTACGGCCCGTCGGCGAGCACGATCGGCGCGAACCGGGCCGGCCGCGCGGCGGTACGCGACATCCGCGCCCGGCTCGCCCCGGCCGGCGCTGCGCACTGAGACCGCTCTATTTGACGGATGCCCCGGCAGGGGGCAACGTAGGCCGTGGAGGGGCCCTCAGCTGCCCCGAAGAGCGACGGCGACGTGCGTACGCGTCGCCCGCCATCGCCTCCCACGTGTGCTCGTCCGCGGGCCGATGCCCGGTCCCGCACCGTGAATCCGAGAATCCACGAGGAGGTCCGCCATGCTCACCATGACCGACAACGCCGTGCTGGTCATCCGAGACCTCGCCAGCCAGCAGGACGTCGCCGAGGACGGCGGGGTGCGGATCGCCGCCGACACCGACGCGGGTTCGCTCACCGTCGAGCTGGTCGCCGAGCCCGTCGACGGCGACCACGTGGTCGACAACCAGGGCGCCCGCATCTTCCTGGACTCCGACGCCGCCGAGCTGCTCGGCGACGCGTCGGTGGACGCCAGCGTCGACGACGAGGGCGTCATCCAGTTCGGGTTCACCGAGAAGCAGTGACGCCGGTGCGTACCGGTGCCCGGCGGGACGGCGCTCAGCCGGCCCGCCGGGTCTCCCCGTTGCGGTGCGGCCGGGCGGGGCGGCCCCGCTCCGGCGGCGCCTGACCGGACCGCCACGGCCCCGGCCGGAACTCCCGTCCCGGGTGCGGCAGCGTGGCCAGCACGTGTGCCAGGTGGTGCGACGTGCTCCACGCCGCCCAGTTGCTGGCGGAACCGGCGCCGGCGCCCCTGCGGGCACGCCGCAGGATCTCGTGGTCGCCCCAGGAGAACGCCGCGCCGGCGGCAGGCCAGTGCGGCGCCGAGACGACGGTGCGGCACAGGTCCGCGAACCGGTCGTCGCCGCGGCCGCCCCGCCGCGACCAGCGGTACACCCACCAGGCGCCGTCGGTGGTGTAGCGGACGGTGGGGAGCCGGTCGCCCTCCTGCTCGGCGCCGGGCACCGCGGAGCCGACGCCGTAGTCGCCGTACCCGACGCCGAGGTCGGCCAGGCGCTGCCAGAGCTGCCAGTCCCAGCGGTCGACGCGTACCGGTTCGTCGGTCGGCAGGGCGGACACCGCCGGGGGCATGCCGCCCGCCGCCACGCTCACCGAGCGCCAGGCGTGCCGGCGGGCCCACTCCAGCAGCCGGCGCACGCGGGGCTCGGCCACCCGCACGTCGGCCCGGCAGCACACGTCGCCCGCGTCGAGGAGCAGGTCGCACTGCTCGGGCACCAGGCGGGTGAACCGCCAGACCCGCTCCGCCGCCGCCGTGGCCGCGTCCGGGCCGCCGCGGTCGTGGCCGACCCGTAGTCGGACGACCGCCCGCCGGGCGTGGGCCCGGGCGGCGGCACCGTGCGCGACGAGGCGCCGGTCGCTGTCCGCGAGCCCGATCACCGGCACCAGCGGTACGCCCCAACGGGCCAGTTCGGTCTCGGGGGCGTCGGGCAGGGCGCTGATGTCGACGCCCGTGAGCAGCCCGTCGGGCAGCCGACGGAGCACGTCGATCGTGAGCCGGTCCAGGGCGGACACCTGGAGGACCGGGGCGAGCAGGGGCACGACGACGTCGTCGAGATGACCGAGCGCCTCCAGCTCGCCCCGCCGGTTGGCGAGGATGGGGCGGTAGACCGGTTCCGCCGCCCGGCCCCGGTGGGCGGGCACCATACCCCAATGTAGCCAGACATCGGTGTCCGTCACAGGGTCGATCGGCCCGCACCGCCCGCCCGGGGGTGCCGCGCGGAATCCGTGGGGGACAACGGTTGCGCGCGCCGGGGCCGGTCGGCTGCGCCGCACGTCGGAGGGCGCACGCCTCTACAAGCGCAACGGCGCCTGCTACCTCGGCTGCGGCGGCGTCCTCGGCGTCGCGGCCGGCACCTCGAACCGCACCGACCCCGCCGCCGCCGTCCGGGCCGCTGCGTCCGCGGAAACGACGACGCCGCCGTCCCAGGATCGGGACGGCGGCGGGCAGGACGCCGGATCAGTCGTCGTCGCGGTCGTCGTCGTCATCGTCGGAGTCGTCGTCGCGGTCGTCGTCATCGTCGTCGTCGACCGGCTCCTGCTCGGCCTTGACCACGCTGCCGTCGCCCCGGTCCACGTCGACCTCGTGCTCGGTCTGCCCGGACACGATCTCGACGCTCCACACGGCGCGGCCGTCCTCGTCCTCGCGCTCGACCTCGACGACCTCGCCGCCACCCGCCCGGGCCAGCGCGATCTCGCGGGCCCGCTGCTCGCTCACCTCATCGCCGCCGGTGGCCGGCGCGCTGCTGCCCGACGGGGTGCCGCTGCCCGAAGGGCTGGCGGGCGCCGCCGGGGTGCCGGTGGTCGGCGCGCCGCTCGTCGCCGGGGCGCCGCTCCCGGTGCCGCTCGGCGTGCCCGGGGCGGTCGGGGCGGTGGTGGCGGCGGCCAGGGTGGTCGCCCGGGCCGCGCCGTTGTCGGCCGCCGCGACGCCGAAGGACGCGCCGGTCACGGCCAGCACGGCCGCGCCGCCGAGCGACGCCAGCATCAGGGACTTGCGCTTCATCTCGTTCACCCTTCCTCGGTCTACGTGTCCCAGGATCACGCCCGCCCGGATAGCGCCACGCTGCCCGAACGCTAAGGCCGGGTTAAGCCTCACCAGGGGTGCGCCGAGGACGGGCCGGGCGAGGGCGCCTCGCCGGGACGGGGCGGGGGAGGGTCAGGGCCGGGGCGGGCCGAGTTCGAGGCGTACCTCGGCGCCGCCGGAGGGCGCGGCACCCAGGGTGAGGCGGCCCCCGCTGGCCTGGGCGGCCCGGCGGGCGATGTCCAGGCCCAGGCCGGTGGAGCCGGCGGTGCTCGCGCCCCGGTCGACCGTGCCGGGCGGCATCCCCGGCCCGTCGTCGGCGACGGTCAGCGCCGTGCGGCCCGCCTCCGCCGCCAGCCGGACGGCGAACGCGGTGCCGTCCGGGGTGTGCGCGAAGACGTTGCCGAGCAGCGCGTCCACCGCCGCCGCCAACTCGTCGGCGGGCACGCCCACCGGCAGCGGTCCCGGCGCCAGGTCGAGCGTCACCGCCCGCCCGGTGTCCTCGGCCAGCACCGACCAGAACGCCACCCGCTCGGCCACCACTGCCGCCGCGTCGGCGCTGGCCGCCCCGGCCGTGGGCACCCGCCAACGGGCCTGCCGGATCAGGCCGGTGACCGCCCGCTCCAGCCCGTCCACGGCGGCGGTCACCCGGGCCGCGTCCTCGGGGTCGCGCAGCGACTCGGCCTCCAGGCGCAGCGCCGTCAGCGGGGTGCGCAGGCGGTGCGAGAGGTCGGCGACCTCCTCGCGCTCCTGCACCAGCAGCACCTGGATCCGGCCGGCCAGGTGGTTGAGGGCGCCGGCCACCTCACGCAGCTCGGCCGGCCCGGCGGGAGTGACGCGCGCGTCCAGCTCCGCGTTCGCCAACCGGTGCGACACCTCGGAGAGCTCACCGATCGGCCGGACCAGGGTGCGGGCCAGCCGGTCGGCCACGGCCAGCCCGATCAGCACCAGCAGCACGCCGAGCAGGGCCAGGGCCAGCCAGGACCGGGTCACCCCGGCGGTCAGCTCGGCGGGCGGCACCACCGTGCGGATCACGCCGGTGCCGTCCGGGCGACCCTGCACGGCGAGCACCACCTCCCGCCCCCGCCCGGACTCGGCGGTGAGGCTCTGCCCCCGCGCCGCCAGCGCCACCGCGGGCGTACGCGGGGCCGGGGCGCCGAGCACCGTGCCGTCGGGCAGGAACACCGTGACGGAGCGCTCGGACTCCGTGGCCAGCTGCTCGACGGTCAGCCGGATCGTCGCGGTGTCGGCGGTGCCGACGACGGTGACGAGGCTCTGCGCGTCGGCCGTGGCCCGTACGGTGGCCCGGTCCGCCGCGACGGTGCGCACCAGCAACGCCAGCGGCACCAGGAAGGCGACCAGGGTGAGGACGCTGACCGCGGCGACGAGCAGCGCCAGTCGGGCCCTCATCCGGCGCTCCCGGGCGCCTCGAGCCGCACCCCGACGCCCCGCACGGTGTGCAGGTAGCGGGGTGCCTGCGCGCTCTCCCCGAGCTTGCGTCGCAGCCAGGACAGGTGCACGTCCACGGTCTTGTCGGCGCCGCCGTACGGGACCCGCCAGACCTCGGCCAGCAGCTCCCGCTTGGTGACCACCTGGCCGGGCCGACCCGCGAGGTGGTGCAGCAGGTCGAACTCGCGGGGGGTCAGCTCGACGGGTATACCGTCCAGGGTCACCTGCCTCGACCGCGGGTCCACCCGCAGGCCGCCGACGACCAGCGCGGGGTCCCCCTCCGAGGCGGGTCCCGTCCCACGCCGCAGGACCGCCCGGATACGCGCGTCGAGCTGCGCGGCCGTGAAGGGCTTCACCACGTAGTCGTCCGCCCCGGCGTCGAGCACCCGGACGATCTCGGTCTCGTCGTCGCGGGCGGTGGCGACGATGACCGGCACGGCGCTGACCGCGCGGAGCATCCGCAGCAGCTCCCGGCCGTCCAGGTCGGGCAGTCCCAGGTCCAGCACCACCAGGTCGGGCCGGTCGTCGAGCGCGTCGCGCAGGCCGGTCATCGCCGTCGAGGCGGCGGCCACCGCGTGCCCCCGCTCGCGCAGTGCCCGCAGCAACGGCGTACGGATGGTCAGGTCGTCCTCGATGAGCAGCAGGCGGGCCACAGTGGCAGGCTAGCCGCCACCGGGCGGGCCGGCGGCGGACCTTAACCGTCCCTTAGCCCTGCCCAGGGCTCGGGCCAACCGCCGGTCGGGGAGACTCGGAGGATGCGCCGCCGTTCGTTCCTCGCCGTCGCCGGGTGGCTGGCCACCGCCGCCGTCGCCACCCTGATCGGGGTGGCCGCGATCCGGTGGGTGGGCGAGAGCATCGCCGGCACCCCGGGCGGGGTGCTCAGCCAGGAGGAGGTCGAGCGCGCCCTGGCCTCCCCCGCGGCACCGGGCGGATCCGCGCCGGCGGCGACCGGCACCGGCGGGCCGTCGTCGCCGGTGGCGGGCGGCTCGTCCCCGGCGGGAACGCGTCGGGCCTTCGCGACGACGGGTGGCAGCGCGGTGGCCGAGTGCGGGCCGGGCGGGGCGCGGCTGGTCTCCTGGACGCCCGTGCCGGGCTACCGGATCTCGGACGCGGAGCCGGGGCCGGACGACGACGTGGAGGTGACCTTCACCGGCCCGTCCGGCGAGTTCGAGCTGAAGGTGCGCTGCGTGGGCGCGGAGCCGGTGTCGGCCGAGGACGACGACTGAGCGTTCCGCCGCAGGTCAACGGGGGTGTGCGCGGCGCGACTGTCCGTGATCGGACACCCGTCGCGGTGGTTGCGGGCCGCTGCGGCGGCATACGTTCGACCACAAAGGGTGCCGATCGCTGCTGATCCCCCTCAGCCACCACAACTGCCTCATCGCCGCCCCGATCACGGGCCACGAGGGAGGACCGAGATGTCCAGCTTCAGACCTCGGCGCGCGCCGGCGGCGCAGCCCGTGCCGAGGGACGACGACGCGGCCCGGGCAGACGCGGAGACCACCACCTGCGCCGGTGTCGGTCTGCCCGCGACCGCACGGGTCCTCTTCGCGGTGGTGCACGCCAGCGGCGGCCTGGCGCGCGGGCTGGGCGTGGCCACCGCGAGCCGGCTGGCGACCGGGGTGTACCAGGTGGTGTTCGACCAGGACGTCACGGCCGCCGGCTACGTCGGCACCGTCGGCCTGCCCGGCAGCACGGGCGTCGCGCCCTGCGGAAAGATCGTGGTCGCCGGGCGGACCGGCATTCCGAACGCCGTCTTCGTCTCCACCTTCGCCGACGACGGCCGCCCGGCCGACCGGCCGTTCCACCTGGCGGTGTTGGCCTGACGCGCCCGGGCCGGCCCCGGCGGCACAGGTCCCGCCGGGCCCGGGGCCCGGACACGAGCGCGCGGCGCCGTCCGGATCCCGGGGATCGAACGTCGCCGCGCTCTGGCCGTCTCCCACCATCGCAGCCGTACGGCGGTACGCCGGCGGGGACCTGGCTCGACCGGCCACCGTGCACCGGCTACTTCCTCGATCCCCCTCCGTCCGGGATCGAAACCCCCGACGAGTGGCGAATTCCATCATCTGCGAGTCCCGGCGTGGTGCCGGGCCTGAGCGGGTATGGGCGTGGGCATGGAGCATTTCACGATCGCGACCGTCGCCGAGAAGAGTCCGGATTTCCGGCGGGTGCTGTGGACCGGTGAGCAGACCCAGCTGGTGATCATGACGATCCCGCCGGGTGGTGAGATCGGCGAGGAGGTCCACGAGGGAATCGACCAGATCCTGACCTTCGTCAGCGGTACGGGCGAGGCCCGGGTGGCGGGGGAGAAGCGCGAGGTCGTGCAGGGCGACCTGGTGGTGGTGCCGGCCGGCACGAAGCACAACTTCGTCAACACCGGCCCCAACCCGCTGGTGCTCTACACCGTCTACGGCCCGCCCGAGCACGCCGACCAGGCGGTGCACCGCACCAAGGAGGAGGCCGACGCGGCGGAGGCCGCCGGCGAGGACGAGCCGCCCACCTCCTGACCGTCCGCTCGCCCGCGCCGCCTGAGCCGGCCGGAACCGGGTAACCGCAGCGGGTGGAGCAGTTGGCGATCTCCGACTACGGGTTCCTCTCCGACTGCCGGTCGGGCGCCCTGGTCGGTCGGGACGGTTCGATCGACTGGTGGTGCCCGGACCGGTTCGACTCCCCGTCGGTCTTCGGCCGCCTGCTCGACCCGGACGCCGGCCACTGGCGGTTGGCACCCACCGCCGCCGGGCTGCCCGGACACCGGGCGGAGCGGGCGTACGTGGCCGACACGCTGGTGCTGCGCACGGTGCACCACACGCCGGAGGGGAGCGTCGCGGTCACCGACGCGCTCGCCGCCGAGTTCGGCGCCCGCGGGCACCAACTGGGGATGAACTCCCCGGCCGTGCTGCTGCGGGTCGTCGAGGGACTGACCGGGCGGGTGCGGATGTCGCTCGACTTCCGTCCCCGCCCGGAGTACGGCCTGCTCACCCCGTACCTGCACGAGCAGCCCGACGGCGCGGTGCTGGCCGCGGCCGGCCCGGTGGTGCTGACCCTGCGCACCGGCGGGATCCCGCCGCACGTCGACGCCGACCGGGTCCGGCAGGAGTTCGAGGTCGCCGCCGGGCAGGTGGTCGGCCTCGACGCCGCGTACGGGCAGGCGTACGGGTCGGCGCCGGTCCGGCTGGAGCCGGCGGTCGCGCTCGCCGAGACGGTGCAGGCCTGGCAGGCGTACCGGGAGTCGCACCACTACGACGGCCGCTACCCCGAGCAGGTCCGGCACAGCGCGACCGTGCTCACCGGCCTCACGTACGCCCGCAGCGGCGCGGTGGCCGCCGCCCCGACGACGTCGCTGCCGGAACGCGTCGGCGGCGACCGCAACTACGACTACCGCTACTCCTGGCTGCGCGACTTCGCGATGACCCTGCGCGCCCTCTGGGTGGCGGCCTGCCCCGCCGAGGCGTCCCGGCTCTTCGCCTGGGCGGCCCGCTCGATCGGCCGGGTCGGCCCCGAGCCCGTGCCGGTGCTCTTCGGCCTGGAGGGGGAGCGGGACGTCTCCGAGTACGAGTGCGCCCACCTGCGCGGCTACGGCGGCAGCCTGCCGGTGCGAATCGGCAACGACGCCTGGCGGCAGCGCCAGCTCGACGTGCCGGGCGAGGTGATCTCGGCGGTCTGGCAGCTGCGCGACCACCTGGGCGAGGCGTTCGACATGGAACTGCGCGAGATGGTGCTCGGCCTGACCGAGCAGGTGGCCGCGACCTGGCACCTGCCCGACCGGGGCATCTGGGAGACCCGCGACGCCGACCGGCACTACCTGACGTCGAAGGTGTTCTGCTGGGTGGCGCTGGACCGGGCGGTGACGCTCGCGCCCCGCCTCGGCGACCGGGCCGACCCCCGACGCTGGGCGGCGATCCGCGACGAGATCCGGGCCGTCGTGCTGCGCGACGGCTGGCACGAGCGGACCGGCGCGTTCGGCGGCGTGTTCGGCTCGCCGAACCTGGACGCCTCCGTGCTGCTGCTGCCGCTGGTGGGGTTCCTGCCGGCGACCGACGCGCGGATGCGCGCCACCGTCGAGGCGGTCGAGCGCGAACTGGGCGCCGGCAACGGTCTCCTCCGCCGTTGGGAGACCGACCCGGCGGGGTTCCTGCCCTGCTCGTTCTGGCTGGTGGAGTACCTGGCGATGGCCGGTGAGCGGGACCGGGCCGAGGCGCTCTTCGCGCGGCTGCTGGGGCACGCCAACGACGTCGGGCTGTTCAGCGAGCAGATCGACCCGCGCTCCGGCGCGCAGCTCGGCAACACCCCGCAGGCGCTGTCGCACATCGGCCTGGTCAGTGCGGCCTGGCGGCTGACCGACCCCGGCACCGAGTGACGGCGGGGTCGGCGCGTCAGGCGGGCAGCACCGGTACGTCGCTGACGTCCACCGTCTCCGGGTACTTCACGCCCGCCCCGGTGTTGAGCACCACCACGCGTTCGCCGGCCCGGATCCAGCCGCCGGCGCGCAGGTGGCGGGCGGCGGTCAGGCAGGCGGCCCCCTCCGGGCAGAGCAGCAGGCCCTCGCGGGCGGCGAAGTCCCGCAGGTCGGCGAGGATCTCGGCGTCGTCCACGGCGATCGCGGTGCCGGCGCTGGCGCGCAGCGCGTCGAGGATCAGCTCGTCGCCGAGCGGGGCCGGCACGGTGATGCCGAACGCGACGGTGTGCGCGTCGGCCCAGGGCCGGGCCCGCCGCTCCCCGGCGGCGAAGGCGCGCACGATCGGCGCGCACCCCGTCGACTGCACCGCGACCAGGCGGGGCAGCTTGTCCTCGATCCAGCCCAGCTCGCGCAGCTCGTGCAGCGCCTTCTGGATGCCGATCAGGCCGACCCCGCCGCCGGTGGGATAGATGATCACGTCCGGCGCCTGCCAGCCGAGCTGCTCGACGATCTCGTACCCCATCGTCTTCTTGCCCTCGAGCCGGTACGGCTCCCGCAGCGTGCCGGCGTCGAAGATCGCGCCGCCGGAGTCGGCGACCAGCCCCGCGACCAGCCGGCCCGCATCGCTGATCAGCCCGTCGACCAGCCGCAGGTCGGCCCCGGCGGCCACGCACTCGCGGCGGCAGATGGTGGGGGCGTCCAGCGGCATGACGATGGTCGCGCCCAGCCCGGCCCGCGCGGCGTAGGTGGCCCAGGCCGCGCCCGCGTTGCCGTTGGTGGGCATGGCGATGCGCCGCACGCCCAGCTCACGGGCCCGGCTGACACCGACCGCCGCGCCCCGCGCCTTGAAGGACCCGGTCGGGGTCAACCCCTCGTCCTTGACCATCAGGTCCGCGATGCCGATCTCCGCGCCGTAGTTCGGGGTGCGCAGCAGCGGCGTCCAGCCCTCGCCCAGCGTGGTCTCGTGCCGGGGGTCGGCCACCGGCAGCAGCTCCCGGTAGCGCCACAGGTCTGCCGGGCGCAGCGGGAACCGCTCCGGGGTGAGCACCTTCGCCACCGCCGCCAGGTCGTAGCGCGCCAGCAGCGGGGAGCCGCAGTCGCAGAGGTTGGCCAGCTTGCCGGCGTCGTGCTCCCGCCCGCAGCGCGGGCACTCAAGGTGCGTCAGGTACACGATGCTCCTCGCCGTCTCAGCTCGGGTCTCGGCTCGCGTCGATGCTCAACCAGCGCCGGCTGCGCCGGCCCGGCTCGTAGACCGAGTCCAGGCGCTTCGCCACCACGCCGGGCAGCCCCTGCTCCCGGCCGGTCCGCAGCGCCTCCCGGCCGGCACCCGGGAACCACGGCGGAGTCTGCCAGTGCCCGCCGGCGAGCGCCAGGGCGTCGAGCAGCTCCCGGCGCTGCGCGTACGGCAGGTCGAGGCTGGTCACGCCCTCCATCCAGAGCAGATCGAAGATCAGGTACTGGGCGTCGGGGGTCCGGCGTCCGCCGCGCGCCGGCCGCACCCGGCCGGCGGTGTCGATGCGGACCAGGACGCCGTCCAGCACGACCTCCGTGGGCGCCAGCTCCTCGGCCAGCTCCCGCAGCCAGGGGTACGCGCCGGAGACGTCCTCGTCGTCCTCCGCGAGCAGCCGCAGCCGCCCGCCCGAGACGTACGCGACCGCGCGCACCCCGTCCCAGCGCAGCTCGTAGCCCCACTGCGCCTCGTCCGCCGGCAGCTTCGCCGCCCGGGTGGGGCGCATCGGGCGGAGCAGCTCCGGCATGCTCGTCCAGCCCTCCGGGGACGGGTCGGTACGGCGCACCATCCAGTCCCGCCCACCCTTGCCGCCGGTGGCGAAGAGGACGTACCGCCCGGAGGTGCGCTCGCCGTCGAGCACCACGACGACCTCGTCGTCGCGCCACTTCTCGCAGCGGTAGGTGCCCCGGTCGTGCACGGTCATCCGCCCGCCGCCGTACTCGCCGGCCGGGATCTCGCCGTGGAAGTCGAGGTATTCCATCGGGTGGTCCTCGGTGTGCACCGCGAGGTGGTTGCGGCCGGTGTCGCGGGGCAGCCCGCGGGGCACCGCCCAGGAGGCCAGCACCCCCTCGTGTTCCAGCCGCAGGTCCCAGTGCAGGCTCCGGGCGTGGTGCTGCTGGATGACGAAGCGGGCCGTACCGTCGGCGGGCCGCCCGCGTCGCGGGGGCCGCTTCGGCACCGGCTCCGGGGTGCGCGCCGCGTCCCGTCTGCGCCGGTACTCCTCCAGCGGGTCAGCCACACCCGCATTCTCCGGCAATCCGCGCCGACCCGCCGGCCGCCCGCGTGTCCGGTTCGGCGGGCATGGGGTAGGTCAGCCCGGGTAAGACCCGGGGCATGGACCACGACGACCAGCCCACCGTCACGCTCCCCGGCGAGGTGCGGATGCCCCTGCTGGGCTTCGGCACCTGGCAGGCCACCGGCCAGGCCGGGTACGACGCGGTGCTCGCCGCGCTCGACGCCGGCTACCGGCACGTCGACACCGCCACGATGTACGGCAACGAGGAGGAGGTCGGCCGGGCGGTCCGGGAGAGCGGGCTGCGCCGCGAGGACCTCTTTCTCACCACGAAGCTGCCGCCGGACCGGGTGGGGCGGGAGCGGGAGACGATCGAGGCGAGCCTGGCCGCGCTCGGCGTCGACCAGGTCGACCTGTGGCTGGTGCACTGGCCGCCGGCGAACCCCGCGGACAACATCCCCGTGTGGCGGGAGATGCTGGCCGCCCGGGACGAGGGGCTCGCGCGCGCCGTCGGGGTGAGCAACTACGCCACGGGCCAGCTCGACGAGCTGATCCAGGCGACCGAGGAGAACCCGGCCGTCAACCAGATCCGGTGGAGCCCCTCGTTGTACGACCGCCAGCGGCACCGGGAGCACCGGGACCGGGGGGTGGTGCTGGAGGGCTACAGCCCGTTCAAGACCAGCGACCTCGCCGAGCCGGTGCTGACCCGCGTCGCCGCCGCGCACGACGTCTCCCCGGCCCAGGTGGTGCTGCGCTGGCACATCGACCACGAGATCGTGGTCATCCCCAAGTCGGTGACCCCGGAGCGGATCCGCGTCAACGCCGACGTCTTCGGCTTCTCGCTGACCGCCGAGGAGATGCGCGACATCGACGCGCTCGGCAACCCCTGACGGACCCCTTCCGGCCACTGTGACGGTGGCCCGGTCCGGGTGCCGGACCCGGACCGGATTCGCCAAATTCCTTCAGCCTGAATAGGGGCGATGAAGGGTATCGACATAGATGCTCGTGACGATATACCGTGCGCGTCACCAGTTCATCGATGAGTCGGAACCCCTCCGCCCTTGTCTGAAGGAGCGCCATGAACGCGTCACGACCCGCCCGTCTCCCCCGACGTGGGGTGCTGGGCATGTCGGCCCTGGTGGCCACCGCGGTGGCCGTAGCCGCCAAGCCCGCCGCGGCGAGCGCCGCGCCGCTCGCCGCTCCGAAGGCCGAGTGCCTCGCCGACCTGCTCGGGGAGTCCTGATGGCCACAATTCCCTGGCTGGTGGACGTCCTGCGGGGGGCGGGCGTCCAGGTCGTCACCCACGGCGACTGGGTCAACCGCATGCGTCCCGGCTCGTTCGACCCGATCGGCGTGCTCTGGCACCACACCGCCGCCACCTCCAGCGCCAGCAACCCGCACCCGGCGCTCAACATCTGCATCAACGGCCGCTCCGACCTGCCCGGGCCGCTGTGCCAGGCGCTGGTCGACTACCACGGCGTCTTCCACGTCATCTCCGCCGGGCGCTGCAACCACGCGGGCGTCAGCCGGGGCAGCGGGCCGATCCCCGCCGGCGACGGCAACACGCTGATGATCGGCTGGGAGATCGACTACAACGGGGTCAACCAGGAGATGACGGCGGCGCAGTACAACGCGTCGATCGCCGCCACGGCCGCCGTGCTCAAGCGGCTGGGCAAGGACGCCAGCTACGCCCGGGGCCACCGCGAGACGAGCACCACGGGCAAGATCGACCCGTCCTTCATCGACCTGAACTCGATGCGCGCGGACGTGGCCGCGAAGATGGCGGGCGGCAGCACCTGGAGCGCCGTGGTGGACAACTCCACCGCCGGACGCTTCACCGCCAGCGCCAACTGGGGCACCTCGTCGTACTCGGCCCAGCGCTACGGCACCGACTACCGCTTCGCGGACCCGGTCGCCGCCAGCGACGCCGCCTGGTACAAGTTCAACGTCCCGGCGACCGCGAACTACCGGGTCGACGCCTGGTGGCCGGCGGTCAGCGGCTACAACTCCGCCACCCCGTACATCGTGTCCACCACGACCGGAAACCGGACGATCATCGTCGATCAGCGGGTCACCGGTGGACAGTGGCGCAGCCTCGGCACCTTCACGCTGCCGGCCGGGGACGCCAACCGGGTCGCGGTCAGCCGGTGGAGCTCGGCCCCGGGGCTCATCATCGCCGACGCCGTCCGGCTCACCCGGGTCTGAGCCGGCCGGCCCCACGCGACGTCCGCCAGGCCCGGGGGTGGCCTGGCGGACGTCGTGTCTCCGGCCGTACGCGGCGGCCCCTGGGGGACCCGGGTCGCGGCGGCGCCGGGGACCGGTGACGCGGGGGCGCACTGCCCCCGCGTCGGCGTTCCGTAGGGCGTCCCGGTCAGGACCGGGAGCAGGGCACCCCGTTGAGGCTGAAGCTCGTCGGCGACGAGTACTGGCCGCTCAGCGTGCCCTGGTAGCCGAAGCTGGCCGTGCCGCCCGGGGCGAGCGAGCCGTTCCAGCTGATGTTGCGCGCGGTGACCGCCGAGCCGCTCTGGCTCACCGTGGCGTTCCACGCGCTGGTGACCTGCTGCCCGGCGGGCAGGTTGTAGTTCAGCGTCCAGCCGTTGATCGCGTTGGACCCGGTGTTGGTGATCTGCACGTCGGCGGTGAACCCGTTGTTCCAGGAGTTCGGCGTGTACTTCACGGCGCACCCGTTGCCGCCGGGCGGGGGAGTGCTCGGCGGGGGCGTGGTGGGCGGCGCGGTCGTGGGCGGCGGGTTGCCCCCGCCGTTGACCGCCGCGGAGAACGAGGTCACGGCGAGGCCGGCCCCGCCCTGCCACGGCTCGAAGCCGGCCTGGAT
The DNA here is from genome assembly GCF_052068495.1 of Micromonospora sp. SD12. NCBI lineage: Bacteria > Bacillati > Actinomycetota > Actinomycetes > Micromonosporales > Micromonosporaceae > Micromonospora > Micromonospora sp. SD12. The sequence goes on along the minus strand of NZ_JBQHDF010000002.1, from coordinate 79,670 downwards.
GCTGGTCAGGTACCAGGAGTTGGTGATCGCGCCCCGGTTGCGGGTGTCGTTGATGAACGCCAGCAGGTTGAGGTTCGCGCTGCTGATCGCCGACGGCGCCAGGTACGAGATGACGTTGTTGGAGCCGTTGCTGCCGCGCCAGACCTCCCAGCTGCGGCCGTCGATGGTGGCGGTGCCGACCGGGGAGCCGATGGGCTGGATCGGGCCCTGCCGGTTCAGCCAGATCATGATCTCCATCTGGTTCACCCCGTCCCGCTTGGGCGAGGGGTCCAGCCAGATGTCGTACGAGGCGTTGTAGACGGCGTTGCTGACGTACCGGTAGGAGATGTTGCTCGTGGCGCTGCTGATCTGGCTGACCTGGATCGGCAGGTTGGTGCCGGGGGAGCAGTTGGTGTAGTGGCAGCCGAGGAAGACCGACGGGTACGCGGTCGGCGCGCCGTTGGTCGGGTTGCTGCCGTTCTGGGTGGTGATCTCGAAGCCGCTGTCGGTGACGTTGATGCACTGCTGGGCGGTGGTGCCCCAGCGGTTGTTCTGCACCACGTAGCGGCCCTGGATGGTCGTGGAGCCGTACTGCTCGCAGATCTGGGTGTCGGCGCTGGCGGTGCCGCCGAGGGCCACGGCGACGATCGAGCCGGTGGCGAGCAGCGCGGCCGCCGCGAGGGCCCGGAGTGGACGTTTCATGATGCTCCTTCGGCTTCGGCGCGGGACGCCGGACGGAGTCGGCCGGTGGGTGCGGGAGCGCTCCCACATTCCTTCGACACATTTACACCTCTGAAACCCCCGCGCAACGGGGCTGGGGTATTGGGGAGGTAAGTGAGGTTTGTCACGGCCGATCCGGTCGGCGGGCAGGTGGTCCTTCGAAGCAGCGGGGAGCGCCGCCGAGGAATGTTTCCGCTGGGACGATTGGCTCTGGTGTGTGCCGATTGCGCCGAGTAGTGTCTTGCCTCCAACGCGTGCCGAACCCCTCCGGAGGCGTACACCACCATGGGTGGCTCTCCCCTGCGCATCCTCGTCGTCGGCGCGGGCATCGCCGGCCTGGCCGTGGCCCGGGCGCTGCGGATGGCGGGCTTCCGGCCCGACGTCACCGAGAGGCTGCCCCCGGGCGAGAACGCCGAGACCGGTCTCTACCTGCCCGGCAACGCGGCCCGGGCGCTGTGCCGGCTCGACCTCGACGGGCCCGTCCGCCCGCTCGGGCGCGTCATCCACCGGCAGCGGTTCCTCGACGCCGCCGGGGTGCCGCTGTGCGAGGTGGACCTCGACGCACTCTGGTCCGGCGTCGGCGAGTGCCGGGCGCTGCCCCGGGCGGAACTGCACCGGGTGCTGCTCAGTGGCGCGGGCGGCGCCGTCCGGCACGGCGCCGAGGTGCGCACCCTCGACCTGCTGCCGCGCTCCGTCGGCGTCACCTTCGTCGACGGCACCGCCGCCGAGTACGACCTCGTCGTCGGCGCCGACGGCCCGCGCTCCTCGATCCGGGCCCTGGCCGCGCTCGGCGGCCCACCCCGGCCCGCCGGTCAGGTCGTCTACCGCTGCGTGGTGCGCGACGGACCGCCGGTGGCCGAGTGGACCGCGCTGCTCGGTCAGCGCGCCGGCTTCCTGGTCGTGCCCCTCGGCGCCGGGCGGCTGCACTGCTACGCCGACGAGGCCGGCACCACCGTGCCGGCCGACCCGGCGGCCCGGCTGCGCGAGCTGTTCGGCGGCTACGGCGGACCGGTGCCCGCCGTGCTGGAGGTGCTGGACCGGGTGCACGTCGGCGTCACCGAGGAGGTGGAGCTGGGGTGCTGGTCCCGGGGGCGGGTGCTGCTCGTCGGGGACGCCGCGCACGCCACCGCGCCGACGCTCTCGCAGGGCGCGGCGATGGCGTTGGAGGACGCCGTGGTGCTCGCCGAGTCCCTCCGGGCGACCGGGAGCGACGTGGAGTCGGCACTGGCGGCGTACGAGAGTCGTCGTCGCCCCCGTACGCGCTGGGTGCGGGACCGGACCCGGGACCGCAACCGGACCCGGGACGTGCCGCCGGCGCTGCGCGATCCGTTGCTGCGCGGACGCGGCGCACGCATCTTCGCCGAGCACTACCGGCTGCTGCTCGGCCCGCTGTGACGCCGGCGACCGGCAGCCCTCCGCGGCGGGGCGCGGCAGGCTACCCGACCACCCCACGCGGCGCAGCCACCTGCCGGGGACTATCCTCCTTGCGGATGACGGCCCGCAGATAACCAGCGCGTGCCGAGCGGGACAACCCAGAACCGGAGGCCACTCGTGACCACCGTCGCACCCAAGCCGGTCGTGACCCGGCCCTGGCCGGTCCGAGCGCCGGTCAAGGGGTCGGCCATCGCGCGGCTGCTGCGTACCACGGACGCGAAGCAGATCGGGATCATGTACATGGTCACCGCGTTCGTGTTCTTCATGATCGGCGGCCTGATGGCCCTGATCATGCGGGCCGAGCTGGCCCGACCCGGGCTGCAGTTCCTGTCGCCCGAGCAGTACAACCAGCTGTTCACCATGCACGGCACGATCATGCTGCTGTTCTTCGCGACGCCGATCGTGTTCGCCTTCGCGAACTACGTGGTGCCGCTGCAGATCGGCGCCCCCGACGTGGCGTTCCCCCGGCTGAACAGCTTCGCCTACTGGCTGTTCCTGCTCGGCGGCTCGATGACGATGGTCGGCTTCCTCACCCCGGGCGGGGCCGCCGACTTCGGCTGGACCGCCTACGCGCCGCTGAGTTCCGTCGAGCACGCGCCCGGCGTGGGCGCGAACCTGTGGGTCGTCGGCCTGGTCATCTCCGGCCTGGGCTCGATCCTCGGCGCGGTCAACCTGATCACCACGATCCTGACCCTGCGCGCGCCCGGCATGACGATGTTCCGGATGCCGATCTTCACCTGGAACATCCTGGTCACCGCCCTCCTGGTGATCCTGGTCTTCCCGCTGCTGGCCGCCGCGCTGATGGCGCTGGCCGCCGACCGCCTGCTGGGCGCCCACGTCTACGACCCGGCGACCGGCGGGCCGATGCTCTACCAGCACCTCTTCTGGTTCTTCGGCCACCCCGAGGTGTACATCATCGCGCTGCCGTTCTTCGGCATCATCTCCGAGATCATCCCGGTCTTCTCCCGCAAGCCGATCTTCGGCTACAAGGGCCTGGTCGCCGCGACCATCGCCATCGCCGGCCTGTCGATGAGCGTCTGGGCGCACCACATGTTCGCCACCGGCCAGGTGCTGCTGCCGTTCTTCAGCTTCCTGAGCTACCTGATCGCCGTGCCGACCGGTATGAAGTTCTTCAACTGGATCGGCACGATGTGGCGCGGCCAGATCAGTTTCGAGACGCCGATGCTCTTCTCGATCGGCTTCCTGGTCACCTTCCTCTTCGGTGGTCTGACCGGTGTGCTGCTGGCCAGCCCGCCGCTCGACTTCCACCTGCACGACTCGTACTTCGTGGTGGCCCACTTCCACTACGTGCTCTTCGGCACGATCGTGTTCGCCGTCTTCGCCGGCATCTACTTCTGGTTCCCGAAGATGTTCGGCCGGATGCTCGACGAGCGGCTGGGCAAGGTGCACTTCTGGCTGACCATGATCGGCTTCCACACCACGTTCCTGGTGCAGCACTGGCTGGGCAACGAGGGCATGCCGCGCCGGTACGCCGACTACCTGCCCGGTGACGGCTTCACCACGCTGAACATGATCTCCACGATCGGCGCCTTCATCACCGGCATCTCGACCCTGCCGTTCATCTGGAACTGCTGGAAGTCGTACAAGGCCGGCCCGGTGGTCGAGGTCGACGACCCGTGGGGTCACGGCAACTCGCTGGAGTGGGCGACCACCTCCCCGCCGCCGCTGCGCAACTTCGACCGGATGCCGCGGATCCGCTCCGAGCGGCCGGCGTTCGACCTCAAGTTCCCGGAGCTGGCCGCCGGCGGCCAGAGCCTGGCCGGCCCGCCGGAGGGCGGCGCGAAGCCACTGACCAGCGAGTCCGACGGTGGCGCCAGCTACCGCGAGGACACCGCGAGCGACGCCGACCGGCGCTGACGCTCCGCACCGCGCACGACGGGCGCCACCCCCACCCGGGGTGGCGCCCGTTCGCGTGGCCGAGAGGTACGCACAGCGGCAACCATGGCGCTGACGGCGCATGCCCGGCACCGTCCAGCCCGGCGCCGCCTCGCCCGGCACCGCCCTTTCCCGCAGGCTGACCGTGGAACTCCCGCACGCCACCCCCGGGTCAGCGTCCCGAACGCCTGCGAAGTGCTTCAGAGGTGGTCGGGTCTGATCGCAGTCCTGGTGGCGTTCCGGCTGACGGAGCCGTGACGCCATGCGTCGCGCCGGGCACCTGCGTGTCGACTCAAGGGTCGCCGGGCCCGGGCGGCTGGGCTCGGGCGCGGGTCAGCCGGCGGGGGCCGGGGTGCTGGGCCGGGGCGCCCGCCGATGAACGTGATCACCGACACCGGCCAGGTCAGGCGGCAGGGGCCGGGCGCCGGGTCAGGCGGCGGGGGCCGGGGCGAGTTCGGGGGCGGGCGTGCGGGCGGCGGCGGTGCGGCGGCGGCGCAGCTCGATCGGGAGCACCACCAGCGCCACCAGCGCGCCGACCGCCCCGGTGACCGCGAAGCCCCAGGCCGGCGCGGAGGCGTCGATGACGGCGCCCGCGAGGGGCGCGCCCACCGCCATGCCGACCGTGACCGCCGAGCCGTGCAGGCCCATCGCCTCGCCGCGTACGGAGGCGGGAACCAGCCGACTGACCGCGTCCGAGGTGGCCGCGATGGTGGGTGCGCAGAGCGCCCCGGCGGGGATCAGCGCCAGGCAGAGCAGCCACCAGTGCGCCCCGCCCAGCCCGACCGGGATGGTGCAGAGGCTGAGCGCGGCCATCAGGGCCAGCGGCGGGAAGGAGCGGGTGACCGCCCCGTACGCGAAGCCGCCGGCCAGCGAGGCGACGGCCCAGACGGCGAGGACGGCGCCCGTCCACCCCACGTCGCCGCTCTCCCGCAGCACGGCGACCACGGCCACGTCGGTGCCACCGAGCACGAGCATGCCGGCGGCGCTCACCGCCAGCACGGCGAGCAGGCGCGGGGTGAGCCACGACCGGCGGGGCACCCGTGGCTGCGGCCCGGCCGGCTCGCCCCCGCCCCGGACGGGCGGGTTCAGCACCCAGAACGCGACCCCGGCGGCGACGATGCCGGCGCCGACCAGGTAGAGCGTGGTGCGCGCGGAGATCGCGGTGACCGCCGCCACGGCCAGCGCGGGACCCACCATGAACGACAGCTCCACCGACATCGAGTCCAGCGCGTACGCGGGGCGGCGCCGCTCCGGCGGCACCAGCGCGGCGATGGACTGCCGGATCACGGAGAAGATCGGCAGGGCGAGCGAACCGGCCAGGAACGCGGCGGGCAGCAGCACCGGGTACGGCAGCATCGGCGCGGTAGACCAGAAGACGGCCTCGGCGATCGCGGTCAGTACGAGCACCGGCCGCAGGCCGCGCCGGTCCACCAGGCGGCCGAGCAGCGGGCCGCCGACGGCGGCGCCCACGGTGATCGCCGCGCCGACGAGCCCGGCCGCACCGTAGCCGCGCCCGAGATCGAGCACGACGTAGAACGTCAGGGTCACCCCGGTGGCGGTGAGCGGGACGCGGGCGAGCACCGACACCAGCAGCAACGACCGGAGACCGGGCAGGGCGAGCGCCTCCCGGTAAGGCTTCAGGTTCATGTCGGTGCGTACCTCCGCCGGACATCCTCGGCCGGAGGTACGACACCCGCCAGTGAATTACCGCCTCATGCGGCCCTGATCACAGGCGCACCGCGCATGGTGACCCCGGCCCCCTCCATCGCGCGCAGCGCCACGTCGGTGGTGTCCGGGGCGACCCCGGCGGTCAGGTCCAGCAGCACGGTGGTGGCGAAACCCTCGCGGGCCGCGTCCAGGGCGGTGGCGCGTACGCAGTGGTCCGTGGCGATGCCCACCACGTCGACCCGGTCCACCCCGTGCCGGCGCAGCCAGTCGGCCAGGCACTCGCCGTCGTCGGCGTGCCCCTCGAAGCCCGAGTACGCGGCGGCGTGCTCGCCCTTGTGGAAGATCGCCTCGATCCGGTCGGTGGCCAGGTCGGGGTGGAACTCCGAGCCGGGGGTGCCCACCACGCAGTGCCGCGGCCAGGAGTCCACGAAGTCCGGCGGGTCGCCGAAGTGGGCCCCCGGGTCGACGTGGTAGTCCTTCGTCGCGACCACGTGGTCCCAGCGGCCCGGTTCGGCGGCGAGCAGCCGGGTGATCCCGGCCGCCACGCCCGCCCCGCCGCCGACGGCCAGCGAGCCGCCCTCGCAGAAGTCGTTCTGCACGTCCACGACGATCAGCGCGTTGCTCACCGTGGTGCTCCTTTCAGTCGGCCGGGACGACCGTGACCGGGATGGCCGGGTCGCCGGCGGAGAGCTTCAGCCCTTCCCAGGGGATGGAGATCAGGCACTGGCGCAGGTGTTCCCGGGACTCGTCGAGCGTCGGGCGCTCGACGGGCTCGCCGCCGGCCAGGAACGAGTGCTGGAGCAACCGGTCGTTGGGTCGGGGGTCGGGCACGCCCTGGGGTACGACGATCTCCTCGGTGGCGGTGCCGGTCGGCTTGTGCCGGCGTACGGCCACCTTGCGCCCGCCGATGGTGGCCTTGTGCTCGGAGCGCTTGACCACCGGGCGGCCCTCGACCTCGACGAGCTTGTAGACCAGCCCGGCGGTGGGGGCGCCGGAGCCGGTGACGACGGCGGTGCCCGCGCCGTACATGTCGACCGGCTCGGCGGCGAGCGAGGCGATGGCGTGCTCGTCGAGGTCGCCGGAGACGATGATCTTGGTTTCGGTGGCGCCCAGCGAGTCGAGCAGCTCGCGGGACTGCTGGGCGATCACCGCCAGGTCACCCGAGTCGATCCGCACGGCCCGCAGGTCCGGCCCGGCCACCGCGATCGCGTTGCGGATGCCCTGGCTGATGTCGTACGTGTCGACCAGCAGCGTGGTGTCCTTGCCCAGCGTGGCGACCTGCGAGGCGAACGCGGCCCGCTCGTCGGAGTGCAGCAGCGTGAACGCGTGCGCGGCCGTGCCGGCGGTCGGGATGCCGTAGCGCCGCCCGGCGGCGAGGTTGGAGGTGAACCGGAACCCGGCCAGGTACGCGGCCCGCGCCGCGGCCACCGCCGCCTCCTCGTGCGCGCGCCGGGAACCCATCTCGATCAGGGTCCGGCCGCGCGCCGCGGTCACCATCCGAGCGGCGGCGGCGGCGACGGCGCTGTCGTGGTTGAGCACCGAGAGGATGAGCGTCTCCAGCACCACGCACTCGGCGAAGCCGCCGGAGACGGTGAGGATCGGCGAACTGGGGAAGAACAGCTCGCCCTCGGCGTAGCCCTCGACGTCGCCGGTGAAGCGGTAGTCGCGCAGCCAGGCGGCGGCCCGCTCGTCGACCACCCCGGTACGCCGCAGGAAGTCGACCTCGTCGGCGTCGAAGCGGAAGTCGCGGATCAGCTCGATCAGCCGCCCGGTGCCGGCGACCACGCCGTAGCGCCGGCCGGCGGGCAGCCGGCGGCTGAACACCTCGAAGACGCAGCGGCGGTCGGCGGTGCCGTCGCGCAGGGCGGCACTGACCATGGTCAGCTCGTAGTGGTCGGTCAGCAGCGCGGGGCGAAGGGTGCTCACCTCCCCAGCCTAGGGTTCACCCGCTCTCGCCGCCCTCGTGGCCCGGGATCGCCTGGAGGGCGGCCCGTAGCTCCGCCCGCCCGGCGACGCCGAGCTTGCCGTAGATGCGCTGGAGGTGGTTCTCCACCGTGCGGGCGGAGAGGAATAGCCGCTCGGCGATGGCCCGGCTGGTCACCCCGTCGGCGGCGAGGCGCGCCACCTGCCACTCGCGTTCGCTCAGCGCCGGGCAGCCGGCCCGCAACGCCGGGGTACGGATCAGGTCGCAGCGGCCGAGCAGGGCCGCGAGGCGTTCGCGGGCCGGGGCCGCCGCCGGGGACCGCTGCCGGCGCAGCCGGTCCAGGGCGGCGGCGGTGGCCTCCACCGCGTAGACGGCCAGGTCCAGGGCGTCGAAGCCGTCGGCGACCGCCAGCAGCTCGTCGGCGGAGCCGCCCACGGCGGCCCGGGCGTGCCGGGCGAGCAGCGGCGGCAGCACCCCGTCGACCCGTTCGGAGAGCTCGGCGAGCCGCTGCGCGACGGTGCGCCGGCTGCCGTCGGAGCAGGTCGGCCCGAGCGGCGCGGCCGCCTGGCCCAGCCGGACCAGGTCGTGCAGCACGTGCACCTCGTGGCCGGCGAGGCCGTCCGCGCGCAGCCGGTCGGCCAGCCCGGTCAGGTGCTTGACGGCGCCGGACACGTCGCCACCGGCGGCGAGCACGGCGCCGCGGGCCTGCTCCAGCCACGGGTAGAGCACGACCATGCCGGGGGCGTGGGTGCGGTCGGCCTCCGCCATGGCCTCCGCCGCCTGCGCGGCGTCGCCTCGCAGCGCCGCCGCCTGGGCGCGCTCGGCCTGGGCCAGGCCCGCGTAGACCCGGCTGGTGGCGAGCACCGCGCAGGCGCCGAGGCTGGTGCGCAGCGCCGTGTCGCTCTGGCCGCGCAGCCGGGCCGCGTACGCCTGGAGGATGGCGAGGTAGCCGGTGCCGAGCCGGAAGTCGCCGGCGCCGGCCAGGTCGGCGAACTCGTCGGCCACGATGGCGTCGATGCCGGCCAGGTCGCCGGCGAGTGCCAGCCGGGTGCCCCGGGCCAGCTCCAGGGCCAGTTGCAGGTACGGCATGTCTCCCCGCCACCGGCCCGCCTCGGCCTGCACCTTGTTGATCGCGGTGGCGCTGCGGTGCAGCTGCCCCTGCGCGGCCTGGAGGTGGGCGATCGTGCTGCGGGCCAGCTCCCGGGCCGCCACGCTCGCGGCCGGCCGGTCCAGCACCGTCTGCCCGAGCCGCAGCGCGATGCCGGTGTCCAGCCGGTGCAGCCGCATGATGCCCTCGAAGGCCAGCACCCGCGCCTGGTCGGCGGAGTCGGCGAGGGTCGACCGGCGGGCCGCGATCTCCTCCACCGTGGACTCCCGGCTCAGCCCCCAGTAGCTGACCATGCCCCGCACGGTCAGCCAGCGGCTGAGCCGCCGGTCGCCCTCGATGTCGGTGGCGACCGCGTCCAGCACCTCGATCGCCTCGTCCGGGCGGTCGCCGAACATCAGGATGGTGGCCAGCAGCTCCGCCGCGTCGAAGCCGCCGCCCGCGTCGAGCGCCGCGCGGGCCAGCCGGGTCGCCAGCGGTACGTCGTAGCGGGCGAACGCCTGCCCGGCCGCGTCGAGCAGCAGGGCCGGATCCTGCGCGGTGCCCGAGTCGAGCCGCCAGACGGCCACCCGGAGCAGGTCGTCGCGGCGTCGCTTGCCGGCGAGCTCCAGCAGCTCGGCGAGGCGGGCCTGCAACCGCCGTGTCCGGCTCACCGGGCAGCGGCGGCGCATCACCTCGCCGTAGAGCGGGTGGGCCAGCCGCACGTTGGCCCGCCGGTCGTCGTGCTCCACGGCGATGAGCCCGCGCTCCTCGGCGGTCTCCACGTCCACCGGGTCGGCGGCCTGGTTGAGCAGGTGCAGCCCGAGCGGCTCGCCGAAGGCGACCAGCTCCACCACCCCGCGTACGCCCGGGGTGAGCTGGCCGATCCGGATGTCGATCAGGTCGGTCAGGTTGGGCGCCAGCTCCAGCCGGCCGGTCCACTTCCAGATCCCGTACGTGCGGGTCAACTCACCGCGGTCGGCGGCGAACACCAGTTCGCGCAGCAGCAGCGGGTTGCCCTCGGAGAGCCGGCCGAGCCGGTCGGCGGAGGTGGCGTCGACCGGTCCCCGCAGGATCTCGGAGAGCAGCCGGGTGGTCTGGGCCGGCGGCAGCGGCTTCAGCTCGACGTGGTCGACCAGGCCGTCGGTCCACAGGGCCCGGATCGGCAGCGGGAGCTGCTCGCCGTCGCGCGAGGTGCCGATGACCGTGGCGTTGTCGGCCCGCGCGACCAGGTGCACCAGCGCCGCGGACGGCGGGTCGAGCAGGTGCGCGTCGTCGACGGCGAGCACGATGCGACGGCCGGCGGCCTGCTGTTGCAGCACGTCCACCGCCCAGCGCAGGATGCCGGCGGGGGAGAGGCCGTGCGGCTGCTCGGTGGGGAGCACCTGGACGAGACCGCCGAAGGGGAGCGCGGCGGTGGTGGCGCTGGCCGCGATCGACCAGACGGCGTACCCGTCGCGCGGCAGGGCCGCCACCCCCTCGCGCAGCAGCCGGCTCTTGCCGATGCCCGCGCTGCCGCAGAAGAAGAGGCCCCGCCCCTCCGCGCCGGTCACCGCCGACAGCAGACGGTTGAGCTCATCCGTACGGCCGACGAAACCCCACCGACTCATCGGGGCAGCATATCGACCGGAATCCGTCCGCGTGCACTTCGTCACGCACCGAAGTTGAGTAGCCTCGTGGTTACCCCTGAGTATTCGAAGTGTTCGGTTCGGGGGCCCGGTCGCCCGTACTCTTCCGGCATCCGGGTGCCCTCACCGGACGTTTCCACGCGGCCGGCCGCTGCCGGTCGCCTGCCACGGGAGGCCGCTTTCGATGAAGCCCGGCCCTCTCCCCGCCGTCGGAGTGCCCGACGGCGACGTCGCCGCGGCGGCCGAGCTGCCCCGTCGGGAGCGACTGCCCGTCCGGCTGGGGGCGACCGAACCCCGGCCGGAGGAGCCGCTGGCCGTGATCGGCGTCGGCCCGGCCGGCGCGGGGCGGCCCGAGGTGCTCGCCCGCCTGCTCCGGCTCGATCCCGCCATGCTCGCCGTGCCGGCCGGCAGCTGGCTCGTGGTGCGTCACTCCCGGGTGCCGACGCGGGCCGCCTACGTGCCCGGCTACCGCCAGCCCCACTCCTACGGGGCCGACCGGTTGGCCGCCGGGCCGGCGCTCGCGCGCCCGCCGCGCCGGGTCGAGCTGAGCCTGCCCGAGCCCCTGCTGCGGCACTTCAGCCTCGTCGACACGCCCGACACCGGGTCGCTCGGGGTGGCCGGCGGCCAACTACTGCTCGACGCGGCGGTCCGGTCCGGGGCGGTGCTCTTCGTGATCGCCGCCGACCAGGCCTTCGCCGCCGTCGAGCTGCACCTGCTCGCCGACCTGGCCCGCGCCGGGGTCGAGGTCGTCTTCGCGGTGACCCCGGGCGCGGGCGGCTGGGCCCCGGTGGGAGAGGACGCGGCGACGACGGAGGACACGGGGGTGTCCGTCGGGTCGGCCACCACGCCGGTGGATTCCGTCGCGGTCACCGTCGAGGCGCACCGGGCGGCCCTGCTGGCCGCCGTCCCCGGGCTCGCCGACGCCCGCTGGTTCCCGCTGGCGGCGGCGGACGACGGGGCGGACCTGCGCCGGGCCCTGGTCGGCTGGGCCGCCGACGAGGGGCTGCGGCGCGCGAGCGCCGAACCGCCGGTGCTCCCCGGTTCGCACGGCCGGGTGCCGGTGGTGGCCGAGCCGGGCGACTGGTCGGAGCAGCTCGACCGGCAGGCCCGCTCCTCCTCCCGGCGCATCCGCCAGCACCTCGCCCTGGAGTTGGCGAACATCCACCTCCGCGTGGTCCAGGAGATCGTCTTCGGGGTCGGCTGCGCCGGCCTGCCGCAGCTGCTCGACCGGGAGATGGAGGCGCTGTCGCTGCTGGCGACCGCCCAGTGCGACGAGGCGGTGCGGAGACTCATCGACGAGGCGGCCGGCCGGGTCTTCGGCGCGCCGCTGCCGGTGGGCGTCCGTCGGCGCCTGTACGCCCCGATGCGCTGGGCCCTGACGGACCACCGGGGCGAGCACGAGCTGGACCGGGTGCTGCTGGTCACCAGCACCGGCGGCGTGGCGGGGCTGACCGGCGCCGGGGCGGCCGACGCGCTGGCGAGCCACCCCGGCGTGGAGCGCGTGGAGGTGCTCCCGCCGGTGGCCGTGGCCCTCTCCGGCGGCTGCTGGCAGCACTGGCGCAGCCCCGGCAACCGCGACTCCAACGCCGCCCGCGCGTGGGCGCAGCGCGCGCTGCGGGAGGTCGAACTCGAGCTGTCCCGGGAGGTGTCCCGGCGGTTCGAGGTGGTCCGCCTCTCCCTGGACGGGGTGCTCTCCGATGCTGTCGACCACGGCATCCTGCTCGCCTGAGGGCGGCCCGCCCGCTCGCGGCGTCGGCACCGGGCCGAGGCCGCCGCTCGCTGCCGCCGACGCCCCTGACCAGGCCGGACGCGGTGATCCACGCCGACCCGGCGTTCCGGTTCCTCGGTTCGCCGAATCCGGTGGCACGATGGGGGGCATGGCGGCTCCGCAGGTTGCACCTGTCGAAACGCCGGACACCGACGAGGTGCCGGCGTCCGATCGGCCGTGGGTGACGATCGTGTGGGACGACCCGGTCAACCTCATGACGTACGTGACCTGGGTCTTTCAGAAGCTCTTCGGCTACAGCCGGGAGAAGGCGGAAGAGTTGATGCTCGACGTGCACCACAAGGGCCGCGCCGTGGTCTCCAGCGGCGCCCGGGAGCGGATGGAGCACGACGCGTCGCAGCTGCACGCGTACGGGCTGTGGGCGACGGTGGACCGGTCGTGAGCATGTTCCGTCGCCAGGGCGACCGTTACGTCGCCACCTTCGCCGTCGACGAGGTGCGGGTGCTGCGCAAGGTGGCATCCGAGGTGGTGGGGCTGCTCACCGACGGCTTCGACCACACCGATCCGGTGGTGGGCCGGCTCTTCCCCGAGGTCTACCCGGACGACGCGTCCGGCACCGCCGAGTTCCGCCGCTACACCGAGGGCGACCTGAAGACCGCCAAGATCGACCAGGCGGGGGCGATCCTCGCCTCGCTGCCCGACTCGGCCGGCGGCGAGGTGCGCCTCGACGCGGAGGCGGCCGAGGCGTGGCTGCGGGCGCTCAACGACGCCCGGCTGGCGATGGGCGTCCGGCTGGAGATCAAGGACGGCACCGACCTCGGCGAGGAGCTCGACGACGCGGTCGCGGAGGATCCGACCTCCAGCCGGGTGTTCCAACTGTCGGTCTACGCGTACCTCGGTTATCTCCAGGAATCCCTGCTCAACGCCCTGATCGACTAGTCGTGACCGTCGCCACCTTAAGGTCGCGGCAGGTACGCGTTAGGCTGGAGCACGTGCTGAGCATCGACCGGTCGATCGTCGAGGCGATCGTCGCCCACGCTCGTCGGGACCACCCCGACGAGGCCTGTGGCGTGGTCGCCGGTCCCGCCGGCAGCGACACCCCCGCCCGGCACATCCCGATGGACAACGCCGCCCGTTCCATGACGTTCTACGAGTTCGACTCGATGGAGCAGTTGCGGGTGTGGCGCGAGATGGACGACCGGGACGAGGAGCCCGTCGTCATCTACCACTCGCACACCGCCACGGAGGCGTACCCGTCCCGGACGGACATCTCCTTCGCCGGTGAGCCCGGCGCGCACTACCTGCTGGTCTCCACCCGCGACCCCGACTCGGAGGAGATCCGCTCCTTCCGGATCGTCGACGGCGTGGTGACCGAGGAGCCGGTCCGGATCGTGGAGGCGGGGGTGGACCCGCACGCCGTGCAGTCCTACATGTTCGGGCAGAGCCCGGCGACGGTCGACTACGAGTGTTCCGGCCGCTGATCCAGCGCCGTCCCACCCGTCCGTCCCGTCACCTTCCGGCACGCCCGACCATCGTCAAGGAGCACGACACCATGGCCATCGAGGTTCGCATCCCCACCATCCTGCGCAGCTACACCGGCGGCGCGAAGGTCGTCGAGGGAGCCGGCGACACGCTGGCCGACCTGCTCGCCGACCTGGACTCCCGGCACGCCGGCCTGCGGGCCCGGCTGGTCACCGACGCCGGTGCGCTGCACCGCTTCGTCAACGTCTACGTCAACGACGAGGACGTCCGCTTCCTGGGCGCGCTGGACGCCAAGCTCAACGACGGCGACAGCGTGACCATCCTGCCGGCGGTCGCCGGTGGCGCGTTCGGGTTCGCCGCGGCCGCCGCGATCGCCCAGCACGGCGCCGCGGTGGCCGCGCGGTCGGCCGTCACCGTCCGCTGACGGCGGCGGTCGCCATGGCGCGGTACGACAGCCTGCTCGACGCCTGCGGGGGCACGCCCCTGGTCGGGCTGCCCCGGCTCTCCCCGACGGTGCCCGACGGGGCGCCGCCGGTGCGGCTCTGGGCGAAGCTGGAGGACCGGAACCCGACCGGCAGCATCAAGGACCGGGCGGCCCTGTTCATGGTGCGGGCGGCCGAGGAGGCGGGCCGGCTGCGGCCGGGCGACACCATCCTCGAACCGACCAGCGGCAACACCGGCATCTCGCTGGCGATGGTGGCCAAGCTGCGCGGCTACCGGCTGGTCTGCGTGATGCCGGAGAACGTCTCGACCGAGCGGGTGCAGCTGCTCCGGATGTACGGCGCGGAGATCATCTTTTCGCCGGCGGCCGGCGGCTCCAACCAGGCGGTGGCCACCGCCAAGCAGATCTCGGCCGAGCACCCCGACTGGGTCATGCTCTACCAGTACGGCAACGACGCCAACGCCCGGGCGCACTACGAGACCACCGGCCCCGAGCTGCTGCACGACCTGCCCACGATCACGCACTTCGTGGCGGGTCTCGGCACCACCGGGACGCTGATGGGCACGGGGCGCTACCTGCGGGAGAAGGTCGACGGCATCCAGGTCGTCGCGGCGGAGCCGCGCTACGGCGAGCTGGTCTACGGGCTGCGCAACATCGACGAGGGCTACGTCCCGGAGCTCTACGACGCGTCGGTGCTGTCCCGGCGCTTCTCCGTCGGCACCCGCGACGCGGTGCTGCGGACCCGGCAGCTCGTCGAGGTGGAGGGCATCTTCGCCGGGTTCTCCACGGGCGCGATCCTGCACGCCGCCCTGGCGGTGGCGCACGAGGCCGTCCGCGCCGGGCAGCGGGCCGACGTGGCCTTCGTGGTCGCCGACGGCGGCTGGAAGTACCTCTCCACCGGGGCCTACGGCGGCACCCTCGCCGACGCGGAGGACGCCCTGGAGGGCCAGCTCTGGGCCTGACGTCCCGTGGCCGGGCCGCCGACATCCGTCGGTGGCCCGGCCACGCGTCGGGGCTCGTGGCCCGGCCGGTCCACTCACCCAGCGCTACCGCCGGACGGCGTCTCGTCACGCCGACGGTGCGGCGGGGTGTCACGTTGATGACAACTTCCAGTGGATGACTCTTGTCGCCGCGCGGGCGCGCGTAGGCTGCCCTGCGTGGCGTACGCGTCGGTAGAGATCATCCACGGCGGGACCGTCGACGCGAAGACTACACAGCGTGACAGTGAGATGACTCGATGCGACTGACCGTCCTCGGCTGCGCGGGCAGTTTCCCCGGTCCCGAGTCCCCCTGCTCGGCCTACCTCGTCGAGGCGGACGGCTTCCGGCTGCTGGTCGACTTCGGCTCCGGGTCGCTGTCCAACCTCCAGCGCTACGCCGGTCTGCACGCCCCCGACGCCATCGTCCTCACCCACCTGCACTGCGACCACATCCTCGACGCCGCCTCGTACGTGGTGGTGCGCCGCTACGCCCCCGACGGCCCCTGCCCGCCGCTACCGGTCTACGCCCCGTCGGGCGCGCCGGACCGGTTGGCGGCCGTCTACGGGCAGGAGGACAGCACGGTCGAGGACGTCTACCAGTTCTACGCCCTCGAACCCGGCACCTTCCCGATCGGCCCCTTCGCCGTCACCGTCGACCGGGTCAACCACCCCGTCGAGACGTACGGCGTCCGTTTGGAGCACGACGGCCGGGTGCTCTGCTACTCCTCGGACACCGCGCCCTGCGACGCGCTGCTCCGGCTGGCCCAGGACGCCGACACGTTCCTCTGCGAGGCGAGCTACCTCGACGGCGTGGAGAACCCGCCGGACCTGCACCTGACCGGCCGGGAGGCCGGCGAGGCGGCGACCAAGGCCGGGGTGGGCCGGCTGCTGCTCACCCACCTGGTGGCCGCCTGGGGCAGCGAGGCACACACCGTGGAGTCGGCCGGCGCCGCCTTCGACGGGCCGCTCGAGGTGGTCCGGCCCGGCGCCAGCTACGAGATCTGACCGGCCGCCGCGCCGGGGCGGGACACCCCGGGGCGCACCGCTCGGGGCACCGCATAGGGTGCAGGGATGGCACGACCTGACGGGCGGCGACCCGACGAACTCCGACCTGTGACGTTGACCCGGGGCTGGAGCACCCATCCGGAGGGCTCGGTGCTCGTGGAGTTCGGCGGCACCCGGGTGCTCTGCACCGCCAGCGTCACCGAGGGGGTGCCCCGCTGGCGCAAGGGCTCCGGGCTCGGCTGGGTGACCGCCGAGTACGCGATGCTGCCACGGGCCACCAACACCCGCTCCGACCGGGAGAGCGTGAAGGGCCGCGTCGGCGGGCGTACGCACGAGATCTCCCGGCTGATCGGCCGGAGCCTGCGGGCCGCCATCGACCTCAAGGCCCTCGGCGAGAACTCGATCGTGCTCGACTGCGACGTGCTCCAGGCCGACGGGGGCACCCGCACCGCCGCGATCACCGGCGCGTACGTGGCGCTGCACGACGCGGTCACCTGGCTGGCCGGGCGCAAGTCGCTGGTCGGCAAGCCGGAGAAGGTGATGCACCGCTCGGTGGCCGCGATCAGCGTCGGGATCATCGACGGCGAGCCCCGGCTGGACCTCGACTACGCCGAGGACGTGGCCGCCGAGGTCGACATGAACGTGGTCTGCACCGGCACCGGCGAGTTCGTCGAGGTGCAGGGCACCGGTGAGGCGGGCGTCTTCGCCCGCGAGCAGCTCGACGCCCTGCTCGACCTGGCCGTCGCCGGCTGCGTGGAACTGGCCGAAGCCCAGCGGAAGGCGCTCTTCTCATGAACAAGGTGCTGCTCGCCACCCGTAACCGCAAGAAGCTCGTCGAGCTCCAGCGGATCCTCGACGGCGCGCTCGGCGCGCACCGCGTCGCCCTGATCGGGCTGGACGACGTCGAGGAGTACCCGGAGTTGCCCGAGACCGGCCTGACCTTCGGCGAGAACGCGCTGATCAAGGCGCGGGAGGGCTGCCGGCGCACCGGCCTGCCGACGATCGCCGACGACTCCGGGCTGGCCGTCGAGGCCCTCAACGGCATGCCGGGAGTGTTCAGCGCCCGCTGGGCCGGCCGGCACGGCAACGACCAGGCCAACCTCCAGCTCGTCCTGGACCAGATCGCGGACCTGCCCGACGAGCACCGGGCCGCGTCCTTCGTCTGCACGGTGGCGCTGGTGCTGCCCGGCGGCAAGGAGCACCTGGTCGACGGCCGGCAGGCCGGGCGACTGCTGCGGGCGCCGCGCGGCGACGGCGGGTTCGGCTACGACCCGATCTTCCTCGGCGACGGGCAGGACCGCACCAACGCGGAGCTGACGCCGCAGGAGAAGGACGCGGTCAGCCACCGGGGCAAGGCGTTGCGGGAGCTGGCCAAGCTGGTCGCCAAGGTGCTGCCGCCCGCGAGCTGACGGCCCCGCCCCGGTGGGAGGGGTGCTGACGGGCTTCGCCGTCATCGCCACCGTCATCGCCGTCGGCTACGCGCTCGGCCGCGGCGGGGTGCTGGGGCCGGAGGCGGCCACCGTCCTCTCCCGGGTCGCGTTCTTCGTGGCGACCCCGGCGCTGCTGTTCCAGACGGTGGCCCGGGCCGACGTGCCCGCGATCGTCTCGTCCGCCCTGGTCGTGACGGTGACGAGCACCATCGCCGTGGCGTCGCTGTTCGTGGCCGTCGCGCGGTTCTGCTGGCGCCGCTCCGTCGCGGAGGCGACGATCGGGGCGCTGGCCTCGTCGTACGTCAACGCGGCGAACATCGGCATCCCGGTCGCCGTATACGTCCTCGGCGACGCCGCGTTCGTCGCGCCCGTCCTGATGTTCCAGCTGGTCGTCGTGACGCCGGTCGCGTTCGCCTTCCTCGAGGCGGCCACGGCGAAGAGACGACCGTCGCTCGGCGCCGTGGTGCTCCAGCCGCTCACCAACCCGGTCACCGTCGCGTGCGCGCTGGGCGTCGCGGCCAGCCTGACGGGGTGGTTGCCGCCGGAGCCGGTGCTGCGGCCCATCGCACTCGTCGCGGCGATGGCGGTCCCCGCCACGCTGATCGCGTACGGCGTCTCCCTGCACGGCGCGCCGCGGCCCGGCTCTGGCGACACCGGTCGGGACGTACGCCTCGCGGTCGTCCTCAAGACCGTGGCCCAGCCCGCCGTCGCCTACCTCGTCGCGCGCTTCGCGATGGGGCTGCCGGCCGCCCTCGTGCTGGCCTGCACGGTCACCGCCGCCCTGCCGACGGCGCAGAACGTCTTCGTGTACGCGGTCCGCTACGGCCGGGGCACGGCCCTGGCGCGCGACTCGATCCTGCTGTCGACGGTGACCGCCGTGCCCGTGCTGATCGGGGTGGCGGTGCTGGCGGGCTGACACCCGGCGGGCGCCCGGGCCACCGTGGCGCGACGGTGGCCCGGACGGCCGTCAGTCCAGGGTCCCGATCTCGCGCTCGATGGCGGCGCGCAGGTCGGGCCCGGCCACCACGGCCCGGGCGGCCTCCATCAGCGGGGCCAGGAAGACGTCCGGCCCGGGGTCCCCGGCGATCCCGCCGAGCGCCGCGACGGCGGCCCGGCCGGCCGGCGACGGGTCGAGCGGGGCGCGCAGCTGGAGCCCGCGTACGCCGGCGAGCAGCTCGACGGCGAGCAGGCTGGTCAGGTTGTCCAGCACGGTACGCAGCTTCTTGGCCGCCGCCCAGCCCATCGAGACGTGGTCCTCCTGCATCCCGCTGGTGGGCAGCGAGTCCACCGACGCGGGCGCGGCGAGCCGGCGGTTCTCCGCGACGATCCCGGCCGCCGTGTACTGGGCGATCATCAGCCCGGAGTTGACGCCGGCGTCGGGGGAGAGGAAGGCCGGCAGGTCCCGGGACCGGGTGACGTCGAGCAGCCGGTCCACCCGGCGCTCGGCGATCGCGCCCACCTCGGCTGCGGCGATGGCGAGGAAGTCCGCGGCGAAGCCGAGCGGCGCGCCGTGGAAGTTCCCGGTCGACTCGACGCGGCCGTCGGGCAGCACCACCGGGTTGTCCACCACCGAGACCAGCTCCCG
Organism: Micromonospora sp. SD12; assembly: GCF_052068495.1. Taxonomy (NCBI): domain Bacteria; kingdom Bacillati; phylum Actinomycetota; class Actinomycetes; order Micromonosporales; family Micromonosporaceae; genus Micromonospora; species Micromonospora sp. SD12. Next base: position 60,688 of record NZ_JBQHDF010000002.1, on the reverse strand, counting down.
GCCGGCCACCGTGCGGACGAAGTCCAGCGTGTCCCGGGCCGCCCCGGCGACCTGCGGCGCGCACCGCATCGAGTACGCGTCCTGCACCGCGTGCGCCAGGTCGTCGCGGTGCGAGTCCATCACCCGGGAGTCCTGGAGCAGCCGGTGGATGTTCGCCGCCGAGGCCGACTGCCCGGGGTGCGGCCGGATGGCGTGCAGCTCCGGCAGGAACGGCCGCTCCGAGCCGAGCATCGCCTCGATGGCGAGGGCGGCGGTGACGTCGGCCATCGTGAACAGGTGCGCGGCGTCGTGGATCGCCAGCAGCAGCATGCCGAGCATGCCGTCGGTGCCGTTGATCAGCGCCAGCCCCTCCTTGGCGGCCAGCCCGACCGGCGACAGCCCGGCCCGGCGCAGTGCGTCGTCGGCCGGCAGCCGCTCGCCGGCCGGGCCGAGCACCCAGCCCTCGCCGAGCAGCACCAGCGCGCAGTGCGCCAGCGGCGCCAGGTCGCCGGAGGCGCCAAGCGAGCCGTGCTCCGGCACCCACGGCGTCACATCGTGGTTGAGCAGGTCGACCAGCGCCTCGGCGAGCAGGGGCCGGACCCCGGAACGGCCGAGCGCCAGCGAGCGGACCCGCAGCAGCATCATGGCCCGGACCACCTCGCGCGGCATCGGCGCGCCCACGCCGGCGGCGTGCGAGCGGATCAGCGCGTGCTGGAGCTCGGCCCGCCGCTCGGGCGCGACGAAGGTGTTCGCCAGCGCGCCGAAGCCGGTGGAGACGCCGTAGACCGGGCGGCCGGCGGCCTCGATGCCGTCGACGATCGACCGGCTGGTGGTCATGGCGTCCACGGTGGCCGGGTCGAGCACGACCTTGGCGGAGCCGCGCGCCACGGCGAGCACGTCGGCGGGGGAGATCCCGGTGGGCAGGATGGTCACGGTCATTGGAGCACTCCGTTGCGCAGGACCTGGCGGATCAGTGGCACCCCCGGCCGGTAGGCCAGGTGCAGGTGGGAGGGGGCGTCGAGGATCATCAGGTCGGCCCGCGCCCCCACGCCGAGCCGCCCGATGTCGTCGCGGCGCAGCGCCCGCGCGCCGCCGGCGGTCGCGGCCCAGACGGCCTCCGCCGGGGTCATCCGCATCTCGCGTACGGCGAGAGCGACGCAGAACGGCATCGACGAGGTGTACGACGAACCGGGGTTGCAGTCCGTCGCCAGCGCCACGGTGACGCCGGCGTCGAGCAGCCGGCGGGCGTCCGGGTACGGCGAGCGGGTCGAGAACTCGGCGCCGGGCAGCAGGGTCGCCACGGTGGTGTGCCCGCCGTCGACCCGGGTCGAGGCCAGCGCGTCGACGTCGGCGTCGGTGAGATGGGTGCAGTGGTCGACGCTGGCCGCGCCCAGCTCCACGCCGAGCTGGACGCCCGGCCCGGGGCCGAGCTGGTTGGCGTGCACCCGCAGGCCCAGCCCGACGGCCTGCCCGCAGGCGAGGATCGCGCGGGCGTGGTCCACGTCGAACGCGCCCCGCTCGCAGAAGACGTCGATCCAGCGCGCGTGCGGCGCGGCGGCGGCCAGCATCGGCCCGCACACCAGCCCCACGTAGTCGTCGGGGCGGTCGGCGTACTCGGCGGGGACCACGTGGGCGCCGAGGAAGGTGGTCTCCTCGCTGACCTCGGCGGCGATCCGCAGCGAGCGGGCCTCGTCGGCGACGGTGAGGCCGTACCCGCTCTTGATCTCCATGGTGGTGGTGCCCTGCCGCAGCGCCTCGCCGCGCAGCCGCCGTACGGTGGCCCGCAGCTCGTCGTCGCCGGCCGCCCGGGTGGCGCCGACCGTGGTCCGGATGCCGCCGCCGGTGTACGGCTGCCCGGCCATCCGGGCGGCGAACTCGGCGGCCCGGTCCCCGGCGAAGACCAGGTGGGCGTGGCTGTCCACGAACCCGGGGAGCACGGCGGCGCCCCGCGCGTCCAGGCGCCGGTCGGCGGCCGGCGCGTCGCGGGACGGCCCGATCCAGGCCACCCGCCCGTCCTCGACCAGCAGGGCGACGTCGCGCCGGATGCCCAGCGGTCCGTCCTCGCCCCCGAGGTCGTTGGTCACCAGCTCGCCGATGTCGTCGACCAGCAGACTGCTCAAGAGGTCACCTCCTCGATCGCCGCGGTCAGCTCGGCCGGCACGTCGACCGTCAGGTGCCGGCCGTCGCGCACCACCGGCCGGCCGTCCACCACGACGTGCGTGACGTCGGCCGCGCCGGCCGCGAACCACACCCCCACCGGCGGTACGCCGGCCGTGCGCGGGCTGTCCAGCCGTACGGTCACCAGGTCGGCGCGCGCCCCGACGGCGAGCCGCCCGGCGTCGCGCCAGCCCAGCGCGGCGTGACCGCCCACGGTGGCCGCGTCGCGCAGCTCGGCGGCGCTGAAGTGGCCCCGCCGGCGGGTGCGCAGCCGCTCGTCCAGCTCCACCGCGCGGGCCTCCTCGAAGAGGTCGACCACGGCGTGGCTGTCGCTGCCCAGGCTGAGCGGCAGGCCAACGTCGGCCATCCGCCGGGCCGGGCCGATGCCGTCTGCCAGGTCCCGCTCGGTGGTCGGGCAGAGGCAGACGCCCGTGCCGGCGTCGGCGAGCAGGGTGAGGTCGGCGCCGGTCAGGTGGGTGGCGTGCACGGCCGTGGTGCCCGGGCCGAGCGCCCCCCGGTCGGCGAGCAGTCGGGCCGGGGTGCAGCCGTGCACCGCCCGGCAGGCGTCGTTCTCGGCCGGCTGTTCGGAGAGGTGCACGTGCAGGGGCGCGCCGCGCCGGTCCGCCCAGCCGGCCACGGTGGCGAGCTGCCCGGCCGGCACCGCCCGCACCGAGTGGATCGCCGCACCCACCCGGACGTGGTCGTCGCCGGGCCGGAACGCGTCGACCCGCTCCGCCCAGCGCAGCGCGTCGCCGTCGCCGAAGCGCCGCTGCGGCCCGGCGAGCGGCTCCCCGTCGACCGTGGCGGTGAGGTAGCAGGTGTCCAGCAGCGTGATCCGGATCCCGGCGTGCGCGGCGGCCTCGACCAGCGCCTCGCCCATCGCGTTCGGATCGGCGTACGGGGTGCCGTCCGGGTCGTGGTGCACGTAGTGGAACTCGCCGACGCAGGTGATCCCGGCCAGCGTCATCTCGGCGTAGACCGCCCGGGCCAGGGCCAGGTACGAGTCCGGGTCGAGGCGCCGCGCCACGTCGTACATCCGGTCGCGCCAGGTCCAGAAGTCGCCGCGCCCGCCGTGGGTGCGCCCGCGCAACGCCCGGTGGAACGCGTGCGAGTGGGCGTTGGCGAGCCCCGGCAGAGTCAGCCCGGGCAGCCGCTCGGCGTCGACCATGACCTCGACGCCGGCGGGCGGCGTGCTCCCGGCCGTCAGCGGGGTCACACCGGTGATCCGCCCGTCGGCCGTCTCGATCAGCACGTCGGCGGTCGGCTCGGCGTGGTCGGGCAGCCAGGCGTACTCGGCGAGCCAGCGGGTTCCGGTCATCTCGTGCGCCCCCTGTCGAGCTGAATCGTCTGCGACATCAGTCGATCACCACGGGGGCGAGTCGTCTGCGACATCAGCTCGACAGGCCGCCGACAACCTCCCCGGGCCGCGGTCAGCGGCATGTCAGCTCCTCCAGCACCCGGGCCAGGGCGGTCACCCCGGCCGCGCAGTCGGCGTCGGCGGCCGACTCCGCCGGCGAGTGCGACACCCCCGTCGGGTTGCGCACGAAGAGCATCGCCGTGGGCAGGTGTGCGGCGAGCACGCCGGCGTCGTGCCCGGCCCCGGTGGGCAGCACCGGCGCGTCGAGCAGGGTCGCCAGCCGGCCCGCGAGGCCGCCGTCGAAGGCGACCAGCGGGGTGGCCGACTCCTCCGTCAGCGCCACCTCCGTACCGTCGCGGCGGGCCCGCTCGGCGGCCTTGGCGCGCACCGCGTCGACCAGCCCCGTCAGCGTCTCGGGCTCGGCGGCCCGGGCGTCCAGCCAGCCGGTCACCTTGGACGGGATCGCGTTGGTGGCGTTCGGCTCCACCGCCACCCGGCCGACGGTGGCGTGCGCGCCGCGCAGCCGCGCCTCCTTGTTGGCCGCGAGCACTGTGAAGGCGTACGTCAGCATGGGGTCGCGGCGGTCGGCCATCCGCGTCGTGCCGGCGTGGTTGCCCTCGCCGGTGAACTCGAAGCGCCAGCGGCCGTGCGGCCAGATCGCGCTGGCCACCCCGACCGCCGCGTCCGCGTCGACCATCGCGCGGCCCTGCTCGACGTGCAGCTCCACGAAGGCGGCGAAGCCGCCAAGCAGCTCGGGGCGGGCGCCCGCCGGTCGTGCGCCCAGCGCCTCGGCGAAGCTCACCCCGTCGGCGTCGCGCAACCCGGCCGCGCGCTCCACCGCGATCTCCCCGGCGAGCAGCCGGGACCCCAGGCACGGTACGCCGAACCGCGCGCCCTCCTCCTCGACGAACGCGCCGACCACGATGGGGCGGGCCGGCGCGACGCCCGCCGCGCGCAGCTCGTCGACGGCGAGGAACGCGCTGACGATGCCGAGCGGCCCGTCGTACGCACCGCCGTGCGGCACCGAGTCGAAGTGGCTGCCGGTCAGCACCGCGTCGCCGGCCTCCGGTTCGCCCCAGCGGGCGAACAGGTTGCCGTTGCCGTCGTCGGTGACCGGCATGCCCCGGCGGCCGGCCTGCTCGCGGAACCACTCCCGCAGCCGCAGCTCCGGCTCGGTCAGCGCGTACCGCAGGTAGCCGCCGCTGCGATCGTCACGCCCGACCGGCGCGATCTCGTCCCACAGCGCCCGGAACCGGCCGACGAGGTCGCTCACGCGGTACCTCCCTCCGCCATCGGCACCCGTACGCCGGTGGCCTCCGCGACCTCGCGAGCGGCGTCGTAGCCGGCGTCGACGTGCCGGATGACGCCCATCGCCGGGTCGTTGGTGAGCACCCGCTCGATCTTCTGCCCGGCCAGCGTGGTGCCGTCGGCGACGCAGACCTGCCCGGCGTGGATGGAACGGCCGATGCCGACCCCGCCGCCGTGGTGGATCGACACCCAGGACGCCCCGCTGGCGGTGTTGACCAGCGCGTTGAGCAGGGGCCAGTCGGCCACCGCGTCGGAACCGTCGGCCATCGCCTCGGTCTCCCGGTACGGGCTCGCCACGCTGCCGCAGTCCAGGTGGTCCCGCCCGATCACCACGGGCGCGCTCAGCTCGCCGGAGGCGACCATCTCGTTGAACCGCACCCCGGCCTTGTCCCGCTCGCCGTAGCCGAGCCAGCAGATCCGCGCCGGCAGGCCCTGGAAGGCGACCCGCTCGCCGGCCATCCGGATCCACCGGGCCAGCGACTCGTTCTCCGGGAACAGGTCCAGGATCGCCCGGTCGGTGGCCGCGATGTCGGCCGGGTCGCCGGAGAGCGCGGCCCACCGGAACGGACCCTTGCCCTCGCAGAACAACGGCCGGATGTACGCGGGCACGAAGCCGGGGAAGTCGAAGGCCCGCTCGAACCCGCCGAGCTTCGCCTCGCCCCGGATCGAGTTGCCGTAGTCGAAGACCTCCGCGCCTGCGTCGAGGAAACCGACCATCGCCTCGACGTGCTTCGCCATCGACGCCCGCGCCCGGTCGGTGAACTCGGCCGGCTTCGCCGCCGCGTAGTCCCGGGCGTCGGCCAGCTCCACCCCCTCGGGCAGGTACGACAGCGGGTCGTGGGCGCTGGTCTGGTCGGTGACGACGTCGATCTCCACGCCCCGGCGCAGCAGCTCCGGAAAGACCGCGGCCGCGTTGCCGACCACGCCGACGCTCAGCGCCCGCCGGTCCCGCTTCGCGGCCAGCGCCCGCTCGACGGCGTCGTCCAGGGAGTCGGCGACCTCGTCGAGGTACCGGTCGTGCACCCGGCGGTCCAGGCGGGTCCGGTCCACGTCGACGACCAGGCAGGCGCCGCCGTTCATGGTGACCGCGAGGGGCTGTGCCCCGCCCATGCCGCCGCAACCGGCGGTCAACGTCAGCGTGCCCGCGAGCGTGCCGCCGAACTTCTTCGCGGCGACGGCGGCGAACGTCTCGTAGGTGCCCTGGAGGATGCCCTGGGTGCCGATGTAGATCCAGGAGCCGGCGGTCATCTGCCCGTACATGGTCAGGCCGAGCTGTTCGAGGCGGCGGAACTCCGGCCAGGTGGCCCAGTCGCCCACCAGGTTGGAGTTGGCCAGCAGCACCCGGGGTGCCCACTCGTGGGTACGCATGACGCCCACCGGCCGGCCGGACTGCACCAGCATGGTCTCGTCGTCGCGCAGGTCGGTCAGGGTGCGCACCAACGCGTGGTACGACGGCCAGTCCCGCGCGGCCTTCCCGGTGCCGCCGTAGACCACCAGGTCGTCGGGGCGCTCGGCCACCTCCGGGTCGAGGTTGTTCATCAGCATCCGCAGCGCGGCCTCCTGGGGCCACCCACGGGCGGTGCGTTCGGTGCCGCGTGCGGCGCGGACGGGCTGGGTCATCTCGGCTCTCCTCCGGGTCATCCGAGGAACAACTGGCGGCGGGCGGCGGAGGCCTCGAAGGCCTCCAACCGGCGCTGGGTGTCGGTCGGGGCGGCGTCGCAGATGGCCTGGAGCAGCACCATGGCCAGGGTCATCGGCGCGGTGTGCAGGTCGAAGACGAGCCGCGCGCCGACCGCGGCGGGCAGCACCACGTCGGCGTGCTCGGTGGCCGGGCTGACCGGCGAGTCGGTGATGGCCACCACGGTGAGGCCGGCGGCCCGGGCCTCGCGCAGCGCGTCCAGGGTCTCCCGGGGGTAGCGGGGGAGCACGAAGGCGAGCAGGGCGCCCGCCCCGGCCTCGGCGGCCTGCTCGATGCGGTCGGTGAGCAGGCTGCCGCCGTCGTCGAGTACCCGCACGTCGGGGTGCACCTTGGCCGCGAAGTAGGCGAAGTAGGCGGCGAGCGGCGCGGCGGCGCGCAGGCCGAGCACCGGCAGGGGACGGCTGGCGGCCAGCAGCCGGCCCGTTTCGGCGATCCGGTCGCGGTCCGCGAGTTGCCCGGCGAGCCGGTCGAGGTTGCCGATCTCGGCGCGTACCGCCTGCTGGAGCTCGTTGCCGGCGTCGGCGGCGTCGCCGGAGGTGCCGGCGGTCAGCTCGCGCAGCCGGCGGCGCAGCGCGGGGTAGCCGTCGTGGCCGAGCGCGACCGCGAACCGGGTGACCGACGGCTGGCTGACCCCCGCCAGTTCCGCGACCTCGGCCGCCGACAGGTACGCGGCGGCCGACGCGTGCTGCACGAGGCAGTGCGCGATCCGACGCTGGGTGGGCGTGAGCCGGACCCCCTGGAACAGGTCGAGCACCTGCTCGGTAGGCGCCACGACAGCTCCCTCATTCATGCCGCGACTGTATGCATGAAAACTTTCACAAGCAACACCCCCTGTCGTCACGGACGACCTGTGGCTTGAGGAGGGACCTGGAGAGACGCGGCCTGCCGGGCGTCCCGGTGCGTGTCGGGCCGACGACGGGTGGGCGGAGCTGCTGGCGCCGCCTCTGTAGGATCCGCACGGCGGTTGAGCAGAGGAGTTGGCATGCAGCCGGCAGGTCCCTACAGGTTCACCCACGTGCTGGGCGGGTCTCCGGTGGGTAAGGCGTGGGCGGCGATCGACGAGCAGGGACGCCTCGTCACCGTGGCCGTCCTGGACGCCGCCGTCGCCGCGGCCCCCGGCTGGCGGGAGGCGTTCGTCGGGATGACGAACTCGCTGGCGCAGGCGGCGGACCCCCTGCCCTACGCCTACGCCGACTTCTCGGCCGCCGCGCCCTGGGTGGCGTACTCGGCGGAGGTCGGGCCGGGGGCGGAGAAGCTGCTGCGTGCACTCGGCGTGGGGTACACCCCGGACCCGGCGGCCGCACGGCCGGTCTCCGGGGTGCCCCACCCGGTCTCCGGGATGCCTCAGCCGGTCTCCGGGCTGCCCCAGCCGGTCAGCGGGGTGACCCACCCCGTCTCCGGTGTTCCGCAGTCGATCTCCGGGCCGCCGCATCTGCCGTGGGCGATGCACGCAGGTCCGAACCCCACCCAGCCGGTGTCGTCGGCCCCGCACCCCGCCTCGGGACCGCCGGCGCCAGGCTGGGACGCGCCGACCACCGCGATGCCGGCGCAGCCGGTCGCCGAGGCGCCCCAGTCGCCTGCCGCCGCCCATGCCCCCGCCCCGGCCGGCGTTCCGCCGTACGACCCGCTCGCCGCACCCGCGCGCCGCATAACGCCCTCCGAGACGCGCCGGCGCCGTACCGGGCTCCGGGTCGGGATCGTCGCACTGGTGTTGGTCCTCGTCGGCGGTGCGGGTGCCTTCGCCTGGACCGGGCTCAGGGACACGACCGAGCCGACGGCGAACCCCTCACCCACCGGCGTGGTCCAGTCCGGCGCCCCGGAGTGGTCACCGAGTGCGCGCCCACAGCAGCCGGGCCTCGAGCCGCCACGGCCGGGGGACTGGCCCAAATGGCAGGTCTTCAGCAGGAGCGATGCCGTACGGACGCTGACCCCGGACGGCCTGGGCTTCGATTTCGTGGCCCCGGCTGACTGGACGTGCACTCCTGGCGGCAGCACGGAGGGGCAGGTCAAGTACAACTGCGGTGCCTCGATCGGGGACAACTCGGAGATCGGCGGCGAGCTGATCGTCCGTGACTGTCCTGAATGCGGCGAGGAGCAACGCGACGCCCTGCGCAAGGCGGAGGAGGCGTGGGGACTTCAGTGGCGCAGCGGCGGGCCGTACGTCGTCCTCGCCGAGACCGTGAAGCTGAACGGCGCCAACAGGTACGGCATCGTCGTGGTCGCCTTCTGGCGTTCGGAGCCGGACGGTGCGATCGACCGTCAGCTCGTGCTGCGAATGACCGCCCCGGAGGACTGGATCGACGTCATCCGGCGCGTGGTCAACTCCATCCGTGACAACGCAGGCTTCTGAGCGACATCCGGACCGGCCGGAGAGCGAGCCCGCAGCGATCCGGCTGCGGGCGGTGGTGAGCGGCAGCGGTCACCGAAGTGGGGCGGGCCGCCGCCGGTGGACGAGCGAATCGCCGACGGGCGGGACGGCATCAGGGCCGCTGGATTACGAGGCGGCACGGGCCTTCTGGAAACTGCTCTTCAGCCCGTTTCGCAGCGCCCGGCTGAGCGGGCGTTCCACGAGCCGGTGCACGGCGTAGGCCAGCAGCAGCGCCGCGCCGACGACGCCGCCCAGGAGCAGCCACGGGGGAACGTCGTCGCGCAGATGACGGATGACCGTGCGCCCGTTGGCCGAGTGGAGCAGATAGAGCGGGTAGGTGAGCGCGCCGATCGTCACCAGCCCCCGCCACTGGATCTTCGCGAACCAACCGAGCGCGATACCGATCATCAGGAGGTAGAAGAAGGCGACCAGGATCAGTGACACCTTCCACGACATGGGCAGGCCGGCCTTCACGAGCGGGGCGACTCGCAGATCCAGCATGACGGCGTTGACCGCGAACGAGAAGGCGACGATGCACCAGAGCAGCAGGTCGGGCCCGAACCGGTGGATGAGGTAGAGGGCCATCCCCGCGACGAAGTACGACGCGAACCGAGGTTCGACCACCAACGTCAGGAGCGTGAAGTCGGCGCTGTGCGCGTAGAGCGCGAGCGCCGTCCAGATCATGCAGAACATCAGGACCCGGCGGTACGTGACGCCGAAGGCGATCACGATCAGGAACAGCAGGTAGAACTTCAGCTCGATCAGCAGGGTCCAGTACGGCTCGTCGATGTCGTTCACCCGCAGCAGATTCTGCACCATGGTGAGGTTTCCGATGATCTGCGGCAGGTTGGGAACCTTCTCTCCCGGCTGCGGCCACAACACGAGGACCGACGCGGTCAGCACGACCGCGAACAGATACGCCGGCATCAGCCGCGTGACCCGCGAGATGAAGAAGTCGTGCAGGTGCCGACCCCACGAACTCATGCAGATGACGAAGCCGCTGATCATGAAGAAGAGCTCGACGCCCAGCCACCCGTATCCGGCGGCAAGCCGCAGCGGGGCACCGAACAGATCTGCCGTGTTGGCCCCCCACGTCTGTCTGGCGTCGGCGAACAGCAGGTGGTATGCGACGACGCTCATCGCCGCCAGGAAGCGCAGCAGGTCCAGCACGTACAGCCGCGGCGCCCGCGAGGTGGCCGGTGGGGTCGGCCGATCGAGCGCCGTGGGCACCGGGAACTCGACCGTCTGGTCCGCGGACGTCGAGCCGTTTGCCTGGGTCAGGTTCATGTTGGCGCCTTGGCGAGAGAGGTGATCGGCGAGTCGTAGGATACGGATCGGCTCCTGCCTGCTGGCCGCAGGATCTGCGGTTCGGAAGTCCTCGTGAGCGGGCCCGGGACCTATGGTTCGTCGCTGACACCCACCTCTATGATGAGCGCGCGAAGTCCCGCTTCGGCCCGGAGCGATCCGTCATCGGCTCTGGATCCCGCCCTCCGGGCGTGAGCGAAACCCCCGCACGGCGGCACGACCAGCGCAGCCGTGGCAGCGACTGGCCGACCAAGGCTGATACGGAGATGTCATGTTCACCGGTACGGCCAGTGGTCATCCCCAGGGTGATCCACGCCATGCCCCGGCGACATGGCGCAGCGGCGGTCAGGAGCCAGCTCGGACATACGTCGACCCGGCTGCCGGCCCGGGCGGCGAGAGCCGCGGAGGCCGTGGGCCGGGCCGCCACCGGGCCCCGAGCGTGGTCGTCCAGCTGACCCGGGCCGGCCGGTCGATCGCCACAGGGCTGCGGTCCGATCCGGATCAGCGCATCGTTGCCGCACTGGCGCTCCTGGTGGCGACGCTCGGACTGGTGCCGATCGCCCTCGCTCCCGCCGATGTCGTCATCTACGCCGGTGTGTCGACGGGAACGCCGACGCTCTACTCGTACACCATCGTGATCGCCGTGGCGTTCGTGCTGGTCATGATGCACACGCGTCGTCGATTCGTCCGCGCCCTCCTCCTGTGGGTGCCGTTTCTCGGGTGGCTGGCCCTGTTCGCCGCGGTCCACTGGGACGCGTCCCTGCGTACCGTGAGCGGCCTGCTGCACTTCTGCCTGGCGGCGATCGTGTTCGCCGTCGGGGCCACGGCCGAGCGCGCGGACCGGCGGCACTCGGTCCTGCTCTGGGCCTTCGCGGCCGTGGCGTGGCTCCAACTCTTCGCGATCACCGCAGCGGTCCTCGGTTTTCCGCTGCGACGCGTCTCCGGACAACAGGCGCTCGACGTGCTCGGGCGTGCCACGGGCCTGACGAGCCATCCAGGCGAGCTGGCGAAGCTGTTGTTCTTCTGCGGCCTGTGCGCGCTGACGCTGCCGCAGCGGACGGTGCGGGAACGATGGGTGGCCTGGACGACGCTCGGTGTCGTCCTCATCGGCGTGTCCCTCACCCAGAGTCGCACGGTTCTCGCAGCCGTGGTCTCCATGATCCTCATCTTCATGTTGCTCGAGCTGATGACCGGGCGGTGGCAGAAGAGGTACTTCGTGGTCGTCGGCCTTACCGGGGTGCTCGGCGTGGCGTCGCTGCCGTGGCTGATCGAGCGATTCATGACGGACCCCGGTGGGGGCTCCCGGCAACACCTCCTTGCGGTCGCGGCGGACGCGATCCGCGCGCATCCGTGGGCCGGGGTGGGACCCAACAGCTACGTCGCCGTCGTCGGCGCCTCGGATCCGCTCACCGCGAGCGGCGTGCCCGTACACAACGTGTTGCTGCTGAGCGCCGCCGAGGTGGGCATCGTCGGCGCACTGCTCCTCTGGCTGCCGTTCGTGCGGACCGCGACGGCGGCCATCCGCGCCGTCTTTCGTACGCGGACCTCGGAGCTGGCACCCAGGGTTCTGGTCAGCGCTCTGCCGGCTCTCGTCCTTGTCGGTATGACGGGCTGGGGCCTGATGCAGGGGCCCTACTTTCTGATGCTGGCGCTCGTGGCGGGCTACTTCCATGCCCGGACGCGGTTCTCGGCGGTTGCGACTGGCAATGGTCGCGACTGAGGCCAGGGCGCCGGCGGGGCGGCGCACGTCTCTGACGGTCGTGTCGGGCCTGCTGGGGCTCTCCACCCTGGCCACGCGGTTCACCACCCTGGTGGTCATGGCGCTGCTGACCAGGGGCGCCGGCGTCGAGGCCGTCGGCTTCTACGGGATGGCCACGCTTTCCGCGTCCTTCGCCGCCGCCGCGCTCTCCCTCGGTCTGCCGACCTACCTGACCAGGGAGGCCGCAGCGGGGTCGGTCTCGCCGTCCGTGGTCGCCCGGATCCACGGCGGCCGTTTCGTCGTGCTGATGTCGGCCGCCGCCGTCGCGTACGTGGTGATCGGCGTGCTCCTCCCCCCGGAAGCGCAGCTCGCCTTCTTCCTGGTCTTCGTCGCCAGCCTCTTCGAACAGTGGAACGAGACGGCGTGGGTCCTCATCCGAGGCACGCGTTCGGCCTGGCTCGAACCGCTCACGAACACCTCCACCGGTCTCCTGCTCGTCGGCGCGTGCGCCATCGACGTGTGGCTGATGGACGGGCTCACCCTCGGTGACGCCGCCGTCTATTTCCTGGTGACGTCCGTCCTCCGGTCGACGGCCGCGGTTCTCGTCGTGCGGATCCTGCCGTCGCTGCGCGCCTCCCGAGGGGTCCGCTCGGCCCAGCACATCAGGCTGGCGCTGCCGTACTTCGCCTCCGACCTGCTCGGTCTCTTCTACTTCCGCGGCGACGTCTTCATCCTCGCGTTCTTCGTCACCGCCGTGGAAGTCGGAGAGTACGTCTCGGCCGCGGCCATCATCGGACCGGCGGTCCAGGTCGCGGCGTCCATGGGCCTCGGCGCCCTCGCCTATGCCGCGCCGAAGGGGACTTCCGGGACCGCCCAGGCGAACGACCCGCTCACGATCTTCCAGTTCTTCGGGCTCGCGGGTCAGGGCGCCGCCGGCGCCATGTTCATCGGCCTTCCCATCGCGACCGTGGTGCTGTTCGGTGACCAGGCGGGGAACATCCCGGAGCTGGCGATGGTGCTCACCCTGTTCCTCGCACTGCGATTCGCCAACTTCGGTCTGTCCGCCATCCTGCTTGCCCGGGGCCGTGCCGCCAGCCGGCTGGTGGTGCTCGTACTGAGCATCTGCGGCAGCGTGGGATTCAACCTTGCCCTCGACGGCAGGTACGGCGCCTACGGCGCCGCCTGCGCGATGGTGTTGAACGAGCTTGTCGTGGCCGGGTCGCTGCTGTGGTTCCTGCGGATCAGGGAACTGGTGTGGCCGGTCCTCATCTCGTTCGGATATGTGGCAGCGGCGGCATGGGCGCTCGCCGGACTGCTGACCGTGATGGGATCCGCCTCGGCGTCCGCCACTCTCGGGGGCGTCATCCTTGCTCTGGCTACCGTCAGATTTGTGAGACAACGGAGGGCCGCAGGCAAACTGCGGGCCGCAACGACGGAGGACATGTGAGGGTCGGAATAGTCGGGTGGTTCGGATCGGACAATCTCGGAGACGAGATCCTCCTCCACTCGCTCATCACCTGCGTCCGCGAGGTCAAGGAGAACGCGTCCTTCGTGGTCTTCTGCCCCAACCCGGAGCGGGTCGCCGAACTTCATGGCGTGCAGACGGAGCACATGCCCGTACTGCGGGCTCGTGGTGCCTCCGAGCGTCAGGTCGCGGTGCAGCGCGCGATCAAGTCGTGTCAACTGCTCCTGCTCGGCCCTGGAACGGTCTTCCAGGAGCGTTCCCCCAACCTGTCCTGGCCCGGCACCCTGCCGATGTTCGCCCGGATCATCGCGATGGCCAAGTTGGCGGGAACGCCCGTCGCCACCGTCGGCGTCGGCGTACGCGAGGGCGGAACGCCGTTCGGTCGTCAGGTGCTCCGCATCATCGGCGCATCCTGTGTCGCGGTGGGTGTGCGCGACGAGCGGACCGCGTCGCACTTCGGCTCCGGCGCAGAGGTCATCGGCGACATGGCGTACACCCTGCCGCTGCCCGAGCTGGACCGGGTCGACTCCGGCCGTCGCTTCGCGCTGTCGATGCGGCCGCTCGCGCCCGACCTCGAGGGCCCACTGCTGGCGGCGACCTCCGGATGTGCCGGTCGGCTCCGCCAGGAGGGATGGTCGGGCACCTTCCTTCCGATGGCCTTCGGCCGGGGAGCACACGGCGAGGACGACCGCGTCATCTACGAGCGCGCCTTCCGCGACCTTCTCGACCTGGACTCCACCCCGTTGGACGGCAGCCGGCCTCTCGTCGGAGCGCTCCGCGACTGGTTGCAGTCGCTCGCGACGAACCAGCTCGTCCTCGGCACCCGCCTGCATGCCGCACTCCTCGCCGTGGCGATCGGCGTTCCGACGGTGGCCATCGCGTACGAGCGGAAGGTCCATGACGCCTTCGTCGACCTGGGGCTCCGCGAGTTCCTGGTGCCACCGGACGTCGACGCCGAGACGCTCTACCGCACGGCGACCGCGGCTGCCGCGTCCGCCGAGCAGTTCCGGGAGGCCGCCCAGCGGGTCGCCGCCCAGGGGCGCATCGCGCAAGGGTTCGTCACGGCGCTCGTGAAGCGGCTGGGCTGATGCGCGTCCTCCTGCTCACCCCGTTCGCGCCCAACGCGCACCACTACCATGCTGCGGCCGACACGATCGTGCAGCTCACACCGCGGTTGGCTGAGCAGGTCGACCTCTTCGTCTACTCGCCGGAGCACACGGCGCCCACGGAGCCGGACGACCTGAAGTACACGTTGTTGCCCGCCACGGTCACCGCTCGTCCGAGCCACCGGGACCGCCTCCGCCTGGAACCGGCATGGCTCCGCCAGGCGTGGCCGCGAGAAGCGACCCGGGAGGCCGCCGAGCTCATCCGTCGGATCCGGCCCGACGTCGTGCACTCGGAGTATCTGCAGTCCGCCGAGGTCGTCGGGATCGGCCCCGCGTCGGTGCTGGGCCTGCACGACATCACCGAGAAGGTGATGCTGGAGTCCTACCGGGCGTCGTCCGGCCTGGAACGGCCGTACCGTCTCGTCGAGCTGCTTCGGACGCGACGGTTCGAACGCGCCGCGATCCGCCAGGCGGACGCCGTCATCACCCTGTCCGACGCCGACTTCGCGGTCGCCGCCGCAGGCAACCCGAACACCGTGCTCGCCCGGCCGGGAATCCACGTCGGTGACCGGTCCTGGTCGCCGCCGCCAGCGACGGAGCGACCGCGACTGGTGTTCGCCGGGGCGATGTGGCGACGCGCGAACGCACTCGTCGCCCAGTTCCTCGCGCGTGAGGTGATGCCGCTGGTGTGGCAGAGCCTGCCGCAGGCGGAACTCAGGATCGTCGGGGCGGAGCCCTCCGCCGACGTGGTCGGCCTCGGCGAGAGCGACAGCAGGGTGGTGGTGACGGGTGCGGTGCCCGACCTCCGGTCGGAGATGCTCGACGCCCACGCCGTCGTCGTGCCGTCGATCGTGGGCGGGGGAGTGCTGATGAAGGTGGCACACGCCATGGCCCTCGGCTGTCCCGTCATCACGTCGGAGGGGCCGGCCGCGTCGGTACGCGGTGACGCCTCGATGTTGTACACCGCGTCGACTGCCGATGAGATCGCGGCGGCGGTCCGGGCCGCAGTCGAATCACCCGACGACGCGGCACAGCGTGGTCGACGTGCCCGCGCACACATCGAGCGGACGTTCCGTTGGGACGACACGGTCCGCTCGTACCTCGACGCCTACGGGATTGCGAGTCGACAGTGAAAATCGCAGCCATCATCGTCTCCTACAACTCGGCCCGGGAGCTTCCCCAGAGTCTGGGCTGCCTGGGCGCCCTGCCGGTGGACCACGTCGTGGTCGTGGACAACTCCTCCACGGACGACAGCGTCGAGGTCGCGAAATCCTTCGGGTACCCGGTCATCTCGCTGCCGAACGTGGGCTTCGGCAAGGCGATCAACGCCGCGGCGGAGACCCTCCCCGGCGCTG
The DNA here is from genome assembly GCF_052068495.1 of Micromonospora sp. SD12. Classification (NCBI taxonomy): domain Bacteria; kingdom Bacillati; phylum Actinomycetota; class Actinomycetes; order Micromonosporales; family Micromonosporaceae; genus Micromonospora; species Micromonospora sp. SD12. The sequence continues at coordinate 44,890 of NZ_JBQHDF010000002.1, read as the reverse complement.
ACGCCTACTTCCTTCTCAACCCCGACTGCCACATCGACCCCGAGTCCTTCGCGCACCTCGTGGAGGCGCTGCGGGCCGACCCGAAGCTGGGTGTGGTCGCGCCGCTGATGCGATACCCGGACGGGCGCTTCGGAATCTCGGCGGGCCCCGAGCCGAGCATCGCGAAGGAATGGCTGGCGGCGCTGAAGGTCGACCATCTCGTGCCGAGGCGACTGAAGCAGTATCTGGCTCGGGCGACACCCTTGCGTAAGAAGTTCCAGATGCTCGAGTATCTCGATGTCGAACCAACCGGCCAGGTGCGCGAAACCGCCTGGGTGTCCGGGTTCTGCATGCTCGTACGAGCTGAGGCGTTCCGGTCCATCGGTGGGTTCGACCCCCGCTTCTTCCTCTACTTCGAGGACGTCGACCTGTGCACGCAATTGCGCGCCAGTGGCTGGGGTGTCGCGTCGGTCGGGACGAGTGTCGCCGAACACAAGGAGAGCACCAGCACCGGTGCGGTCGGCAAGAACCCCCTGTACCGGTCCGGTATGTATGTCTATTTCGCGAAGCATGGCACGCGGGGTCAGCGACTCCTCGCGTCCGCCCTGAGGAGACTGCCGATTTGAAGATTCTGTTTGTAGCGCCGTGGATCCCGGCATCGGTCCGCCCGCGCAGCCTCGTGATCCTGGAGATGCTCGCCGCCGAGCACGACGTCCGCTTCCTGGGGCTGGTGCACGACGAGGAAGAGGCGCGGCTGGCGGAGCTCCTGCCGGTCAAGGAGCGCACCCTCGTCCCCAACCCACGCGTCGGTTCCATGCTGCGCTCCGCGCGAGCACTCGGCACCGGGGTCTCGTTGCAGACGGGGTACGCGAGCCCGAAGGCGCTCACCGACGCGCTGCGGCGGGAGTTGGACGACTTCCGGCCGGACGTCGTGCACCTCAATGTCTTCCGTACCGTCCACCTGGTCGAGGCCTGTGGCTCGACGCCGGTCATCGTCGACCTGGACGAGTTCCGCAGCGAGTACTACGAGCAGCTCGCCTCGCACGGGCCCAGCCCCGCCTGGCGGGCGTTGGGCCGCGTGGAGGCACCCCGGATGCGGGCCCGGGAGGACAAGTTGGTCGGCATGGGGGTTCCCCTGATGCTCTCCGCTCCGTCCCTGCCCGGCCAGGAGCGGCCCAACACCTTCCTCGTCAGAAGCCCCTGCGACTTCTCCGTCCAGCGGCAGGCGGGCCCGATCGCACCGACGGTCCTGTTCGTCGGTCGGCTCAGCTACGAGGCGAACGTCAACGGCCTGATGTGGTTCGTGCGTGAGTGCTGGCAGGGCATCCGTGACGCCGTCCCGGACGCCCGGCTCCGGATCGTCGGCACGGACCCGCCCAAGGCGGTCCAGGAGCTGGTCGGGAACGGCATCGAACTCCACGCCAACGCGCCCGCGGTCGAGCCCCACTACGCGGATGCCGCCGTCGCCATCGCGCCGATCTTCCGGGGTACCGGCGTCCAGCTGAAGCTCATCCAGGCCATGTCGGCCGGAGTTCCGAGCGTGACGACAAGCATGGTGGCCGACCGCGCGGGTGTGGCGGACGGCGTCCACGTCCGCGTCGCCGACGACAGGGCTGGCTGGATCGCGGCGGTCAGTGGGCTGCTGTCCGCGCCCGAGACCGCCGCGCGACTGGCCGCCAACGGACGGGAGTGGGTGGCGGCACACCACAGCTCGGCGGCGGTTCGCCTGCAGTTGCAGGCGGCGTACGCCTCGCTTCCCACCGGTGCGCGGATGGACGGCGCGCCCGGCCGGTGAGCCGAGCCAGCGGACGCTGGATGACGACGCCGCGCGCCGGCGGGCCCAGGCCCGCCGGCGCGCGGCATCCGGCCGCGACCGTGGTGCCGGTCGTCGGACCGATCGGCGACCTGCCGAGGGTGAGTCGTCGGTACCGGTTGCGCGAGCAATAGGCAGGCCGCTCGCATTCTGAGTCGAGCTCGGTGGTAATCATCCGTCGTCTTCGTCCGCCACTTGGTAATAGGGGCCGGGGGCGCACCCCTTGGCATTCGCCACCAGTTAGTCCGAACGGCTGAGCCGCCGATGACGTTGATCGACGAAGATGGGCTGCGTCTGTGCCGAAGGGCAACGCTGTCCATTGTCAACGGTGGACGTTCATCCCACGGGGAGTCTGGCGTGTATCAAGTTCGTCGAGCTTGTCGGTCGGTTGTGGCGGGGCTCGCGCTCGCCGCTGTCGCGACCGCGGCAACCGTGTCCGGCGGGGGTGCCGCGTCCGCGGCTCCGCCGGACGACAAGAAGGTTGCGGGAATCCTGGGTGCCGCCGACATGGGGGCCATCAAGGACAGTTACATCGTGGTGTTCAAGGACGGCAAGGCCACGCCGGCCCAGGTCGGTGCGAACGCCACCGCGTTGACCAAGCGGTACGGCGGCACGGTGTCGCGTACGTACACGCGCACGATCCGCGGTTTCGCGGGGCGGATGAACGAGGCGCAGGCGAAGCGGCTGGCTGCCAGCCCCGAGGTGGCCTACGTCAAGCAGAACCGCAAGGTGTCCAAGAGCGACACCCAGTTGGACACGCCGTCGTGGGGGCTGGACCGGCTGGACCAGATCTTCGCGCCGATGAACAAGCGGTACACGTACCCGAACACGGCGAGCAACGTGCACGCCTACGTCATCGACAGCGGCATCCGGATCACGCACCAGGAGTTCGGCGGGCGCGCCAGCAACGGCTACGACTTCATCGACAACGACCCGGTCGCGAACGACTGCGACGGGCACGGCACGCACGTCGCGGGCACCATCGGTGGCACCAACTACGGTGTGGCCAAGGCCGTGCAGCTGGTGGGCGTGCGGGTGCTCGACTGCGAGGGCAACGGCACGGAGGCCGGTGTCATCGCCGGCATCGAGTGGGTCACGGCGAACGCGGTGAAGCCGGCGGTGGCGAACATGAGCCTCGGCGGTGGAGTCAGCGCCGCGATCGACGCCGCGGTGGAGGCGTCCATCGCCTCCGGGATCACCTACGCCGTCGCCGCCGGCAACAGCCAGGACGACGCCTGCTCGTACTCGCCGGCCCGCGCGGCCTCGGCGATCACGGTGGGCGCCACGGACGAGGTCGACTTCCGCGCCTCGTTCTCCAACTACGGGCCGTGTGTGGACATCCACGCGCCGGGGCACCACATCTCGTCCTCGGTGGCCACCAGCGACACCGCGATCGGCCGGTACAGCGGCACCTCGATGGCCAGCCCGCACGTGGCCGGCGCCGCCGCGCTGCTGCTGTCGGCGAACCCGTCCTGGGCGCCCACCCAGGTGCGTAACGTCATCGTCTACGGCGGCACCCGGCGGGTCGTGCGGAACACCGCCGCCTACAACACGAGCGACGTGATGCTGCGCATCGGCACCACCGCCGTGCCGCAGGTCACCGGCCTGCGGTCCCTGACCAACGGCAAGAACGTCTCGGTCGGCGCCGGCGGCACCCAGCCGCTGACCCCCACCCAGCCCATGAACCAGATGGGCGACTCGGAGAAGTTCACCGTGGTCGACGCCGGCAGCGGCTACGTCGCGTTCGGGTCCTGGGCCAGCGGCAAGTACGTCACCGCTACCGCCGGCGGCACCGCCGCGCTGTACGCCAACAGCAGCACCATCACCGACGCCCAGCGGTTCCAGGTCGTCATGAACGGCGACGGCACCACGAGCCTGATCGCCAAGATCAACGGCAAGTACGTCACCGCCCCGTCCAGCGGCACCCTGCCACTCATCAACAACGCCACCACCATCGGCGGACCCGAGAAGTTCATCTGGGCCTCACCCGCCGCGGTCGTCGTGCTCCGCGCGGCCGTCAACGGCAGGTTCGTCACCGCGGCGGACGCCGGCAGGAGTCCCCTGATCGCCAACTCCACCGTGACCACCGACTGGCAGAAGTTCGACATGCTCGACATGGGCGCCGATGCCGTCGCACTGCGCTCCCACGTCAACCAGCGTTACGTCAGCGCGCCGTCGGGCGGCACCCGGCCACTCATCGCCAACGCCACCGCGATCGGCACGGAGCAGTCCTTCTGGCTCTACCACTGGGGTGACGGCAACCTGCTGTTCCAGTCCCAGACCAACTACAACCTGGTGCAGGCGCCGAACAGCGGCAACTCGGCGCTGATCGCCAACTTCGATCCGTTCGCGGCCGACCCGGGCCCCTCGACGATGTTCACCTACGAGGTCCTGAAGGTCGGTTGAGTGACCGGCGACTGAAGATCCCGTCCTGACGCGGCAGGGTCAGTGGGCCGTCGAGACACGTGCGATGCGCGTCTCGGCGGCCCATCCGCGTCACCGCGACACTCCGGGCGCGACCGGCTGGTACCCGGCCCCGGGGTCCGCCCGCACCAAGGGCTTCGCATACATTTGCTGCATGGCCGACGCCTCGTTGCTTCTTCGCCGCGCCGGCTTCGGTCCCACGTCCGCCGAGCTGGCCGCCGCGAAGAAGGCAGGGTACGGGGCGACGGTCGCCGCCCTGACAGCGCCGACAGCGCCGGACGTGGGTGCGCTGAAGGCTCCCGTGCCGGGACTCGGCCCGGATCCCTTCGCCGGGTTGTCGAACCCCACTCCCAGCCAGCGGAGCAAGGGCGATGAGAAGCGGCGGGAGCAGACGAAGCGGATCACCCAGTGGTGGCTGGATCGCCTCACTGTCGCAGACCACCAGACCCGCGAGAAGCTGTGGTTCTTCTGGCACGGGCACTGGGCCACCTCGGTCCGGAAGGTGATCCGCCCGCAACTGATGCTCCAGCAGCACAGGACGCTGCGCAGCTCGCTCGACTTCGCGACCATGGCACATTGGATGATCACCGACCCGGCGCTCATCTACTGGCTCGACGGGCAACTCAACACACGGACCGCGCCCAACGAGAATCTCGGCCGCGAGTTGATGGAACTCTTCATGCTCGGCATCGGCAGGTACACCGAACGGGACGTGAAGGAGGCGGGCCGTGCGCTGACCGGCTGGAAGATCGACTACGACAGCGGCCGCGCGTACTTCAGTCCTGCCTCACACGACGGCGGCAGGAAGAGCATCCTCGGTGTCACGAAGGACTTCGATGCCCACTCGCTGGTGGATCTCCTGCTCGAGCACGAGGCCTGCCCGGGGTTCATCGCCGAGCGGTTGTGGTTCCGGTACGCCTCGTCGGCCGACCTGATCCCGATGTCCACCCGCGACAACATGGTTCGCGCGTTCCCGGACTCGATGGCGATGCTGCGGAAGCTCTTCGAGGACGACGCATTCCAGGCCAGCGCCGGCAGGCTGGTCAAGCAGCCGACGGAGTGGTTCGTCGGCGCGATGCGGCAGTTGGGTCTGCGGCCGGGGAGGCTGTCCGACGAGATGCTGACGTACGCCCTCAACGCCCTGGAGCGAATGGGGCAGTTGCCGTTCGCGCCCCCGAGCGTCGAGGGGTGGGCCGCCGGAGCGGAGTGGCTGACGGTCGGGGCGGCGCAGGTCCGCCTGAACCTTGCCGGTCGGATCGCCCAACTGGTCCCGGCCCAGCGGCTGACTCCGGAAGACGTGGCGCACGTCCTGGCCATCGAGACATGGACCAACAGGACGTACTCGGCCCTGAAGGGCACCACCGATCCGCAGCGTCTGCTGACCCTCGGGTTGGCCAGCCCGGAATATCTGGTGACGTGACATGGACGCATTGACCCGGCGCAGGTTCCTCCTGGCCTCCGGCGTCGTCGGCGGCAGCGCCATCGCCGCCGGGGTGGGGGGTCTGGGCCTGGCGGAGCTCCTGCGGACCGCGGGCGACGCGTCTGCCAGCGATGATCACCGGAAGACACGCAAGTTGGTCATCGTCACGCTGTACGGCGGCAACGACGGGCTCAACACGGTCGTCCCCTACGCGGACCCGGCGTACTACGCGGCCCGACCCGAGCTGGCCTACGAGCCTGACCGGGTGCTCCGGATCGACGACTCGCTCGGGTTGAATCCGGTGATGAAGGGTCTGAGTCGACTGTGGAGTGGGCGGCGCCTGGCTGTCGTCCTCGGGGTCGGGTATCCCAAACCGGACCGTAGTCATTTCCGGTCCATGGACATCTGGCAGACCGCCTCACCGAGCGATCCGGCCACCTCCGGCTGGATCGGTCGATGGTTGGACGGCATCAGGGCCGCGCCGGAGGCCGCGGTGAGCTTCGAGCCCATGCTCCCGCCCCTGCTCGTGGGAGAGACCCGTACCGGAGCCTGCGTGAGTATCGGTGGGCTCAAGTTGCCGGCCGGGGTCACCACCGACATGATCGGCGTGCTCGGGCGGCGGGAGCCGAACGAATCCGAGATGCAGGCACGGGCTGCGGACGCCTATGCGAACCTCATCAAGATCGACCAGCTCATCCGGGATGCCGAAGCGGTGGACGCCCGAGCGGACGTCCCCGCCGAGCCGGAGATCGCGGCAACGGGCACGGGCGGGGCGAATCTCCTCTCCGAACAGCTTTCCCGGGTGGCTCACTGCGTCGAAGCCGGGGTCCCCACCCGCGTGTATTCGGTGAGCCTCGGTGGATTCGACACGCACGCGGCGGAGAGGCCCGGCCACGAGCTGCTGTTGCGCCAGCTCGATCAGGCGTTGACCAGCTTCGCGGGCCGGCTGGCGCAGACCGAGGCCGGTCAACGGGTCTCCGTGGTCGTGTACAGCGAGTTTGGTCGGCGGGTTCGGGCGAACGCCTCCGACGGCACCGACCACGGAACCGCCGGGCCCGTCTTCGTTCTGGGTCCTCAGGTCGCGGGCGGACTCTACGGGGAGCAGCCGAGCCTGACCGACCTGGACGACGGCGACCTCAAGGCGACGACGGACTTCCGAGACGTCTTCGGTACGCTGCTGGCCTCGGTGTTGGATGCGGACCCGGCACGCTACCTCGGCGGGTACGGGCCGAAGATGCTGCCGTTCCTCCCGCGCGACTGAGACCTGGCCCCTGGTGAGGCCCTGCCGGGCGCGGCGACGATCACGGGTCCCGCCGCGGGCGCAACACCGCACACCGGCCCGCCCACCCGTCAGGGACGCCGGTCACCGCCAGGGTGGAAGTGGCTATCTTCCGCCGCAGGCGGGGTCAGCTCCCATCCGCTGGCTGGCGGTGAACGCGCGGCAGGTCCGGTAGTCCGGCAGCAGTCCCGATTCCCGCGCCTCGGCCAGGCTCGGCGCGGCTGCGTCCCGGGCCGACAACTGCGGTGACTCCGCCGGCCAGTCGATCGCCAGTTCGGGGTCGAGGGGGTGCACGGTGTGCTCAGCGGTGGGGTTGTACGTGGTGGAGCAGAGGTAGCTCAGGGTCGCGTCGTCGGTGAGGGCGCAGAAGCCGTGGCCCAGCCCCTCGCCGATGTAGACGGCGCGCCGGTCGACGTCGTCGAGGCGGACCGCCTCCCACTGCGCGAAGGTCGGCGAGCCCACGCGGATGTCCACGACCACGTCGATGACGGCACCGCGTACGCAGGTCACGTACTTGGCCTGGCCGGGTGGCACGTCGGCGAAGTGGATGCCGCGGACCACGTCGCGCGCGGAGACCGACAGGTTGCCCTGGGCGAGTCGGAGTGGATGCCCGACCGCGGCAGCGAGCTGGTCGAAGCGGTACCACTCCATGAACAGCCCGCGTGGGTCGCCGTGCTGCTGTGGGTTGATCTCCCAGGCCCCGTCGATGCTCAGCGGTCGCATCTTCATCGGTGGGTGTCCCCGGGTTGGCGTTCGGCGAGCAGGCCGAGCAGGTAGTCGCCGTATCCGCTCTTGCTCAGGGACTGGGCGAGCGTCCGGAGGTGGTGGTCGTCGATCAGGCCGGCCCGCCAGGCGACCTCCTCGACGCATCCGATCTTCAGGCCCTGGCGTTCTTCGATGACCCGCACGAACTCGGCGGCCTGCATCATCGAGGTGAAGGTGCCGGTGTCGAGCCAGGCGGTGCCCCGGTCCAGCACCGTCACCGACAGCTCGCCCCATTCGCGGTAGGTCTCGTTGACCGCCGTGATCTCCAGTTCGCCGCGGGCGCTGGGGGTCAGCTTGCCGGCGATGTCCACCACGCGGTTGTCGTAGAAGTAGAGGCCGGGCACGGCGTAGCGGGACCTGGGGCGGGCGGGTTTCTCCTCGATCGACAGCACGCGCCCGGCCGGGTCGAAGTCGACCACCCCGTACTCTTGAGGGTTGGCCACCGGGTAGGCGAAGATCCGTCCACCGACCAGGTCGCCGTGGCCGGGGAGCTGCCGGCCCAGGCCGACGCCGTGGAAGATGTTGTCGCCGAGGATGAGGGCCACCGACTCGTCGCCGATGAAGTCCGCGCCCAGAAGGAACGCCTGCGCGATTCCCTCCGGGCGGGCCTGCGTGCGGTACTCCAACCGCAGGCCCCACTGGCTGCCGTCACCGAGCAGCCGCTGGAACTGGGGCTGGTCCTCCGGCGTCGTGATGATCAGGATCTCCCGCACCTCTGCCATGATCAGGGTGGAGAGTGGGTAGTACACCATCGGCTTGTCGAACACCGGCATCAGCTGCTTCGACACGGCACGGGTGATCGGCCACAACCGGGACCCGGTGCCACCGGCGAGAAGGATTCCGCGCACCGGGCGAGACTACCCGCACCGGCGGGCGCCTGAGAATGGGCTCGCTGCCCCGGTTGTCCTGGGGTTTCGCGTACACTCTCCGACCCGTGAGGATCCTTGTCACCGGCGGTGCCGGCTTCATCGGGTCGGAGTACGTTCGGATGCTGCTGGGCGTGCCCGGTGGGGACGCCGCCAGGGGGTCGGGCGTCGAACCCACGGCGGTGACCGTGCTCGACGTGTTGACGTATTCGGGCAACCTCGCCAACCTCGCACCGGTGGCCGATGATCCCCGGCTGCGCTTCGTGCACCGGGACGTCCGCGACGCCGCCGTGGTCGACGAGGTCGTTCCCGGCCACGACGTGATCGTGCACTTCGCCGCGGAATCCCATGTCGACCGGTCGATCGACGGCGCCGCCCCGTTCGTCACCACGAACGTGCTCGGCACCCAGAACCTGCTCGACGCCGCGCTGCGGCACGGCACCTCCCGGTTCGTGCACGTCTCCACCGACGAGGTGTACGGGTCCATCGCGGAGGGCTCCTGGACCGAGGACTGGCCGCTGGCGCCGAACTCGCCGTACTCGGCCTCCAAAGCCGGCTCCGATCTGCTGGCGCTGGCCTACCACCGCACCCACGGCATGGACGTCGTGGTCACCCGCTGCTCCAACAACTACGGGCCGTACCAGTTCCCCGAGAAGGTCATCCCGCTGTTCGTCACCAACCTGCTCGACGGCGGCACCGTGCCGCTCTACGGCGACGGCGGCAACATCCGGGACTGGCTGCACGTGCACGACCACTGCCGGGGCATCGCACTGGTCCAGGAGAAGGGCCGCGCCGGCGAGGTCTACCACATCGGCGGCGGCACAGAACTCACCAACCTCGAACTCACCGGCCGGCTGATCGAGGCCTGCGGCGCCAGCTGGGACCAGGTCGTGCGCGTCGCCGACCGCAAGGGCCACGACCGCCGCTACTCCCTGGACATCAGCAAGATCAGCACTGAGCTCGGGTACGCCCCGAGCATCGACCTGGAGCGCGGCCTGGCGCAGACCGTGCAGTGGTACCGCGACAACCGGGCCTGGTGGGAGCCGCTGAAGGCGGGCACCAAGCCGCTGATCGCCCCGTGAGCCGGCTGCTGGTCACCGGCGCTGGGGGCATGCTGGGCAGGGACCTGGTCGCCGTCCTGCGCTCCCGAGGTGACCTCTCCGTCAGGGCCACCACCCGCGCCGAGCTCGACATCACCGACCCGCAGGCGGTGCGAGCCGCCGTCGCCGGACACGACGTGGTGATCAACACCGCCGGGTGGACCGACGTGGACGGGGCCGAGGCGCAGGAGGAGGCCGCCACCGCCGTCAACGGCCACGCCGTCGCCCACCTCGCCGAAGCCTGTGCCGCAACCGGCGCGCGGATGATTCACCTGTCCACCGACTACGTCTTCTCCGGCGACGCCACCGAGCCGTATGCGGAGGTTGCCACCACGTCCCCGGTCAACGCGTACGGGCGCAGCAAGCTCGTCGGGGAGCTCGCCGTCACCCGGCTCCTCCCCGACGCCGGTTACATCGTGCGCACCGCCTGGCTCTACGGCGAACACGGACCGAACTTCGTCGCGACCATGCTGCGGCTGGCCGACCAGCGCGAGCATCTCGACGTGGTCGACGACCAGCGGGGGCAGCCGACCTGGTCGTACGCGCTGGCCGGGCAACTCGTCGCGTTGGCCGACGCGGTGCTTGCCGGCCGCGCCGCCCCCGGCGTCTACCACGGCACCGCGTCGGGCCAGACCACCTGGTACGGCCTCGCCCGCGCCGTGTTCACCCTCCGCGGCCTCGACGCCGACCGCATCCGACCGACCACCAGCGACCGCTACCGGCGCCCGGCTTCCCGTCCCGCGTACAGCGTCCTGGCCCACAACCGCTGGGCGGCGGCAGGCCTGCCGCCCCTGCCGGACTGGCGCTCGGCCCTCACCCGGGCGCTGGACACCCTCCACTAGGGGGTTTCGACTGAGGCGGCGACGCGGCCGGCCGCGGCTGGCGTCGGCCGTGCCTGTCAACGACCCCCAGCGCGGAACACCTCCGCCACCGTCCGGATGAGCACCTTGGCGTCGAGCCACAGCGACCAGTTCTCGATGTAGTAGTTGTCGAAGCGCGCCCGGTCGGAGATCGGCGTGTCGCCGCGCAGGCCACTGACCTGTGCCAGCCCGGTGAGCCCCACCGCGACCCGGTGGCGCATGGCGTAGTTGGGGTACTCGGCGGAGAACTTCTCGACGAAGTACGGCCGCTCGGGGCGCGGCCCGACCACGCTCATGTCGCCCCGCAGGATGTTCCAGAGCTGCGGCAGCTCGTCGAGCGACGTGCGGCGCATGAAGCGGCCGATCGGTCCGACCCGCTGGTCGTGCGCGATCGACCAGTTCGTCTGCGACTCGTGCTCGTCGACAGGACGCATCGAGCGGAACTTGATGATGTGGAACGGCTTGCCGTGACGGCCGATCCGTTCCTGGTAGAAGAAGATGCCCGGGCCGCCGTCGAGGAGCGTCGCGACGGCACAGAGCAGGAGGACGGGGCTCAGCAGGAGCAACGCGGTGGCGGCGAAGAGGATGTCCGACGCACGCTTGAGCGCCCAGCGGGGCCCGGACAGGGTGATGTCGCCGACCTTGACGATCGGGATCGCGCCGATGTGGTCGCCGTGCGAGCGGGAGCCCCAGAGCCGTGGCACGGCCCACAGGTCGCAGCTCGCGCTTCGCGGCTGGCGGAGGACCTCCATCAGGGTCAGCTCCGGGCAGCTCGGGTCCGCGATGAGGAGCACGTCGCACTCGACCATCCGGACGAGCGGTTCCAGCTGGTCCAGGGTGCCGATCAGGGGGAGCGCCGCCGACACCTGCGGAGGCGTGGAGTCGACGCAGCCGACGAAGCGCAGCCCGTACTGGGGATAGCGGCGCAGCAGCCGGGCGAGCTCCACGGCGATCGGCCCGCTGCCGATGATGATGGCGTTGTGCTCCACCCACCGGCGCTTGCGGGCGATGGTGGCGAACTCCCGCGAGAAGACACGACCGACGATGACCAGCCCGGCCGCGATGATCACCCCGCGGGCGAACCCGCCCACGTACTCCGCGGAGTCGTGACGCAGCGCCGCGACGATGGTGATCACGGCCGCGGACGCGAGCAGCCGCCCGCAGAGGCTCGGCAGCTCGTCGAGGATGCTCACGTGGCGACGGGCCCGGTAGAGCCCGCCCGCCGCGAAGATGGCCACCGTCAGGCCGGCCATGGCCAGCGTCCCGCGCCAGTACTGGAGGCTGATCAGCAGGGGCGCCAGCAGGGCGGCCACGTCGACGGGCGCCGTCATCATCCAGGCCCGCAGCCCCCGGGTGCGCGTGGAGGCACGGGAACTCGCGTACGGCAGCACCGCCGTCACGTCGAGGCCGGGGCGGGGCGGGGCGTCGCTCGCCTGACCGCCCGCCGGCGGCGTGGAGGTGGGCAGCGCTCCGGTGGCACCGCCTCCGGCGTCGGTCCCGCCGCGCACCTCCGCCCTCATGCCCTGCGCCGCCATGTCGTCGCGCTGCGGTGTGGTGGCGTGGTGGCCCATCGCCTGTTGCCTGGACATGGTCGGTCCTTCCCCGTTGACTGCCCCGGCGGCACGCGGCAGCTTCGAGGCGAACGAAGGATACGACCGGTCCGCGCGTGTCACCAGAGCCGGGACGGCAGTACGACCTCCTACTTTCCGGCGTTGACGATCTCCGCTACGGCGTCTCGTCGTACCGCGTCGTAGAAGGACCTGGCCTTCTCCGTGTTCGCGAACACGACGCTCTCGCTACCCACCCGACCGGTGCCCTTCGTCGGGCTGGTGATGAAGCGCAGGTTGTCGCCGCGCAGTCCACGCAGGTCGGTCGCCATGCTCAACAGGGACATCTTCTCGTCCACCGACACCGCGTTCGACGTCGCCTTGACGAAGGAGTTCAGCTTCCCCGGGTTCGTGACGATGCCCCCGGACACGGCGCGGTCCAGGATCGCCTTGATGACCTGCTGCTGGTGCCGGATGCGGGCGAAGTCCCCGTCCGGGAACTGCTTGCGCTGGCGTGAGTAGTCGAGCGCCGTCTCACCGTCCATCCGCTGCACCCCCTGCCGGAAGGTGCGGAACGGAGGGTGGATCGAGGTGAACGATTTCTCCGCGTCGATGTCGATGCCGCCCAGAGCGTCGATGATCTCCTTGAAGCCGGCGAAGTCGACCATCATGACGTGGTCGATCCGCACGTCGGTGAACTTCTCGACGGTCTGCACCATCAACGGCACGCCACCCCACGCGTACGCGGCGTTGATCTTCGCGTCCCGGCCGCCCTGGCTGCCGTCCTTCGACCGGGGCACGGGGACCCAGGTGTCGCGGGGGATCGAGATCAGCTGGGCGCTCGACCGGTCCTTCGGCAGGTGGGCCAGGATGATCGTGTCCGTGCGGGAGCCCGACGTGCTCTCCGGGTCACGGGTGTCGCTGCCCAGGATCAGGATGTTCATCGCGCCCTTGGCCACCGCCTGCGGGCGCCCCTGCTCGGGAACGTCCGCGAAGGCGTCGACGCGTTCGATGTCCGACTCCACGGATCGCAGGTAGAGCCCGCCGGCGATCAGGCCGCCGCCGCCGAGCAGCGCCACCACCAGCAGGCTGATGAGGGCGACGCGCCGCCACCGGCGACGAGGCTCCGCGTGCTTCCCCGGCTTGCGCCCGGTCTGGTCGGCGACCGGATTCGGCTCAACGAACTGTTGTGGAACTGGCATGGCGGCGATGCTACTTATCCGCAGGGGTGTGCGCGTACCCTCATCCGGCTGGTGACGGCCCCCATCCGTGCCGACCCGTCCCATTCCGTCGTACACGGTCCACCTCATCCGGGCCAACGGAGCTTTCCCCTACACCTGTTCGCTTCCGGCTGGTAGAACCCTTCCGTGGACGCAACGAAGCTCCGACGGGCCATCGCCCGCACCCGCCTCGCCCCCGTCGCGGCCTTCCCCAAGCGCCTGGCCCGCGTCGCCCGCCACGACGCCAAGGTGCTGCGCACGTCGGCCCGCTGGCTGGTCACCTCGCGGGAGCATCACAACTACACGTACGAGCTGACCAAACTGAGCCGCCACCACCTCGCCTGGTTCGTCAGCGTGGTCTGCGACGTGCCCGTCAAGCAGGTCCGGGCGTACTTCGCCGAGATCGAGTCGGACGACGTGCTGCGCCGGCACATCGAGTCCGCCACCGCCGGCGCCGCCCGCCGGGGCCTGGCCGACAGACAGGTCCGCTACGCCCGCCGCATCGGCTGGTACGCCATCGTGCGCGCCACGAAGCCGACGCACGTCGTGGAGACCGGCGTCGACAAGGGGCTCGGCAGTTGCGTGCTCGCCGCCGCGCTGCTGCGCAACGTCGCCGACGGCCACCCCGGCCGGGTCACCTCGTTGGACATCAACCCCGAGGCTGGCTACCTCGCCCGTACCGCGCCCTGGTCGGAGGTGGTCGACCTGGTCATCGGCGACTCCATCGCCTCCATCGCCGCGCTCGACCGGCCGGTCGACCTCTTCCTGCACGACAGCGACCACAGCCGGGCCCACGAGAAGCGCGAGTTCGAGGCGGTCGAGAGCAGGCTGGCGCCGGGGGCGTTCCTGCTCACCGACAACGTCACCGCCACCAACGTCCTCGCCGAGCACGCCGAGCGCACCGGCCGGCGGTTCCTCGCCTACCGGGAGACGCCCGCCAACCACTGGTACCCGGGAGACGGCATCGGCGTCGCCTGGTGAGGTGCCCCTCAGGCTCGGCGCGGGCGCCCGGGTGAGCAGCCCAGCACTCTCCGGGGCACCGGTCGGCCGCGGGCCGTGGCAGGGTGGGCGCATGCGGTTGAGCGCCATCCACACGTACCCCGTCAAGGGCTGCCACCGGCTCGACCACGACGTCGCGGGGGTCGAGCCGTGGGGCCTGGCCGGCGACCGGCGCTGGATGATCGTCGACGCCGAGGGCGTCGGCGTCACCCAGCGGGAGACCGTGCGTCTGGTCGCCCTGCACGCCACGCCGCACGTCGGCGGGCTGCTGCTGCGCGCCGAGGGGCATCCCGAGCTGGACGTGCCCGAGCCGACGGGCGGCGAGCCCGTCGCGGTGCGGACGTTCCGCAACCGGAAGCTGCCGGTGCCCGCGCTTTCCGCCGGGCCGGCGGCCGACGCCTGGGTCGGTCAGGTCCTGGGCCGCGCCGCCCGGCTGGTCTGGCTCGCCCGACCGACCCGGCACATCCCGCCGGGGGACCGGGAGCACGACACCGGCGACCGGGTCAGCTTCGCCGACGCCTATCCGCTGCTGCTGGCCACCGCCGCCTCGCTCGACGCGCTCAACGGCTGGCTCGCCGAGGCCGGCGAGGAGCCCGTGCCGATGGCGCGGTTCCGCCCCAACCTGGTGGTGGAGGGTGCGTCGGCCTGGGCAGAGGACGACTGGGTCGGCCGCCCGCTGCGCATCGGCGGCGTCCGTTTCCGCGCCGCCGGGCCGTGTGACCGCTGCGTGGTCACGACCACCGACCAGGAGACGGGCGTACGCGGGAAGGAACCACTGCGCACCCTGGGCCGCCACCGCAACGTCAACCGGAAGCTCCTCTTCGGACTGCACCTGGTTCCCGAGGAAACGGGCAGTATCGCGGTCGGCGATCCGCTCGTGCCCGATCGCCCCGCGTGAGCTGGGCGCACGGCGGGCTCCGCCGCACCACGTTGCCGGGTCCGCTGCCAGCGGGGGGCCGCGCCGAGGGCGGCCGCGCGTGAGCGCTGTGGCGAGCGTCGATCTCCTTAGGTGACCTGAACGCCGCCCCTCCTCGCCCGTGCGGAGGGCGATTCCGGGGGCGATCGACGGGGCAGCGGCGTTGCCTGGCGTGCTCTAAGGTCGGAATCCTGCGACGATCGCAGCTTGTTCCGAGGCTTCACGGGGGGCCTCTGATAACTCATGTGCATCGATAGGATGGTCGGCGCTTCTCCCCGGAGCGTCCGTCGCCCGATCTGGACTGCGGGCGTCGCGACGACGGCGGCCAACGCCAAGCCACCGATCCTGTTGGGCCATGTTCGAGGTAAGCGAGGTCATGAGTGAAGAACTTTCGGGCGTTGCTCGTCACCGGATTGGTCGCCGGCGTCGCCGTCGCAGGCGGCATGACGCTGGTCTCCGGCGCCGCCAGCGCTGCCTTGGAGGACGCGCCGCCCTCGATCGAGGAGGACTTCAGCTACCCGGGGGCCGCCCAGATCGAAGCCAGCGACGGCATCAAGTTGATCAAGGGTGACGGGAAGATCATCTTTGCCGAGTGCGTGACCGGCGCCACCAACCAGATCATCGTCCGGAGCTACGCGAAGCTCAGCGGATACTGCTTCACGGTCAAGGGCGCACCCGGCTACCTGACCCTGGAGATCTCGGATGTCTACCAGATCCGTGGTGACAGTCACACGGCATCCGCCAGGGTGAGCGTGGACGGCGAAACCCAGACGGTTGCCCTCCCCAAGAACGGTTGGGTCGGTGTCGGGGTGGGAGAAGACGACACCCTGCCCCCTGCCGTCCTGCTCGAGCTGCGGGTCACGGGCTGATCCGGACAGCCAGTCGGTGTCCTGAGACCTCGGGTTGCTCTCGGGGTGGTACGGCTCGCTTTCCGCGCGGGGCTCCGCTGTCTGGGGCCCCGCGCGTCTTCAAGCGGCAAGCCCCGGGCGCGGTGGTCGCGCCTTCCGCGCCCGGGTCCACGTCGCCGCGCAGGTGCGGGGGATGAGGCCGGGCTCGCGGCTCAGCGTGCGGGTGCCGGCGGGGCGGTGAGGTCCAGCCACATGAGGATCTCGTCGCGGTCGTCGCCGGGGGCGACCCGCAGCGCGCCGGGCAGCCGGCCGATCTCCCGGTAACCGAGTCCCCGGTAGAACCGGTCCAGCCCCAGCCCGTCGCGGACGGTCACGTGCAGCGCCTCCCAGCCCATCGTGCGGCCGAGGCGCTCGGCCTCGCGCATCAGCGCGGCGCCGTACCCGTGGCCCTGGGTGTCGGGATGGACCATCACCCGCTTCAGTACGCACCAGTGTGCCTTGAGGCCGAACCGGTTGTCGCAGAAGATCAGCGCGGCGACGGGTCGCCCGCCCGCGTACCCGACGAGGAGGCGGTCGGGGCCGTCGGTGATGCCGGCGAAGGTGGGCTCCGCCGTGTGCCGGACGTCGGCGGCGGTGACCGGTGGCACGAAGCCGACCGCGCCGCCGGCGTTGGTGACGTCGACCCAGAGGTCGACGATCCGTTCGCGCAGCTCGGGGGTCAGCTCGGGATCGAGGACGAAGCGCAGGCTCACCCGGTAATCCTCACCGTGCGGGACCGCGCCGACCCCCGATCGTGATGCGCGCGACAGGGGTGCTCGGTGCGGGAGGGGGGATTCGAACCCCCACGTCCTTTCGGACAATAGGACCTAAACCTACCGCGGCTGCCGTTACGCCACTCCCGCCGACCCGCAAAGTCTAGAGTGTCGCGCCGCATCCGTGGTGGGCCCGGCCACGGGATCGACCCCCGGGTGCCCGGCCGGCGGCGCGACCGGGCCCCGAGGCCGCGAACCGGGCGGACGGCGTGCGCCGGCGACCTCAGTCCAGCCCGAGGTCGCGGCGCAGCTTGGCGACGTGACCGGTGGCCTTGACGTTGTAGAGTGCGCGCTCGATCTTGCCGTCCGCGTCGATCACGAAGGTCGAGCGGATCACGCCGGTCACCGTCCTGCCGTACGACTGCTTCTCGCCGTACGCGCCGTAGGCGGTCAGCACGGACCTGTCGACGTCGGCGACCAGCGGGAAGGTGATGGCGTCGCGCTCGCGGAACTTCGCCAGCTTCTCCGGCTTGTCGGGCGAGATCCCGACGACCTCGTAGCCGGCGGCCTGGAGTGAGGCGAGCGAGTCGCGGAAGTCGCACGCCTGCTTGGTGCAGCCGGGCGTCATGGCCGCCGGGTAGGCGTACAGGACGACCTTTCGGCCGCGCAGGTCGGCCAGCGAGAGCGTCTCGCCGGTGTCGGTGGGGAGGCTGAACTCCGGAGCGGGGTCACCGGGGGAGAGGCGGTCGGGCGCGGTCATGGCACGACCCTACCGCCGCCTCCGGCCGGCCCCGGGCGGCACGCCGTCCCCTGACCGTCAGCGGACGAGGGGTGGAGCGGGGGGCGGGGACGAGGGGCGGGGAGAGGGGGAGGGGCGGGAGGCGGCGTGGAGGCGGAGGGCGCCGGCTGCCGTGGCGCCGGCACCGGCGACGAGAATCAGGGCGATCAGGATCCGGGCCGTCGTCGCCGGCCAGGGCACGGGGGCGACGGCGCGGGCGAAGACGGCGGCGTTCGCCACCCCGGCGAAGAGTGCCAGGCAGGCCCCGGCCAGCGCCAGCGCGAAGTCGGCGGCCGGCCGGCGGGCCACCGCGAAGACCCCGGCGGCGATCGCGCCGAGCCCGGTCAGCAGCGCCCAGACCTGGCCGCCCAGCAGGCCGGTCAGCACCCCACCCACGCCCTGCGCGCCGGCGTCCAGCTCCCGGCCCACGGTGAACACCACCGCGGCCACCCCGCCGAGGACCAGCAGCCCGCCGAGCCCGGCCAGTGCCCGCGCGCCCGGCCCGGAGCGGGCCGGCAACAGCCCGAGTGCCCCCACGGCCAGCAGCCCGACCGTGGCGACCACCCACCAGACGTACGCGTCCGGCGGCGGCACCCAGTCGAGGGTGCCGCGGATCTCCCCCGCCTCGGTGCCGGCGCGCAGCGGCACCGTCCAGTCCCGCACCCGGTGCTCCCGGTCGGGGGCGGCACGCACCTGCGGCGGCGGCGCCGACTCCCGCCAGAGGGCCCGTTGGTCGTGCCAGCGCACCGTGGCGGAGTCGTCGACCCGCCGCCAGTCGGGCGCGGCGGCGGGGTCGGCCTCGGCCGGCAGCCGCGTGTCCCCGGCGATGGTCCGGTTCAGGTAGGTCGCGGGGGAGCGGGTGTTCTCGTACACGCCGTCGGGGCCGACCCGCAGGTAGGGCTCGCCGGAGTAACCGAGCACCTCGACGGGGCGGTCGCCGGTGTTGGTCAGCTCCAGCCGCGCGCCCGCCTCGATCACCCGTACGCTCAGGCCGGGGCGGGCCGGGGTGACGGCGCTCACCTCGGCGCGGTAGTCGGTGCCGTCGGGGGCGTCCGCGCCGTGCGCGGCGGCCGGCCCGGCGAACGCGGCCGTCGCGGCCAACGCGCCGACGAGCACCAGCCCGGCGCGCGTCACCAGGTGGCGGATCACTTGCCGGCCGCCTCCACCGCCGCCTTGATCCCCTCCGGGCTGCGGTCGGCGATCTCCTCGCCGTCGACCAGGATCGTCGGGGTGCCGGTGATGTTGGCCTTGCTGGCCTCCTCCGTCACGTGCTCGGTCCACGGCTTGAAGGTGCCCTCCCGCAGGCAGGAGGCGAAGCCGTCCCGGTCGAGGCCGGCCCCCACCGCGATGTCGACCAGTTCCGCGTCGCTGAGCCCCGCACCGCCCTCCGGCGGCTGCCGGTCGAACAGCGCCTTGGCGTACTCGCGGTACCGGCCGCCCTCCGCCGCGCAGCCGGAGGCGGCCGAGGAGCGGGTCGAGTACTGGGTGGTGGAGAAGCGGTTCAGGTACGCCACCGGGTGGTAGACGACCCGGACCTTGCCCTCGCTGATGAGCTGGTCGAGCGTCGGGCCGCTGGCCTGCTCGAACTGCTTGCAGGCCGGGCAGAGGAAGTCCTCGTAGATGTCCACGGTGACCGGGCCCGATCCGGCGACGATCCCGGTGCCGGCCTCGTTCGAGCCGGTGGGCGCGGTGAAGTCGTCCGAGCGCTGGCTGGAGTAGACGCTCCAGCCGATGAGGCCGGCGACGACCAGGAGGGCCACGGCGGCCACGGAGACCCAGAGCGTGCGCTTGCGCCGCCGCTCCCGGGCCAGCTGCTCGCGGACCACCCGGGCGGCGCCCTTCTGCCCCTTGCGACTACTCATCCTCGTCCTCCACGGATGCGTCCCCCGCCAGCCAGCCGTCCACGGAGACGGGGGTGCGGGGCCAGATCAGCAGGAACCCGGCCAGTGCCAGGAAGCCCAGGTCCCGGAGGATCTCCGGGAGGTAGCTCGGGGTCTGGCCCTCGGCGAGCTCCCCGCCGGCGCCGAAGCAGCCGCAGTCGATGGCGAGGCCCCGGCTCCAGGCCGAGACGATGCCGACGATGAAGACCACCAGCAGCGCCGCGGAGATCCCGGCGGAGAGCCGCGTGGCCAGCCCGATCAGCAGCAGCAGGCCCAGCGCCAGCTCGACGAAGGGCAGCGCCGCGCCGATCATCGTGGCGAGGTCGTACGGCATGACCTGGTAGGCGTTGACGGCGCGGCCGGAGGCGGCCAGGTCACCGACCTTGCTGCCGCCGGCGACCAGCCACACGGCGGCCAGGCCCAGCCGGACGGCGACCCCGAGCCAGGGGCGGACGGCGGGCCAGCGGGCGACCCGGGTGTGCGGTGCGGTCACGATCATTGGTCGTCCCGTCCCCGGTGGAAGTTCCCGGTCATCCGGCGAGGGCGTCGCCGACCGCCTCGACGAGGTCGTTGCGGGCCCGGGCCACCCGGGAGCGGATGGTGCCCACCGGCACCCCCTCCACGGCGGCGGCCTCGGCGTACGACAGGCCGAGCAGTTGGGTGAGCACGAACGCCGCGCGTCGCTCGGCGGGCAGCCGGCGCACCAGGTCGGCGGCGCCGAACTGGCCGGCGGGGTCCGGGTGCGGCCGGTCCGTCCAGGCGTTGGCGGCGAGCCGCTCGCCGAGCCGGCGGCGACGGACGACCGTGCGCAGGTGGTCGGCGCAGGCCCGGCGGGCGATGCCCAGCAGCCAGGTGCGTGCGCTGGAGCGGCCCTCGAACGCCGGCAGCGCCCGGAACGCCCGCAGGTAGGTCTCCTGGGTCAGGTCGTCGGCGCTGTCCGGGTCGACCAGGGCGGCGGTGAAACGCCACACCTCGGCCTGGGTCAGCCGGACGAACGCGGCCTGGGCGACGGGGTCCCCGTCGCGGGCGGCCAGGGCCCACTCGGTCGCCGATTCCCGCGCGGTGGCGCCCGCGTCACCGGTCGGACTGGCGGCGGGGGTCTCGCGCGGGGCGGGGATCACGACAATCCAGGTTACGCGGCGGCGCCGGGGCCGGGAGAGTCCTTCGGCCCTTCCATGGCCTGCGCCACCTCGGGAACTATTCCGTCGCGCCGTCCGACTACCCCCACATGACATGCGACGACGTACGCGCGGCGCTGTCGGCGCGGCTGGACGGCGAGGACCCGCTGGCGGCGCCGGCGGTGCTGGACGCGCACGCGGAGAGCTGCCCCGGCTGCCGGGCCTGGCTGGCCCGGGCCGAGCAGGTGACCCGGCTGGTCCGGGTGCAGGCGGTGGCGGTGCCGGACCTCACCGCGTCGGTGCTGGCGGCCGTCGCCGCCGACCCGCTCGCGGCGGGACGTACCCGGGCGGCGGCCCGGGCGGCCCGCCGGCAGGTGCTGCGGGTGGCGGTCGCGGTGGCCGCGGTCGCCCAGCTGTCGATCGCCCTGCCGGTGCTGCTCGCCGGGCTGGGCGTGAGCGTCGATCCGCACACCAGCCGCGAGATGGCCTCCTTCGACGTGGCGCTGGCCGTCGGCTTCGCGCTCGCCGCGTGGCGGCCCGAGCGGGCCCGCGCGTTCGTGCCGGTGGCACTGGTGCTGGCGGTCTGCCTGGCCGGTACCAGCGCGGTGGACATCGCGAACTCGACGACCGCCCTGGTGCACGAGGTCGGTCACCTGGCCGCCGTGGTGCAGGCGGGGCTGCTCTGGGCGCTTGGTCGGGTCAGCGACGAGCCGGACCGCCGGCCGTCGGCCGCCCTCCTGGCCCGCCATGGCTGACGCCGCGCCGGCCGGGCCGGGCGCGATCCCGCCGGACGTGCGCGCGGCCGGGCGGGTACCGGCATCGTCGGTCGCGGTCGCGCCGGCGGCGTCGGGCATGGTTGGAGTCGCGCCGGACCGGTCGGATTCGAGAGCATTGCCGGCATGAACGTCGCCAACCGCCGCCCGATCGCCCGGCTGCTCGCCATCGCCGGCCTGCTGGTCACCGTCGTCGCCCTGCTGATCGCACCCGCCGGTCCCGCCAGCGCCCACGCGGTACTGGTGAGCAGCAGCCCGATCGCCTCGGCCGTGGTGTCGAACGCGCCGGCGGAGGTCGTGCTCACGTTCAGCGAGTCCGTCCGCAAGGTGCCCGGCAAGATCAGGGTGATCGCACCGGACGGGTCCCGCGCCGACCGCGGCGAACCGACCTTCGAGGGCACCGTGGTCACCGTGCCGGTCGACCCCGCCGGGGCGCGCGGCACCTACCTGGTCAGCTACCGGGTGATCTCCGCCGACAGCCATCCCGTCTCGGGCGCGTTCACCTACTCCGTCGGCGCGCCCTCGACGCCCCCGGTCGACAGCGGGGACGACAGCCGGGCCGACCCGGTCGTCGGCAACGCGGTCAAGGTCGCCAAGTACGCCGGCTACGTCGGCCTGCTGCTGCTCGTCGGCTCGGCGCTGGTGCTCGCCGCGCTCTGGCCCCGGCGGCTGCCCCGGCGGGGCCCGGCCCGCCTGGCCTGGGCGGGGCTCGGCCTGCTGGCGGTCTCCACGGTGGCGAACCTCCTGCTCCAGGTGCCCTACACCGCCGGCGGCGGCGTGCTCGACGTCACCGGCCAGGGGCTGAGCGACGTGCTGGGCAGCGCCTTCGGCGCCGCGCACCTGGTCCGGCTGGGCCTGTTGGCGGCGGCGGCGTTCCTGCTCCGGCCCCTGATGGCAGGGCCGGTCGAACGCAGCGACCTGGTCATCCTGGGCGTACTCGGTGCGGCGGCGCTGGTGACCTGGCCGCTGGCCGGGCACCCGGCGGCCTCGCCCGCCCCGGCGGTCTCCGTGGTCGTCGACGCCGTGCACCTGGGCGGCATGGCGGTCTGGCTGGGCGGGCTCGTGCTGCTCGCCGTCTTCCTGCTGCCCCGGGCCGACGAGCGGGAGCTGGGCGCGATCCTGCCGATCTGGTCGCGCTGGGCGGCGCTGGCGGTGTCGGCGCTGCTGCTCGCCGGCACCGTACAGGCGCTGATCGAGGTGGCCACCCCCCGCGCGCTGGTCGACACCTTCTACGGGCGGCTGGTGCTGGGCAAGATCGCGCTCTTCGTGCTGGTGATCGCGGTGGCCGCGTACTCCCGGCAGTTGGTGCGCCGGCGCACCGCGGCCGGCCGGCCGACGTCGATGCGGCGGGCGGTCTGGGCGGAGCTGGCGATCACGGCGGTGGTCCTCGGCCTGTCCGCCGTCCTGGTGCAGACCACCCCCGCCCGCACCGCCGGCGCCGACGTGGCCGGCTCGACGCCCCGCTACTTCTCCACGACGCTGTCCAGCCCGAACTACTCGCTCCAGATCGAGCTGGACCCGGCCGAGCGGGGCAACAACACCGTGCACTTCTACGCGTACACCAAGGACAACCGGCCCCAGCCGGTGGTGGAGTGGCGGGCCACGGTCGCCCTGCCGACGGCGGGGATCGAGCCCATCCAGGTCCCGCTGCTGCCCCTGACCGACAACCACGCCACCGGCGAGATCAACTTCCCGGCGGCCGGGGAGTGGCAGCTGCGCGTCACCGTCCGCACGTCGGACATCGACCAGGCCACGGTGACCGCCACCGTGCCGATCAGGTAACAGGAAGGCTCGCACCATGATCCGTCTCCGGCGTACCGCAAGCGCCGCCGCCGCCCTGGCGCTCGGCGCCGTCGCCACCGCCGTCCTCGGCTTCGCGGCGCCCGCCTCGGCCCACGTCACGGTCGACCCGCAGGAGGCCGCGCAGGGCGGCTACGGCCGGTTCGCCTTCCGGGTGCCGAACGAGAGCGACACGGCCTCCACCAGGAAGCTGGAGGTGGTGCTGCCGGAGAACGCGCCCGTCGGCTCCGTGTCGACCATGCCGGTGCCCGGCTGGACGGTGGCGGTGGAGAAGCGCAAGGTGGACCCGCCGGTCGAGGTGCACGGCAGCCAGCTCAGCGAGGTCGTCTCCAAGATCACCTGGACGGCGGCCGGGAACGCGGGGGTCAAGCCCGGCCAGTTCCAGGAGTTCCCGGTCTCGATGGGTCCGCTGCCGCAGGTCGAGACGATGGTCTTCAAGACGTTGCAGACCTACTCCGACGGCAACGTGCAGCGGTGGATCGAGGAGCCGCTCCCCGGCGGCGAGGAGCCGGAGACCCCCGCCCCCGTGCTCACCCTGACGGCGGCCTCGCCGTCGGCCGCCCCCACCGGCGCCGCCGCGCCGCAGGCCGACGACGATGACGACGCCGAGAGCGACGGAGTGGCCACCGGGCTCGCGGTCGCGGGCCTGGTCGCCGGCGTGGGCGGCCTGCTGCTCGGCGGGCTCGCCTTCTCGCGTACGCGGCGGGCGCCGACGTCGCGGGAGTGACCCACCCGCACCGCTGCCGGCCCGTCGGAGCACCGGCGGGCCGGCTGCTTTCCGGGCCCGTGCCGTGGATATCCGCTGATCAGTCGCCCCTCGTCGGTAAGGTCGGCCGGGTATCCGGCTACGGAGGGGGACGAGGCGAATGCGGTTCGTGCGGGTGCTCGCCGCCATGCTGCTGCTGACGGTCGGGATCACGGGGCTGCTCACCGGTGGGGCGCTCGCGCTGCTCGCCCGGCAGACCGACCCCGGCGGTGCCTTCAGCGCCCGGTTCGAGACCGTGCAGACCCCGGGCCACGCGGTGGTCGTCCGGGACGTCGACGAGCTGTTGCGGGCCGAGGCGCCGTTCGCCCGCGCCGGGCAGGCCCGGCTCCGGCTGGACGCCCGGACGCCCGACGGCCCGGCCTTCGTCGGGTTGGCCCCCACCGACGAGGTACGGCGCTGGCTCGACCCGTACGCGCACGCCGAGGTGCGCCGGGTGGCGCTGGCCCGGGGGCCGCTGCCGGTCCGGCTGGAGCCCGCCGGTCCCGCGCCGTCCGCCGGTTCCGCTCCGTCGGCCGCTCCCGCGCCGATCGGGCAGCCCTTCTGGGTACGCGAGGGGATCGGCGGGCTGGAGTGGACCCCGGCGGAGCTGGCCGACCGGGGGCTGAGCCTGGTGGTGATGCGCCCCGACGGGCGCGCCGACCTGACCCTGGAACTGCGCGCGGGGCTGCGGGCCGGCTGGACCGCCCCGGTGACCGCCGGGCTGCTGGCCGGCGGGGTGCTGACCGTGGTGCTGGCCCTGCTCCTGCTGCGCCCGGTGCGCCCCCGCGAGGTGGTCTTCGTGGTCGAGCCCGACCAGGTGCCGGTGCTCGCCGGCCGCCTCGGGGTGACCTCGCTCAGCGGCCTCGGCGCGCAGCCGACCCGGGACAGCGACCGGTCCCGCCTCGCCGGGCGTCAGCTCGCCTCGGTCGGCGCCGCCGCGCCGGGGGCCCGACCGGCGATCGGGCCGGTGCCCGCCCGTCGGCCCGCGACGCTCGCGGACCTCGCCGGGGGCGATCCGGCGCTCCGGCCGCCCGAGGTGAACCTCACGCTGGCCTGGCCGCCCGTCGCCCCCGAGGAGGCGGCCGACCCCGTCGCCGCGGAGGCCCGCCTCCGCCCCGCCGCCCCTGCCGTCCCCGAGACCCCCGACGCCGCCGTCGCGCCTGCCGCCTCCGGCGACACCGCCACCCTCGACCCCGACCGGCGGCCACCGGACGACGGGCGCTGAGCCACGACGGCGGACGGCCCTCCGCGCTGCCGACGCGGAGGGCCGTCCTCACCGGGGGATCGGTGCTACCCGAGAGACGCCTGAGGTAGTTGCGACCAGATTAGCGATGAAGGACGCTATTTGGGAAGACTGTCCAAATGAGGTGACTTCCCGCACTCGCGTCGCACCGGCAGGGCCACCAGCAGCAGCAGGCTCAGCAGCACGTACGTGTTGCGCACCAGGAACTCGCCCGGCGAGTCCGTGCGCACCGGGGCGACTCCCCAGTCGTGGAAGGTCACCACCCCGTACACGATGAGGGCGGAGGTGCCGACGGCGAGCGCGGCCAGCCCACGCCGCCGGCGGATGCCCTCGCCGGTCGCGGGTTCGGCGCCCAGCGCCGCGTCCACCAGCACCACGACGGCCGGGATGAACCAGTAGATGTGGTGGGTCCAGGTGATGGGGCTGACCAGCGCGCCGACCAGCCCGGTGAGGGCGAGGCCGGTGAGCGCGTCCCCCGCGCGGGCGGCCCGCGCGGCGCGCCACAGCCCGTACGCGGCGACGACCGCGACCAGCAGCAGCCAGATGAGCTGGTTGGGCTTCTCGGGCGCGGTGATGCGGCTGAGCAGGCCGAACAGCGACTGGTTGCCGGTGTAGTCCGTGCGGCCGACCCGGTCGGTCGCCCACAGCTCGTGCGTCCAGAACCGCCAGGAGTCGCGCGGCGCGACCGCCGCGGCGAGCAGGGTCGCCGTGGCGGCCGTCACGCTCGCCACCAGCGCCGCCCGCCACCGGCGGGTGACCAGCAGGTAGACGATGAAGATGCCCGGGAAGAGCTTGAGCGCCGTCGCGAGGCCGACGCCCACGCCGGCCCACCGGCTCGCCCGGGGTACGGCGAAGAGCAGGTCCGCCAGGATCAGCACGACCAGCAGCATGTTGATCTGACCGAACGTGATCGTCTCGCGGGTGCTCTCGACGGCCAGCACGAGCAGGACCGCCACGGTGAGGCTGAACACATGGGGCAGGCCGTGTCGGGCGATCACCGGCGCGAGCAGCCACCGGGTGGTGACCACCACCGCCAACCCGGTGAGGACCGTGAAGATCGCCACGGTGGCGCCCAGCGGCAGCAGCGCGAACGGGCGTAGCAGCAGCGCGCTGAACGGCGGATAGGTGAAGTAGAGCTCGCCCTGGACCCGGTCGGGCTGCGCGTAGTCGTAGAGCGGGTTCCCGGCCGACCACCAGTCCATCGCCCGCATGTAGATCTTCAGGTCGAAGAAGTCGTGCACCAGGCCGGGCAGGTAGAGCGCCGGCAGCACGGCGACCAGCGCCAGGACGGCGACGAGCCGACGGACCGTACGGCCACCGGGATCGTCGTCGGTGACGGCGGGCGGTGCGGCGGGTTCGGCTGGCACGGGGGAAACCCTAGCGGTCACCTCGCGCCCCGGTGCGCGGGCGCGCGGCCGGGTGGGCTGCGCGTAGGCTGTCCCGGTGGCTGATCTTCTCGTCTGGATCGACTGTGAGATGACCGGGTTGGACCTCGGCAGGGACAAACTGATCGAGGTCGCCGCGCTCGTCACCGATCCCGACCTCAACGTGCTCGGGGACGGCGTCGACGTGGTGATCCACGCCGACGAGGCGGCGCTGGAGGCGATGCCGGAGATCGTGGCGACGATGCACGCCAAGTCGGGGCTGACCGAGGAGGTCCGGCGTTCGACGGTGAGCCTCGCCGAGGCTGAGGACATGGTCCTGGACTACGTCGCCAGCCATGTGAAGGACCCGCGTACCGCCCCGCTGTGCGGCAACTCGATCGCCACCGACCGGGGCTTCATCACCCGGGACATGCCGCGCCTCGACGCGCACCTGCACTACCGGATGATCGACGTCTCGTCGATCAAGGAGCTGTGCCGCCGCTGGTACCCCCGGGTGTACTTCGGCCAGCCGCAGAAGGGGCTCGCGCACCGGGCCCTGGCCGACATCCGGGAGAGCATCCGGGAGCTCGAGTACTACCGGCGGACCGTCTTCGTGCCGCTGCCCGGGCCGGACGTGGAGACCGCCAAGGCGATCGCCGCCGAGCTCTGAACCGGCCCGGCGGAACCCGCTGGACGCGGCGGGCGGGGGTGGGGCTATTATTGGTCCGCACCCCGCCCGGGGCGATCGACCGGGCGCGGTTCCATCGGGTGTGAACGGCATGGTGGCTGTAGCTCAGTTGGCAGAGCACCGGGTTGTGGTCCCGGTTGTCGTGGGTTCAATTCCCATCAGTCACCCGGTGAATCGAAGGCCCCCTCCTCGCGGAGGGGGCCTTCGGCGTTCCGGGCTCAGCTGGTCGGGGTGACCGTGGGCTCGCCGCTCTCCCCCGGGGCGACGTCGCTCTGCGGCTCGTACGGCAGGGCGCTGCCCTTGACGTACTGCTCCCAGCTCATGTTCCAGTCGGTCCAGCCGTTGCCGTTCTGGAGCCTGCGCTCGGTGCCCTTGACGGTGATGGGGTCGCCGACGCGGGTGTTGGCGAACAGCCAGGCGCCGTTGGCCATCGAGACGTTGACGCAGCCGTGCGAGACGTTGACCCGGCCCTGCTGCCCCTCGGACCACGGCGCGGCGTGGATGAACTCGCCGCCCCAGGTCAGTCGCTGGGCATAGTCGATCTTGGTGCGGTAGCCCTCCTCGGGGCCCAGCTCCTCGAAGGTGTCGAAGACCGTCTTGCGCAGCTTCTCGATGACCACCATCGTGCCGCTGGAGGAGGGGGTGCTCTTCTTGCCGAGGCTGACCGGGATGGTCTTGATCACAGAGCCGTTCTTCGTGACCGTCATCCGCTTGGTCTTGTTGTCCACTGTCATGACCACCGCCGGGCCGATCTTGATGCCGACGCTGAGGTCCGCCCGGCCGTACCAGCCGTCGCCCAGCGGCAGGCCGCCGGCCTGGACCCGGTAGGTGACCTCGCTGTCGGCCCGCCAGAACTCCTTCGGGCGGTAGCGGATCTCGGTCGGGCTGACCCAGTGCCAGATGCCCTCCTGCGCCGGCGAGGAGGTGACCGTCATCCGGCTCTGCACGTCGTCGCGGTAGTCCTCCGGGATGGCCCGGCTGAACTTGACGATCAGCGGCATGCCGATGCCGACGACCTGGTCGTCGCCGAGGAAGCTGCTGATCCGCACCTGCTTGCCGGGCTTCGCCATGGTGGTGAAGGTGCTGGTCGCCGTGGCCGGCTTGCCGTCGTCGCCGGTCGCGGTCACCGTCGCGGTGTACGTCTCGCCGTACTTCAGCGCGCCGGCGGGCAGCCAGCTCTTCCCGTCGGCCGCCAGCTCGCCCTCGACGGCCGCGCCGGCGGAGTCCTTCAGCTCGACGCTGGTCTCCTCGGCCTCGGTGGCGGTGAAGGTGATGCCGGTCGACGCGGGCACGTCCTTCGCGTCGGCCCTGGGCTCGACGATGGCGGCGGCCGCCTTCGGCGCGGCGGGCTGGTCGGCGCCGTTCTGCCAGCCTGCGGGCTTGCCCCCGCCACCGTCGGTGCAGCCCGAGGCCAGCGCGAGCGTCACGGCGAGCACCGCCGCCGCGAACCCGCGACGTCGGCCGTCCCGCCGGTCGTCGCCGCGCCGGATCAGCTGGTTGTGGACAGCTCGCATGATTCCCTCACAGTTGTGGTCCCCGGTTGCCCATCGTCCCTCACTGACGCACGGGGACAGGTACCCGTTCCGCAAGGTGAACCGAAACACGCCGTACGAGATGTCCGGATGTTGATAAGATCCGGGGATTTCCCGAGAGGATCTCGTTTCCGGCGTACGCCCACCGCGGCCGGCCCGCGCGCGGCTCGCGCGGCGCCGCCGACCCGGAGCGGGCCCACGAAGACGGCGACCGGCCCGCTGGCGCGGGCCGGTCGCCGGATCGCCGTTGGGGCGTGCCTCAGAAGGGCGACCCCTCGCCGGCCTCGGGTACCGGCACGGCGCTGCCCTTGACGAACTCGGACCAGGTCAGGCTCCACGCCGTCCAGCCGTTGCCCGGCGCCAGCGTGCGCTCGGTGCCCTTGATGGTGATCGGGTCGCCCACCTTGGTCTTGCCGAACAGCCAGCGGGCGTTCGCCGTGGAGACGTTGACGCAGCCGTGCGAGACGTTCTGCCGGCCCTGCACGTGCTCCGACCAGGGCGCGGCGTGGATGTACTCGCCGCCCCAGGTCAGTCGCTGGGCGAAGTCGATCTCGGTGACGTAGCGGTTCGCCGGGTCCGGATCGTCGCGGGTGTCGAAGACCGTGGACTCCTTCTTCTCCATCACGACCATCGTGCCGCTGGAGGAGGGGGTCTTCTTCTTGCCCAGGCTCACCGGCAGGGTGCGCACCACCTGGCCGTTCTCGTAGACGGTCATCTTCTTGGTGGCGTTGTCCACCTTCATCTCGAAGGCCTGGCCGATCTTGGCGGTCGCCGTACGGTCGACGTTGCCGTAGCGGCCGTTGCTGAGCGGGATGCCGGCCAGCGCGATCCGGACGGTGAGCGTGGTCCCGGGCTTCCAGTACTCCGGGGCGCGGTAGTAGGCCTGGGTGCCGTTCTCCACCCAGTGCCAGGCGCCCGGCTGCGGCGGGTCGGTCTGCACGAACATGCGCCTCTGCACTGCCGCCCGGTCCTTCTTGGGGATCCCCGGGTGGAACTCGGTGACCACCGGCATCGCCACGCCGTAGGTCTTGTCGTCGAAGAGGTAGAGACCGGAGCTGATCACCGACCTGGGCTTCGCCATCGTCGTGAAGGTGCTCGTGCCCTGGCTGGTCACTCCGTCGGAGCCGGTCGCGGTGACCGTGGCCGTGTAACGGGTGCCGAACCTAAGCGGCTTCGACGGCACCCAGGAGGAGCCGTCGGCGCGCAGGCGCCCCTCGACCCGGCTGCCGTTGGCGGCGGTCAGCGTGACGCTGGACACCTTGCCGCCGCCGGGCACCTCGGCGCTGATCTCGGAACTGACCGGCCTGTTCTTCCCCCCGTCGGCCGGGCTCACCGTCAGCGGCGGCCCGCTCGGCGCGGCCGGGGTGCCCGGCTCCGCCGGCGTGCCCGACGCATCCGGCGCAGCGGACGTGGCCGGCGTGCCGCCGACGAACTGCGCGTTCTTCTTCTGCTCCGTGCCGCAGCCCGTCAGAGCCAGCGACGCCACCAGGCCGAGGGCGCCCACCATCGCCCCGGCCCGCGCGAACATGCCCATCCCCACCTCTGTTCTCGCGTACCTGGCGCACATCGTGCCGCATGCTCGCCCGTTGTCCGCCCCCTGTCATCGTCCGGCGGGAGGTTTTGTCCGTGGATGCCCGTTAAGCTCGGCCGAAGGGGGGACCCGGGGATCGGATTGGAACCCCGCTCGGGAGGCGTGCTAATCTTCTCCCCGTTGCCAACGAGCGCCGCTAGCTCAACTGGCAGAGCAGCGGACTCTTAATCCGCGGGTTCGGGGTTCGAGTCCCTGGCGGCGCACCAGCAATAGTGGCCCTGACCTGGTGATTTGCACCGGGTCGGGGCCACTTCTTTATTCCCGGCCTTCGATGGTGCTCCGTGGGTGCTCGGGAGCCGTTGGACCGGTTGCTGTTCGCCGGGACACGGGGCGGTGCTCGTGAACGTTGGTGACTGCCGCGCGGTGCACCTGACGAGAGCTCGCCGTGGAGCGCCGCTGAGGGCAGCGGGCGTTGTGGGGTGGGCAGGAATCGTCGTTCGTCTGGTATCGATGCATGCGGTCCGAACGTAGGATGCGCGCGTGTTGTCGATCGACAAGAAGAAGTTCGCAGCCGGTGTCCGGTGGTGGCAGACGAAGACGAATTGGCCGAACGACTTCCACAACAGCGACTACGAGGTACTGGCCGCCCAGAACCCGGATGGAGATTTCCGGGACAACTGGTGGGCGGGCTTCCTGCCCCGGTTGACCGCGTGGAAGGCGTTGCGGCCGCTCTCCCAAGCCGACGTGACCGATCGGTTGCACGAACATCGGGACGACCTGACCCGGACCTGGCATCAAGCGTGCGCGCCGATAAAGGACCTGGACATCACCGGCGTGACCTGGGATCAAGTGCGGACGTTCCCCGAGGTGGCCGCGCGGATCAAGCCGACGAAGTCGGGGTCCGCGGTGTTTCCGTCGAAGTTCTGCCACTTCCTGCTTCCCCGGATTTTCCCAGTCTTCGACAACGCGGCGGTCGGTGGTTCTCGCACCTTTGAGGCGTACTTTAATTTGATCAAAACCACCTGGGAGGCCACGCCCGCTGCGCTTCAAGCCGAGCTGGTCGCGGAGCTGTCCCAGCTCATCGAGGACCATGGGCGGGGTCCTCTGTACGAGGGCTTCCCGATGGCAACCAAGATCACCGAGCTTGCGCTCATCGGATCTCGCCACTCGTGACGTTCGCCGCTCGTGACGTCATCTGAGGGTTGTACTGCACAACATCGTCAGGGCATCGAGGCGGGCACAGTGTCCCAGGACCTCTTGGTCGACTCTGTCGAGCTGGCCGTATTCATCGAGAAAGCTCCTGCTGAGAGAAGGGTGGCAGGGCCACATGCGAGTGGCGAGGCGTACGAGATCGCGCGCGGCCAGGTCGTAACGGCTGTGCTCGAAGTCGATGAGCCGGACGATGCCGTCGTCACCATGAATCAGGTTGCGGGGCATGAAGTCGAGATGGCACGGGACGGCTGGTAGGGGTGCAAGGTCCTGCAGGGCTCGCATGTGAGCGCGTACCTCAGCTCGGTAGCTGGGCGTGATTCGATCTCCGGCATGGTGGATCCAGTACTCGGCGCGTTCGGCGAGCCAGGCCGTCCAGTCCGGTTCGAAGCGGGAAGGTCCGGCGGCGTGCAACGTCCTGAGTAGCTGTCCTGCCTGCCGGTACGCGTTTTGCTCGGCCGCGGGGTCGAGCTGCCGCTGGCTGAGTGGGACGCCCGTTACGGCGGTGATGACGATGGCCGGTGGGTCATCGGTCGTTGCGAGCAGTCGGGGTGCCCCGTCTCCGAGGGCGGGGACCCAGGTGCGGTAAGCGTGGACTTCCTGGACGTGGCGTGCGGGCCTGCGGTGGATTTTGACGATCACCTCACCCTGCGCGGTCGTCGAGGCGCGTAGGGCGCGAGTGCCGCCGTGGCCGGGGTGCCAGCTCACGGGCTTGGCGTCGGTGTCGAGGAGACGTTGGCAGAGCGCGAGGTGAACGTTGAGGTCAGTCACGGCGGGGTCGAAGGTGTCGGGTGTCGTTGTGGGTGACGAGCTGCCAGATGGTGCGGCCGAAGCGGTTGGTTGGCCGCTGCCACTGGGCGACGGAGGCATGGTCGGTGACAAAGCCGAGCCGCAGGCAGGCGTTCCGGGGGAGGCCGAGGAGTAGGGTGTGCGCCGCTTCGACGGTTTCGCCGTGAGCGGCGAGGATGATGCGCTCACCGTCGTGGCGGCCGAGGATCTTCTGTAGTGCTGCGGTGGCTCGATCGAGGTATTCGTTCCAGGTTTCCGAGTCGGGGGCGTACTGGCGGTCAGGGTTGTGCTGGGGCGGCCCTTGGAAAGAAGTCTTGACGTCTGCCCAGGGTCGGCCGTCGGCGTCGCCGTGGTCAGGGCCGCGGAGGTCCGGGTCGATGGTGGCGGGCAAGCGCAGGGCTCGGGTGATGATCTCGGCGGTCTGGGCTACGCGGAGTCGGGGTGTGGCGTAGAAGGCGGCATATGGTCGGTGGGCGTGCTCGGCGGCCAGCCGGGCGGCGAGTTGTTCCGCCTGGTGCCGGCCGAGGTCCGTGAGGCCGGTGCAGCCGTGTTCACCGCCGACGATTCCGGCGACGTTGCAGGCGGCTTCGCCGTGGCGAGCAATGACAAGTTCGGTTGTCGGGGCCATTCGGGGGTTCCTCCTCAGGTCGGTTCGGTGAGGAACGGGTCCGGCCAAGGCCGGACGGTGGGCCAGGGGTGCCGGTATCCGTTGCGGCCGAAATATCGCAGAGTCAGCAGGTGGTGCAGCTCGGCGTACCGTTTCAAGTCGGCCGAGCTGCAGATCTGAGGCGCGACAGCGACGCGGTAGGCGCGCAGACAGCGAGTGATCGATTGGTCAGCGAGGCGGCCGTAGGTCATGGATGCGGTGACCAGGAGGCCAGCCAGGTCGTAGCCGAAGGGCGCGAGTGTCAGGTCGTCGAAGTCGACGACGGCGATCTCGTTGCCGTTCGCAAGATAGTTCCGGATGTTCGGGTCCTTGAAGAACGTCACGGACTCCCCGGCTCTGTCGAGTACGGCGTTGATGACCGATCCGTGGATGCCCGCCGCGGCTGCGGCGTGGTGTAGCGCCGCCTGACGCGGGCTGGCGAAGTCGGGGATCACGAGTCCGGTCGAGGTGATGTGGGGTTGATCAAGACGGGCGGTCCGAAGTTCATTTCGGTGCGCGGCAGCGTGGAGCCGGCCGAGTGCTGCGGCGGCCCACGGAAGATCATCCACTTTCGGTGTGTGCCCCGAAAGCCGCTCGAAGATCAGATGCCGGCGGCCCCGCGCGACCAGCGCAGGTAGGCGTACGCCGGAGCCCAGGCCGGCCAGCCAGGCGTGGTGAGCGGCGGCGGCGGTGCAGCGTTCCGGGTCGTCGTACCGCTTGACGAAGGGGCCGCCACTCATGGCTGCACGGCCACGGCGTAGCTGACGGTGGATCGGGTCGTGTAGGGCGGTGGGGCCAGCCGCTGCTGCAGGGCCGCTGCGAGGGCGGGGATCCCGCCGGTCAGGGTGATCCGGAATTTGGGTGTGGTGGTGAGGTAGCGGGCGAGGTGCGTGGCGTCCGCGAAGTGGAAGATGTGTTCCTCGTGCTGGACGTCGAGGACGGTCAGGTTGGTGGCGGCGATGGTGTGCAGGTTGCCGCTGTGGAAGCTCTCGTAGAGGCTCGGTCGGCTGATGGCGTGCGGGTCGAGGCCTGCGGCGTGGACCAGATGGTCGAGTTCGGCGTAGCTGTCCAGCGACTTGGTGACCAGGACGGCTGTACCGCCGGGGCGTAGGCAGCGGGCGATTTCGGCGATGGCCCCGGCCGGCGTCGGCGAGTGGTACAGGCAGAAGGCGGCGACTGCGGCGTCAGCCACTTTGTCGGGTAGGGGTAGGTGGTGGAAGTCGGCGCAGATCATGAAGCCTCGCGCGCTGGCGTGGCCGAGGCGGTCGCGGGTGGTGTCAAGCAGTGCGGTCGAGGCGTCCACGGCGACGAGCTGCCGGGGACGGAGCCGGTCGGCCAAGCGCAGGGTTGTGGTGCCGCGCCCGCAACCGATGTCGAGCACGGCCGCCCCGGGTGGGACCCGGGTGGCGAGTAGGTCGGTGATCGTGTCGGCGACGTCGCTTCCGCTGATCTTGGCGCGATGCAGCGCGTGGGTGCGGTCGGCAAGCCGGCCGTTGCCCCGGTAGAGGTCGCCGTGGACCAGCGTGGGGTCAAGGAACGGGTTGGCCGACATCCGGCGCCTCCCGTTCCGCTGCCGTCAGGTCTCGGGCTGGTGCTCGTCGTGGACGCGTTTGATCAGTTGAGTGGCCTGGTGACGGCTGGTGAGGGTGATCAAGCGGACGTGGGGCCCGTGCTCGCGGAGTAAGTTCAGGACTCGCGGGCGCATGGTGCGCCGGTAGCCGAGGATGTAGCGGACGAAGTTCCAGGTGATGCGGTCGTAGACGCCGTCCTGTTGGTGTTGCCCGCCCCGGTAGCGCCAGCGGCGCTGGACGATGCCCCATAGGCAGGTCCGGGCCGGTATGTCGAGGAAGATCACGGTGTCGGCGGCGGCGAGCCGGATCGGCAGGGTGCCGGCATAGTTGCCCTCGATGATCCATCGTTCGCCAGCGACGAGTTTCTCCTGCTGGGCGGCGAACTCGTCCTGCGGTAAGGGGTTCCAGTGCTCGTCGTAGTAGGTCGCGTCGAGGTGCGTCAACGGCGCGTCGAGGATCCGGGCCAGCTGGCGTGCGACGGTGGACTTGCCGCTGCCGCCGCAGCCGATGATGGCGATCCTGTCCATGGTGCTCCAGCGTAGAGGTGTAGTGCGCTCGTCCGGTGGTGACACGGTGGGTCATGACGGCACCGACTCCGGGTGATGTAGCAGGTAGGTGAGAACCTTAAGCTGGGTCGAGAGCCGAAACGGGTCGAGGCGCCGTAGACACCCCGCGATCAGGCTGGCGTGGTCACCGGTGCCGGCGATCTCGCTGAGCCAGCCGATGCGATGCCGCACGTCCGTGGCGTCGCGGACGATCAGCGACGAGGGAACAAGGGCATCGGCGCCGCGGACGTCACGAGGCAGCAGGGGCACGCAGCCAGCAAGGACGGCCTCGAAGATTCGTTGGGTCATCTGCCCTGCTTCGGCGTACCGGGCGGGCAGCAGCAGGACAGTGGCGAGCGCGTCGGCGTAGATCGCGGACACCCTGGGGAACGGAACGCGGCCGATGAAGTTCAGATCCGGCCAGCGTCTGGTGTCGGCCCACTTGCCCGCGATCAGGTGAGGCAGTTGGGCGGCTGCCGGCGCGAAGTAGGTGTCGAACACGTGGTCACGGTCGTACTGGTTGCCGACGTAGACCAGCGGGGTGCGGCGGGGCAGGGCCGCCAGCGCAGCCGGGTCAGCGGCGTCGATAGCCGTGTCGGCGACCGGGAAAAGCAGCGGTACTGCGCCCGGAGTCGGGTGCAGAGCGGGCTCACAGACCATGATGTTGCGGGCACGGCGGAGGGGGTCCGTTGCGGGAAGCCGGCGGTCCTTGTCCCACAGGAGCGTCGGGGTGCCGACCCGGTAGGTGTAGTGGTCAAGCAGCTCGACCTGCCGATGCAGGTCGCAGGTGTGGCCGGGTCGCCCGCAGATGGTGGTGCTACGACCGGGAATGGGCCAGCGCCATTCGAGGAACAGCGCGTCGAGGTCGGGCAGGCCTACGTCCCAGCGGTAGTGGCCGGTGAGATCGTCGCCGGCCTCGCACAGGTCCCGGTTTGGTTGAAGGAAGACGATGTCGTGGCCGGCTGCACGTAGCCCGTCGACCAAGGTCCGGCGGTGGCTGCGGCCCCCGTCCGGGGTGTCGGTGATGCCAGGGCCGAGGAACCCCCAGAAGCTGTAGCCAATTCTCACTTGGTCACCCACCAGCCTTCGATGAGCAGCGCGTTCAGGCCGGACTCGGTGAGGCAGTCCAAGGCCATCTCTGGTGCGCCGCAGATCGGCTTGCCCTTGATGTTCAGCGAGGTGTTGATCAGCACGGGGTGGCCGGTGAGCTCGCCGAAGCGGGTGAGAACGTCGGCGAGGAAGGGGTGCTGCTCGCGCGTGACGGTCTGAACCCGGGCGGTGCCGTTGACGTGCACGATCGCGGGTAGCTTGTTGCGGGTCAGCTCGGTCACGGGAGCCGCGAGCGACATGTACGGCGACGGTTGGCGTAGCCGGAAGTAGTCGGTGGCCTTGTCGGCGAGTACGACAGGGGCGAAAGGTCGAAACGGTTCACGGAACTTGACGGTGGCGTTGAGCCGCTCGACCACACCGGCCTCCAGGGGAGAGGCGAGGATCGACCGGTGCCCCAGTGCCCGTGGGCCGGCCTCCAGCGCGCCGGTGAACAACCCCACGATCGCCCCGTCGGCTAACTGCCGGGCCAGATGTTGGACAGGTTCGGCGGGTCGGCTCGCGTGCAGTCCCGCGCGCGGTGCTGCCGGTAGTGCCAGGTCGGGATAGGCGGGGCCGAGGTAGCAGTGATGGCGGAGGCCGGTGGGTGGACGGCTGGTTACGTCGAGCCAGGCGTGGGCGGCGGCGCCGATCGCGGTGCCCGCATCGCCGGGGGCGGGCGGTACATGCACCTCGTCAACGATGCCGGCCTGGGCGATGAGGCCGGCGCTGACGCAGTTCATCGCAACTCCACCACCCAGGCAGAGCAGCCCCGAGCCGGTCAGCCGGCGGGCCTGCGCGGCGAGATGCAGCATCACCTGCTCGGTGCGTTCCTGCAGCGCAGTGGCCAGGTCGGCATGCACAGGCTCTACCGGTGCCGTCGGCGTGCGGGGCGGGCACGTTGCGACGGTGAACGCGCGCGTGACCCGGCCGTAGCGGCTGGCGAGCACCCGCAGGGCGATCAGCGCTGGGTCGAGGGTGAACCCGTCGGTGGTGAGCCGGATCGCCCGGGACATCAGCTCTCGGAACCGGGCGGGGTCGCCGAGGGCGGCCAGCGCCATCACGGTGCCTTCCTCGTCGCCGCGGCGCCAGCCGAGGTGTTCGGTGACCGCACCGTAGGCGTAGCCAAGGGAGGCGGGGTCGTCGATCGCGTGTGCCAGGTCGAGGCTGAGCCGCGAGTTGCGTTGACGGGCGTGCCAGGTGGTGGTGGTCTGCAACTCGCCGAGGCTATCGACGATCAGGACCGCCGCGTCGTCCACACCGGCGGCGGCGAAGGCGTACAGGGCATGCGCGCGATGGTGCGGCACTGGCTGGAGGTGTGCGCGTGGGAAACGCTCGGCCAGGTCTCGCATCCGGGCCTGGTAGCGGCGGTGGACCGTGGTGAAGCTGCGGGCCCGTGGTACGGCTCGGGCGCGGCTGGCAGCCTGTCGCAGATGGGTCGGCAGTTGACCCAGCGCGCGTAGGTAGCGGCGCCCGTCGAAGTTGTACGCGACCGTGGTCACGTCCGACGGTGTCAGGCCGGCCTCGTCGAGCAGCCAGGCGACACCGTGTGCCGGGTAGGCCTTGCTGTGCTTGACCCCGTCTAGCCGTTCCTCCTCGACGAAGCCGATCAGGTGGCCGTCGACCAGCAGCGCCGCCGCCGAGTCATGCGTGTACGCGCACAGCCCAAGCACCACATCCGCAGTCATGCCAGCTCCGGCGATACGAGGGCCGGCCGGGTGAGGTGCTGATACCAGGCGACAAGGGAAGCGCCGAGCGGCCCCGGTGTGTCGTGGGCGAACTTGCGCGCCAGGTCCCGCTCGCCGAGCTTCCATTTCCGGTAGCTGGTAAGCACTTGTCCGAACGTGTCCCACGGGGTGCCGTCGGACATGTTGCCTTCGCTACCGATGATCTGCGCGAGGACGGCGTCCAGGCTGGGCCAGGTCACGGCGATCGGTTCCATCTCGGTGACGATCGGCTCGTGGTGGAGGCATTCGGCAGCGGCCGGCGCGTGCTCGGCGTACAGGTGCAGCGAGTCGACGTGATGGTGGTACTCGCCGACCTCGACGCCGAGCCAGCCGGCCATCAATTCGTGCAGCAGCGTGGTGGCGAAGATGTCGTACGGGAAGCCGAGCCACAGGTCTTGGCTGCGCATGCTGGTGTGCATGACGAGCCGGCCCTGCCGGATGAAGAACCGGTATCCGAGGGTGCACGGCACGTCCCGGTAGCCTCGGTGATCACGGGCCGGGTCGAAGATCTGGACGACCGCCTGCCGCGACTGCCGGTCGACCGTCAGCTTCCGCACGACCGTGTCGAGCTGGTCGACGCTGCCATCCCAGCGGCGAATCCGGGGCCCGTACGCGCCCTGCAGCACGCCGTCGTCGGCGTATCGGCGCAGGTTGTCGTTGAAGTCGAAGATCCATGGATCGTCCGAGCCAGACAGAATCCACAGCGCCTCCGCGACCGCGAACGCCGGATTGATCACCCGAATGGGCGCAACGGCAACCAACCGGCGACGCGGGTTCGTCAGGCACAGATGTGCGCCGACGACCTCGGTGGTCGTCAGGTCGCGCGGAGCGACCAGTTTGCCGTTGAGAAGGACCGCCTGGCAGGCCGCAGCGAACAACTCGCTCGCGGAATCCGCAGTGAGAACGATCATGAGGGTTCCTTCGCAGTCAGGAGGTGAAGGTGGCGAGCCGGTCATGGGAGAGGCTGACCAGCCACGCGGACTGGCGGGCCAGGCCCTCGTGCAGTCCGACAGTCGGCCAATAGCCGAGCAGTCGGCCCGCGAGGGTCAGGTCCGCTGAGGTCGCTGGAACGTCTCCGGGTTGGGCGTTCGCCGCCTGGACGTGGATGTGCCGGCCGGTGACCGTCGACGCCTCCTGGATCACGCCCCGCATGGAGACGCTCGCCCCGCCACCGACGTTGACCACCGCCCAGCTGGCGTCGACGTGGGCGGCGGCGACCGTCGCGGCGACGACGTCGCTGATGTAGGTGAACTCCCGCCGCTGGCTGCCATCGCCGAAGAGCGTGACCGGCAAACCGGTATAGGCGGCGAACAACAGCCGGCCGATCGCCATGTCCGGCCGCTGCCGTGGCCCGTACACCGTGAAGTAACGCAACGCCACGACGCTGAGCTGGCTGTCGGGGCGGCGGGCGTAGGCCAGGCAGAGCTGCTCGGCGGCGAGCTTGCTCACCCCGTACGGCGAGACCGGGCACGTCGGGTCGGCCTCGCGGCTGGGCCGGTCCGCCGGGCCGTAGACGCTGGACGACGAGGCGTAGACCAACCGCCGTACGCCCGAGCGAGCGCAGGCGTCGAGGAGCCGGTGGGTGCCGAGCACGTTGGCTTGGGCGTAGTCGACGAAGTCCGCGCCCCACGACGAGCGGACACCCGGCCGGGCTGCCAGGTGGAAAACGGTGTCGCAGCCGTCCACCGCGTCGTCGAGTTGGTCAACGGACAAGTCCCGGCACAGCGGCGTGAACAGTGGGCTTCCGACCGCCGTCGCCAGGTTCTCGTCGGCGATCGCATGCTCGCCCAGCCGGCGGCGATCCAAGCCGACCACCTCCACGCCCCGGGACAACAGCGCGTCGACCAGGTGCGAGCCGATGAACCCGGCCGCACCGGTCACCACCACCCGGGTCATCATCGGTGCCCGTCGGTGAGAGATGGTTGCCCGAGCGCGCGTTGCCACGCGTAGGTGAGCAGGGGAGGCTCGGTGGAAAGGACCCGCGCTCGTCCGGTCGCGGTCGCCATCCGGCGCGACGCCGCCGGACGTGAGGTGTCGGTGGCGCGCGTGGAGGTTCGCCACCAGACAGATGACGCCCGGGAATCGGCGGGAGGGAAGCCCGCTGTTGCTGTCGGTCCTGAAGGAATGCTGCCCGGGCCCGCCCCTGTGAGCGGGTAGGGGCGACTGTCCGCCTTCAACCCGTTCACCTCGCAGATACGTTGCCATAGGTCCCCCAAAGGTCATCGATTGGTGGGTGCGGCGGCGGCCAGCACGTCGTGCGAGCTCGCTCCAGCCGACAGTGATGGCCGCCGCCGTCGCCCGGGACCCGACGGCCCGGTCATCGCGGCGCGGACTGTCGCATCCCTCGATGGACAGATTGGCCGTCGTCGGCAGCCAGGTTGAAGTCCTTGCCCGTCAGCCGGCGTCAGCGGACACGGAGCCGCGGGGCGAGTACGCAGCTGACACCCCGATAGGGTTCGGGCATGAGTACCGAGGCGCGGCGGGCCAGTGAGTGGACCATCCACGGCGAACGGGTCGTTGACGACACCAGGCGGGCAGTCCTCGGAATCGCAGACGTCGAACTGCCCGACGGCGTCCGGTTCGAGCAGTACGTCCTGCGGGTACCGCCAGCCGCGATGGTCATCGTCCTCGATGACGCCGAGCGCGTCCTCATGATGTGGAGACACCGGTTCGTCATCGACCGGTGGGTCTGGGAACTCCCCGGCGGCTACCTCGACCCAGACGAGGACCCGGCAGCATGCGCGGCCCGAGAGGTCGAGGAGGAGACCGGCTGGCGACCGCGAACGATGGAACCGCTCCTCGGTTTCCAGCCCATGGTCGGCACCATCGACCAGCAGAACCTCGTCTTCCTGGCCCGGGGCGCCGACTTCACCGGCGCGGCCCCCGACATCAACGAAACCGAGCGGCTCAGCTGGATCCCGCTCGCCGAGGTGGAGCAGCGGATCCAAGCGGGAGAGATAGTCGGCGCGGGTTCCGTTGCCGGCCTACTCGCGGTCCTGTTGGCCAAGGCCACCGGGCGGGTCTAGACAGCCTGGAGCACCAGTCGAGCCCGATCAGTAAACTCCCGCACCGCAGGCAGTCCGACGTGCGGCGCGAGCCGATCCGCGAGGGCCGCGAGGTAGTCACGCGACCGGACCGACCCCAGTCCCTCAGCCGCCTCGACGGCCTGCATTCCCACCGAACTGGCCTGCTCCAGCTCCCCCGACTGGGCATGGGCGACAGCCAACAGGGCGAGGTTGAACTGCCGCCCCCGCGCATACCTGCGGCCGTCCATCTGCAGCGACCGCACCGCGAACCGCGCCGCCAGCTCACCGCGACCGAGCGCGGAGAAGCAGTGCCCGAACTTCGCCGCCAGGTAGGACTCGTCGAAGTAGCCGATCCACTGCGGGGCACTGGTGCGGTCCGCGCGGTCGAAAGCCCGTTCGGCCCGGTCAAGCGCCTCCGCGCACGCCGCCTCGTCACCACCGACGGCATGGCCCTGGGCCTCCAGAACAGCGGACTCGGCCTGGATGGCGCCCACCCCGGCCTCGGCGGCGGTACGCCCGGCAGCACGGGCCAGGTCGATCGCTTCCACCGAGGCGCCAAGATAGGCCGCCTGATGGCTCATCGCCGCAAGGATCTCCGCCCCCAGCGGCTGGTCGCCGGCCGCCGCGGCCAGCCGCAACGCCTGGACCAGGTACCGCTGCGCCAAACCGTGCAAGCCGATGTCGTACGACGTCCAGCCGGCGAGCTGGGTGGCCTCCGCCGCAGCAGAGAACAGCGCGGCGCCGGTGCGGGCGTCGTACCGGCCCTGCAGCATCGCCGCCACCTCGGAGTTGAGGAACCGGACCAGGCCGTCACGGACGTGGGCGCCGCCGTACTGGTTGTCCAGCGCCCGGTAGACGTTTGTAATCTGCCGGACCGTTTCGACGTCTGGTGCGCCCACGAGACGCTCGCCGTCCCCAGCGGGCCGCTCGTCGAGCCGCACGGTCAGCCACCGCAGCGCTGGAGTGAGAAACACCGCCGCACTGAAACCCGCACCTACCAGGAGATCTCGCCGTTGCATGTCTTCCCGCCAGAGCTTCGCCGCGACCGCCACACCGTGGCGCCAATCTGCGGCGAACTCTAGACCGGCCACCGGCATGTCGACCGGCTTCGCAGGCAACGTGGTCCGTCCGCCGCTGTCGGCTGACACCGCCCGGACAAGGGCGGACAGCTGCCCGTCTGCACCCAACGCGGCGTCGAGCAGGGCCGCAACGGACAGGCTCGGCCGTTTGCTGCCGGCCTCGAGGTCCCACAGGTACCCGTGCGAACAGTGGACCTGCTGGCCGAGCCGGCGAAGCGACAGTCCCCGCCGCTCGCGCAGCTCCTTCAAACGCGGCCCGAAGGCCGGGTCAACGGCGACGACCTGTCGCGTCATGGGCACGCTCCTTAGAGGAGATCGTGTTGCCTGATCGCCATCTGGTCGGGGTGACGATGTGGATTGACGGTACCCGTTTGAGCGCGACGACGGGACCACGAAACGTGTCGGTTGCCGCCGTGTCTACGGCTCAATGCGACCGGCTACCTGCTTGAGAACGCGACTCGATCCTCAAGGTAGACACCACCACGTCCGATAGCGGCGATGGCTGCGGCAACCCGCCGAGCCATCCGTGGGATCAATACGTCGCCCAAGCGCTCCGGTTCGACGAACTCGAACCGATCCAGTTCGTCCGGGCACAGTCGTAGCGTCGCGATCTGGTCCGCCGTCAGGACCCCGCCGTCGAACACGACATGAGGCGCCGTCCCATGGCGGATTCGTTGGGTTCGCCGGGATCGGCTGGGAGAAGCTCGCCGGTAAGCGTTGGGCTTGTCGTGACACAAGCCAGGGTGAGAGTCGCCGAGGCAATGGGGGTTCGGGTGGGTCCACCGAAGAAGAGGGACGAGGGCTGGTTCACCGGCCTCTACGTCGCCGAGTACGCGAACGTGGTGAGGTATGGCCTGCGCCGACTCGCGGACTCCGACGCGTCGGCGGAGCTCGCCCAGGAGGTCTTCGTCGTCGCCTGGCGTCGTCGTAACGAGGTGCCGGACCGCAGCCTGCCCTGGCTGTACGGGGTGGCCCGGCGGCTCCTTGCGAACCACTGGCGGTCGCGGCGCGGCGCCCCCGATGTCCTGCCCATCACTGGTGCCGACCTGGCACGGGTCGCCAGCTCGTCGGGTGCCGACACCACCCTCGGGGTCGCCGACGTCCGGGCCGCGCTGGCCATCCTCAGCGACCTCGATCAGGAAATTCTCCGGCTGATCGGCTGGGAGGAGTTGACGGTGTCCGAGGCGGCCCAGGTCCTTGGCTGCACTCGGGCGACCGCGGCAGTGCGCCTGCACCGCGCCCGCCGCCGCCTCGCCGAAGCGATGTCGGACCAGCCCGCTCAGTCCCGGCGCCGCCCCGTGTTGGCGACGACCACGCGAGAGGAACTGTGATGTTCGGAGCAGAGCGCACCCGTACCCTCCTCGGCCCGGTCGACCCGGCCCGGACCGCCGCCGTCGCGCCGCCGCTGGTCTCGGCACACGAGCTGATCGACCGCGCCGACACCACCGAGACGGTTGCCGGGCGTCGTCGCGTACGCCCGACCCGCCGGCTGGTTCTGACGGCGGGGACGCTGGCGGTCGCGGTCGGTGCCGTGGCCGTTCTCCAGCCGTTCGACAGGCCCTCACCGCACGTTCCGGGCGGGCCCGGGAGCACAGCGGGATCGGTGCTCGTGCCGGTCTCATACCAGTTCGATACGGACCCACCAGACGCTGGCCCGCAACTGCGCGCGCTGGCGGGCAAGATCAAGGACGCGGAGTACGACCGCGTCGGCGGGCGCTACATGTACCACCACACGAAGGTGTGGGGCGATCCGGTGATGACCTCCGCCGACGGCCGTCACCGGGTCGCCTTCGCCGGCGAGACGAAGGTCTGGCAGGCCGCCGACGGGACCGGCAG
The DNA here is from genome assembly GCF_052068495.1 of Micromonospora sp. SD12. Lineage (NCBI taxonomy): Bacteria > Bacillati > Actinomycetota > Actinomycetes > Micromonosporales > Micromonosporaceae > Micromonospora > Micromonospora sp. SD12. The sequence continues at coordinate 1,136 of NZ_JBQHDF010000002.1, read as the reverse complement.
CCAGAGCAACAAACAGTTGGAGCCGCAGTACCCCGACCAGGAGTCCCGCGACTACTGGCAACGCAACCTGGACCCGCGTCCCGCAGTTGGCGCCACGGCGGCTCCGGCCATGATCCCGCTGCCGCCCGTGGAGCTCACGCCACCGTCGGCCGACCCGTCGCGGCTGCGCGAACTGCTCAAGGTCGAGTACGGGCCGGGCGCCGCGAGCAAGGAAGTCAGCACTCTCTACGCGCAGTTCGTCGTACCGCGTGCGGCCCGAGCGGAGATCCTGCGGGTCCTCGCCGACGTGCCCGGCTTCCGCTGGCGGGGGCAGGTGACGGATCGCGCCGGTCGGGACGGGGTCGCCGTCACCTTCGACGACCGCGAACACGACGCGCAGTCTCTCCTGATCTTCGACCCGAAGACGGGTGAGCTGCTCGCCCACGAGCGACTGACGCTGTCGCCCGTGCGGATCAGCGCGTACCAGGTGATCCTCGATGCCGCCTGGACTGATCGAACGGGTTGAACGCCGAACTCCGGGGCCGCTCCTTCCGGGAGCGGCCCCGCCGCAATCTCGGGCCAGAGCTGTGGCCGGACAGGCCGCGCACGTTGTTACTTCAAGTAACCATCGTGTCGATGCGTGGCGCATCACCGCCGAGTCGGGACGGGCTTGTCGCGCGCCTTGAAAGATCAGCGCCGCAGTGCGGCGCCGACCGTAGAGATCAACTATTGGCGGTCTGATTTGACCGTACCGCGTTTTCTGTCCTCGGCTCTTCGGCTGATTCACTGAACAGTGATCTCCAAAATCAGCCCCGAAACCACGGTTTGGGTATGTGGGGTGCTCGCACGGTCCGTCGACGCCTCGCCCAACGGCCCACGGCGAGCGCTGTCTCCCATCACGGCGGTCCCGGCTTACCGATCTCCCGGCCGAAACATCGACCACTCTCCGTTACGGCTGTGGGAAACAGGATGTCGGACCGCCGGTACGCGGAGGGATCATCGAGGGATGGGAGACCAGGGTGCCACGCGGCGGTTGTCCCCGCGGCGGTGGCGGATCCTGTCGTACCTCGCGCAGCAGGTTGAGCCACCCCCGCTTTCATGGAGCTTCTTGATCATGGTCTGATGGCCGTGGGGAGGAAGTCGTCCGTGGCAGCACC